>CAVSOP010000011.1:0-11514 GCA_963729635.1 uncultured archaeon | reverse complement strand
TGGCACCAAGGACGTTAGGGAGCGAAATAAGAAGCTCGCAGAGCGCCTTAAGAGCGACTTCTGCGACTCGTCGCGGTGGATATCGCCACAAACGAAATAG
The DNA here is from genome assembly GCA_963729635.1 of uncultured archaeon. Lineage (GTDB taxonomy): Archaea > Micrarchaeota > Micrarchaeia > Micrarchaeales > CABMGC01 > CABMGC01. The sequence goes on along the minus strand of CAVSOP010000011.1, from coordinate 11,414 downwards.
TCGGCGAGTGCAGCTTCTCCGCACAGAAGTAACAGGGAAAATCAAACACAGGGGTGAAGTGGGATGGGTTGGATTGGCCCAAGAAAATGCCAAGGAGAGGCATAGCGACCAGGCTTCTCAGGGCGGTCTTCGGCAGGCCACGAGGGGAAGAAGTTGCAGGTGGAAGAAAGAGCGGGGGCGGAGATAGCAGCTCCGCCGAATATTCCTAGCGTCAGAGCTAGCGAAGAAATTCGGTTTAAAGATGAGAGGGAAAACGGCTCCCAGGGGCGTCACTGGGATAGCGGAAAGTACGTTGATACATACGTCTTCGGCAAGATTCTGCGATAGCTTAAAACTACGCACGATTCAAACTGAAATCGAAGTCCTTTTTCTTTTTACAACAATTCAGAGCGCGTGCCCGAACGAATCGCTAGAAAGTTATTTATAACCCGGAAACAGAGTGCCTACTGTGATTGGATGATCAGTGGAACGACCATCGAATGTATCCCCTGTGTTCAGGGACCTTGAGCTTATCCCGTTCGGCGGTTCGGCAAACACGCAGATTCCTGCGGAGATGCCCATCAAAATCATACTATTCGAGGGCAGGAAAATCCCGGCCATCGGAGTCTCCGGGGAAGGCAGGCACATGAGAGTCGATTACACTTTCATACACGAAACGGGCAGCGAGCAGCGGATCAAGGGCATATTCGAGAATGAGATGCTGCAGATCGGGGCCAAGGCCGGCGCGGACCCCAGAATGGCTGAGCTCATGAAGAAAGGCACCTTCGCGCTGGACTTCAGGGAATCCACTTATCAACCGGGCAGCCTTAGGAGCGCCTCGGTGGTCTACGTGCCCCACACCCCTTTCAGGGAGAACACCGGCAAAGGAGTGATAGAAGCGGTGATATCCGTAGGGGAGAAGATCCGCGCGGCGGTCGAACCTGCGGAGATCAAGAGAATAAGCCTGGAGAGCTACACCGGGCCGGAGCTGATCTGATTGGGACGGCAGTCGCCCGCACCATGGAAGCGAGTCGACCTGCCCTTCAGCAACTTACGAGGCACATCCTATGAATAATCTTAGACATGTTCACAGACCGGTCGCACAGGCCCATACTGAGATGCGGATTCCGTGCGCCAATGCGACCCTAACCAGTTTCGACGGAACCAGGGTAGAGAGAAAGATTCCGGTGTATTCAAGGATTCTGGCCATCACCCCGCAGCGCGGCAGGACCTACTTCCTCCCAGAGGTGCAGATCAAGGACAATCGCCCAAAGGAAGACCAGACCATGGCGATATACAACCTCCCGCTGCTGGAGAACCGTCTTACCGAGGAGCAAGGGGAGGAGATCGGGTGGTATGTCGGCGCCGCCCGCGCGCACCTGGCTGAGTCACTGGGGCTGTCCGCGGTGAGCGAGAACACCGCCTGGTCGATCAAATACTACCGCAACCCGTACCATATACTGATAGGCCGCGTGGAGATGTTCCTTCCGACGGATCATTTTTACAAGAGCGGGGCACCCCTCGATGTCGTAATGGACATAGGGAAGGGCATTCGAAGAAACGACGATTTCAGAAATGTGATCGTGCCGGTCGTATCGGTGAAGGATGACATCAACCTAAAGATGGCGCTGAGAAACGACTTGAAAGGCTACCATAGTCAGTAATCTCGCCCTCTTCAAAAGTTTAAATCCTTATCCCACCAATGAGTACCATGCGATTCAAGCCCACCAGGGAGCTGTGCTACCTGGCAGGAGTCATGGACAACTACAGGGCCGACGAGAAGAGCTACGTGGGCCTCAGGACGAAGAACGGCGAGACCGTCGAACGGTTCTTGGTGAAGTACGCCGTGACCCTCGGCGTCGACACCAGGAAGATAATGATAGAGCAGGCCGGGGAGACCCAGCACGCCTACTTCTACCACTCAAAGGTGGCCAGGATGATCCGCGACACCCTAGAGAAGAGGACGACGCTGCCGAGGAGGAACAGGGAGCTCGCCGCGTGCCTGGTCGCGGGGATGTTCGACTCAAAGGGGCGCATCACCGACAGGGGCGTCTACCTGGGCAGGCTCGACAGGGCCGACGCGCTGATGCTCGAGAACATGGGCATCAGGACGCGGGAGACCAGGATCCTCAACATAAGCGTTTTCCTGCCGATGATCAAGAAGGAGAGCGTCCTCGCGGGCTCCGCCAACATCTCGAAGGCGGCCGCGGAGTGATCCGCGCGGCGCAGGAAGAACGGGGCAACGTATTTAAACTGTGCAATCAATAATGAGAGCAGTGTTTCGCATGCTCATGGGCGTGCAAGAGGATCTACAACAAGGGGACCTCACCGACGGCAAGAGGGTCTTCGTGGAGAGGCTCTGGCCCAGGGGCGTGAAGAAGAGCACGCAGGGCATCGACGTCTGGTTCAAGGACGTGGCGCCCAGCACCGAGCTCAGGAAGTGGTTCTCCCACGACCCATGGCGAAGTGGGCCGCGTTCAAGAGGAGGTACGAGGAGGAGCTGGCGGCAAACAGCGAAGGTCGCCGAACTCGTCGCGATGGTGAAGTCGCAGGACATCGCCCTCGTGTACTCGACGAAGGACACGGAGCACAACGGCGCGATCGTGCTGGCCGATTTCATAAAGAAGAGGCTTTAAGCACCACGACTCATTTTTGCGCAAACACTTATTAAACTCCAGGGCAAGGGAATTGAGGTAATGGAAATGGAGGATTGGCGGAAAAGCAGAAGTCGATGGAAGTGATAGATACCGCGTCGCGGCGTTGCAGGTCGGGGGCATGCGTGCAGCAAGAAACCCCCGACAGTACCTTGAGAAATTCAAGGAGGGCATACTAGCGAAATGCGGCATAGGGCGCGGGCGGCAATGCTCCCCGATGCAAGCTCGGACGAGCTTCTGCACCAGCAACTTCGTCCTGGTCAACCGACATGCTGCCAAGCCACGATCAGGCGACCTGAGGAACAAGTCGCGCGCTTTCGCAGAAATGCCACCACAAGTCGTCGTCCGGAAGCTATGAGTGACTTTCCCCGATGCGAGAACACGTCATCGAGGAGAACTGTATTGCAACGGACACCTCGGCAAAGGTGTATACAGATTCACGTCATATGGCGGCATCATCGAGCGCCTGAGAGCTGGCGAAGGATCGTTGTCTGTTGGAGTCCGCGTGGAGCAGGAAATCCCCTGCTGTCGTTAGAGGTCATGGGCTAGGCGGGCATCCAAGGCAGAGAGTAGGCTTCGATAAAAATGTCCCGCGGAATCGCGCACGTCCGACGGCTCCAGAACTCGACCTTCTTTATCTCGAACTTGGTTACCGGGCTATCGGGGCGATCTTCTTTATGCCCTCCTGCTGGAAAGAGCTGGCGATTATCGCCTTGAGGAACTCCTCCTTGTTCATCGCGGAGACGTATCCCCTGACGAAGCCGCTGACTGCCTTCCTCAGGTCGGTCTTCGCCCTCCTTGCGATCTTGCTCCTCGTGGTTAGAGCAGCTTGAGCACGATTCCCTTGCCTTCCTTGTCTTTTACCCTCGTACGTGTAGACCGCGTCGCCGCGCCTCTTCACGAAGGAGTGCAGGTAGCTGTACTGCTGCGCGAGGTAGTCTATGTCGGTGTTCGCGGAGTTCCCGCTGACGTTGTTGACCTTGAGCCCGACGGTTATGAAGGAGTGGTTGGGGTTGTTCGTGACCCAGGAGAGGTTGACCTTTATCACCCTCCCGATCACGGCCTTCTCGTCGTTGGCGGGTATGCTCCCTATGATCTCGCTGGCTATGCCCCTCGGAGGGTAACGTCGAACCACTGCTTGGTCTTCCACTTGTCAACAGTCTTAGCCAGTGCCATCCACTAACCTCATTCCTTCTTTATCATCAGCGCGGCCTGCTTGGGGTCGTACTTCCAGTCCGCGGGCAGCTTGCCCGAGTCCCTGTAGTACTTGCTCAGCCTGCCTATCTTGCCTCGACCCTTATGAGCCTTATCCTCCCGTAGACGTCCCTGTGGTTCGCGCCGAGGTGCTTGTGCATTCCCACCGCCTTCCTCATCAGGGCCATCATGTCGTCGGGTATCTTCTTCTTGACGCCGCTCTCGGCGAGGAACTGGTCCAGCCTCTTCCCCAGGAGGGGCTTTAGGTAGCCCGCGCCGTGTTTCTCCTTTACCTTCTGGCCTATCATGGCGCCGCTATCCCCTGCTTCGAGTAGTCGAGTATGGCCTTCTCTACCTTGGCCCTGTCGGCGTCAGCTTGACGTCGGCGGGCGCGGGTTTCCGGGACTTCGACTTGCCGTGTTTCCTCGTATGCAGCCTTGCCAATAGATCACTTAAAAACTGAGAAAAGCAACTGTAATACTATTATTAATCAAGAACATTTATAAAAGCGTTTTATCCTCGCCGTGCCAATGGTTACCCAGTGGGCCCCGGGCTTCGGCGGGGCCGCCCATGCAGAAAGAATTATATATTATTCACGCACTAATTTAATTACTATTTTTAGTAAACTCTAAAAAAGTTACTTATATTTTTGAGAGAGGATCTCCAAGATTGGTGATGAGAATGGCGAAAAAAGAGAAGGATAAGATGCAGAAGAAAGACACAAGCGCTCAGGGCGCACGCGGCAAGGACGATTCCGAAGGAGGAAGTGGAGGCCGAGGGGCCGGCTCACGCCGTGACCAGGGAGCTGGGCGCGGACCTGGGCATAGTCCACGGCGAGGGCGGACCGAAGGTCATAGAGAGCGTGAAGCACTGCCCGAGCTGCGGAAGCACCGACATCATATTCGACAACGAGAGCGGCGAGACGTATGCAACAACTGCGGGCTCGTGATAGAGGAGAACGCGACCTACTCGGGTCCGGAATGGAGGGCATTCGACGCCGACCAGAGGAACGCCAGGGCAAGGACGGGCGCACCGATAAAGTACACGAAGCCCAACAAGGGCCTTGTCACCGAGATAGACCTGTACAACAAGGACATACAGGGGCGTGAGGATACCGTCCAAGAGGCAGGCGCAGCTCTACAGGATGAGGAAGTGGCACAAGAGGGCCAGCATAGCCAGCTCGAGCGAGAGGAACTACCTCATTGCGCTGCCGGAGCTCAACAGGGTTTCAAGCTATCTGGGGCTTCCGGACAACATCAGGGAGAGCGCCGCGCTGCTCTACAGGAAGTGCGTGCAGAACAACCTCATAAGGGGCAGGCCCATCGAGACCGTCGTGCAGGCGTCACTCTACGCCTCGTGCAGGCAGGCGGGCATGCCGAGGACGCTTGACGAGATATCGCCAGCATATCCGGGATTGCCGAAGAAGGAGATAGGCAGGGCCTACAGGGTCATATCCCATGAGCTGACCTGAAGATACCGCTGACGGACCCGATAGCCTACGTGCCGAGGTACGTCAACGCCCTGAAGCTCAGCGGCGAGGCGCAGGAGAAGGCTGTGCAGCTGCTCAAGAAGGCGATGAAGAAGGGCCTGGTCACCGGAAGGAGCCCGACCGGCGTCAGCGCGGCGGCAGTCTACATAGCCGGCGCGCTGGCAGGCGAGAGGAGGACGCAGAAGGAGGTGGCGGACGTCGCCGGAGTCACGGAAGTGACCATAAGGAACCGGTACAGGGAGCTGAAGGAGCAGCTCAACATCGACGTGAATCTCTAGAGGCGAACGAGAGATGGATGATCCGTTCGCCTCTAGAGGTTGACGTCGATGTTGAGCTCCTTCTTCAGCTCCCTGTACCTGTTCCTTATGGTCACTTCCGTGACCCCGGCGACCTCGGCCACCTCCTTCTGCGTCCTCCTCTCGCCGACGAGGGCGCTGGCTATGTAGACCGCAGCGGCGGAGACCCCGGTCGGGCTCCTTCCGCTGACCAGGCCCTTCTTCATGGCCTGCTTCAGCAGAAGCACCGACTTCTCCTGGGCCTCGCCGCTGAGCTTCAGCGCGGCGACGTACCTCGGCACGTAGGCTATCGGGTCCGTGAGCGGTATCTTGAGGTGCAGCTCGTGGGCCATGACCCTGTAGGTCCTGCCTATCTCCTTCTTCGGCACCCCGGATATCTGGGATATCTCGTCCAGGGTCCTGGGCATGCCCGCCTGCCTGCACGTGGCGTAGAGCGCCGCGTTGACCACCGTCTCTATCGGCCTGCCCCTTATGAGGTTGTTCTTGACGCAGTTCCTGTACAGCAGCGCCGCGCTCTCCCTGACGTTGTCCGGGAGGCCTAGGTAGCTTGCCACCCTGTTGAGCTCGGGGAGCGCCACGAGGTAGTTCCTCTCGCTCGAGCTGGCTATGCTCGCCCTCTTGTGCCACTTCCTGATCCTGTAGAGCTGCGCCTGCCTCTTGGAAGGCAGCTTCGCGCCCCTGATGTCCTTGTTGTACATGTCGATCTCGGTCACGAGGCCCTTGTTCGGCTTCATGTACTTGATCGGGGCGCCCGTCCTGGCCCTGGCGTTCCTCTGGTCCGTGTCGAACGCCCTCCACTCCGGGCCCGTGTCCGTCACGTTCTCCTCTATCACGAGGCCGCAGCCGTTGCAGACGTACTCCCCCCTCTCGCTGTCGAATATGATGTCCCTGCTTCCGCAGCTCGGGCAGTGCTTCACGCTCTCTATGACCTTCGGTCCGCCCTCGCCGTGGACTATGCCCAGGTCCGCGCCCAGCTCCCTGGTCACGGCGTGAGCCGGCCCCTCGGCCTCCACTTCCTCCTTCGGAATCGTCCTTGCCGCGTGCGCCCTAGCGCTTGTGTCTTTCTTCTGCATCTTATCCTTCTCTTTTTTCGCCATTCTCATCACCAATCTTGGAGATCCTCTCTCGAAAATATAAGTAACTTTTTTAAAGTTTACTAAAAATAGCAATTAAATTAGTGCGTGAATAGATATATAAATCTTTCGGCATGGGCACGCCCCGCCGAAGGAAGGGGCGCACGGGTAGCGCGTTCGCCGGCGGGGATAAACGCTTTTATAAATGTTGTTGATTAATAATAGTGTTACAGTTGCTTTTCTCAGTTTTTAAGTGGTATATTGGCAAGGCTGCATACGAGGAAACACGGCAAGGCTAAGTCCAGGAAGCCCGCGCCGGCCGACGTCAGGACTGACGCCGACAGGTCCAAGGTAGAGAAGGCCATACTCGAGTACTCAAAGCAGGGCATGAGCGGCGCCATGATAGGCCAGAAGGTCAAGGAGAAGCACGGCGCCGGCTACCTGAAGCCCCTCCTCGGGAAGAGGCTGGGGCAGTTCCTCGCCGAGAGCGGCGTCAAGAAGACGATACCTGACGACATGATGGCCCTGATGAGGAAGGCGGTGGGGATGCACAAGCACCTTGGCGCGAATCACAGGGACGTCTACGGGAGGATCAGGCTCATAAGGGTCGAGGCGAAGATAGGCAGGCTGAGCAAGTACTACAGGGGCTCTGGCGTGCTGCCCGTGGACTGGAAGTACGACCCCAAGCAGGCCGCGCTGATGATAAAGAAGGAATGAGGTTAGGGAATGGCACTGGCTAAGACCGTTGACAAGTGGAAGACCAAGCAGTGGTTCGACGTATACCCGCCGAGGGGCATAGCCAGCGAGATCATCGGGAGCATACCCGCCAACGACGAGAAGGCCGTCATCGGGAGGGTCATAAAGGTCAACCTCTCCTGGGTCACGAACAACCCGAACCACTCGTTCATAACCGTCGGGCTCAAGGTCGACAACGTCAGCGGCAACTCCGCGAACACCGAGATAGACTATCTTGCGCAGCAGTACAGCTACCTGCACTCCTTCGTGAAGAGGCGCGGGGACGCGGTCTACACCTACGACAAGATAAAGGACAAGGAGGGCAAGGGAGTCATACTGAAGCTGCTCATAACGACGAGGAGCAAGATCGCCAGGAGGGCCAAGACCGACCTGAGGAAGGCGGTCAGCTCCTTCGTCTCCGAGTACGTCTCGGCGATGAACAAGGAGGAGTTCCTGAAGGCGATAATCGCGAGCGCGTTCCAGCAGGAGGGCATCAAGAGGATCGCGCCGATAGCCCCGGTCACCAAGTTCGAGATTAAGAGGGTCGAGTTCTGAAGCGTCGGACGGCGCGATTCCGCGGACTTTTTACGAAGCCTACTCTCTGCCTTGGATGCCCGCCTAGCCCATGACCTTACGCAGCAGGGGATTTCCCGCCTCCACCCTGACCAACAGCATGAAATCCTTCGCCAGTCTCTCAGGCGTCGATGACGCCGCCATATGACTATCTGTATACACCTTTGCCAGGTGTCCGTTGCAATACAGTTCTCCGATGACGTGTTCTATCGGGGAAAGCTCAATCTCATAGCTTCCGCAGACGATGTGGCATTCCGCCAACGACGACTTGTTCCTCAGGCCGCCTATCGTGCTTGGAAAGATGCGGTTGACCAGGAAGAAGTCGCTGGTGAAGAAGCTCTTGTCCAGCTCTATGTAGATTCCGCCCGCGCCCATGCCGCATTTGAGTATGCCCTCCTTGAATTTCTCAAGGTACTTCGGGGTTTCTTGATGTACGTACGCCCCCGACCAACGCCGCGACGCGGTATCTATCACTTCCATGACTTCGTCTTTCTGCTCAATCCCCATTTGATTACCTTAATTCCCTTGCCCTGGGAGTTTAATAAGTGTTTGCGCAAAAAGAGCGTGGTGCTAAAGCCTCTTCTTTATGAAATCGGCGAGCACGATCGCGCCGTTGTGCTCCGTGTCCTTCGTCGAGTACACGAGGGTGATGTCCTGCGACTTCACCATCGCGACGAGTTCGGCGACCTTCGCGTTCGCCGCCAGCTCCTCCTCGTACCTCTTCTTGAACGCGGCCCACTTCGCCGGGTCGTGGGAGAACCACTTCCTGAGCTCGGTGCTCGGCGCCACGTCCTTGAACCAGACGTCGATGCCCTGCGTGCTCTTCTTCACGCCCCTGGGCCAGAGCCTCTCCACGAAGACCCTCTTTCCGTCTGTGAGGTCCCTCTTGTCGTAAATCCTCTTCACGCCCATGAGCATGCGAAACACTGCTCTCATTATTGATTGCACAGTTTAAATACGTTGCCCTGTTTTCCTGCGCCGCGCGGATCACTCCGCGGCCGCCTTCGAGATGTTGGCGGAGCCCGCCAGGACGCTCTCCTTCTTGATCATCGGCAGGAAAACGCTTATGTTGAGGATCCTGGTCTCCCGCGTCCTGACGCCCATGTTCTCGAGCATCAGCGCGTCGGCCCTGTCGAGCCTGCCCAGGTAGACGCCCCTGTCGGTGATGCGCCCCTTTGAGTCGAACATCCCCGCGACCAGGCACGCGGCGAGCTCCCTGTTCCTCCTCGGCAGCGTCGTCCTCTTCTCTAGGGTGTCGCGGATCATCCTGGCCACCTTTGAGTGGTAGAAGTAGGCGTGCTGCGTCTCCCCCGCCTGCTCTATCATTATCTTCCTGGTGTCGACGCCGAGGGTCACGGCGTACTTCACGAACCGTTCGACGGTCTCGCCGTTCTTCGTCCTGAGGCCCACGTAGCTCTTCTCGTCGGCCCTGTAGTTGTCCATGACTCCTGCCAGGTAGCACAGCTCCCTGGTGGGCTTGAATCGCATGGTACTCATTGGTAGGATAAGGATTTAAACTTTTGAAGAGGGCGAGATTACTGACTATGGTAGCCTTTCAAGTCGTTTCTCAGCGCCATCTTTAGGTTGATGTCATCCTTCACCGATACGACCGGCACGATCACATTCCTGAAATCGTCGTTTCTTCGAATGCCCTTCCCTATGTCCATTACGACATCGAGGGGTGCCCCGCTCTTGTAAAAATGATCCGTCGGAAGGAACATCTCCACGCGGCCTATCAGTATATGGTACGGGTTGCGGTAGTATTTGATCGACCAGGCGGTGTTCTCGCTCACCGCGGACAGCCCCAGTGACTCAGCCAGGTGCGCGCGGGCGGCGCCGACATACCACCCGATCTCCTCCCCTTGCTCCTCGGTAAGACGGTTCTCCAGCAGCGGGAGGTTGTATATCGCCATGGTCTGGTCTTCCTTTGGGCGATTGTCCTTGATCTGCACCTCTGGGAGGAAATATGTCCTGCCGCGCTGCGGGGTGATTGCCAGAATCCTGGCATACACCGGAATCTTTCTCTCTACCCTGGTTCCGTCGAAACTGGTTAGGGTCGCATTGGCGCACGGAATCCGCATCTCAGTCTGGGCCTGTGCGACCGGTCTGTGAACATGTCTAAGATTATTCATAGGATGTGCCTCGTAAGTTGCTGAAGGGCAGGTCGACTCGCTTCCATGGTGCGGGCGACTGCCGTCCCAATCAGATCAGCTCCGGCCCGGTGCAGCTCTCCAGGCTTATTCTCTTGATCTCCGCAGGTTCGACCGCCGCGCAGATCTTCTCCCCTACGGATATCACCGCTTCTATCACTCCTTTGCCGGTGTTCTCCCTGAAAGGGGTGTGGGGCACGTAGACCACCGAGGCGCTCCCTAAGGCTGCCCGGTTGATAAGTGGATTCCCTGAAGTCCAGCGCGAAGGTGCCTTTCTTCATGAGCTCAGCCATTCTGGGGTCCGCGCCGGCCTTGGCCCCGATCTGCAGCATCTCATTCTCGAATATGCCCTTGATCCGCTGCTCGCTGCCCGTTTCGTGTATGAAGTGTAATCGACTCTCATGTGCCTGCCTTCCCCGGAGACTCCGATGGCCGGGATTTTCCTGCCCTCGAATGGTATGATTCTGATGGGCATCTCCGCAGGAATCTGCGTGTTTGCCGAACCGCCGAACGGGATAAGCTCAAGGTCCCTGAACACAGGGATACATTCATGGTCGTTCCACTATCATCAATCACAGTAAGCACTCTCTTTCCGGGTTATAAATAACTTTCTAGCGATTGTTCGGGCACCGCTCTGAATTTTTATAAAAAGAAAAAGGACTTCGATTTCAGTTGGAATCATACGTAGCTTTAAGCTATCGCAGAATCTTGCCGAAGACGTATGTATCAACGTACTTTCCGCTATCCAAGCGAAGTCCCGCCCGCCGTTTTCCCTCAATCTTAAAACCGAATTTCTTCGCGAGCCTGACGCTAGGAATTTTGGCGGCGGCCATCTCCGCCCCCGCCTTCTTGAACCCGCGCCTCTTCGCCTCGCCCAAGACCGCCCTGAGAAGCCTGGTCGCTATGCCTCTCCTTGCATAATCTGGGTGAACGACCCATCCCACTTCACCCCTGTGTCTGATTCTCCCGCGCTTCTCTGTGGAGAAGCTGCACTCGCCAACTATTTCGTTTGTGGCGATATCCACCGCGACGAACGAGAAGTTGTTCTTCCCGCGCTCTGCGAGCTTCTTATTTCGCTCCCTAACGTCCTTGGTGCCATAGACGAAGTTATTGTTGTTATAGACCCCGAAGCCCTTTCGGAATCCCTCGTTAAGCAACCCGATGAGTTCCTTTCCGTCGCCTTTCTTAGCGAGCCTTATCTTCTCCATGTTCGAGTTTCGAGGCTCACAGTTAAATCGATATCTAGCATGCGCTCCGCTCAGGGTCTGGAA
>CAVSOP010000010.1:0-30485 GCA_963729635.1 uncultured archaeon | reverse complement strand
TCTCGGTCACGAGGCCCTTGTTCTAGTTCATGTACTTGATCGTGGTCCCGTCCTGGCCCTCGCGTTCCTCTGGTCAGTGTCGAACGCCCTCCACTCCGGGCCGGTGTCCGTCACGTTCTCCTCGATCACGAGGCCGCAGCCGTTGCAGACGTACTCCCCCCTCTCGCTGTCGGATCAGATGTCCTTGCTGCCGCAGCTCGGGCAGTGCTTCACGCTCTCTATGACCTTCGGGCCCTCCTCGCCGTGGACTATGCCCAGGTTCGCGCCGAGCTCCCTGTCTATGGAGTGGACGCGCCCCTCGACCACCGCCTCCGCCTTTGGCGACGCCTTCACTTCGTGCGCCTTGGTGCTTGCATCTTTCTTCATCGTCTTGGTCTTCTCCTTCTTCGCCATTCTCATCACCAATCTTGGATTTATTTGTCGAAAATATTAGGTAACTTTTATAAACGTTCCTAAAAATAGTAATTAGATTAGGGAGTGAATAGATATTTAAATCTTTCTGTGGGCGGTGGGCCCGCGCCGCGCGGTGGGCCCCATTCCCCGCATTTCCAGCGCGCCCCAACAAGCAATAAACACCCTTTTAAATGTTTTTGATTAATAATATATCACGGTCATTTTTCTACAGTTTTTAACGTGATCTATTGGCAAGGCTGCATACGAGAAAACACGGAAAGGCGAAGTCGCGAAAGCCGGCTGACTCTGAAGTCAGGCAGGAGGCGAACAGGAAGGAGGTCGAGAAGACGCTACTCGAGTACTCCAAGCAGGGCCTGAACGGAGCCGCGAGAGGGCAGAGCTCAAGGAGAAGCACGGCGTCAGCTACATCAAGCCGCTCCTGGGAAAGAGGCTGAACCAGTTCCTCACCGAGGAGGGCGTGAAGAAGATCCTTCCGGACGACCTGATGTCGCTCATGAGGAAGGCGGTCGGGATGCACAAGCACCTCGCCGAGAACCACAGGGACGTCTACGGGAAGATAAGGCTCATAAGGGTCGAGGCCAAGATCTGGAGGCTCAGCAAGTACTACAGGGCATCCGGCAAGCTGCCGGCGGACTGGAAGTACGACCCTGCGCAGGCGGCACTGATGATAAAGAAGGAATGAGGTTAGAGAATGGCGCTTGCAAAAACTGTTGACAAATGGAAGACTAAGTAGTGGTTTGACGTCTACCCGCCCAAGGGGATAGCGACCGAGATAATCGGGAGCATACCCTCCACGGACGAGAAGCACGTCGCGGGAGGATAATAAAGGTCAACCTCTCCTGGATCACCAACAACCCGAACCACTCCTTCATAACCGTCGGGCTCAAGGTCGACAACGTCAGCGGAAACTCCGCGAACACGGACATCGACTACCTGTTCCAGCAGTACAGCTACCTCCACTCCTTCGTGAAGAGGAGGGGCGACGCGGTCTACACCTACGACAAGGTCAAGGACAAGGAGGGCAAGCCGGTGATACTCAAGCTCCTCATAACGACGAGGAGCAAGATAGCGAGGAGGCCGAAGACCGACCTGGCAAGGCGGTGACCGATTTCGCCTCCGCGTACGTCTCGGCCAGACGAAGGAGGACTTCATGAAGGCGATAATCTCGAGCTGTTCCAGCGGAGGGCATCAAGAAGCTACACCGATATAACCCCCGTGACGAAGTTCGAGATAAAGAAGATCGAGTTCTGAGGACTCCCGCAAGGGGCCCTTCCCGGCGCCGGGTCTTCGGCGCCGCTCTTTTTTTCCCGCACGAAAGACTTTTAATTCCGATCCCGGCCAAAAGGAGTAAAGCGATACCATGGCAGCTTCGAGGACGGGAGACGCGGGCTGACGCGCCCGCGGGGATCGGCGCCGGGGCCGAGGAGTCGCTCGCGCAATCCCTCCTGGAGATCTCGTCCGGATGCAGCAGGAACCGCATACAGGTCTACGCCTTCCACCAGCCGCACGAGGCGGCGTGCCTCATGGTCAACGTGCTGAGCTCCGCCAGGAGCGCCTCTGCGCCGGCGCGGGCAGGACGAGGCCAGGGAGGCGGCCGTGCGCACGGACTTCGCCTTCTCCGGGGCCCCGGACGAGGAGCGGGACGCCCCCGGAAAGGGGGAGAGGGTCGCCCGCGCCGCGAGGCTCCTGCTCGCGGAGGGGGAGTTCGCGCTGGACGTCGCGGACGCGTTCATCTCCAGGAACGCGTTCACGCAGACCGAGGCGCTGAACCTCAGGAAGGTCTTCGGCGTCCTGGCGGCCGAGGCGGGGCGCGCGCGGCTGCTGGGAAGCGAAATCAGGAAATGACCGAGCCCGCCCTCAGAGCCTTTTCTTTATGAACTCGGCCAGCACGACCGCGCTGTTGTGCTCGGTGTCGGCGGCGGAGTAGACCAGGCGTGATGTCGCTCGACCTGATGGCCCCGATCAGCTCGTCGACCTTCGGGTTCGCCAGGAGCTCGGCGTCGTATTTCCTCTTGAACTCGTCCCACTTCGCAACGTCGTGGGCGAACCACTTCCTGAGCTCGGTGCTCGGGGCGACGTCCTTGACCCACTCGTCTATGCCCTGCGTGCTCTTCTTCACGCCCCTCGGCCAGAGCCTCTCTACGAAGACCCTCTTCCCGTCGGTGAGGTCCCTCTTGTCGTAGATTCTCTTGACGCCCATCAGCATGCGAACACTTGTTCTCAATATGCTTGCACAGTTTAAATATGTTGTCTTGCCCCGCGTTTCGGGGCGGGCCGCGATCAGCCCCTCATCCTCCGCTTGAGTTCACGTTCTCTGCCGCGCCCTTCAGCATCATGGCGGTGCTGTCTATCGCGTCCTCGATCCACGACGCGACGTGGTCGTACGAGAACCTGTCCAGCTTGAACAGCCTCCTCTCTCCTGGCCTCTTCCGAGAGCCCCCTCCAGCTGTACCACGACCCTTTGTCGCGCTTGGCTATCCTGTCCGCCTCCGCGAGGATGCGTCGCGCCACTTCCCATCGTCCCCGATTTGCTCCTTCGCGCGGAGAACGCACTCGTCGATCGCCCCGTCAATCCACTTCGCCGCCTTGGTCCAGACGGGAACGTCCTGCTCGGCGCGGTCGAGCTCGCCCAGCGCCTTCCACCTCCCCTCGACGGCAAGGCCGCGCCAGTCCGCCCACGAGAACGACCCCTCCGTCTTTCCCGTCCTACGCGGTCCTCGATCCGATCACTCCTTCTTCGGCTTCGCGATGCGGGACGCCGCGGCGAGTACGCTCTCCTTCCCGACGAGATCCAGGAAGACGCTTATCGCGGGCCTATCCTGCCCTCGGCGCGTCCTCACGCCCAGGTTCTCGAGCATCAGCGCGTCGGCCCTGTCGAGCCTGCCCAGGTAGATCGGTCTTATCTGTCATGTGCCCCTTCGAGTCGAACATCCCGGCGACCAGGCACGCCGCGAGCTCCCATCTCCTCCTCGGGAGCGTCGTCCTCTTCTCGAGCGTGTCCCTTATCATCCTCGCTATCTTAGAGTGGTAGAAGAACGCGTGCTGCGTCTCCCCGCTCTGCTCTATCATTATCTTCTGGGTGTTCACGCCGAGGGCCACCGCGTGTTCACCTAACCTCTCTCCGACTCATCTTTGTCCCTCTTGGTCCTGATGCCGACGGAGCCTCTCCCCGTCCGCGCGGCAGTTGTTCATGACGCGCCCGCCAGATAGCACACCTCCCTAGTCGGCTTGAATCGCATGGTAATCATTGGTGTGATAAGGATTTAAGCGTTGGAGGGCCTCCCGCGCGCCTAGCCGCGCCTCCTCGCGAGCCTGAGCTCCCCGCCCGCCTCCTCGAACGCCAGCCTCTCCACTTCCTTAGGCTCGAACTCGTCCCTCAGCCTGTTGCCCAGCAGCTCGAGGACCCTGAGCATCTCGCCGCCCTTCTTCTTGAAGAGCTTCTTGTCGCCGCATACGTAGCCTATCTCCACGACCTTGAGGTTGCCGGGATACTCGTGGCTGAAGCTGTTCGTTATCTGGATGTTGCCCTGCATCATCCCCGCGACCTCGGCGTTGTCCGGCGCGAGCTCGGGCAGGCGCGCCTCCTCCTCCATTAGCCTCTTCTTTATGGGCCTCCTCATTTCCGGGGCGGTGGGCGAAAGAGTATCCACCTGGGACTGATCGGAGAACGACTCGTTGACGTAGAACCTCGGGATCTCGAACCTGACGGCCATCGGAACGCTGAACACCTCGGCGGGCGTGCCGCCTACGACCGGTATGCGCGCGTCCACGGGGCTGCTCCTGTACTCGGCCAGGTCGACCCTTCTGAACTCCAGCGAAAGCGGCTCCTTACCTCGGCGGTCTTTCCCTTCTCCATGCGATCCGGTGGATATGCTCCTCCAGAATATAAAAAACCTTCCCCCGCGCGAAAACCAAGTCAACAATTAAATAGCAAGAGACGCCGGAAGATATGGATTCGATGCTAGCTTCGAGGTACGAGAGGGCCCTGCGCGACGAGGGCAGGCGCATCTTCGTGGACCACCGCGCTGAAGCAGCGTGAGCGACGTGCCGCAGAAGCCGAAGGCCCCATCGAGACGCCCGAGGGCCTCTGCCACTACGGGGCCCGCGAGGACGAGGTCCTGCTCACGCTGGTCTCCGCGCTGCGGGCGCGCTACCCTGATAAGGCGTCGAGGCCCAGGGTGCTACAGCTGGCCAGCGGGTTCGGACAGCTGGGTGACTTCTTGGATAACGAGGGGATGGAGCCGGTCATGGTGGACGTCTCCCCCGAGAACGTCCGCTGGGGGAGGGCGCACGGCACCCAGGGGGGCATCGTCGCCGACGCGGGCAGGCTGCCCTTCGGAGACGGCTCGATGGACGCCGTCGTCTCGGACCACTTCATCTGCGCGGGATACATGTTGACTGTCGTCGAGAGGGACGGGGCCCTGGACGCCGCGAAGGAGAGGGAGATCCTCGGCGAGGCGAGGAGGGTGCTCAGGCCCGGAGGAATCCTGGTTCTCTTCGACCACTCGTGGGCATCCTCGCAGAAGGAGTTCATGAGGGAGCACCAGATCCCGCCGGAATTCAAGGTCATCCACCGGGATTCGTTCGCCTTCGGAGTGATGTTCTGCGAGCCCCCGAAGCTGATGACCGTGCTGCAGCGCAAGGGCGCGCGCGAGATGGAGCACCCGCTCCTGGGGGCGCTCACCGACACGCTCAGGGACCTGAGGGAGCGCCTGGAGGACACCTCGTCCTCCGACTGATCAGAGGGGTTCGGAAATGGAAAGGCAAAAGGCAACTCGCGATGGCATGTCCCCTGCGAGCTATAAGGGGGCCCTGAAGGAGGAGATTGCGCGCGTCCGCGAGGGTCCGCTGCTCAAAGGCCTCCGGCAGGTTCCTCATTGCCCTCACCCGTTCTCCAACGGCTATGACTCGCGCGGCAACGAGACGTTCCTGCCCATAATCGCCGCGCTGCGGGCGCGCTACCCCGACAGGGCCTCGAGGCCCAGGGTGCTACAGCTGGCGAGCGGGTTCGGGCAGCTCGGCAGGATGCTCGAGCGCGAGGACATGGAGCCCGTGCTCGTCGATGTGTCGCAAAAGAACATCGCCTGGGGCAAGGGCCACGGCACCGAGGGCGGGGTGCTCGCCGATGCCCGCGAGCTGCCTGTGCGGGACCGGTCAGTGGACGCCGTGGTCTCCGACCACTTCATCTGCGCCAGCTACTTCCTGTTGACGCGCGCGGACGAGGAGGACATCCAGGACGAGGTGCACAGGGTGCTCCGTCCGGGAGGGATACTCATACTGTACAACCACCACCGGAAGGCCGCCACGTTCGGCAAGCAGGAGCCCTACCTGGCGCTGGACTTCAAGGTCCTCTGCCACAGGCGCCGCTACCGCCTGGACGAGGAGAAGATGACCGTGTGCAGCTGAGGGAGTGAAAGGGATCCGCGGGCGGGCATGCGCTCCGCTCAGGGTCTGGAAAATAAAAAAGAAATTAGTCTTGAGGAAATATGCAGGTTGTAAACTCGATCGCATTAGGTCATACACAGCGATGCAATGTATGTTGAAACTTTCCTTGCTAAGTTTCGTATTGAGGTGATCTATCCGCAGGTTCCCCTACGGATACCTTGTTACGACTTGACCCCCCTCACGGAGATTTAGTTCGAACGTGCCAAAGACACGGCCTCACTAAAACCCCACTTGGGTGATCTGACGGGCGGTGTGTGCAAGGAGCGGGGACATATTCACCGCTTGATAGTGACGAGCGATTACTAGGGATTCCAGTTTCATGAGGGCGAGTTTCAGCCCTCAATCCAAACTTTGGCTGCTTTTAGGGGATTGGCGTCTCCTTTCGGAGTTGCGACCCATTGTAGCAGTCTCTGTATGCCGCGTGTAGCCCTAAAGATTCGGGGCATACTGACCTACCGTCGCCCTCTCCTTCCTCCTCTTTAAACAGAGGCGGTCTCAACAGAGTGCTCCGCCCATCTCTGGACGGGTGGCAACTGTCAACGAGGGTCTCGCTCGTTACAGGACTTAACCTGACACTTCACAGCACGAGCTGACGATGGCCATGCACCACCTCTCGGCTCATAAGGTAAAGTCATTAGCTTGACCTTCATCCTGCCGTCGCTCTAGGTAATATTTCTGACGTTGTATTCAATTAAACCGCAGCATCCACCCCTTGTGGTGCTCCCCCGCCAATTGTTTTAAGTTTCAACCTTGCGGCCGTACTCCCCAGGCGGCAGACTTATCAGTTTCCCTACGGTACTGCAACAACACGTGGTTGATGCAACACCTGAGTCTGCATAATTTACTGCTAGGGCTACTCGGGTATCTAATCCGATTCGTTCTCCTAGCCTTCGCCACTCACCGTCGGATGTGTTCTGATCTGGCGCCTTCGCCACCGGTGGTCCTTATAGGATTACAGGATTTTACCCCTACCCCATAAGTACCCCAGATCTCTCCCACTCCCTAGCCAGAAGGTATCCCACGCCCGGGTTAACGTTGAGCGTCAACATTTCACGTGGGACTGTTCTAGCCGGCTACTGGCCCTTTAAGCCCAATAATCGCGGACACCGCTCGTGCCGCCGGTATTACCGTGGCGGCTGCCACCGGTCTTACCCAGCACTTATTCTCCAAGCTATTTAGACTTGGCAAAAGGCGGACCGAAGTCCGCCACTCAGACTCCCCCCATCACGCTTTCGCGCATTGTGGAGGTTTCGCGCCTGCTGCACGCCGTAGCGCTAGGACCATTGTCTCAGTGTCCTTCTCGGGGCTCCTGCTCTCACATCCCCTACGGGTCAAAGGCATGGTGGGCCGTTACCCCGCCATCAACCTGATCCGACGCGGTCTCATCGCAGAGCAGATGCGCTGCAATTCGCGCACCCTTTAAGCTATGGCTCCTTCCAGAAGCCTTAGCCTATGGCGGATTAGCCTTAGTTTCCCAAGGTTGTCCGCCTCTCTGCGGTAGATTAACCACGCGTTACTGAGCCGTACGCCGCCGACCGAAGCTCGGCCGGCAGACTTGCATGGCTGTCGAAATCTGATAGTAGTGTCCTCCAGCAGCATCGACTGGTGTTAAAACCTAAATGCAACTGCGAGTTTACAACTATTTGCATTCCTCAAGACTAAATCCAATTGCAAGAGCAATTTTCACAACCTACACCCAGCCAGATGGCTCAGGGTCGGTGACTATAGTATTGCACGAATACATTTATAAAGGCTAGCGGAAACGCGCGCTACAGAAGGTAGAGGAGGCGCGATTCCGGGCGGGAAAGGGAAGCGCGTGCGCGCACGTCCATTTCCTTCCGCTTAGACGAATGCCGATAAAGCGCACTTCTCGAGATACATTTATATTGGTGGAAAACCACAATGACATGTAGTGATTATGTGAGCAGCGCAATCGCCAATGGAGGCCAGATACAGTATCATGCGATTAGGCCCGACGCGTGGTCAACGCTCTCCAGATACATAATCGAAAACAGGCCCGGCGACGTTACCGCAAGAGAATTGAATCTCCTGCTGATTGCAGTGGTAACATCCAAAACCGGGCACGCAGCCGTATCGGGAGACAAAGAGCTGACCTTGGCAGGGGACCAGTTTCTGCACCTCCTGCGGACGACGTCCAAGGCGGAAGAGGAAAGCGCGAGGCTATATCAGGGGGATACGAAGGGATATCCGATGTATCTCGGCCGCGTCAGCAAGATAATCATGCGCTTCTATGGGCAGGACGACACGAAGAAGGAGCCTGCGGACGCACCAAGCTGATACCTGACTGGAAACCGCCTTACCTTTCCTTATTTTATATTTTGCAGTAACTTTATTTCCGGTATTGCATGCCTCACAAAAGCCATGAAGACCTGGTGAGGGAATTGGAGTCCGCCAAGAAGCAGGTCAAGATCGGCGGCACCTACTCGCACTACAAGAATCCCAACCATCTTGTCAAGGTCGTGGCAGTGGGAATCCAGGAGGCCACAGACAAGCTGTGCGTCATATATCGCGATGCTGCGAACGGGGAACTCATTTTCGCAAGGGACTTGGATATATGGTTGGAGGAGCCCATTCCGGGCACGCCGCGCTTCAGGCTTATCGGTTGATTGGAATTCACATCCTGCCCTTCGACTCGCCGGTCCTGACGCCGCTCGCGATCAGGTGCGCGAGCCTCAGGAACTTGACCGCGCCGTCGGAGACGTTGCGTAGGTCCTCCTTCGTTATCCCGACGCACTGGAAATAGAATCCATTGGACCTTACGGTCACCGTCCCCGCATGGATCTTCCTGAACAGCGAGAGCTTGCGCGCGACGTCGGTTTCGGACGCGCGTATCGCATTCTCCAGCTCCTTCGCGCGCGGCCTGCTCCTCACGACGCCGACTGCGGGAATCCCCAGCTCCCCGCTCATCGCCACCAGGTCAACGAAATTCAGGCCGGCGAGAGTTATGCCGTGTATCGCGATCAACCTTATCTGATCCCTGAAGCGCGAATTCTTTACTGCCTTGATTATCTTTCTGGTCGCGTCGTACCCGTCGACGTCCACGCGGAACGAGATGACACCCTCGACCTCGTCGTCACGGCCCACGACCCCCACAGCGAGGCGAGTCTTCTCCGCCTTTCCTGAAGGCGGACCCGTCGACCGCCAGTATGCGTATGCCCTTCTTCATCGCCACTACTTCTTCGGGATCTGCGCGGAGAGCTCCTTGACCTCCTCCTGCAGCTCCTCGATCGCCTTGAGCACCAGCCCCTTGGCGTTCTTCGTGGACTTCACCACGAGCCTGACCATCGTCTGCTCGGGGTGGTCCTTCTCCACGCTCGCGAACTCGACGTCCTTGCCCTGGGCGACCTTCTCCCTTATCAGCTCAACTATGCCCCTGTCCGTCCCTTCGAACTCGGCAATGAAGCCCTTCGTCTCGTCCTCGATTATCTTGATTGCACATGAAACACCTGGATCGCAACAGTTACGACAAAGCTTATAAATTACAATTTCAGCTATATTATAAACCGAATCGCTGTCTGCGCTGCACTGTAATTAATGGCACTTCATATTTTTATAGCTTACCTGCTATAATATCCAGTGCTCATCCGGCGCGCGGCGCGCGCGGTTCGAAGGAAGGTTGAATTAATGGCTAACGTATTCGAGGCGGATTCAGGGAAGCTGGTGGACGTAGCTGCCGCCCAGCTCGAGGAGAAGGGCATAGAGAGGCCGAAGTACATAGACTTCGTGAAGAGCGGGGCCGGGCGCGAGCGCCTGCCCACGCAGAGGAACTTCTGGTACCTGAGGTGCGCGTCCGTGCTGAGGCAGGTCTACATAAACGGGCCGATCGGCGTGCCCGCCCTCCGGACGAGGTTCGGCAACAGGAAGGGCCACACGATGCACAGGCACCACCACATGAAGGCGAGCGGCAGCATAATAACCGACGCCTTCGTCGCGCTCGAGAAGCAGGGCCTGGTCAAGAAGGGCAAGAAAGGCAGGGAGATAACCCCCGCCGGAAAGTCCTTCCTGGACAAGATCGCCAACGGGCTGACGCGCGGTGCGTGAAGTGGAAGGCAAGGAGGGCGAGGACCAGCAGGCTGAATTGAGGGCCGCGGTGCACAGGCGCCTCAAGGAGATGCAGGCCGAGCAGCAGAAGAAGGCTGTCGCGCAGCGGCTGATGACGCCGGGCGCCTACGAGCGGCTCATGAACGTCCGCGTCGCGAACCCGGAGATGTATTCGCAGCTCCTCGACTTCATCGTCTCGACGGCGCGGCAGAACAGGGCCGCCGGGAAGATAACTGAGGAGCAGCTCAGGGACATCCTGGCGCGGCTCACCTACAGGCCGGAGACGAAGATAGAATTCAGACACAAGTGATGCTATGTCGAAAAAAGGATTGAAGAAGAAGATGATGCTGGGCAAGAGGCTCAAGCAGAACCGCAGGTCGCTGCCGGTGCTGGCGACGCTCAGGACCCACAGGGGCAAGACTTTCAACAAGTTCTACAGGGAGTGGAGGCACAGGAAGCTGAAGCTCGGAGAGGTGAAGGAATGACCACTACTACGATAACGCTGAACCTGAGGAAGAGGCTCCTCAAGATACACATGAACCACAGGAGGAAGAACGCCGCGAAGTACGCCAGGGAGGCGATAGCGAAGTTCGCGAAGGCGGACATCGACAAGATAAGGTTCGACAGCGTCCTCAACAGGCACCTCGTCGCCAACGTCGCGAGGAGGCCGGTCAAGTTCAAGGTCAGCGTCGAGAAGCTCGACAGCGTCGTGAACGTCAGGCTGGTCGCCGAGAAGAAGGCCGCCGTCCCTGTCACGAACAGGGTCGTGTCCAGGGAGGACAAGGCGGAGAGGAAGGCCGAGGCCGCGAGGAAGCCCGCGGCCGCCGCCGAGGCCAAGGCGGCGAAGGCCGGCAGGACTGAGGCCGCGAAGCCGCAGGAGAGCGGCAAAGCTTGATCGAAATGGGCATCGCCAAGATCACGATACAGGGCAACGACTACGTGGGCGCGTGGTCCGTCGCCACCGACAAGTTCTTCCTGCTGGGCAGCGAGGTCACGAAGCGCGCGGCCGAGAGGATACGCGAGGCGCTGGGAGTCGAGACTGTCAGGGCGCTCGTCGGCGGGTCAAGCCTGCTCGGCATCTACGCGTGCGCCAACTCCAAGGGCGTGCTGGTGCCCAACCTCATCGAGGGCTACGAGCTCAGGGAGCTCAAGAAGTCCCTGCCCGGCTCGCGCGTAGAGGTGCTCGAGACGGACCTCAATGCGCTCAAGAACAACATACTAGCCAACGACAGGATCGCGATAATCAACCCCAACTTCGGCGCCGAGGAGGAGCGCAGGATACGCGACGTCCTCGACGTCGAGACGGTCAGGATGGAGATCGGCGGCTTCCACACCGTGGGAGCGAACAACATACTCACCAACAGGGGCTTCGTCCTCAACAACAGGGCCGACGAGGACGAGAAGGAGAGGGTCGAGAGGATACTCGGGATGAAGGTCGAGCAGTCCACCGCGAACACCGGCTCCCTCAACATAGGGCTCTGCGTCGCGGCCAATTCCAAGGGCCTGATAGCCGGAGAGGGGACGAGCGGCTACGAGCTCGCCAGGATCGCCGAGTCGCTGGATGTGGAGTAGGCGCGCCCTTCCGGGGTCAAGGCGGATCAACGCAAGAATCTTAAATTCTTACAATGCAATATCTGTGATTCGAATGGAGAGGCAGACGCAAATGCAGGAGCGGAGGGAGCAATCCATAGACTCCAAGCTCGACAGGATAATGAAGCGTCTCGATGAGTTGATGGGCATGGTGGAGGAGATCTATCCTGACGAGGCAAAGATGAAGAAGAGCTACCTGAAGAAGGAAGCCAAGCGCGACAAGGCAATAACTTCGGGCAAGAGCAAACTGCACGCATATAGAAGCTTCGCCGAGCTCGACAAGGCCATTGGCTGAGGTGGGCGTCGTGGCGTACTCGATATCACCCACCGGGGAATTCGAGGAAACCGCAGCGAAGCTGAAGAGGAAGGATGCCGCCCTCTATGAGCGGCTCGGCAAGAAGATCGCTGAACTGTGCGAAGAACCCCATTTCAGGAAGCCTTTGGGGAACGTGCTCAAAGGCTCATTCAGGGTCCACGTGGGCTCGTTCGTGCTGCGATACAGGATAGACGAGAGGGACAAGACGCTAATCCTCATCTCTTTCGTGCATCATGACGATGCGTACGAGAAATAACCTGCTTGGGAAAAAACGTCAAACATGCGCCTCTGCGCCGCGGCCAATTCCAAGGGCCTGATAGCCGGAGAGGGGACGAGCGGCTACGAGCTCGCCAGGATCGCCGAGTCGCTGGATGTGGAGTAGGCGCGCCCGCGGACTCCCGCGCCTTATTTATTGCTTTACTTCCCACGTAGATGCGATTCAATGGTCGAACTCAAGAGAATCGGAGCTCTCTCCGCGGCGAAGATAATCGGCGCGGTCGAACTGGTCTACGGTCTGGCCCTGGCTGTGCTGCTGCTGCTCGCTGGCGGCACGCTCTCCGCCTTCCTCGGGCCGTCGCTCTCGCTCTTCACGGGCATGGGGCTCATCGTGCTCGTCGCGCTGCCCGTCCTTGGGTGCGTGGGGGCCTTTCTCGTGTACGGCATAGCGGCGCTCGTCTACGACGCCCTCGCGCCGAGGATGGGCGGCCTGATTCTGGAGATCAAGGGCAGGAGGCTTAACAGGATCGGCGTGCTCTCGCTCGGCAAGTTCTCGGCGGTCGCGGGCGCGGCGATAGGCCTGGCCTCGGGCATCTTCGCGGCTGCGCTGGCCTACGGCAGCCTGCAGGGTGCCTCGGCCGCCGCGGTAGCGGCCGTGATAGTCGTGGCGACCACTATCGTCACTACCCTGGTGCTCACCGTGCTGATGATGGTACTCGCGCTGGTGTACAACGCGGCGGCGTCGCTCATGGGCGGGGTGATACTCGAGATATCGCGCGGGAAGCTCAACGGCGTGGGCGTGGAGTCCTATACCAAGATGCTGGCGCTCTTCGGGCTGATCGAGGGGCTGTTCGTCGGCGCAATATACGCCACGCTCAGCGCCAACCCAGCCGCGGACGCGGCCCTGCCCTCGGCCGCGGTCTCGCTCGGCGTGGGGTCGATAATAGCGTTCCCGCTGGTGTACCTTGTCATAGGGATCGTCTGCGGGGCGTCGGGCGCATGGCTTTACAACCGGCTCGCGAAGAGGATCGGCGGCGTCGAACTGGTGCTGAAGTAACGGGCAGGACGGCAGGGGGAGCAGGCACGGCGCCCTCACTCCTCCTGTTCCTGATCCGTCTCCATCTTCCTTAGCAGGAACTCCGGCATGGCGAACGACGCGGCGTGCACGGCCTGGTTGTAGTACCTGGTCTTCAGGCTCTTCCTGTTGGGCTCGAAATCCTCGACAGGGTGGTATCTCCTTGAGGCGAAGAGAAGGACGAACGACCCGCCCGGCATCCTCTTCGAGGCGAAGAAGTAGGGCATCACCACCGGGAAGACTGTCTTCAGGTCGCGGTATATCGAGAGCCAGTTGGGCCTGGCCTCAGAGTAGTGCGCGGTCGAGCCGGCCGTGACGAATATCCCGTCGTCCGCCAGGCGGTCGCGGACCGTCTCGAAGTAGCCGGTCGTGAAAAGCGGGAAGGCGATGTTCTCCTTGCCCTCCTCTGTGTAAGTGTTGTCCGGCGTGGAGACTATGAGGTCGTAGGCCCCTTTCTTGTTCTTCAGGAAGGCGAATCCATCCCTGATGAAGACGCGCACACGCGGGTCCTCCCACGCCGACTTGAAGTCGAAGACCCTCTTGGCCTCCCTCAGCAGCTCGGGGTCGATCTCGACAATGTCTATCCTCTCAAGGTAGCCGTGCTTCACGAGCTCCTTCAGGGCGAAGCCGTCCCCCCCGCCCACGACGAGCACCCGCCGCTTCCTCGGGCCCACGTTGAGGGGGAGGTGCGTCGCCATCTCGCTAAGCTCGTCGCCCTCCTCGGCCTGGAACATGACGTCGTCCAGCGTCAGGACCTTGCCGAACTTCTCCGTCTGCAGGATCCTGAGCCTCTGGTACTTGGTCTTCTTGTTTACCAGTACCTCGGAATAGGGGATGGTCAGGCCGTCCCTGTTGCGAAAAACGCCGCCCATGCTACTATCAGGAGGTGCAATGCTATAAAACTTTCCGGGCACACCATGTGCCTGCTTTTTATTCCTTGGCCTAGCATTAGATTCGATCTAATGGCCGGCCGAGAATATCTCCTGTTCGCTGCTTCCGTTGTCGCTCTGCTCGCTTTTTCAGGTACCGCATCAGCGCAGAACCTGACCGCGAACCAGACGTATCTCATCGCCGCCGCGCAGTACGCGCAGTGCAAGACGAACTTCACCTCCGCGTTCATCGGCCAGGCGGCCTCGGCCGTGCCCAGGCTCTCGTCGCTGGGCAAATACTCCGCGACGCTGCAGTCCGAGTCGGCGCAGCTCGCCTCAATCGCCGCCGCGGGGAGCGTGCCCGCATTCAGGGCGTACCTGTCGGGGACCTACGACCCGGAGCTCAACGCCATATCCGCAAACGCGAGTGCGCAGATGAGGGCCGCGAACCTCTCGCGGAACCAGACTTCGCAGCTCAGGCTCCTGTACAATAGCTCGCTCTCCGCCTACTCCGCGTGCAGGCTGAACTCGATAAGGAGCGCGGCCATGAAGAAGCTGGCGCTGTTCAACGGCAGCATCGCTTCATATCAGAGGGAGACCAACACACTCTCGCAGCAGGGCATCGGCACAGGCGCCCTCAACCTCCTGCTCCAGAACGCCAGGTCCCGGATAGTCGCCCCGCTCGCTTCCGCGGTCGCAGGGGCCACGAACTCCTCGCAGGTCTCCGCGGCGCTCAACCAGTACTGCCTCTTCGACGGCTGCAGGAACGGAACCAACTTCCACCTCGCAGCGCACTTCGAGCTCGACAAGCTCGCCGCCGAGGTCAGCTATCTAGAGTCGACCAGGAACATGTCGTCCTCCTCGATGGCCGCGGCGCAGGCCGACCTGGGCAACGCGACTTTGATGCTCTCCACGGTCGGAAACTCCGTGTACGCGGGCAGCCAGAGCGGCGTCATCTTCGGCAACCTCACCATAGCCTCGAAGGTCATTAGGCAGGCGGGCCAGCAGCAGGCCCTCACGAAGACGAGGCAGGCGGCCGCCAACGTCATAGCCGGATACAACAAGTCCATCGCGGGCTATCGCGCGGCTATAGCAAAGCTGGCAGCAGAGGGAGTATCCACCGCGGGCCTGAACCAGACGCTCTCCAACGCCACCGCCCAAGTGATACTTCCTCTCCAGAACGCACTGGGATCGGCGACGAACTTGACCCAGCTCACAAGCGCGTTCAGGGCGAGGTGCCTCGAGAACGGCTGCGCGAACGGCACGAACTTCCACCTCGGAATCCAGCTCAAGCTCGGCGAGGCGCAGGCCGAGCTCGCGTACCTCTCCGCCAAGACCGGTGCCTCATCGGCCGGCGTAATCGTCAACGCAACGGCGCTCTCCGCGGCGCGGGGCTACCTAGCCAACGTCTCCTCTATGGTCTCCTCGGTCGGCGGCGCGCAGCTCTCCAATGGATTGATAGTCGCGATAAGTTCCGATTCGGGCAACTTCGCGACGGCGCTAACCCACGCATACACTGTGGGCAGATCCGCCACTGCCTCGGGAGCCACCTCTTCGAAACCCACAGCCAAGAGCACGTCCGCAACCGCGACCGGAGTTCCGCAGCCGCTGCCGGTCAGCGGCGGGGGCAAGGTCTCCGCCAACGCGTCGGCTAATGGTACAACGTCCGTGCCCAGGAAGAACGCGTCGGCGTCCCCGCCGATAGTCGTAATCGGCAAGGTCGGTGGCACCACTGCCGCCGGCGCGGCCTCGGGCCCAGGTTCCAATTCGGCGTCCCCGTCGATCCCTGCGCCAACCGCGGCCGGAAACGCGCTCAGGTAGGTGATGCCATGGTGAACAACAAGATATTCCTGATAATCGTGCTCTTCGCGGCAGTCGCGCTCGTCGCATACTTCGCTTCGGTCCGCGGGACCGCCGGCGCGCCGGCCGCTCCGCAGCAGAACGTCTCAGCGGGCATCCTGAACTCGTCGCTGCTCGGCGCCTTCAACGGCACGTCGGCCGTGGGCGCGGCGAACAACGGCACGTCCTCCCTGCCGAACGAGACGCTCAACGGCAGCGTGACCCAGGACCAGAACTACAGCGTGCTCAGCACGGGCAATCTCATCCAGTCGCCTTAGCGCAGGGCATCGGTGGGATTTAAATCGTTTGCAATGCAGTTAGTAGCGGTGCTATTCTGGAGGACATAGACGACGTGGTCGACGCCCTGAACGCCAGGGAGGAGAGGAAGATGGCAAGGCAGGACCGCCAGGACTCGCAGTCGGGGCTGCCGGGCAAGGTGCGGGTCGGCAGCGTCGAGCTCTTCTTCGAGCGTATCGGCGTAGCGGCCATAGCGCTGGAGGCGTCGCTTAAGGTAGGCGACGTCATAGAGATAGGCACGGAGGACGACGCGATACGCCAGCGGGTCACTAGCATGCAGATCGACCGTAAGGAGGTCCTCGAGGCCGGGCCCGGCGACTCAGTCGGCATCAGGGTCAAGTGCCCGGTACCGAAGGGCAGCGAGGTCTGCAAAGTAGGGTAACGCTTATGGCAATACTGACGTCGCTCAAGAAAACGTTAGCCAACGGAGTCGCGGGCTTCGACAGGACGGCCGCTATCGGCCTGCTCCTGCTGCTGATCTCGTTCTCGTTCGGGCTCCTCACGCGCAACTCGGCATACATAACCAACGAGGCGACGACGAGGTTTCCCGCCTGCGACAGCTACCTCAGCTGGCTCTGCATTCCGACAAAGTACGTCACGATACCTCTGGGCCCTCTAGGTTCCCTGGTGCTGAACCTGACGTCGTTTCTCTCCACTGCGACGCTCTTCATCCTCGGCATCCTGCTGGTCAGGAACCGGAGTGGAAATGGGCCGAAAGAATCACGCCGCGGGAGATGAAGTAAACGACTGCGATTCGCAAATCTTTTAAGTATGACTATTGCAATACTCCTTGCGACCGAAGACGACAAAGGAAGGAAAAGATCAACATGAGAAGGGACGCAGTAGATTTCGAGATCAAGAGGCTGCCGGCAAGCAGATGGAGGGAATACAAGCGCCTGCGACTGGAGGCGCTGAGGAGCAACCCGTTCGCGTTCGGGCGTGCTTACGTGGAGGAGAAGGGGCTCCCTGAATCGGAATGGAGGAGGCTGATCCGCAATGACCTCTTCGCCGTGTCGGACGGCAAGCCGATCGGGATGATTGGCTACGTCTTCAACGAAAAGCTGAAGAGGAGGCACATCGCCGACATAGTCGGCGTCTACGTCAACGGGAAGTACAGGGGGATGGGGATAGGGGACAGGCTCTTCAAGGAAGTGCTATCGCTGATGAGCAGGAACAGGAGGATAGTCAAGATAAGGCTGAACGTGAATCCCAGACAGAAGGCGGCCGTCGGGCTCTACAAGAAGAACGGCTTCGTCGAGGTCGGCAGGCTGAGGAAGGAACTGAAGATCGGCAACAGGTACTTCGACGACCTGATAATGGAGAAGCTGCTCTGAGCGGCCCGGATGTCCTTAAGAATTTTCGCGTATCAGGTTATCCTGATACTATGAAAGGCGAGATCGCGGTCGTTACTACGAACTATGTTCCCGGGATGAGGATCACGAAGGTCGTCGGCCCCGCGTTCGGCATCGTCGTTAGGAGCAGGGGAGTGGGCGGCAACATCGTAGCCGGCCTGCGGAGCCTCGTCGGCGGGGAGATCCACGAGTACACGAGGATGCTCTCTGACGCCAGGGAGGACGCGATAAAGAGGCTGATGGAGCATGCCAAGGGGATGGGCGCGAACGCGGTCGTGAGCATGAGCTTCGACTCGGCCGACATCGGGAGCATAATGACCGAGATAGTCGCGTACGGCACCGCGGTCGTGGTCGAGAGGGATCAGGGCAAGTTCGAGCCTGTCTCGCTAAGGTGACCTTCCCGACGCTCGCGGGAATTTAAACCTTGCATTCCAATGACTTTCATGGAGAACTTCCTGTCCCTGGCGAGGGACAACGGATTCACGCTTCCCGACTACGGGAACAGCAACCTCTCGGTGCTGAAGGACATCGTGGACGGCAGGGGGAGCAGGCACGGGGACCGTGGCAAGACCATCTTTCTCGTCGCCGACGGAATGGGATACAACCTCATAGAGGGATTGCTCGCCGGCCGCCGGCCAGGCCAGCTGCTCTCGGGTTCCAGGGTCGAGAGGATACGCACAGTCTGCCCGTCCGGCACGGCCTCGGTGATCAGCTCGTTCGAGACCGGCCTGACCACCGCGGAGCACGGGATGGTGGGCTGGGACGTATACTC
The DNA here is from genome assembly GCA_963729635.1 of uncultured archaeon. Lineage (GTDB taxonomy): Archaea > Micrarchaeota > Micrarchaeia > Micrarchaeales > CABMGC01 > CABMGC01. Next base: position 12,238 of record CAVSOP010000010.1, on the reverse strand, counting down.
GAGGGACCACGGGATGATTATAACGACGTTCCGCGATTCGCCTCCCATCGCAGAGAACTTCAGGCTCGCGGAGGAGGGCATAGTAGGCATCCGCCCCGATCCCATCCTGTTCAAGCTGGCGGCCGAGAGGGGCCGCGCGCTCTTCCTCCACCAGAAGCCCACGGGCATGAACATCAAATACGGCGACCGCGGCTACTACGAGGGCATGCGAGAGATGCTGAAGAAGCTCGGCGGCGCAGTAAGAGATGGCGATCACGACTTCATCTACGTCCACTATCCGCGGATAGACTATCTGGAGCACAGGCGCGGCCTGACTTCCGCGGAAGTCGGGCGGGAGACATCGTCGCTCCTCTCAGGCCTCTCCGGGCTGATGCCGTCGCTCAGGAAGAACGACTACAATCTCGTGCTGACCGCCGACCACGGTCAGGTGGTAAACCGCAGGAGGTTCGTGGTGGACCGCGGGAGCGGGATAATGAGATATCTATGGGGCCCGCCTTGGGGCGGCAAAAGGCTGCTCTATTTCAACGCTATCCACGGAAAGGAGGAGGCGCTGCGGCGGCAGTTCGAGCGCGAATACGGTAAATCTTTCCTGCTAGTGGAGAGCGAGTCCGCAATCCGTTCGGGTATATTCGGGAAAAGGAGAGTGGACGACGCACTCAGGTACCGGTTCGGCACGCACATCGCGATCGCGACCGGCAACGACTCCATGGTCTACGAGTACCCGTACGACCCGCCGCGGGCGCCGCGCAATTACAAGGGATCGCACTCCGGACTCCAGGCGGGAGAGATGGAGGTGCCGCTGATAGTCTATTGACGCGGGTGTTTGTGCATGGCGAGCGGAATGGACGTGACCTTCGTGACCTCCAACAGGATAAAGTTCGGGATCGCCCGGCGGACGCTTTCGCGCTACGGCATACGCCTCGTGCAGAGAAGAATGGGCTTCTTGGAACCTCAGACGTTCAGCCTGGACGAGGTGGCGCTGGAGAAGGCCAGGCAGGCGATGCGACGCATCCGTGGCAGGTTCATCGTCGACGACTCGGGGTTCCAGATAGCCGCGCTCAAGGGGTTCCCCGGCGCGCTCACCAAGGACATACACGGCCTGCTCGGCGACGAGTGCTTCATGAGGCTGATGAGGGGAGTGCGTAACAGGAGGGCCATGTACGTCAATGTCCTCGTCTTCGGAGACTCCAGGACCAGGGAGACAAAGCTGTTCCATACTGTAGTGAAAGGAAAGATAGCGACCCGTCCGGCGGGTGACAGGAGGATCGGCTGGGCGATAGACAGGATCTTCATACCTGCGGGCGGGAGAAAGACGCTGGCCCAGCTCGACGACGCGGAGTGGGAGGAGTTCTGGGACGGGTTCAGCAGGAACATGCACTACAACAGGTTCGGCATCTGGGCCGAAAGGAGGTACGGGCGCGAGTCCGGCTCCGCCAAGCCCGCGCCGCTCGGCGCGCGGAATAGGAAATATATTTATATGACCAGAAAACATAGTATTTCTGTGAGATAATGGCCGCATCAGATACGGCAACGAGACCTGCATCTTCCAGCGGGACGGTTCGGACCGCGGCGTTCGCCTGCGACTACTGCGGCAAGGAATTTCCGACTCTGGATGCGAAAATCAAGCACCTCTGCAATAGCCCCTGCGATCCGCTCATTAAAATCATCTATAGGTACGATTAGAGGCACGAAAATGCCTTTGCCATATCCTTCTTTCGGTACGTCAGGCGAATCCGAAGAGCCTCCTGAAGAAGCTTATTATCGCTCCCAAGATTCCTCCCGAAGAAGGGGGTGCCGTGGCCGCAGTCGCCGGCATCGTCGTCTGCGCCGTGCTCGTCTGGTTCAATGACGTAGTCGCCGGGACGGAGGTCGTTGCGATGGGGGTCGTGTTGGCTGTCGTTATGCTCGTGGTGATGGCCGTCATGTAGAGCAGGTACAGTACGTGGCCGCTTACGGTAAACTTCCTTATCGCGTATGGAGTCACGCTGCTCGTGTTGACGATCAGCCCGTTGTAGATCACGAAAACCGTGATTGTGGGGGTCCCGTTGACGGCGAAGAAGGCCCTGGGCTCGATCGCGAAGGAGCCGTTCACTATCGTCGTGCCCATCTGCGATGAACCCACGGTGATTACTGTCGCCCCTTGGGACATGCTATTGACGATCGGGTTGGCGCCAGCCGCGCCCAGCAGGGGCATTGCGAGGAGCGCCGCAAAGACAATCAAGAGGGCGTTATCGGCACGCATGGACATACTTCGACGCCCTGATTTTAATAGCTTGTGAAGGACAACTGCCAAGACGAAGGTCAGTCCAACCTCAGTCTGGTCAAAAGGGCCTCGAACTTGCCATCATCGAATTCCTTTTGGTTGGATAGCGCACCTTCAGTCAGATACGCGTACTGAATGTTTATTGAGGATTGCGTGCTTGCGTCCTTGACCCTCATAGCGGTAAAGCGTCCGCCGCCCTTCAGCCAGATCGGAAGCACCTCGAACCACAGGTAACTGACGTATTCCCTGAGCTTTGCGGCTTCGATATCCTCCAATTTTATCAGCGAGATTGCGACACCCAACGACCCAAAGTCCCTGCGCGCGTCCCCGGCCGCCCTCTCCCGCTCGTTCCAGTGCATGAATTCCTTCATCCTCACAGGTTCTCGTGCATTAATGACGGCGTCGTAGGCTTCTTTTCCTATCAAATCATACGCTTCATACCACGGTACCTCCGCTCGGGATGCAATCCTCCGCGTCATCAGGTTGCCCAAGTCGATATTTGGGTCGGTCACCTCGCCCAGTGCGTTTATGCGCACCCTCTCCACGTCGCTCCGCATCGCCGCGACCTTGGCCCTGTACATCGCTATGCCCCTGGCGTTGTAGAGGTTCTCCGCGACTGACACGTCCACGTGCCTCCCGACAAACGATCCTGCGGGTTCGAAGAAGGGCGTTCTCTGCGCGAGTTCCAAAAGCGTGCCTAACGCGAATGCCTCAGCAGGCAGTTCGGCCAGCTTGTCCTTCCCGTCTTTTGTTGCGATCTTCATCGTATTGCCCGGACTCATTATTTGATTTTTGTTTTTCCCATATTTAACCATTGGCATGAAATTCGACGGCAATCCTGATGCTGGCCGAACGCATAACGCGTGCTCCCTCCCAACGCTTTTAAATTTTCGCAGAGAATCAGTGGCGTGGGCGCATGGCCGATCCTATATCGCTGATTAACAACCTGTGGGTGCTGCTCGCGGCGCTTCTCGTCTTCACGATGACTATCGCGGTGGGGCTTCTGGAGGTCGGGGAGCTCGGCGAGGGCTTCTCTCGCAGCCTCCTCAAGGCGGTGATAATCTCCTGCTCGGCGGTCTTATTCATGGCGCTAGTCGGCTTCAACGTCGCGTTCGCGCCCGCGGTCCTCAACGGGCTCATAGGGAATCCCTTGTACGCGCCCGGCCTGATGCTCGGCGGCTTCTCGACGGGCGTCACGAGCCTCCTGAACGGGACCTGGTGGTCCACCGCGCCGCAGGGGCTGACTGAGGGCACGTACTTCTTCTTCGAGGCCGCCTTCGCCTCAGTGACGCTAGCGCTCGTCGGGGTGATAGTGCTCAAGAAGATGAGGCTCACTGCCTTCACGATATACTCGGCGGTCTACTTCATGCTCATCTGGGCCATCCCCGCCGCGTGGATCTGGAACCCCTCCGGCTGGCTCTATTCCATGGGCTTCCGCGACTTCGCCGGCGGTCTCGTGGTCCATGGGGCCGCAGCCGCGGCCGGCCTCGGCATACTGCTCCAGGTCTGGCGCGAGGAGAGGAGGAAGGGCTACAAGCAGAGCCCCGCGACGAGAATCAACGTCAGTCCGGTCTGGCTCACGCTCGCCATTCTCCTACTCTGGGTGGGATGGTTCGGGTTCAACCCAGGCAGCGTGCTACAGTTCAACAACAGCGCGATTACCGTAGTGGTGACCACGTTCCTTGCTGCTGTCTCGGCCGCCGCCTCGACGCTGGTGTTCAGGTATATCGACGACGAGGGCAAGCCCGACCTTCTCTCCGCCGTGAACGGGATACTGATGGGTCTGATAGTCATAACGCCCCTCGCGGGCTTCGTCAGCCCGGCCAGCGCGGTGGTGCTAGGCCTGCTGGGAGGCGCGCTTTTCATATACGCGAACAAGTTACTGTCAAGGGCCAAGTGGTTCTCCGACCCGGTCGGGCTGTTCCCAGGCCACATGACCGGTGGCATCTTCGGGGTCCTGATGATAGCTTTCTTCACGCAGGCGCCTTTCGCCGCAGCATCGGGCAGCGCAAACCTGCCCAACGGGCTGTTCTTCGGCGGCGGAATACAGGCCGCCGCGCAGCTGGGCATCGAGGCGTTCGGGATAGCCGTTGTCATGGCCGCGGTCTTCGTACTGTCGTTCGCCACGTGCTCCTTGATCGCGAGGCTGATGGGTGGCATCACAAGGAAGGATTACGGCGAGAAGAAGGGCCTCTGATGGCTGGAGAAGACCGATTTAGATCGGGGTTCCTCCAGCAGGGGGCGTCATCTCAAACACGCCGTTGAGTGAAAGGACAACCTCTCTGATGCTCACCTGGGTTTTGTCCTTGCCCGTCTCCGCAACTATTTGATCTGGGTAGGGAGCATTAACCTGCACTGAAAATTCAGAGGAAGCGGCCTTGCTCTCTGCGTTTATCAAGACTTCGACTGCGTCGTCTACTGCATCCTCTTTCCTTCTTAGTTTGAATTCCCCTCCTCTAAGCGCGAGTTCTATACCGGTAAAAACCCCGATAAGCACGGTTTCATCATCATTGCGCTTTTGGATGAAGAGATCTCCCGCTATGGTCGCGACAGTACCGTCGCTGACAGGAGTTTTTTGTCTAAGACACGCCCCTGAAGGCGCTATTATTTGCGTTCCACAATCTCCCATCATCGTACCACAAATCAGTTACAGTCCCCATCTTTATAATTGTATGTGGGAAAGCCCGTGGCGGGGTCAGGCCGACGCCTTCCCGTCGTCCCTTCTGATGTCCCTGAGCATCTGCCAGCTGACTATCTTCGCAGTAACGGCAATATACTCGGCGCCATTGGTTATCTGCTTTCCCCATCCGAATGTGTCAATGTCGCCCTCGAAGTGCCTAAGGGCGCTCTGGGCCAGTTCGGGTTCCAGGAAGTGCTCAAGCTTTCCAATTAGCGTCCCGAGAGCCATCAGCTCATGCTTTGCGCCGTCGGCAAAATTCATTTCCTTGCAGAGCGCAAGCGAGCGCCGGTATGCCTCCGCCGCGCGGGCTATGTCCAACAGCCTCGCCTCGACGACTATGCTTTTCAGATTCGACGGCTCGACGACGAAGTATTCGACCGTCTTGGCCTGGTCCTGACTTTCCGCGCCCTTCGAAGGAGGAACCCTGATTGCGTACATTCCAGTTGCCATGCCATTCCCCACTATAATGTAATAACATGTTACAACGTTTAGATATATTAGGCTTTCGCATGCGCGCGCCCCGGGTCCCACGGAACGTCTTTTATACCCTCGTCGCCAATGTCTAGTTCACAAGACCGATGATGCCATGGCCGACAGGAGGGAAATGGAGAGGGATTTCATCCGCGACGAGCTGCTGGACAGCGCAGTCTACGCCAGGCTCGCGGCGAAGGAGACCGACGCTAACGTCGAGGGGCTCCTTCTATTGCTCTCGGCCACCGAGAAGAAGCATGCCAGGGAGTGGCAGTCCTTGCTCGGCGAGCGCGTACGCCGGTCGCGCTTCTCTTTCATGGCCGAGGCCAAGATCCTCGAGATGCAGATCGTCAGGAGGCTCTTCGGCATAGCGTTCGTTGTCAAGTACCTGGAGAGGCACGAGAAGGAGGGCCTCGCCAATTACAGGACCGCGCTGGGGGACCAGTCCCTAACGCCCGGGAGAGGAAGCAGATACGGAGGATAATAGAGGACGGCGCAGGTTATGAGCGCACGCTCATCCGGCAGGCCGAGTCCTACAAGGGCGAGCTCGTCTACTCCCAGTCCATAATCCTCGGGCTGAACGACGGCCTCGTCGAGATCCTGGCGCTCGTGGCGGGGATCGCGATAGTCGCGACGTCCGGCTTCATGGTCGTCGCGCTAGGACTGCTCGCAGGGATCTCCGGCACGCTCTCCATGGCAGGCGGGGTCTACCTCTCCGCCAGGTCGGAGAACCTGGTCATGGCGCACGCCGGGGTGGACAGGGCCAACCCGCGAAAGGAGGCCGCCTACACCGGCTTCTGGTACTTCATGGGCGCGCTCGTGCCAGTCCTGCCCTTCATGCTCGGCATGCAGGGCCTCGCAGGCGACTTCTTCGCGATGGCGTTCGTCGCCGCGGCGCTCACGGCCGCCTCGGCGGTCATAGCGATAATGAGCGGCACGAGCATAAGGAGGCGCGCCGCCGAGATGGTCGCCATCTCGCTCGGCGCCGCACTGGTCACCATCGTCATAGGGGCCCTGGCCAGGCACTACTTCGGGTTCACACTCTAGCGGCTCGCCGGTGCTGTAGCGGAGTGAATTTTTTCCAAGCTAAATTATATATATGCCAGCCTGCAACCAGTAATTCGGGAGAATATGGCTGGGGTGCGTATCGATAGGGTCAGGGGTGCCGTCGGCGCGGACGCCCTGCCGTTCGCGGAGCTGACGGAGGCGATGGCACTCGCCGCGGACTTTGCGGTCCTGAAACGCAACTTCGATGACCGCATGGCGCGCCTCGAGCTTGAGACGGACAGAGCCGAGTACGCCTTGCGCCGTCTCCTCACAGCCGACCGGGTAAATGAGATTGCTGCGGAGTTCGGACTCAAGCTGCGCAACGCGGAGAAGAATCTTGCATCCGTGCTGAGCAACGACGACCTGATACCTGTCCTGAACGTAGGCAGGTTCGCCGATCTCAGGCAGGCCGAACAGATAGAGAGAGCATACAAGGAGGCGGTAGTGGAATGCGGAGAACGCCCGGCGGGACATTGGCTGCAGGAAAACTTCGACCGCGTGGCGCTGCTCGGAGCCTACTGCGATCGCAATCGACTTCTAGACGCGGAACGGAAGCGCGACCTTGCAGAAGACGCCATCGGCGAGCTTAAGCAGGGCGCGTTCATCGAGCAGGCGGCAGAGAAGCCGGATGACGCTCCGAGATCGCGGGCCGTACAGACGCCAGACGCATGCACCGGCCGGCGGGCAAAGGGGCGCGAATCCCGAAGTGCCGACGCGCCAGAGGACTGCTTTCCCAATCAGTTTGAGCTAGAGCCGATTGACCGCCACAGGGCCGAAGCCAGCAAGCGAGACCCGACATCGGTCGACAAACACGACCTCAAGGACACCAGCGGACGAGCGGCTCGGTCCGCCGCAGAGAGACGCACGCAAAAACAGAGACGGTTCGTAAAGGAATGCGGCATTATGCTCCCGGACGGTTTCCAGGGTGAAACCAGTTACCGCAAATAAGCCGCTCCCACAGATTGCCCAAGGATAATCCAGATGGCACCCGCACCGGCTCAGGCCGCGCTGACCACCGAGGAAAGCATTCTCCTGAACGACCCGCTGCCTTGCGGCGCGCGCGGTAGGTCCGCGATTGCGTCGACATCTTCCTTGCTCACGAGGTCTCCCTCATGGTAATTCCCAGTGTGGTCCGTGATGCGCCTTTCAGATATGACAGCGGCGGTCTTTGGGTCCTGTAGTATCATGCCGCGCCTCCTGCCTATCTCGAAGGCGGCGACCCACGCCTCGGCCATCTTCCTCAGATAGGCCTCGGGCATCCCGTCCAGCCCCTCGAAGTTCGACATCTGCGCCTCCCTCAGCACGGCCTCGGACTTCTCCTTCTCCGTGTCCAGCCTTCTCAGCTCGGCGTCCAGCCTCGCCAGCGCCTCGCCGCTCTCCCGCGGGACCTCCAGGAGAAGCACGTTGCCTTCCCCGGAAGCCTCCACCTTGGCGACGTAATACACCGTATCGCAGCCTTTCTCCGTCTTGTCCTCGCTATAAGTCTTGCCCATTCCTTCTTTTGTCATTCTCCCACCCTACTCTCTTAATGTCCGTTTTCATATTTATATTGAGCAGGGGATTTGTCGTCCACCGGTCTGATATATTAAGGCCTTGGCGAGGCTTCGTCAGGAGTCAATCTTCCGGGCGGAAGCCTTTTCCGCCGGATCCTGGCCCTCCCGCGCCAGTACGACACCATAAGTATCAGGACATACCATGATACATCATGACCATCGAGCATGCGCCGGGCAATTTCGACTTTATCATGAAGAACACTAACAGGATGGAGAACGATCCCCGCATAATGGAGAAGATGACCAGGAGCAAGGTGGGCTACTGCATAAGCAAGGACTACCTGATGGTCAGGACGGGACAGGCGAACAAGGCGATCTCCGAGCTGAAGGAATGGCACCTGATCTGATAGGCGGCCGTCAAACTGTTTATAAGCCTTTTATCCGTATATGCCACCTATGGTGGACGTAACCACGCACGAGTACAGGCACCTCAGCGAGATGCTGGAGCCGGGCGAGAAGGTCGTCATGGAGGTGGTGGAGCGGCGCCTGGGCGGGGCCCCGCTATTCGGCGTGGCGCACACGTACATCACGAGCAGCAGGATACTCATAATCAGGAGATACTTCCTGAACCTCCACCACAGCATAAAGATCATCAAATACTCGGAGATATCTGACCTGCAGGTGGAGTGCGGCCTTCTGTTCTGCAAGCTGCACTTCGCGATCAAGGGGGAGCCGTCGATCGAGAACGATGAGGGCGGCCACAAGTGGCTCAGGGGGCTGCTGTACAAGGAGGCGATCCGCCTGATAAACCACGTGAGCAAGACGGAGACGAAGAAGAACATCCCCGTTGACGTCCTCGGCCCGAAAGAGAAGTTCCAGGAGGAATAGGCGGCTGTGATAAGGTTATATAAACATCAGGATAGCTTATAGAGCGCGATCAAATGGCGGCGTGGGACAGGCTAGCGGACGATGAGACAATCGAACGTACCGTCGGGAACCTCAAGGGCAACGGCATCGAAGTAAAGGTCGTCGCCACGGGCGCGGAGGCCAAGGATGCGTTCTTCGGAATCGTGCCAGAGGGCGCGCAGGTGATGCAGGCGAATTCCGTAACCCTCCAGCAGACGGGCATAGCGAAGCGGCTTGAGGCCGGGAACTATGAGCTCCTCCAATCCCGGCTCGAGGGCATATCTGACGAGGAGAGAAGGACCCGGGCCAGGAGGTCGCTGATGAACCCCGACTACGGCGTCGGGAGCGTCAACGCGATAACCGAGGGCGGCGAGCTGGTCGTAGCTTCGTCGAGCGGGAGCCAGATAGGCTTCTACGCCTACGGAGCCAACAGGCTGGTGCTCGTGGCCGGCGCGCAGAAGATAGTGAAGGACCTGGACGAGGCCCTGAGGAGGATACGCGAGTATACCGTTCCCCTCGTGCGCGAGGACAAGTACAACGCCTGGTCGATCGAGCCCGGGACCGGAGTCAACAAGCTGCTCATAATAGGCCGCGAGTCGACGCCAGGCAGGATCGCCCTCATTCTGGTGAAGGAGCGCGTGGGCGTGTGAGGCCGGGTCCATCTAGAATCCTAGGCAATTCATATATACCTCTGGCGCGAAGCTATCATTCGGTAGAAGCACATGTCAAGAGTCAAGTTCATCCTTGGGAAAGATGCCGCAATAACAGAGGACGCGCACGTCAAAGCGGTGCGCAACCTCCTGGAGTCCTGCAACTCTCTCGCCGCATCCAAGTTCGCGCTCTACGCCGCAGGGCACTGCCCAGTCAGGCCTACTGAGGAGATGATTCACGCGAATAATGCCATCGAGGCATGCCTGAACTTCCCGACCCAGAAGAACGTGTCGGAGGTCGCGATAAAGCTGGAGCCGCTGATTCTGTCTGACGAGGGATCCCAGTCCGCGGCCCTGCGCTGGGCGACGAAGGCGACCGCGCAGGCGGTCCTGGCGATGCTGACCTACTCACTGGACGAGGGCAATTCAGCACCGCTCGCGAGGGAATACGCCCTCAAGGCGGACTGCTTCGCGCTGGAGTCCGTCGAATCGGCGGCGAGGGAGAGCACCGCGCGGGTGCCTCCGGGGTACGTGCACGGAGGCGGCGATGCGGTGCGCGTGCGCCTGGTCATGGCCTCCGCCGAGGCGCGGCTGATGGCAAGGCTCAATGAGCTGGCCCACCCGAAGCTGGCGGACGCCGAGTTTCCCGAGAAGCGCGAGTAATGGGCCTCCGCTAGCGGCCCCTCGGGCGGGATGCGTGCGAGGGTTTATATATGACGGCGGCGCTAACATATCATTACGGAGAAGTAAGGCAGTAAGTCTAATTCTACGTAAAAGAGAAGTGAATAGAATGTCATACCAGAACGACGGAAATTATGGAGGAGGCTCCCGCGGGGGCTACGGAGGCGGATTCGGCGGAGACAGGAGGGGCGGAAGCTCGTACTCGGGCTCGTCAGAGCCTAAGCCTGTGAAGGTAGGGGATGAACTCGAGGTCAAGATCGAGGGGACCGCCTCGAAGGGGGACGGCATAGCCAAGAAGGACGGCTTTGTCATCTTCATAAAGGGCGCGAGAGAGGGCGACACCGTGAAGGTAAAGATCACGGACGTCCGCGAAAGGTTCGCGACTGGAGAAGTAGTCCAGTGATCCCTGCAGCCTCTTTTTTCTTGGCGGGCCTTCGGGCCCGTCGATTGTTTTTATTTTTTAACGCCGTGCCTGCGGCATGCGCCGAAAGTAATAAATCCAGCGGCAGCGAAGGCTAACCGATTCGAATGGAGGCTTCGGTCGGTTCGCTCTTCACGGAGTTCGAGAGCATGGCTCCCGCCGCGTCGCACGGCATCGCGGAGCGGACGGGGAGGAACCCCTTCCTTTGGCGAGGGCAGTTTCCGCCGGAGCTCGTAGCGTCCCTGCTGGATTCGTGGGCTGGTCCCGGCTCCGCCGTGCTCGACCCGTTCGTGGGCAGCGGCACGGTCCTGCTGGAATCGGCGAGGAAGGGGCTGGCATGCATCGGTACCGAGATAAATCCCGCCGCGATGGAGATGGCGCGGACGTACCTGTTCTGCAACGCGGACGACGCGACGAGAAAGAGGTGCATCGCCGAGGCGCGGGACCTGCTGCACGGCGCGGGCGAGGGCTCGCTGTCATCGCGCGCCCTGGGAGAGAACGGCTACGCAAGGATCTCGATGGCGCTGCGGAAGTGCGAGGGGAAGCCCCTGGTCCGCAACATCATCGCGAACGCGCTCATGAGGATGGGCCTGAAGAGGAGCGGCAGTGTCGGGGACCTTGAGATCGCGCTCGAGAACCACGCGGAGATAATCTCCGGCCTGCCGCACAGCGGCGCGGAGTGCAAGGTGGTGCGCGCCGACGCGAGGCGCCTGCCGGTCGGGGACGGCTCGATCGACCTGATCGTCACATCGCCGCCCTACCTGAACGTCTTCGAGTACTCGCAGAACTACGGCAGGTCCGCAGAGCTCCTCCGCTGGAAGCCCGGCGAGGCTGCGGCGCACGAGATCGGCACCGCGGACAAGGGCAACCCGTTCCTCTCCGTCATAAGGTACGCTCTCGACATGCGCCTCGCGCTCATCGAGATGAGGCGCGTGCTGAAAGACGGCGGAAGGGCGATAATCGTGATAGGCAGGGAGTCGAGGATAAACGGGATCCCCTTCGCGAACTCGGCGCTGGTCTACACGCTCGCCGCGAGCGGTTGCGGCCTCGGGATGGCGTTGAGACAGAGTAGGAGTTTCGCCACGCCGGACGGCAGCGACGTCACCGAGGACATACTTCACCTGGTTCCCAGGGGCGAGGCGGACAGGGACGACGCAATCGCGCGGGACTCGGCGAAACTCATGCTGAAGCGCACCCTCGCGGACTTCAGGGGCGCGGAGAGGGAACGGATACGCGCGGCGCTGAAGGAGGTCCGCACGCTCGGGGCGACGCCCGTCCTCGGACCCGCCGCCTGACGCGCGGGCCTACCGCAAAGCGTTTTAGGCTTTGCCGTCCCTGATTAGCTCAGATGATCCGATGGCAGTGAAGCTTGGAGAGTACAAGGGATATCCGATAATAAGCCTGCTCAAGGACGAGAACGACGCGAGGCCGTTCACCTTCGGCACAGGCAAGGCTAGGCTCATACTGGACAACCTCGACGAGATACGGAAGTTCGTGGAGGACAACGCCAAGGAGTAGACTCCGGAGCGGGCCGGGAAGGTATTTGGATTTATCCCAGGCATATTATCCCGCAGATGGAAGGTATCCGCATGGGCCTGAACTTCGACGAGACAAGGGAGCTGCTGG
>CAVSOP010000009.1:0-201553 GCA_963729635.1 uncultured archaeon | reverse complement strand
CGCGCTGAAGTAGAGGTGGCGGGCAGGGTCGGCTCAGGAGGTAGGTTCCGCACCTGCGGCACACCGCTCATGTGGCGGCGCAGAAGCTCCGGGATGTTCGCCGCCTCGACGACGGCGCCTGGCCGGTTCGGGTCCAGCAGCGCCGCCTGCTGCAGAATGAGGTCGGTCGCCGGCAGCGATCGCGCGGCCTGTTCCGCGAGCGCGCCGGCGACGTTGTCATGCTGGCGCTCGGCCATGTCGAGGGCGGCCGCCCGGTCCCGGAGCGTGTCGGAGAGCGCAGAGAGCCAGACCGCGCCGCACACTACGACGACGATCATGATCAGCCGGACCTGAAGGCTCCGGTCCCGCCTGCCGGGCGGGCGTGCCAGCTGGACTAGCTCGGCCTGCCGGCCTGGCTCGCTGACCGATCCTCGTCCAGACTCAGTGCTGCCCATAGCTCGCTGCGTGTGAAAGGCTTGGCGAGGATCTTGGTCGCCCCCGAGTCTCGATGCCACCGCATCGCCGGTCGCACAGGTGCCCAAGAAGCGGCCCGATACGGCTATTATTACGGCTTTCGGGTACGCCCGCCGCCAAGGCAGCAACACCTCGTGAGCCTGCCGGGGATTTTCCACGTCGACCACGATCGCATCGACGTCGGGGCCCATCGACCCGACATCGGCTCCCGGGTAGACCGGCTGCACGCCGGCCGCGGCGAGCCACTCCCCGATCAGCGCCCGCAGGAGACTATCACGCTCGACAATGAGCACACGCGTCACGCCCGGCGTCTACACAGGAGGCACGATAGGCAGCAAGATAGACTACCAGACGGGCGGAGTCCACATGCTCACCAAGCCCGACGAGCTGCTCTACGCCATACCCGAGCTCAAGAGAATCGCGGACATCGAGATAAGGAACCTGATGAGCATAGCCAGCGAGGACATGACATACAAGGAATGGCAGAGGATGGCGAAGGAGGCGGCGGATGCGCTCAACAGGCGGGGCCAGGGGCGTCGTCATAACGCACGGCACGGACACGATGCACTACACCGCTGCCGCGCTGAGCTTCATGCTCAAGAACTTGAACGCGCCGGTGGTGCTCACGGGTGCGCAGAGGAGCAGCGACAGGGGCTCGAGCGACGCGTTCATGAATCTCGATCTGCGCAGCGAACGATCGCGTCGCGCGAGCGACGTCGCCGAGGTCGGGATATGCATGCACGCGGACTCGTCGGACAATTTCTGCGACCTCATACAGGGGCACGAAGGCCAGGAAGATGCACACTTCAAAGAGGGACGCCTTCAGGGCGGTCAACAGCAAACCCATCGCGAGGATAGGTAGCGACGGCGGGATAAAGTACCTGGGCGAGTACAGGAAGACGGGCGATGGAAAGGACAAAGTCAAGGCAGTCACCGGATTTGAGCCGAAGGTCGCGCTCGTGAAGTTCTACCCGCAATCAGACCCTGGGATACTCGACTATTACCTGGACAAGGGCTACAGGGGAATCATAATAGAGGGATCCGGCCTCGGGCACGTCGCCGTGACCCCGAGTGACAAGAAGTACTCATGGCTCGAGGGCATAAGGGGCGCGACGGGGTCGGGCGCGATAGTCGGTATGACATCCCAGTGCCTCAACGGAAGGGTGAGCTCGACGGTATACACGAACCTGCGCCTCATATCAGATGCGGGGGCGACGTACTGCGAGGATATGCTCCCCGAGGTTGCCCTCGTGAAGCTGGGCTTCCTTCTGGGCAACTACGACAGGAAGAAGGCCGCGGACCTCCTCAACAAGAACATCGCTGGGGAGATAACCGAACGGACGGAGGTCGACTGGTGAGCCCATGCACGACGAGAAATACTACGAGGGCATAGGGTTCGTCTGCGGGCTCGAGATCCACCAGAGGCTCGCCACCAAGTCGAAGCTCTTCTGCTCCTGCGACGCCAGCATCTCCCAGGACGTCTCGGTAGGCGAGATAGAGAGGATGCAGAGGGCGGTCTCAGGGGAACTTGGGAAAGTCGACCCATCGGCCGCGTTCGAGAGTTCGAAGAAAAGGAAGTTCATCTATAACGCCTTCAGGAAGTCGTCATGCCTGGTCGACATAGACGAGGAGCCGCCTCACGAACTCAACAGGGAGGCCCTTGCAATCGTCATGCAGATCGCGGCGTCCCTGGGGATGAGGATGCCTGCCGAACTGGAGATTATGCGCAAGGGAGTAGTGGACGGCAGCGACCCCAGCGCGTTCCAGAGGACCATGATGGTCGGATACGGGGGCACTCTCGCCGTTGGCAAGAGGGAGATAACCATCCCGGACCTGTTCCTGGAGGAGGAGTCGAGCGGCATAGAGCGCAGCGACAGGGAGATGGTCCTCTACAACTTGGACCGGCTCGGCGTGCCCCTAGTGGAGATGGATACCGCGCCAGAGATAAGGACCCCGGGGGAGGCCAAGGCGGTGGCCAAGCGGATAGGTCTCATACTTCGGATTACGGGCAAGGTGCAAAGGGGCATAGGCTCGATAAGGCAGGACGTCAACATCTCGATAAAGGGAGGCGAGAGGGTCGAGATAAAGGGCTTCCAGGAGCTGGAGAGCATGGACACCATCATAGAGCGCGAGGTCGAGAGGCACCTCAAGCTGCTTGAGATAAAGGAAATCCTCCACAAGAGGAAGGCGAAGGTCCACAGGGCGATGGACGTCACGGACCTCTTCAAGGGCACCAACGCAAAGATACTGAAACAGAGCACGGAGGGCGGCGGGTCCGTATTTGGCGCCAGGCTCGAGGGCTTCGGCGGCGCCCTGGGCATCGAGGTCAACCCAGACAGGAGGCTCGGCAGCGAGATAAGCGACTACGCGAAGATGGCCGGGATCGGAGGGATAATCCACAGCGACGAGAACCTCGAGAGGTACGAGCTCAACAGCGCGGAACTCGGGGAACTTCACAAGAAACTGTGCATCACGGAGGGGGACGCGTTCATCCTGGTCACCGGACCAATGGAGACGGCCTCCACGGCCATCGACTTCGCGCTCAGGCGCGCCGAGTACGCGCTGGAGGGCGTCCCAAAGGAGACGCGGGGCGTAGACGGCAAGAAGCTCATCACCACATTCATGAGACCGCTACCTGGCGGCTCCAGGATGTATCCGGAGACCGACGTCCTCCCGATACCTGTCGATTTCAAGGAGTACGAGGCGCTGAAGAAGAGCGTGGTGGACCCGGACAAGCTGGCGAAGTGGCTGGAGAAGGAGATAGGCAACAAGCAGCTCGCCGAGCAGATGCTGTGGTCGTCCTACCTGCCGCTGTTCAAGGAGATGGTTGAGAAGACGAAGGTCAGCGGGTCGGTCATTGCGCCGATACTTCTCGAGAAGACCAAGGAGATAAGGAGGAGCGGCGTCGACGTCGACCGGATAAGCGCGGACGCGTTCGTCATGATCTTCGAGCTCTACAGGGAGGGTGCGGTGACCAAGGCCGCGATCGGCGAGATAATCAAGCGCGCACCGGAGAGCGGGGAGGACGCCGAGCGGGTCGTCAAGGAGAACGGGCTCGAGCGCATCTCCGGGAAGAAGCTTGGGGACATCCTAAAGAAATTCGGGAAGATGGGCAAAGAAGAATTGGTCAGGGAGATGATGTCTAAGTACAGGCTCAGCGTGGACGGCGAGGAACTGATGGCGCTGCTCGATGGAGAGAAGAAAGACAGCTCAGTCGATTAGATCCAGATCAAAACGATCGTCCTGCCGAGCTCTCTTTGCCGGAAGCGCAACCTGGACCGGGTTTGTGCGGGCCGCGGTGATCAGTGCGGTAGTAGCTCCATTGACAAGCGTTTTGACCGCAGTATTCTTTTCTATTCTGGCCATGTTATCCTACTGCTTATTTGTCTCACCAGTTATTTATGCATTGTCGTGGGAACTCCGATTGACTAGGAAAACCGCTATTTCTTCGTCCTCTTTATCTTGGACACCGCGTCGAGCAGGTCCTTCTCCTCGTCGGTGAGCAGGTAGCTGAACTTGGACCTGAGCATCTGCTCCTCCTCGTCGTTCAGGTGGGTGTAGAGCAGGTCGTTCTCCCTCAGCTGCCTTCCGAAGGTTATCCCGTCTATGGATATCGCGACGCTGTCCCCCTTTTTCGCCTCCAGAAGGGTCGTCCCGGCGTCCTGTATCTCCTTCACCCTCCCGATGACGTCGCCCTGCCCGTTCATCAGCATCGACGAGGACTTCAGCCTGCCCGCGACCACGTCCACGCCGAAGACGGCGGGATGCGACATCCTGAAGACGTGGTTCGGCAGGGACTTGACTATGCACGGGAACGTGAGCGTCTTGCCCGCGGTGTCCCTCTCCCTCTTCTTCTCAGCATCGAGCCACTCCTTGTAGTCGTCGATTATCTTGTAGATGACGTTCTCGCTTATGACCTTCACTGCGGTGGCCTCGCTCTCCGAGACGGCGTCGTCCTCGACCTTCACGTTGAACGCCAGGACCACCGCGCTGTACGGGTCTATGGCCCGCATCGCGAACGCGTCGAGCACGTCCCTCCTGGAGACGTTGCCTATCTTCTTCTGGCTTGTCCTTATGCCCGCGTTGCTCAGCAGCCTGGAGAGCGCCTCGAGGCTCCCGATCGTGTCGGCCTTCAGGATTATGCCCATCTTCTCCGTGGCAAAGACGTCCTTTATCTCCATGGCGATGTCCTTCTCGTAGTCCTTGTCCTCCGTGGATATGAGCAGCGAGCCGGGTAGCGCGTCGTCCAGGCCCACCCCGCTTATCTTAACCCCGGACGCGGCCGCGACCGTGTCGACGTAGTAGTACTTGCTCGACGTGTCCCTCATCTCCTGCAGGGGCTTGGGCTTGAGCAGCGCCCTTATCCTCGCCGTGGCTATCCCTGCCGCGGTGGCGAAGGCGATGGTGTCGTTGACCTTAAGCGTCCCGCTGTAGAGCATGACGTCGATAGTCGTGCCGAGGCCCTTCTCCTCCTTCTTCTCCAGTATGCTCCCCTTACCCGGGCCGTTGACCTCTATCTCCAGCCGCATCTCCAGGAACTTCTGCGCGATGCCGGCCGTGAAGACCAGCAGCTCGGCCACGCCCTCCCCGGTCTTCGCGCTCACGGGTAGTATCACGATTTCCTTCCTGAAGTCCGTGACCCTGTCGAACCTCTCGCTCGCGAAGCCGAGCTCGCTCAGCTTGCCGACGAGCTCGTAGATCTTGGCGTCGAGCATCTCCGCCACGTCCCTGCCCTGTTTCTCGAGCGACTCGGCGAAGCTGTTAGTGTCCTGCGCCCGCCATCCAGTTATCGTGTCGATCTTGTTGGCCGCGACCACGAACGGGGTCTTGTATTCCTTGAGTATCTCTATGGCCTCGAAGGTCTGCGGCTCGAAGCTCTTAGAGACGTCCACGACCAGGATCGCCAGGTCGGCGACGGCCCCGCCGCGCCTCCTGAGGTTGGTGAAGACCTCGTGCCCCGGCGTGTCTATGAATAGCAGGCCGGGGATGGTTATCCTCGTCTTGAATTTCTTCAGCACGTCGCCGGAGACCTTCTCGATGACGTCCAGAGGTACCTCGCTCGCCCCGATGTGCTGGGTTATCGCGCCGGCCTCCTTCTTCGCCATCGTGGTGTTCCTTATGCGGTCGAGGAGCGTGGTCTTGCCGTGGTCGACGTGACCCATCACGCAGATTATTGGCTGCCTTATCATCTCCAAGCACCGCTTACCTGTCGTCCCCGCTCCCGCCGAGGGTCCCGCGCTCCTTCCTGCTCTTCAGCTTCTCTATGTTCGACTCGGCGACCTCGTCGAGCGATATCCCTAGGTCCGTCGCGACCTGCGAGAGGTACCAGAGCACGTCTCCCAGCTCGCCCTTCAGGCCCTCGATGTCGGGCTTCGCGTTGTCCCTCATGCCCTTCTTTATCTTGTTGTTCAGCTCGCCGACCTCCCCGCTCAGGCCGAGCGCGGGATAGAAGACTGCCTGCTCCCTGGGGTAGAACGCGGTCCTCCTGGCCTTCTCCTGATACTCGTCAAAACGCATGGGGCGCACCCAGAATAGAGCTACTTAAAAGTATATAATATCTCGGATGGCGGCCGGTGAAAAGTTATTTAAGATGTCAGACAGATATACTGAGCAGGGTGCTTAGTTTGATAGTCTCCGCCACCAGGATACTGGAGCTCAACGGGAAGTACGGGCTGATCAGCAACCTCGACGAGAGAGAGTACTCCCCGGAGGGGACGGGCTTCGACATACGCGCAGGCGAGATATACCGGATAAGCGGCGAGGGCTACCTCGGCGTGAAGGACAGGAAGACCCCGGAGATAGAGAAGGTCGCGGACATAGCCAGGGGGGACGCGAAGTTCACGCTCATGCCGGGCGAGTTCGTGCTTGTCAAGACCATGGAGAGCGTCAGCCTGCCCTCGGAGAAGATAGTCGCGGAGGAGGGCGGCAAGCCGGCGTTCCTCACGATCCACGTCTACCCGCGGAGCACGCTACAGAGATGCGGCGTTCACCTGATGGCGACCAAGACCGACCCAGGATACTCCGGCGAGCTCACTTTCGGCATGGCCAACCTCGGGAAGTCGAAGTTCGAGCTGGACCTCGGCGCCAGGATAGCGAACGTCGTCTTCATGCAGGTGGTCGGCGACCTGCACAGGGCATACGGGGGCCAGTGGAAGGGCGGAAGGGTCGCCGCGGAGAAGATCGAGAGACAGGTTTAGGATTAGGTGTAGAAATGGAAAAGACATTCGTTTTGATAAAGCCTGACGGGGTGCAAAGGTCTCTTATCGGCAGGATAATCGCGCGGTTCGAGGACGCCGGGCTGAAGGTCGTCGCCCTTAAGATGGTCGTGGCGGACAAGGAGCTGGCGTCGAGGCACTACGTGGACGACATGGCCTGGCTCGAGGACGTCGGCAGGAAATCCATAGCGTCGTACGAGGCCAAGGGGATAAAGGTGAAGGACAGGCCCGAGCAGATAGGCCGCAAGATAAGGGGCTACCTCATGGACTACCTCACCGCCGGCCCGGTGGTAGCGATGGTCATCGAGGGGAACGAGGCGGTGGCGATAGTGAGGAAGATCGTGGGAAGCACGGCCCCGGCGAAGGCGGAACCATCCAGCATAAGGGGCATGTACGCGAACGACTCGTACCAGCTCGCCGACGAGATGAAGAGGCCGGTGCGCAACCTCATACACACCTCCGACAGCCCGGAGACGGCCGAGAAGGAGATCTCCGTCTGGTTCGGCAAGAACGAGATAAGGGAGTACAAGCGGGCCGACGAGGCCGCGATGTTCGGCCGCTGATGCGCGGCCGGAAAGGAGTGCTTCCGCCAGGAGGGTAGTCGCCCCCGCGGGGATGCATGGCCTAGAGTTTCTTGCGAAGCCCTGACCCCAGGAGGTATCATCGAGATTCAGAATGCCGAACATTTCATGAACAAGTTATTTATAGGTAAAAGCGGAAGAGGATTATCATGGAAATTACGCACGGAGATAACAGGGCGGGGGATCAGGCCAAGAAGAAAATCGAGATATATAGGAGCTGCATGGACTGCAGGATGAACCCCCGGATACTTGACAGGATTGAGAAGGGAAAGATAAGGGAGAACACTCTGATCATCAGGGACGCCGGGCTCAACGGCACGGCGCACTTCAAGACGCTGAAGCGCCTGGGCGAGGAGTACGACGTCGACGTGGTGATAGACAACCCTCACTACGGGTGCGGGGCGTGGAAGAAGGTATTCTCGCTCCTGCACGGCGGGGTCAAGACGCCGGGGGACGAGCGCCTGTTCGACGGCCTCGGCATGCAATACGCCGACCTGAGGTTCGACAGCTCAGACGGCCTGGCCGCGTATAACGAGAGCAAGCAGATGACCCTCGCGAGGGGCATATTCGGCGGAGACGTAACGATAATCACCAAGATGATCGAGTTCCACGAGGATCCTCCGCACCACAGGCACATGCTGATAATCTCGAACCCGGTGTGGGCGTACGACTATGCGGGAATGTTCGAGGCCGTGGGTGAGAAGCCGATCAACTGCTACTGCATGCACAAGCTCGATGCCGACAAGGCGCCGAGCCTGGAGTTGGCGGTGATGACGCTGAAGATACAGGACCTCGCGTTCGTGGCCCTCCCAGGGGAGGACATCTCCGAGGTCAGGGCGAGGGCGGATGCGACGATGGGAATGCTCGCCGACTACGGCTACACCGACCTCACAATGAGAACAGTCAGGATGTGAAGAGGGCGGGCTCCGGACTCGTGGGCGCGCGCCGCCCTCAAACCCCCAGATTGATTCGCGCCTCGGCGTCCATCATCTCGGGGCACCACGCCGGCTCCCACACAAGGTCCACCGCCGCCTTCCCGATTCCCTTGATCCGCTTCAGCCTGAGCTCCACGTCCGCCAGTATCGAGTCTGCGAGCGGGCACATCCGGCTCGTCATGGTCATCTCTACGCGCACGACGCCCTTGCCGTCGATCATGATGCCGTAGACCAGCCCGAGGTCCACTATGCTTACGCCAATCTCGGGGTCCACCGCCTCCCTAATGGCCCGGACGACCTCCCTCGCGGTTATCGCTGCCATAGAATCAGGGAGGGCACAGGGGCGATGAGGTTATCCAGGTGCAGTTCCTGTTGCTCGAGCACTGGTTGCCGCCGAGGTCGTGGTTCTGCGCGCCCTTGCTCGCTGACGCGCCAGTGCAGTACATTCCGCTGACGCTCATGCCCTGCACGAGGTTGTTCTGCAGCAGGAGGGACGACGAGTTGGACAGGACGATGCCGTAGACGCCGAGGTTCGCCGTGTTGTTCCCGAGGGAGACGGCGGAGCCGCCCGAGATGCTGATAGCGTTCGCCGTCGAGTACAGGTTGTTGTTCAGTATGGTGGCGTAGTCTGAGTTCGACGCGACGATGCCGTAGGTGTCGTTCTCCATCCGGTCATTCGCGACCTTGCCGAACCTGGAACCGGAGAGGGCCGCCGCTGTGCCCGAGTTCAGGATCGTGTCGTTGACTATGCTAGCGTAGGGCCCCGATGCCGTGACGCCCGTGGTGAAGTTGGCCAGATAGCAGTTCTCCACGGTCACTCCGCTGGAGTTGACGATGTTGGCGAACGTACCGCCGCGGCCCGCGTAGACCGTGTGGCCATTGCAGTTTATGACAGTGCCGTTGCCCTTGGTCTGGTTGTTGCCGTAGACGCTGAAGCACGTGCCGCCGTACGGGTACAGCAGGTCGCCTCCCAAAACCACGTCGCCGGTGGACGCTATCGCCTGGCATCCGGGACCGTTGGGGGTCCGCGGCACATCGATGAGCCACCTGCACGCGTTCTTCGTCAGCCCGAGGTTTATGCCCACAGGGTTCGCGTAGTATCCCGCGGACGATGGCGAGCAGTAGTAGTCCGAGCCGGAGTTGTCGAAGGCGCTGTTGTTGTAGAAGCTGTCGCCCGCGAAGCCTGTAAGCGAGAAGCCGTATCCCGGGTTCGGCCCTGCGTTGTTGAACGCGACCCGGTCGCCGGTGCCGTTGGTGAAGACGAAGCCGCTCGCCCCCCCGGCGCCATTCAAGGCGTAGTCCTGCGTCACGGTACTGGCGTTGACCTGCGTGAAGTTGAAGCCCGTGACCGTGTACGAACGCAGCGTCACGTTCGCGACGTCGGCCTGAGTGACCCTGCTGAGGCGCACGCCCTGGGTTATGTTGGCCATGGTCAGGGAGGCCAGGCGCACGCCCTTCGACCTGCTGGCGTTGACTCCGGTGACGAACTGGTTTATGTTGCAGTTCGATATGGTGACGTTGGACCTGTTGCTGAACGTGAATGCGTTGCCCGCGGAGTTGCCCAGGATGTTGTGGCCGCCGCAGCTGAAGATCACGTTGCTCGCCTGGATGCTGAAGCATGTCCCCTTCGCGAGGACGCCCTGCGTCAGGGTGTAGTTGCCCGGCGAGGTTATCGCCTGGCAGGCGCCGATGGGGTACGCGAGCAGCGACGGCAGTATGTGTGCCTTGCAGGCGGACGTCCCCTGCCAAGAGCAGTCGGTCACGCCGCAGGCCATGTTCTGAACGAGGTTGTACGAGGAGTTGTACGTCTGCGCGGTGCAGTACAGGTCGGCCTTGGTGTTGTTCAGGAGCGCCCCTCCCCTGAAGACCTCGCTGCCTCCGCTCGCCGCGTAGACGCCGTACTTGTTGCCCCTTGCGTTCAGGTTGGTGAAGGTGACGCCGTTGGATAGGTTGAGGTAGACCCCGTAGGTGTTGTTCGTCATGATGATGTTGCTCACCGTGCCACTGGTGGAGTTCTGGAAGTAGATTCCATAGACCGACCTTGAAATGTTGAGGTTGCTGATGTACGAGCCGAAGGAGTTCTTCGACGCCAGCCCGTAGGTGTCGTTGGACATCGAGCAGCCGGAGACGGTTGTGTTGTAGGTCGATGAGATGAAGACGCCGTCTCCCGAGTCAGTTATCGACCTGCCTCCGCAGGTGAGGTTGACGTTGGGCGCGGCCACGGTCACGCAGGCCTCGTTATGTTCCGAAGGCCGCGAGTCGTTGAGGTACGCCGACGTGCTGAGATTTGAAGGAGAGTGTACCTGCCCGGGAGGATATCTGGCCGCATGACCTGATGCCGCCCGCCCCCAGGTTTATCCTGGACAGGTTGTACTGGAGGTTGGTCGTGCACTGCGCGAACTCGCAGTAGGCGTTGACCGAGCAGGTCGAGTTGGAGAAGGAGTTGTCCATCCTCAGCGCGGAGCTGTCGCTGCAGACGATGTCTGCGGGGTTCCTGAGCAGCCTGTCATTGGAGAAAAGATTGCCCGTGGAGTTCACCACGATGCCGCTGTACGCGTTGTCCGAGACGGTGTTGTTGACCACCTTGTTGCCGTTGCTCCCAGCCGGGAGCCCGATCCCGCCCTGGGCGCTGTCCGACTGGGTGACGTAGTTGTTCATGACGGTGTTGTTTCCAGAGTTGCTCAGGTATATGCCGGATATCGTCGGCTTGGTGACGTTGTTGCCCGAGACGACGGAGCCTGATGTGCCGTTGAAATAGATGTCGTAGTCGAACCTGAGGATCCTGAACCCGGTCACGGTCACGTTCGTGAACCTGCCCACGAGTATCCCGTAGGTGTAGGGGCCCACTCCGGAATATGGGCCGCTGCCCGTGACGCTGTTGCCGTTGCCCACGAGCCTGACGTTGCTGGACGCGACCCTGATGCAGGGGCCCTTGGCGATGCTGGTGTTTATGTTGTGGGTAAGGAAGTAGGTGCCGGGCGAGGTTATCGTCGTGCAGTTGTTGATGTTGGACACGCCCGTCTGCGGGATGGACGTCGTGGCAGCGGTAGTGGAGGCGCCGGGGATCGTGGTCGTCGTGGCCGTACCGCCGTGCGACAGCATGAGGGCCGCGAGGCCCCCCGCCGCCGCAATCACGATCACGGCCGCCAGCACGAGAAGCATGCGCTGGTTGGACTTGCCCGGGCGCGCTCTGGAAGGGCCCCGCATCGAAGGAGGCGGCAGGGGTCCTGGAGCTGATGGCGTGACTGGCTGGGGCTGCGGCGGCTGCGCCATATTCGGCGCATTCGCGGCTGGCGCGGGCGCGGGGACCGGCGACACTGGCGTCACGCTTCCGCCATCGCCAGGCGCATTCGGCTGCAGAGTGTCGCTATCGCTCATCCAAACCCATCGGGAATATTTATTTATGCTTACTATCATATTTATTTATAGGTATCTGCAGTGAGCCCCGGTAGCTCAGTGGTAGAGCGACTGTCTCGTAAGCAGTAGGTCGGGGGTTCAATTCCCTCTCGGGGCTTATGACTTATCCTAAACTCTGACGCGGAAT
This sequence comes from uncultured archaeon, assembly GCA_963729635.1. Taxonomy (GTDB): domain Archaea; phylum Micrarchaeota; class Micrarchaeia; order Micrarchaeales; family CABMGC01; genus CABMGC01. The sequence goes on along the minus strand of CAVSOP010000009.1, from coordinate 189,825 downwards.
CCTCCGCGCTCACGTTTTTATACCTTGATTCAGATAGATACCGGTTACCTCGGGTGTCCTGTTGAACGTCATAAAGTGCGAGAAGCTGACCAAGAAGTACCACGGCAGCGAGAAGCCGGCACTGAGTTCCATAAGCTTCTCCGTGCCCACGAAGGGCATCTTCGCGCTCATCGGGCGGAACGGGGCGGGGAAGACGACGCTGGTCAGGATACTCGCTACCCAGCTCGCGCTGACCTCGGGCTCGGCCTCGATAAACGGCTTCGACGTGATGAAGGAGCCGGAGAAGATACGGCGGATGATCGCAGTTGTCCCGCAGGAGGCGAGGACCGTGGGCTGGATAAGCCCCACGCAGCAGATACTGACCTACCTGCTCTGGCGCGGCTACGGCTACGGGGAGGCGCGCGCTATCGCGAAGAGGACGCTGGCGCAGCTCGGCATAGGCAAGTACGCCGACGCCAGGAACATGTCGCTCTCCGGGGGCACGAAGAGGAAGGTGCTGGCCGCCTCAGTCATCGCGTCCGGGGCGAAGATGCTCTTCCTCGACGAGCCGACGACGGGCCTCGACCCGATAGCGAGGGAGGAGTTCTGGGAGGTGCTCTCCAGGCTGAAGAGGACGCACTTCATCTTCCTGACCACGCACTACCTGGAGGAGGCGGAGAAGCTCGCCGACACCATCGGCATAATGCACGAGGGGAAGCTGCTCGCGATGGGCAGCATGGAGACTCTGCGGAAGGGCATGATGTACTCGCACAGCGTGAGGTTCAGGGGGAGGGCGGACCTCGGGAAGGTCGGCGGGAGGAAGACCGTGGGCAAGGACGGGTTCACGCAGGTCTTCATAGACGAGGCCGGCGCGTACGGCCTCTCCAGGAGGCTCCTGGCGAAGGGAATAAGCTTCTCGATAAACCCCGTGTCGCTGGACGACGTGTTCTACCACTACGTGAAGAGCGAGCTCAACGAGTCTGAGGCGAATGGAAACGAAGAGGAATATTAACGTCGGGAGCCAGCTGCTGGCCTCGATCCTAGTGAACTCCGTCTACGCCATGATAAACTACCCGGTCATGATGGTCAATGCCTTCCTCGCGCCGTTCTCGCTGCTGATCGTGATAACGTTCGTGAGCCAGGGCGCCCTCGTCGGCGTGGCCATAATCGGCGGCATACTGATGAGCATGATCTCGGCCGGGATAGGCATGCAGGGCGACCTGTCGCACCTGAAGAACGACATGAAGCTGCAGGACATGGTCATAAGCTCGGAGACCGGCCCGGGCGTCTACCTGCTCGGCATGGCTCTCTCGGAGCTGGTCTACGCCCTGCCCGCGCTTGTCGTGCTGAGCGTCCTCGCGGTCATCTTCATACACACCGGCCCCGCGGGCTGGATCGCGATAGTCGGCGCCGCCGCGATGATGTTCCTCTTCTCGGTCTCGGTGGGCTTCCTCTTCGCCAACCTCTCGTCTGACATCGTGCAGAGCTACGCCTTCGGCGCGCTCCTGTCGACGCTGCTGTCAACGATACCGCCGGTCTACTACCCGATAACATACCTGCCGCTGCCGTACAGGTACCTGGCGTACCTGAGCCCTACGACGTACGCCGCGCAGATAGCCCAGAGCGGCGCGGGGGTGCTCGCCATCTCCACGATGAACGTCGAGATAGACTGGTCGGTGATGATAGTGCTGTCTGCGATAATCCTCTACATAGCGCTGAAGAAGAACAGATGGCGGGACGTCTGAACGCTCACAAACGGGGTCCTGACGTGGACGAAGAAAAAATAAGGAACATGCTGACCGGGATCGCGGTCGGGGACGCGTTCGGGCTGGGCATAGAATTCCAGGACAGGGACTGGATAAGGGAAAACGTAGACTTCACCAGGTATGCCGACAGAAGGGAGGGCAGGTACGCCGAGGGGTACGCTCCGGGATTCTATTCTGACGACACCGAGCACAGCATAGGGCTGATGAAGGCGCTCATGCGCCCGGAGCCGTTTACGCAGGAACTGCTGCTGAGGATGTGGAGACGGGAATATGAAGACGACAGGAAGGCGAAGGGATTCCCCAGGCAGGGTCACGGGACGATCAAGGACTGGTACGATGGAAGAAAGACCATCGAGGAAATAAAGGCAGTGCAGGCCGCGGGTGCTGAGCCGGGATGCAGCTCCGCGATGCGCGCGGTTCCCCTTGGCCTGGTCGACCACGACCTGATAAACGAATACGCGATCATCAATGCCGACGCGACCAACTACGCCGAGAAGGCAAGGTCCGCAAGCATACTGGTGGCCAGGGCCTCCGAGTACACGATCGCGAGGGAGGGCGACCCGGAGGGCATCTTCGAATACTGCAAGGATTTCATAACAGATACGGAGACGCTGGATTATCTTGCCAGGGTGGAGCTGCTGCCCGATCGGCAGCATATGAGCGAATCCGATTTCGAGGCGTTGTGCGGACCGCAGCCGCTCCCGTATTTCAAGGACAGGGTCGTAATGGGGCTGCCGAACTCGGCCATGAGGGTCGCGGGGGCCGCCCTGTACATAACGAGGCACGCCGAGGACGCCTTCGGCGGCCTGAAGGACGCGATACGCCTCGGCGGGGACGTTGACTCAATAGCATCGGTCTGCACCGGGATCCTGGGCGGCAGGTACGGCCTGGACAGCCTGCCAGAGTTCATGATCGGGGAAATCGAAGGGAAAGAAAGGATACGTGACGTGGCGGCAAGATTTTCAGCATGGCTGAAGAACTCGCATTGACACGAGTTCGCTTCCTTGGCGCGCGGGCCCTACGGTACTTTATTAAAAGTCTTAAGCCATAAATAAAAACAGCAGAAATGCCCTGGTAGCTCAGTGGTAGAGCGACTGTCTCGTAAGCAGTAGGTCGGGGGTTCAATTCCCTCTCGGGGCTTCCCAAGCAAAGGTGCGACTCCCTGCATTGGCGGAAGGGCATAAATATTGGACAGTTTTATAGAATCGTAACCGGCGTAGATTGAATGGAAGAAGCTGACACAAAAAAGACTTCAAAGCTCAAGGCCAGGCTTGATTCTCCTCAGATAACGAAGAGGTCGTATCAGGCGCAGAAGAATGCAATCCTGCCTGGGGCTGGGAGGCAGAGGGGAACAGCGCCCAAGGGCAGAACTGCCGGCAAGATCGGGGGCATCGTCGCAGTTCTTGTCGTAATAGCAATCGCCTACTTCTTCCTCGGCCCGATGCTCTCGAAGAACGCGTCGCCTTTCCTAGGCAGCCAGGGGTCCGGCAGTCAAGGCGTCAAGCCAACGATAACTGGCTACCTGAGCGCGCCAACTATGATGAATTACACCAACATTAAAGAAGCGCTTTTCGAGAAGGGTTTCTCCTTGTCGATCGGTCCTGCGACTTCCTATTATGCATGGCACTCGAATTTCACGATACCGAGCGGAGCCACAGGAATAAGCATAACTGGCGCATACTCGTCAACTGGGCCAGTTGAAGCGGCCATATTGTCTGCACCGCAGTACTCGGCGTTCCATTCCAACCACCTTGGAATAGCAAACAACAATACCTATTACTATGGGAATGCGCAAGGAGCTACGATAGACACCCTAAATGCGAGCCTGGCGCCCGGAACCTATGCCTTCGAATTCTACGACGCAGGGACTTCGGGAACAGATAACGTGACGGTAACTAGCCCAATGGTAGTAAAGTTCTCGGTCTACTCCTACACCGGTTCATACGTGGGCCAGGGCGTCAGCCTGTCGCTGATAGCAAACGCAGTCAGCTCGTACTCTGACGCGCACATCACAGGCAATCTCACCGGCTTCCACACCGACGACCCGCGGTACTCTTGCCTAGACGGCTCTACGCTGAACGTCTGGACTGCGCAGAAGGAGCACGCAGGAGTTCTAGTTGTTGACAACAGCAGGCAGGCATCGCAGTGCAAACGCATCAACGCCACTTTCACGCTGAGCCAAGGGACATTAGGAAACGGAACCCGAGGCGGGTCAACCACGCCCACGGGCATTTCCCTCTGCCCAATGGGTTACGTCTACGGAGCGGATTATCAGTGCCATTTCCAGTGCGGCGACGCAAACCACTACTGCGCGAGCAACTCGACTTGCTACCAAAACCAGTGCCTCGAGTGTCCTTATGGCTACTACCTTTCGACCGACAGTTTCTGCTACCCTTATGCTGCGAACGTCACTGAGACGTCCAACGCCTCTAGCACAGCAGGAACTACAAGCGTCTCTGGCGCCGGAGGCATGACCCTCTACGGAAACTCGACGTTCTGCATCAACTCCATCTTCGGATATGCTCCGGAGTGCGGCACTGACTGGAATGCAACAGCGTATGTGGCCAGCGACGGGGAGCTTACGGGCCCGGTGCTCTTCGGCAAAATAACCGGCAGCTCCTTCATCGGATATGCGAATATATCCGTAGGGCATATCGCCAATTTTACTGGCACCTACTCTGGCGGGGTGCTCAGGGCGCAGAACGTCACCAACTCCACCTCATGGGCATTTACGCTCTACAGCAACAGAGACAGGGTTCCAAAGGTGCTTCCTCCTGCATCCGAGCTGATCGGAATCTGGAAAACGTCTTCGCCCGCGGAGTTCTACTACAAGTGCGACTTTGAATACAATGGGACGATGTCGGTGGTGTCCGAGGAGGAAAGGACGATGACGTGGAACATAACAAGGACCGGCAACTCAAGTCATGTGAACGTGATGGCATCCTTCGTCTCCTTTAACACGCGCAGGCTTAATCCAAACGGGATCTGTTCAATAGACGTTCCTCCGGAAGGCTTCACGGGCATCATCAGCGGTTCGACGCTTACCCTATACTCAACGCGGTTCAGCTCCATAATAACCCAAAATCCCGTGGCAGGCGTCTTTACATGGAATACGCACAACATGACAGGTACATGGACGGACAACACCACTTCGGTTTACACACAAGAGACGTACACCAATCTCGGCGCGCTTTCGCTGTTTAGATCCGGATGAACCTGAGGCATTTCTGAAAGCAGAGCGTAAGAGTCCTACAAACAACGGAGTCGGGAAAGCGGGACGGGCATATGAATTCTTGAAACATCTTCGGTGCAGCTGTGGCGCGGCCAAAAGCTACAATACTTTATTAAAAGTTTGAAAGCATAAGAAGATGGCTAGAAAACGCCCTGGTAGCTCAGTGGTAGAGCGCCTGTCTTGTAAACAGGAGGTCGAGGGTTCAATTCCCTCTCAGGGCTTATCACTTATCATAAGGCATAAGGGAAGGCTGCCTTATCTCTGCCTGCAAGCCTCTCGGAACTTTCCGGATGTGACACTCGAAAAGATTATTAAATCCTTTCAGTCATGCTCTCTTGTGGGTTGTTCATTTGGATGGCGAAGATGGCATAAAGATACTGAAGCAGCGCTATGCAAAGGGGGAAATTACCAAGAAGCGGTATAATCGAATGAAAGAGAACTTGGAAGAAGATGCATCAGACGGCAAGAATGGCAGACCTGCCCTCAAATCTAAAAAAGAAGCACACGCTCCCAAGTCTTCGCTAGTTCGCCTTATCGAACTTGCATCAGGATTGCTCTTGATTTTGATCGGTGCGATATTTATTTTAGGCAATCTGGTAAGTGGTGGCGGAACGCTCCTGATTGCGATTATGTTGTGGTTAATTTTTTGGGTATTGGGATTTATTCTGATCAAAAAAAGCAGGAATACCTCTTCCGCCCCCGCAATGCCAAATCCCACCCCTTCACATCCACATCAGGTCCTGTCCGCTTTGTTTAAAGTAATCCTAGTTGTAATTGTATTGCTCGCAGCGATATCCCTCTTTAAGGGCTTTTCCAATGGACTGGCAGGTACGAATGCCACTACGACGGCATCTCTGTTGCCTGAAGCCCAAACAATACTCGCCCCCATCAACATCTCAATCCACCCTCCCACATCTTCGCAATGCGCGCAACCCTCGTGCGGAAGCATTTACTATTACAATTTCACGGTCCCCGCCAATTCGACAGGGATGGATCTGAATGGGTCTTACAGTTCGCAAAATAATAAAGTGGTATTTGCAATATTTACCCCGTCCCAATTTGTGGCCTTCATGCAAGAGAATGCATCTTCGGTCTTTTCCAATGGTGAAAACAGCGAATATTTTAGATATGGCCAGGCTGCTTCCATAAGTGCGCACCTGACGCCAGGAAGACATTCAATGGTGTTCTTCTATCCTGGCGGAGTCACAGATACTATAAGAATAACCAGGCCGATGGTACTTCATAAAGCTCAGCCGTCTCCCTCGCCAAGTCCATCTCCAAGTCCGTCCCCTTCGCCAAGTCCAACACCTTCGCCTTCACCATCATCCATTACAACGACTACAACAGTGCATAGCAGTGGCGCCCAAGTCTGGGTACTGATGAACTACGCACCAGGCGAGATCGCGACCGTAATAATTCAACCATTCACATATAGCGGTGCATTCGTCCAGACCTCCGGCAGTGCCGGGTGGTGGATCGGTGGGCGTGGGTAACATGACCGTCGGAGGAAACATTTTTCATAACAGTCCGGGCGATACTTGGGACTTTGTCAATCTTGGAGCTTCAGGCGGTGGCGCCCAGTGCCTGGGAACTGGAACAGGCAAGGCGAACGGCAATTTCCCCGACGCAACCTACGTCAACGGAACATTCACTCTGACTTGTACCACTCCTCTTGGAACGACCGTTGGCACATACCCTTGGTATGGACAAAGAAAGTGATGAAAACCCTGACCGATCTACCTTCTCGATGAGATTCTCATGCCGATCTTGGAAAGAACTTAATAATCTTTATAAGTTTTACCATTGAATTAACAACGGATGTTACGCATGGATTCGAAATATCTCCTTCTGGCGCTGATGTTCTTGATGGTGCCCTGCATGGTCAGGGCCGCTGCGGTGGTCACGGTCTCTGTCTCATACACTGGGACCAACAGCACGATGGCCTTCCAGAACGGCAACATCGTGAACTACACTTACGCCAACGTCACGTGCAGCCCGGGCGCATACGCCACCTCCTCGCCCGAGGCAAGGAACGCCTCGCTATTCACGACCTGCGACGTCGGCGGAGGCCCGTTCGCGGCTAACACGGCGGGTGCCATCCCCATATGGGCGTTGACTCCGGGCTTCGTAGGGCCTTCGGCGTACGGGCTCTTTGCTGGAGTGGCGGCGGCGGGCCTGCCCTCCTATCCCACGTCGCCCATGGGATATCCCATCTATAACGGCACAGTCATACAGACGCAGTGCGGCACGGGCAATTCGTCGAGCGCATGCCTGGGCAAGCCGGACTACTTCTATTCCGCCTTCTATGGCCTGCTCGAGAGGTCGATCGGAGTGACGAAGGGAGTTGGCGGGCTTCCCGAGGGAGTGCTGGCGAATGCGGCGCGCGACTACATAGTGTCACCGCTCAAGAACAGCACATATACCAAATCTGACATAATCAGGGTACTGGTCTTCGATCCTGACATCTTCCCGAACACGACCACGGGCAAATGCCGCGTCCTGGCGCCTTCGGCACTCGTCAACGCGACGGGCAACTGCCTGACATCGGTCTCCGCGCTGGCTGCGGCAATCAATACGATTGACACCGCGATTCCGGCGATGAACACGAACAACCTGCTCTGGAAGGCGGCGGGCATGCCCACGAAACAGGCAGTGATATTGATAGTTACTCCTGTCTCCGCGAATTCCCTCAACTATACCATAACCTATGCCCCGAATATCAACACGCCCAACACGGACCAGATAAGTTGGTCGTTCGTCAAGCCTATTCCGACGACTACCACCACCGTATCCACCACGACGGTAGTCCCGACCACGTTGCCTACCACGATGGCACCGGCAACCACCACCCTGCCTCCCGTGATCCAGCCGATTACCGTGGGGAACGGGCTATACTTCCTGGCGGCCGCGATAGTTGTCATAGTGGCGGCGGGCGCAGGATACTACCTGGGCAGCAGGGTGCACCGCCGCGGCAGGAAATGACGGCGCGATCGGACCCGGGCACGTGCGACGGCGATGTATGGCCTGGGGGAGCAGGCAGGCCATGGACCTCGTCTTCATCTACGGGCCGCCGGCAAGCCGGGCGCGGACCCCATAAACCTTTTTAGGCTTTCCCTCGCATCCCATAGCGTGTCACCGTGCCCAACGCATTCATAATCCACGGGGCGGGCTCCAGCTCGCGGTCCAACTGGTTCCCATGGCTCAAGGCCGAGCTTGAGCGCATAGGAGTCCCCACCACGGTGCCCGACTTCCCGATAGGCATGGGCGAGGGCAGGGAGGACCAGGGCGCGCCCGGCGCGACGCAGAGCCTTGACAACTGGCTGGCCGCGTTCGGCGAGTACGCCGAGGGGATCGACGAGGGCACCCTGATGGTCGGGCACAGCGTCGGCCCCTCCTTCATACTGGCGGTGCTAGAGAGGCTGGACGTGCGCATCTCCGCCGCCTTCCTGGTCGCGCCCTTCACCGAGAGGCTGGGCATCGAGCGGTTCGACCGGGTCAATGGCACGTTCATGCGGCTCTTCAACTGGGAGCGCATAAAAAAGAACTGCGGGAGGTTCTGCGTCTACGCCTCGGACAACGACCCGTACGTGCCGCAGGCGCTGAGCAGGCGCGTGGCGGAGAACCTGGGCGCGGAACTGAAGGTCGTGCCGGGCGCCGGACACTTCAACTCGGATTCGGGTTACACGCGGTTCGATCTGCTGCTGAAGGACATGGAGGAAGCGACTGCCGCCAGATAGGCCATGGTGGCGCGTCTCCGACATAGCCTATTAATACTAATCCTGAGCAAGCAGACCATGGACCTCGTCTTCATCTACGGGCCGCCGGCTTCCGGCAAGCTCACCGTGGCGCGGGAGCTCTCCAGGATCACGGGCTACAGGGTCTTCCACAACCACGCCTCCCTGGACTTCGTCGGGACCGTCTTCGACTACGGCACCGAGAAGTTCAGCGAGCTCGTGGTGAGGTACAGGACTGAGATGCTCGAGGAGGCGGCGGAGGCCGGCGTGAGCGTCATATTCACGAGCGCCTACGTGGAGGGGCCAAGGACCGAGGCCACCTACGCGCTCATCGACAAGGTAAAGAGCCGCGGGGGAAGGGTCTGCCCCGTCTATCTCTACTGCGACAGGGAGGAGCTGCTGAGACGCGCGGCCGGCGAGTCCCGGAAGGCATACGGGAAGTTCACAGATCCCGAGAAGCTGAAGGAGTTCCTAAAGACGTACGAGATGCCTAGGAGACCCATTATCGAGGGAAGCCTCCTCGTGGACAACACGAAGATGACGCCGGGAGAGGCGGCCGGGACCATCATCGAACACTACGGGCTGGGGAAGGCCGGGGACGGGCCGCGCTCGCCCTAGTCACACCCGGAGGTTCTTCCTTATGCTCTCCACTGCCTTGACCACGTTTTCGCGGTGCCCGAATGAGCTTACCCTGAAGTAGCCCTCGCCCGATGGCCCGAATCCGGCGCCGGGGGTCGTGACCACGTGCGCCTCTGAGAGCATCTTGTCGAAGAAGTCCCACGAACCCATCCCGACCGGGGTCTGCACCCACAGGTAGGGCGCGTCTGTGCCTCCGGAGACCTTCAGGCCCTTCTCCCTGAGGCCCTTTCCTATTATGCGCGCGTTCTCCATGTAGTAATCCACGATCCGCTGGTTCTCCCTCATGCCCTCCGCGGAGAGGGCCGCGAGCCCGCCCTCCTGCGCTATGTTCGACGCTCCGTTGAACATCGTGGTCTGCCTCCTATTCCACATGGCGTTGACCTTCCCCTCTGGCGAGTCCTCGGTCACGAGCGCCCTTGGCACCACGGACCATCCCAGGCGCACTCCTGTGAATCCTGCGCTCTTCGAGAGGCTGTTCACCTCTATCGCGCACTCCCGCGCGCCGTCTACCTCGTAGATGCTCCTCGGCAGCGAGGGGTCAGAGACGTAGGCGCTGTACGCCGCGTCGAATATTATCACCGCCCTGTTCCCGCGGGCGTACTCGACGAACTCCTCTAGCTGCGCCTTCGTCATGACTGTGCCCGTCGGGTTGTTGGGGCTGCACAGGTAGATCAGGTCGACCTTCATCTCCGGGACTCTGGAGACGAAGCCGTTTTCCTCGGTGCAGGGCATGTACACGATCCCCTCGTAGGTCACGCCGTTCGACATTCCCGTCCTTCCCGCGATCACGTTGCTGTCGACGTACACGGGATATGCGGGGTCCTGCACTGCCACGACGTTGGCCGTGCCGAATAGGGATTGTATGTTGGCGGAATCGGGTTTCGCGCCGTCGCTCACGAATATCTCCCCCGCGTCGAGCTCCACGCGCCGCGCCGCGTAATGCTCCTTTATCGCCTGCCTGAGCCTCCTGTCCCCCTGCTCGTCGCCGTAGCCGGTGTAGGTCCTCACGTCGGCCAGCTTGTCGACGCCGCGGCGGAGCCCGTGGACGACGCGGTCCGATAGCGGCTCGGTCGTGTTGCCTATCCCGAGGCGCAGCAGCTCCACGCCCGGGTTCCTCGCGGCGAAATCGTTCGTCCTCTTCGCTATCTCCGGAAACAGGTATCCAGCGCTCAGCTTGTCGTAATTCGCATTTATGGTTGCCATCAGTACCCCCGATTGACTTTCCCAATCAAAATATATAAGACTTGCCCGGCGGGTCGGAGCCGGGCGGGTGCGCCTGCCCGCACTGTTTATATATCAGGGCCTCGAAAGCACTAGTAAGGTGAATGGTGTGTCCTGCCAATGGATTCAAGTGACGGCGCTGCAAGACCCTCGGACAGGGTCAGGGCCAGCCTGAGGCAGGTACTGACCAGGGCAATCAACCAGAACCAGCTGCTAATCCTTTCTGAGATGTCCCGCAACTGCGGAAGCATAAGCTCCGTCCTCAGCTCCGCCTCGGAGCGGCACCGCGTGCCGCTCTCCACGCTGAAGCTCAACGCGAGGGTGCTCAGGGACCTCGGCCTGATCTTGTGTGGCAGCGCCTCGGATCCCCAGCCCGCTAGGCTGACCGAGGCCGGCAGGACGGTCCTTTCGATGATTTATGACGATAATATGGTGAAATGATGGGAACGAACAACAAGACAGGACAGGAGATGGAGGTACCCCGGGAGTTCTACAACGTCCAGAGCGTCTTGGACCTGCCTCCCCCGCAGGGAGAGAACGTGAAGAACCTCCCGAAGATATTCCCGGCGGAGCTGCTGAAGCAGGAGATGAGCAGGGAGAGGCTCGTGGCCATACCAGAGGAGGTGCGCGAGGCGATGGCCACTTACCGGCCGACGCCTCTGGTGCGCGCGTCGCGCCTGGAGGCGCAGCTCGGCCTGCCCAAGGACGTGCGGATATTCTACAAGCGCGAGGACGTCTCCCCGACCGGCAGCCACAAGCTCAACACCGCGCTGATGCAGGCGTACCTGGCCAAGAAGGCTGGCATGGCGCGGCTCTCCACCGAGACGGGCGCGGGGCAGTGGGGCTCAGCGCTCTCGCTCGCCTGCAGCCGCTTCGGGCTGGCGTGCACGGTGTACATGGTCAAGTCGTCGTACGAGCAGAAGCCCTACCGCAAGATAATGATGCGGCTCTTCGGCGCGGAGGTGAGGCCATCGCCCAGCGGCACGACGAGGTTCGGGCGCGAGGTGTTGAAGAAGGACCCGAAGAGCACGGGCTCGCTCGGCATGGCGATCTCGGAGGCGGTGGAGGACGCGCTCCAGCACGAGGACACCAACTACGCGCTAGGCTCCGTTCTCAACGCGGTGCTGCTGCACCAGACCGTGATCGGGCTCGAGGCGAAGGCGCAGCTGGAGGCGCTCGACGCCAGGCCCGACGTGCTCATCGGCTGCGTCGGCGGCGGCTCCAACTTCGGGGGTCTGGTGCTGCCCTTCGTCGAGGACCGGCTGAAGGGCAGCGGGCCCGAGATGATCGCGGCCGAGCCGACGTCGTGCCCCTCGATAACGAAGGGCGAGTACAGGTACGACTACGGTGACACGGCCATGCAGACCCCGCTGCTGAAGATGTACACGCTCGGGCACGACTTCATGCCGTCGTCCATCCACGCCGGAGGGCTCCGGTACCACGGCATGGCGCCGATAATCAGCGCGCTGGTCGACAGGGGCTTGGTCCGTGGAGTCGCCTACGGACAGAAGGAGGTCTTCGAGGCCGGGGTGCGCTTCGCCAGGGCCGAAGGCATAGTGCCCGCGCCCGAGACGACGCACGCCATAAAGGCGACGATGGACAGGGCGCTCGAGGCGAAGATGAGGAAGGAGGCCAAGACGATAGTGATGAGCTTCAGCGGCCACGGGTTCTTCGACATGAAGGGCTACGAGGACTTCATGGACGGGAAGTTCTGAACGCGGCGGGCCGGGGTCGCGGCCTGCCTTCGTGTCGCACTCAGACCACGCTGGTCTTTATCGTTATGGCCTTTGCCGTGTGCCAGGGGTTGGAGGCTGCGCTGGCCGCGCTCGAAGCCAAAGTGTAATTGACCCAGACGTATCCGCTGAAGCCCGTCCCCAGGGCAGGGTTGCCCAGCGGCAGGCCGTTGGATGCATAGCAGGGCAATGAGGATATGGTCAGAATCTGCCCGTTCGTAAGCGTGTTGCCCGTGCTCGAGGGCGCGAGCACCGCGCCGTTGGAGGCGATGGAGCGGAAGGCAGTTATCGGATTTGGAACTCCCGAGGCCGCGCTCGCTGCGCACGCGAGTTGCATGTTGTAGAGGGATGACCCTGTGACCTGGCCGAAGTTGAATGTCAGCGTCCCGTCAGTGAGGAGCTGCTGGTTCTTGCAGAGGTAGCCGGAGCTTGACATGCATGAGTTGCCTATGAACGCCGAGCCGCTGAATACCCCCATCACGTAGAGCGCGCCGAGCACGACCGCGATTATGAGTATCGACCAGCCGTAGGTCATGAGGAATTCCATCGCGGCCTGCGCGCCGAACCCTTTCCCTTTGGCGCGCCGACCCGTTCCCTGGCCGGGCCCGCCGCGGCCGAATGCTCCGCGATGTCGGCTCATTGGCGACTACCTCTCTTGCGCTTGCCCATCATGATGTAAGCGGAGGCGGAGGCAGGAATGCTTATGAATATCCCGCCTATCCAGGTGGATATGACCAGATTGAGGAAAGGAATGCTCATGCTCGTTTCCAGGGGGTAGATCGCCGTGGCATAGGTCACGAAGGACTGCGAGTTGTTGATCAGGATGACCGTCAGCATCAGTTCCGCGCAACCCACCAGGAAGGCGGCCATCACGGCGTTCCTAACAGTCTCCGGGAGGGTGAACGCGTCGTGCGATGTCGCGCCAATCCACAGCGCAAACCCGAACGCGATCAAGACGGGATAGGTGCCCCCCATCAGCGCCAGCTGGGCGATGTCCGGCCAGGGAGTGAAACCGAAGATGAACGCGATCAGTTTCAAGGCGATCCAGCAGGTGAGCAGGTAGAACAGGGGTTTCCATTTTTCGAGGCGCATTCCACCACGCTAATAGCTTGATGTCAAGGAATAAAAGTCTTGGGGTCGGCAAGGCCCCGCGCGCGTGCGGATGGAGCTCCTCCGGCGACTCTCTCCCCCGTGCCGACCGTCTCCCTGCGGCCGCAGCGCTCACGCGCTCACGGATATCAGCCTGCGGTAGCTCTCCATGAAGAGCCTCTCCACGGCGCCCTTCTGCGCCTCGCACGACCTCTCGAGCCCCGCGGCTTTCTCCTCCAGCGCTGCGATGCGGTGCGCTGCGCTCTCCGATGCCGTCCTGCCCTCCTTCAGCGATGCGAGCGTCCTCTCCAGGCTCCTGACCTCCCCCTCGAGGTCGGAGACGGTGCGCCGTGTTGACCTGAAAGCGTCGGCCAGCGACAGGAGGTCCGAACCGAGGAGCGCGGATGCGATGCCTGCGACCTCCTCCCTGTTCTTGACCTCCACTGCCCCGGAGTTCACGGCCTCGACGAGCTTCTGCACCAGCTCCCTGAACTCCGCATGCTCCGCCCCGCCGCGGATCTCGCCGATCGGGTCCTCGATGAATGCGTGGAGCGGCCTCTTCCTAGCGGAGAGGTGGTCGAACTTCTTGGCTGGCCTGTCCAGGGGCGCGACGAGAAGGCTTATCCTGTGGTGCAGGCTGGAGCTCTCGGCGCTAACGCGGGCCAGCTCGGCCCTCTTGGCGGCCAGCCTCTCCTGAATCTCGCCGTGGCCCGCGTCCGGGGCCGCCGATGCTGCGGGGGTCCCGCCCTCCCTGAGTGCCGCGGCTTCGGCTTCCGTCTCCGCGAGCTCCCGGCCGTAGGTCTCGAAACGCGAGATGCTCTCGTTGATGGCCCGGTACTCGGCGAACTCGCCTGCCCGCTTCTCGAGCTCGGCCCTGAGGGCGCCCGTGAGGCGCTCTATCGATGAGAAGGACCTCTTGAACTCAGCGAGGTGGTTGGGGTAGCAGTGCACCACCAGCTTGAAGGTCGCGTTGGTCTTCAGCATCTCCGAGGAGACGCGCCCGACGTGCGAGGCCACGCTCTCGCACTCCTCGTAGGCGTTGGCGAAGCCCGCGGGCTCCGGGACGAGCTCCTCGGCCAGGCGCTTCAGGGCCTCGGCATAGAGGCCCTTCTGGCTCCTTATGAAGTTCACGTTCACGGAGTAGAGGTCCTCTGTGTAGGGCTCGGGGTCGATCCTCTCGAACTTCTCGCAGGCCGCGATGAACCTCTCCCTGGCGGCGCGCAGCTCCTTGGCTATGCCCTCAGTCTTGGCTCTTAAGGAGCCGAGCTTCCTGTCGAACGACGAGTTCAGGAGGGAGCGCAGCTGACCAGGTTCGACCTCTTCCGCCTTTGCCTTTCCTCCGAATAGCATTGCGATTACCGGAAACTCGCGCATGAAGTGGAAGTCATTCCACCATCTGCACCGCTCTCGCATGCGTCTTGGCATCCTCGATGGAGTGCTTTATCAACGAGTCGAAGAGCATGACCATGTCCTTGACGTACTTGTTTCCGGTGTTGAGCCTGAACATGTCTTGCTTGCCGATTCTCCTTGTCTTCACCATCATCTCGTTGCCGACCAGGTACGGCAGTATCGATTTCAGCGTGTTGTACGAGATTCTGGAGTTCTCCGCGAGCTCCTTCTTCGAGTAGTCGAACTCCCTGTCGACCAGCAGGAAATCCAGCACTTTTATCATTGGCGAGCCTCCGAGCAGCTCTACGAATTTTGATTCTCCCTCCATCAACTCACTAACTATCTGAGTAAGTAAGAGTATAGAGTGTTAAATATTTATACTTTGCTGTTAATAACATAAAATGTGAAATAATGAAGCTTTCCGCAGAGGATCTTGCCGGGATCAGATCGCACATCCTGAGGAAATTGGCGATACACAACGTCTGGGGCGCAAAGCACACCTCGCTGGATGAGTTGCACAAAGGCCTGCCGCAACATCTGAGGGGCGCGGCGAAGGACGTCGCTGGGGCACTCATCAAGGAAGGCCTTCTGCTTTCGCATCCCACTTCGTACGGCCTCCAGGTGTCTCTGAATCCGAGGAGAGCCGATGATATCAGGGCGGCACTGGGAGTAAAGTGATTCGTACGTGATTATATGGGCAGGGAGAGCGAGATAGAGATACTTGACGTGGACAGGAAGGAGGTCGTCCGCAGGCTCAGGGCGCTGAAGGCGAGGCACGAAGTCGTCCATAAATTCAGGAGGATAGAGTTCCTGATTGAGGGCGATACGCACGGGAGGCACTCCTGGGCGAGGGTGCGCACCGACGGCAGGGAGACGACGATAACGCTGAAGGAAACGCAGGGCAAGGCAGGCTTCACATCGATGAAGGAGTACGAGGTCAGCGCGAGCGGCTTCGAGGACGCGGTCAGGATAATGAGCAAGCTTACCAAGTCAAAGCTCCTGTACTGGGAGAACGAGAGGGACGCGTACCTGCTCGGCGACGCCCACGTCACCATCGACAAGTGGCCGGAGATACCGACGCTCGTGGAAATAGAGGCGCCGACGATGGAGCGCGTCAAGGAGACTTATAGGCTGCTCGGCATAAAGGGCAAGTTCGTGGGCAACACGCCCATACACAAGATATACGAGAGGTACGGGCTGAACTTCAGGGAGGTCGTGGGGAAGAACGAGCCGAAGCTGAGGAGAATGCTGAAGGGAGGCTAGGACAGGTGGATCCCATGGGCTACTATGTACTCATCAGAGGCCCCGCGGGAGTCGGCAAATCAACGGCCAGCGCACTGTTGGCGTCAAGAATCGGCGCAGCGGTGACCCATTTCGACAAGGTGCTGGAGGAGTTGGGAATCGGCAAGGTTGTGGATGACAAATGGATCCCGCTCGACAGGTTCCTGAAGGCGGACGACGTGACGCTTCCGAAGGTAAGGAAGGAGTTGGAGAGCGGCAGGAACGCGGTGATGGAAGGAAACTTCTATCACAAGGAGCAGATAGATGACATCACAAGCAAGTTGGATTTTCCTCACGTTGCATTCACTCTGAAGGCGGATTTGAGCGAGTGCGTGAAGAGAGACAGGGCAAGGAAGAATACGCTCGGCGAGCGGAACGCCGAAGCGGTGTTTAAGCTAGTATCCGCCTTCGATTACGGAAACGTAATTCAGACGGGCAATAAGACTCCTGAAGAGGTAGTTGAAGAAATCATGAAGTTCTTGCCCGATAATCCCACCCTCTAAGGATTCCACAAAAACCTTATAAGACATGGCGTCGTGTGCATAATGGGAGGGATGGAATGAAGCTAAGGAAGCTTACCAAGGAAGAGGAGGCGGTAATCGTGGGCAAGGGCACTGAGGTGCCTTTCACCGGGGAGTACGACCAGCACTGGGAAGAGGGCACCTACGTCTGCAGGCGCTGCGGCGCCCCGCTCTACAGGTCCAAGGACAAGTTCGACGCCAGGTGCGGCTGGCCCAGCTTCGACGACGAGATAAGGGGCGCGGTGAAGAGGGTTCCCGACCCGGACGGCATGCGGACCGAGATACAGTGCGCCAACTGCGGCGCGCACCTGGGCCACGTCTTCACCGGCGAGATGATGACGCTCAAGAACGTGAGGCACTGCGTCAACTCCATATCGCTGCTGTTCGTGCCGAAGAAGGGTGCAAAGGATGCCAAGGATTGAAACCATCTTGCCTCCGGTGCCTATCCTGTCGCTATTTTGAATCCGCCAACATTATTGCCGTTCGCATCACCCGATTTGTGGTCTGACACAAAGAAGTAAAGCGGATACCCGTTATACGTGGTCTGCTTTGTCCCATCCGTTCGCGCTATGACGCCAAACTTCGACGCGTTCAGGCCCTGCGAAACGACGATGTTGGTGGCGTAGAATATTGGCCAGTTTGCTGCGCAAGAGGAATAACACGCGCTCTGGCCGCTATTGGGCACGTCGTTAGTGTATGTATACAATGTGAATCCGCTGGCATTTGCCAAGTGGCTTCCATAGGTTGCGCTATTCTCAAGCACTACGGTCTGAGAGGACGAATTTGTCGCCATGGTTGTAGAAACAGTGGTGGTGGGCTGTGAAATTGTAGTGTAAGCGG
Source organism: uncultured archaeon (assembly GCA_963729635.1). GTDB lineage: Archaea > Micrarchaeota > Micrarchaeia > Micrarchaeales > CABMGC01 > CABMGC01. The sequence continues at coordinate 172,401 of CAVSOP010000009.1, read as the reverse complement.
TGGTTGCGATCGTGCTGCCAGCAGGGTTTCCCGCGCTTTTGTTTCCAGTTAAAAGGAAAGCCACGGCGGCGATGATTATTATCGCCACCATCACGGACCCGATGATTATTGCCCTATCCATAGCCAGCACCAGGCATCATTTCTTCATGAAGCTCCAATCGATATACAGCCATATTACGTCTGCCATGAAGATCACGATCCCCAGCGCAACCCATACCGGGTCATAATAACTCGTGTACGTCCAGTAGATGTCCGCAATTGCTATTATTATTCCCATTAGGATTGCTATCATTGATTTTGCGTTACCCTCCATATGCATCAATGTATACAGACTAATGGCAATATAAATAAGCCTTGCGGATGCTGGCCCCAATACTGACCATCAGTGTATTTTAAATAATTCCGATTCCATGTCCGTAAGGGTCGGAAACGATGAACGGCGAAACTGATGTGATAGTTCTCGGCGGCGGCTGCTTCTGGTGCACCGAGGCGGTCATCAGGATGCTCAAGGGCGTCGTCGGCACTTACCCCGGCTACGCCGGCGGGACGACCAAGAACCCCACGTACGAGCAGGTCTGCACCGGGAAGACTGGGCACGCGGAGGTGCTGAGGATCGAGTACGACTCCGACAAGCTTCCGCTGAGGACGCTGCTGGAGGTCTTCGTAACGATGCACGACCCGACCTCGGTCGGCAGGCAGGGTCCCGACACGGGCAACCAGTACAGGTCGATAATACTCTACGGCACCGAGGAGCAGAAGAAGGAGATAGCCGCGTTCCTCGCGAGGGCGCAGAAGGACTTCAAGAAGCCAATAGCCACGCAAGTGAAGAAGCTCGACGTCTTCTACCCTGCGGAGGAGTACCACAAGGACTACTATCAGAGGAACCCCTTCCAGCCGTACTGCCTCCTGGAGATCGGGCCGAAGGTCGCAAAGGTGAAGAAGAAGTTCGCAAGCCTTATGAAATAAAAAGTTGTTTTTGTGTGTCTTTCATTATCATATTTGATAATGAACCAGACATGAAATTGACATGTGATCTAAAGGACTAGGTATTAAGCATTGGCAGAACATGATAAAAGGTGAAAAACATGGAGAAAAAAAGCATCCTACTGTCGCCTTGGAGGCGCAAGCTGCTGGAACGGTTGGATACGACGCTCATATTGTTCGAGCTGGTCCTGAGCGCGATATTCGTTTTGGCGTCATATCTTACGGGAAGCCTATACCTTAAGGGAATCGGAATCGGATTGGTAATCGCCTGGGTGACAAGCGCGGTGGCAGTATACATAAAGGAAAAGGTAACCCCCTGAGCGACGGACATCCCTGATCGGGCCAAGTCTTAATAAATTCAACTAATCATTTCCCTCATGCGATACCATCTCGAGTGCCTGAAGTGCGGGACGGACCGCCCGAGCGGCTACGACAAGCAGGTCTGCAGCAAGTGCGGCGGGATACTCGACGTGCGCTACGAAGGGAGAATGCCTAAAATAGTGGGCACTGGAAAGTTCTGGGACTACGAGAAAGTGCTGCCCGACTGTAAGTACAGGCACTACGAGATCGGCTCCACGAGGCTGATTCAAAGCCACGACCAAGACAACGTCTTCCTGAAGCTGGAGATCGACAACCCGACCAGGTCGTTTAAGGACAGGGGATCGATAATAGAGGTGAGCAAGGCAGTGGAGTACGGATACAAGGAGATCACCTTGGCATCAACAGGGAACATGGCGTACTCGGTCGCCCACTACGCCAATCTCGCAGAGATGAAAGTCAAGGTCTTCCTGAGCAAGGGAGCGAACAGAGACAAGGTGCAGGACATAAGGAGCGAACACGATTCCACGATGGACTTCGTGAACGGCGACTTCACCAAGGCGCAGAAACTCGCGGAGAGGTACGCGAGGAAGACGGGCGCGTTCCTCGCGGGGGACTACTGCTATCGGAAGGAAGGCCAGAAGACGGTGGGATACGAGATAATCAACCAGCTCCCGTCGGTGACGCATGTCATAGTCCCGGTCGGTAACGCCACGTTGATAAGCGGCGTCTTCAGGGCATTGAAGGAAATGAAATCCACAGGGAGGATAAAGCGGCTCCCGAAGATAATCGCTGTGCAGGCCGCAGGAAGCGATCCGCTGGTCAGGGCGTTCAACTCAGGAAAGGAGATAAAGTACGTGATGCCGAAGACCAAGGCCGACGCGATCGCGGTGGGCTTCCCGACCTTCGGCGACCAGGCGCTCGAGGCGCTGAGGGAGACGAAGGGAGACGCGATAGCGGTCACCGACAAGGAGATGGAGAGAGAGCAAGATAGGTTCTACGAGGAGTATGGTCTCATCGCCGAGCCGGCGGGGTGGCAAGCTTGGCGGCGCTGAGGAAGACGAAGGTTAAAGGTGGCAATAGGGTTGTCTGCATCATTATGGGGGCAACATTTGATTGGTTAAAGGCCCTGAGAGGGTGGAGACGTCTGGGTTAAGAACCCAAGCTTGTTTTAAGGTCTTCTGAATAGTTACCGCCTCCTTTAAGCCCGTCCGCTGGAAAGAGCCTCTAGGAAGCCCTGCATTTAACAATAGTCAGGTTAAGATATATACGATAAGGGCTTGGGATAGGCTCTGGAAAGACGTGCGGAATAAGGTCAAAGAACTTAACTGCGCTCTTTATATCAGATAAATATTAACACAATATGTGAGTGCATGACCGAAAGCGAAGTCTTTACAATTCCAAATAATCTAGCTGGTTGGAATATTGCAGTCATAGATAAACTCATCGAATTACAGTTCCCGGAGTCAGATACCCTGGACTTCAAGGAAGATGTCTCAGAATTAGAAAAGGACATATGTGGATTTGCAAACTCGTATGGTGGATTTATCGTTCTAGGCATTAGCGGAAAAGACAAGGCAGAGCAGAAGAATCCCCTAGCCAATTCCAGAGAACATGATATTATCCAACAAATTACTGGGAGGTCTGCTTTGGTTGACCCTAACACTACAATTACAATGCAGAAAGTACCTGAAGGCTCTAGTTTTTACATGATATTAAAAATTGAGAATTGTCCACACTCAAAGCCATTTAATCTGAAGAGTACTGGAGGCTTTTATGTTAGAATCAATGGAGCTACCTATCCCGCATCCAGGTCAATTATACTTAATCTGTTCACAGATAATATAGGAAAGCACCAGAGGTTAACAGTATTGAAGAATACTGTTGAGATTCTTATTACTGAATTAAATCTAAGGAAAAATCAGGGCAGTTTGCAAATACATCCAACCCATCAAGGCAGTATTTCTGAAATTGATTTAAGCTACATTAAATCATCTATAATCAATACGGGAGACTTGATATTTGGTCTAGATGAAACAGGGAGAGTAGATGGAAACAGCACATATTATGGATTGCTAACTGCGACACTACCTAAGCTAGAAGAACTTAATGTTAACCTCAGAGCGTTCAATAATAGTGAGATAAATAGTGAAGGGAGAAAATTGCTATCGTATCAAATAAGTGAATTTGGCAGAGGCATATCTGGAACAATTACCGAACTGAACAGATTTAAAGTTGCAATAGAAAGATTACTCGAGCAATAGAATGAGTGCGTTGATGGAAACTGTAAAGAAGATTATAGAACATCCTTACCTTGTATCGAGCGTCATTATTCTAGGTTTAATAGTCGCGATAATCGCAGTTACCAACTATTATGCCACATATTATCCAACGACTAACGCGACAGATATACCAAGAAATTCGATTGTTGGCTCATTTACCAACATCTTTAATGGATATAGTGAGAAGGTTGGCGGCTCTCCCGTAAACATTACTGCGGCTAGTGCAGATGCGTGGACTAGCGTTGAAGAAACTTCGATAGGGCTAGTTATTGCTCTTGCGTTAGTGATTGCATATCTAATCCAAATGAAAGACAGAGCAAGCTTGAAATACAAATGGAAAGTAGTAGGTTCCTTCATCGCAGCATTACTTGTTTCGCAATATGCAATTCAATTATACAAATTATGAGGAAGTTTGGTTCGTATAATACAGGCATCTCCTTCTTCTTCGTTGACTCTGTAACTACAATTATCGTATTTTGCTTGGCAAACGTAGTACTGAACTACTTCGTACACCTAAATGAACCAAACATAAAGAAAAGGCTGCTAGGAGCAGGGTTATGGTGTTTAGTAGCGTTATTCATCATTTATCCAGTAGTTGGAATTGCTGGAAGTATGCTACTGACAAACCTTGGATTTAGTAGCTACAACCAACCTTTGCAGGAACATACACCTTACATCAAATAGGATTACTCGTATTTGCATGGCTATTCTTTTGGTATTGGCTATCTCCGTTGATATGGTTTAAGGGCAAGATACTGAAAAGACGAAAATGAGCTTGAAGAAGATAGATAAGATGGTCTAGCTTAAGGTTTTAAGGCTTCTATTCCTATCCAATTTCATGGATACAGACAGAGTAGAAGAACTCATTTCGGATTTAATCAAGAAGTATGACAAAGAGAAAGATGAGCATTATAATGAAGAAGCAACAAAGACGGCTTCATAAAACCTCTTTTTACTGCTCTAGGATGGGATTTTACAAATTGGAATGAAGTTGCTCCAGAAGATAAAGTATCAAAGAAACGCGTAGACTATGCGCTAAAGATAGGAGGAATACCTAAGTTCTTTTTGGAAGCAAAATCACTAGGTGAAAATCTAGATGGATACCGGACTGTGAATGGAGAAAAAATGTACTTTTGCGGAGCAAGCTATAAATTACGCTTACTATCGGGGGTGTAATTGGGCAGTATTGACTAATTTTAAAGAGGTAAGAGTCTATGATGCGTTCTGGAATACAAATCCCTTGCAGAGCCATCGCATAACACTACGATTCAAGGTATTTCTAGAGGATTTTGAAGACGGACTATATCTTTTGTCGAAAGAAGCATTTCAATCTGCATTGCTAGATAAGAAATACGAGATGAAATCGAGAAAGAAACCTATTGGGGAACAATTACTCTTGGACTTTACAAAATTCAGAGCGTTATTGTCAAAGGACGTTTACAAACTAAACAAAAATAAAAACATGAGCGAAGACGACTTAGATGAAGCAATACAACGACTTTTCGACAGATTGATTTTCATTAGAAACTGCGAAGACAGAGAGATGGAAAGCTCCTGAATTACTATCATTGATAAGACAATGGAAACTAACTAAGAAAGGCAGTCTACTTAACTCATTACACCAACTGTTTACTAATTTTAATACAACTTATGATAGTAAAATATTCGAAAAGCATCTCTGCGATCAAGTAGAGATTAGTGACGAGGCTTTGAGTAGAGTCATAGATGGTCTTTATACTACGGAAGATGGTACAATACCTTATGATTTTTCCTTGATTGATGCCGACATTCTAGGTAATATTTACGAACAGTATTTAGGGCATATTCTAAGCAAAACTAAAGAAAGAGCTAAGCTAACTGAGAGCAAAGCTAAGAGAAAATCAGAGGGCATATACTACTACTCCTACATACATTGTAGAATACATAGTTAGAAACACAGTTGGAGAATTGATAAATAACAAAAAAATTGACGTGTCGAAGATTAAGGTGCTAGACCCCGCTTGTGGTTCAGGTTCCTTCCTAATCAAGACGTTTGATGTGCTAGACGAATATTATAGCAATAAAGAGGGATATAGCCAAAATAAGTTAGATACGACAGGTACTTGTTCCACATATTCACTAAACTTAGCATTCTGACAAATAACATATTCGGAGTTGATCTTGACAGGCAAGCAGTTGACATAGCTCAACTTAATCTATTGCTAAAGGTAGCAGAACAGAAGGAAAGATTACCTACACTGCAACAAAATATCAAGAATGGGAATTCCATAATTGACGACCCTGCTTTTATAGAAAAGAAGCCCTTTGAGTGGAAAAGTGAGTTTAGAGAGGTCATGGCGGAAGGAGGCTTTGACGCAGTTATTGGAAATCCTCCATATGTCCGTCAAGAAGAGTTGTTGCCAATAAAGGACGCATTGCAGAATTATAAAATCTACAATGGCTCAAACGACCTCTACGCGTATTTCTTCGAGAGAGGACTGAACCTGCTGAAAGAAAAGGGATTGTTCGGTTTCATAGTTTCAAGTAAATTTACGAAGACCAATTATGGAAGAGAATTAAGACAATTCATACTCGACAATTCCAAAATCGTAAGATTCATAGATTTTGGAGATTTGCCCGTCTTCGCCGAGGCTACAACCTACCCTTGCATCATAATTCTAGAGAAGTCAACCAATCCAAAGAATAATCTTAAAAACAAAATAACTGTTTCCAAAATTCGTAGTCTGAAATTTAACTCGCTCGATGAAGAAATAAAGGCGGACTCATTTTCAATATCACAATCGCATTTGACAGATGAACCCTGGAGCATGGAGAACGAAATTAGTTTATCACTAAAAAAGAAAATAGAAGATAAAGGCTTACCTCTTAAGAAATTCATAAAGCAAAAACTATACCGCGGCATAACAACAGGATATAATGATGCCTTCATCATCGACGAAGAAACTAAGAATGAGTTGATTAGAAAAGACCCAAAATCTAAAGAAATAATTAGACCATTCCTCACAGGTAAAGACATTAAGAGATACTCGATAAAGTTCAATAGCCGTTATCTGATTTACTCTTATACAGGGATAGATATAGACAACTATTCTGCAGTTAGAGATTATCTTCTGCAGTTCAAAACTCAACTTGATAAGGTATGGGAAGTCAAAAATCACAAACATCCTTGGTACGAACTAAGAGGATGCTCTTACTATTCTCAATTTGACCAACCTAAGATTATTTATCCTAGAATAAATATACGTCCTAATTTTACAATAGACGAGCAGAGATATTTCATCCAGGACAGCGCATTCTTTATTCCAACTTCTTCGCGTTATGTTCTTGGTATACTGAATTGTAAGCTAATGCAATATTATGCAGAACGCATTTGTTCGCTGTTGAGAGGTGGGTATTATGACTACCGGTATCAATATGTAGAGCTATTTCCGATAGCCACTTGTGATAAGAACATCGAAGACAAAGTTGCAATACTGGTAAACAAGACGATAACTTTGTACAAAAAACTTGAAGTGATTAATCAAAAAATGACGGATGAAAGACATTCTATAGAAAAAGAAATTAATTATACAGAAGGAGTAATTGACGAATTAGTTTATGATATTTACAACATAACTGATGATGAAAAGAAAGTAATTGAAGATAGTTTAACCTTCTAAAAACGTCCATTTTTCACTTGTAGATGTTCCTATTTTTAGACACGTTCCCTCGTTTTCTCACATATAAATAAATACCCTGAGAAAGAGTAGTGTTTGCATGAGAACTAAGGATGCTGTTGCTATAGGGTCACTACTTTCAATTCCGATATCAGTACTGATAGACTTAATGCTACTTCCTGATCCACAAACTATCACAGCTGTAGTGGGATTGCTCCCTTCAGTTGCAAGTTCTTCTATTGCAACTTCGACAGCGGGATTCATAGCACTCATCTATTTCGTCGTAATATATGCTATGACTGATGTAGTAACTTCGATGATAGTTGCTGTATTGCTGCAGACACAGCGTGCCGTTAGGAGATATGGGTGAGCATATACCCAGAGAAGGAGAAGAATTCATTGCACTTTTGGCTGTCTTTATCTTCGTAATACTTAATGTCTTAGAGCCTTTAGTCAGGAATACCCGACCTTCTTTCCTATCTCAATTATCTTTCATACAAACCCACCACAAATATGACTCAACTAACTAACCAAATCACTGGACAAGCGATAGAACTTCAAAATGTCATTATTAATGAAGTAATAGACGGACTGATATCTGCTCCTTTGGGGGCTTTGCTAGCTCTTCTCCTTAAATTATCAGGAGGATTGGAAAATGGAAGAGGCGGAGGAGGCAAAACCGTTCAGTTTAGTGATGGAAGAGTGGTAACATTCAGAAACAAATAAAACGTCCGTTTTCCAGTCAATAAGACCGCCCTCGACAGACGCTTAAGGGTTTTAAGAGGGGGATTTTCTAGGCCTCCTTAGCTTCTTCTCTTGCACTCTTACCCTAGGGATCGTGAGGAAGACGGAGGAGATACTGGAGATGAAGAAATAACATACCAAGGCCGTTGGGTCCGATGCGCCTTGGAAAGGCTCTTAACCCTTCGTTCCTCAGTATGCGTGTTGAACGCATGGCGGCTGACGAGGACGGAATTGCGATACTAAGGCGCAGGTACGCCAACGGGGAGATCACTAGGAAGCAATACCTGGAGATGAAGGGGGACCTGGCGGGCGATGGGAAGTCCACCCAGTCCCCTTCCGGGGCTAGAACGGGCAGGTAAGGCGTCGCCGATTTCCGCCCCGGCGCGCAAGGATCCCATTCCCATGTGGGCCAAGGCGGCCATGGCCGTGCTCGCGATTTTCATAGTGCTGGCGATCATCGCAGGCTCGTCTGTCGCACCGACTGGCGCGAACTCTACGACCGCAACCTACCAGCTGGCCCCCGAGACGCTCTTCGCCCAGAGCGCCCGATTCGGCTGTCGAACTCTTCAGTGCAGTGCGCAGGATACGACTGCGCGCAGGTGTGGACCGAGAATTTCACGGTGCCTCGGGCCGCGGGCGGCGCGAACCTGACCGGCTCGTTCAGCTCGCAGAACGCCACTGCGATGGCGGTGCTCACTCCGCGCAGTTCGCGAACCTCTCAGAATCGGGCGGGCCCTCTCCCTCCACCTACGATTACTACGTCTACAACGCGAGCGCGAGCTTCGACGTGCACCTCCTGCCAGGGAGCTATGTCCTGGCGTTCTACTATCCTGGCGCCTCCGTGGACACGGTGACTGCAACCGACCCGATAGAGTTCGGCAACGGCGCACCGGAATCCCAATCGGCCTCCGGCGCAGCGACGGGCGCGTCCAGCTCCTCCGGCGCGGCGGCCTCGTCCAAGGGCCCTGCGATTCCCCCTCCGAACCCTACAGCGGCGGGTCCTTCGCCAAGCAAGTCCTCGGGAGCCCAGGTCTGGAAGCTCTCGTTCGACTCAGGCGCGATCACGACAGACGATCCCGGCGCAGTGGACTGGTACTCGTTCGACTCAGGCATCTCGACGGTCGTGGTGCAGCCGTTCACCAACAGCGGCCCGTTCGACCTGACAGGCACCTCTGGATGGGTGATAAGCGCGCCTGACGGCAACACCTACCCTCTCAACATCGGAGGCAACATATTCCACAACAGCCCCGGCGATACGTGGGATTTCACAGGCTTCGGCACCGTGGCCGGCTCGAACGCACAATGCCTGGGTTCTGCGACTGGCAAGGCCAACGGCAATTTCCCCGGCGCGACCTCTGTCAGCGGGACCTACAACATGAACTGCAACGAGGTAGACTCCCTTGGCGGTGCGGTCACCTGGTCGCTCACGGGCACATGGTCAGGAAAGAGAAGCTGAAGAGTCCGGATACCTCACTGCCATGTCAAAGGAGTAGCACGACCACACCCTGAAGTTCATATTTCCCAGGATCGGGAACGTGAGGAAGACGGCTGAGCTAGTGGAGGATGCTAGAGTAAGGCACTGTAACGCCCGAAAGTCCCTATTTTCGTGCATTATGTTGCTTCTAATGCGCGTTTTCCATGACTTTGGCCGTTTTGGCCTTAACGGACAGCGATGCGCTCCCGTACCTGCCTATCAGTGCATCCACCCCCGCCCTGACCTTCCCAGGGCAGCGATCGAGATACTTCCTGAGCTTCCCCATGTCCACCCTATCAAGCATCCTCCCGTACACCTCTCCGCCGAAGGGCGAGCGGAAGTACACCGAGTCTATGAGCGTCTTCTCCATGTCTGCCATGGGTATGTAGAACAGGTCCTCGTACTTGACCAGGGAGTAGCCGAAGAGCATCTCCTTGGGTATCCTCCTGACGGTCACGTTCCTTCCGAACACGCTCCTGGTCCCGCTCCTTACGCTCCTGGCCGTGATTATGCTGATGGGGGTCACGTAGTCCCACAGGTCGTAGTGGGTCAGGGCGGTCTCCATGCCGTAATAGAAGGGCGCGAAGGCGAAGCCCGCCGCCATCGGGTCGTCGTGCAGGGTGTAGTAGCCCCTCTTTATCTGGAACGCCCTCCAGCTGCCCACAAGGTTGTGCATGAACACCTTGTAGTATCCCTTCCCCGCGCCGCTCCTGTCCAGGAACAGCCTCACGTCGCCGGAGGTGAAAATCGGGAACCCTTTGAAGTACTCCAGGAACCGGTCTACGTATTTCATACGGCCCACCTCGCTATCATCTCGACCATGGCCCCGAACGCCGGCACCGCCCCTGAATATATGAGTGCCTTCAGTTCCGCGTGGGTCTGGAAACCCTCGTCGGGATGCGGCGCGTCCCTCGCGAACTTCCGCAGGTGCGCCTTCACCCTCGCGGGATATTTTACCGCGTTCAGCAGCACGGTTATGTCGTAGAGGTCCTTGTACGCCCTCCTGTCCCAGTACGCCTCTATCTTCTCGAGCACGATGTCCTCCGGCGAGAGCGCGAGTATGTTCCTCCTGGTGCCGTCTATGCGCTCGTACGGGACTAGTATGGCCTCCTTTTCCACACTTCTTGGCTCGACCTTGATCTCCGTGCTCCCCTTTCTGACGTGTATGAACGTAACCCCCTTCTCCCTGTACTTCGTGACTTCTATACCCGCCTTCCCCATAGCATCGAAGAAGATCTCCTTGAAGTCCCTGTCCCAGAGGTAGATGTCGATGTCCTTAGAGAAGCGCTTGCCTCCGTAGCAGCGCCACACCGCAGTGCCTCCGTGCAGGGCTATTTTTCCAGTGGCGCTGAACATCGCGTCCACCACGTCGTCCTCCAGTTTCGCGGTGTCGAGCTCGCTCCTCCTCTTGAGGATGTTCGTAAGTGGCAATTCCATTGAAATCCCTTAGTTATATTATTCTATAACCGGCGTTTATTTATGCCTTTGCATGGAATTGACTTCGCAGGAAGGATCGGTACGATTCTCGTCTAGACTACGAAAAATCTTCAGAGTATTAGAAAGCCAGATATGGCGTCCTATCTAAATTAAGCGCAAATCAATTGAAATCCCTTAGTTATATTATTCCATAACCAGCGTTATCGGGTATCTGCTTGCGTTACCGAAGTTCATATCACATCATAACTTAGGTAATGTTTCTTAGAAGGCATCCGGTTCAGCGAAACGCGCAGCGAGGTCGATTCTGTCTATTTTTACACATTACTTCATATCGTAATAGGAATTTTTATACAATTTCTCATATTATGAATTGAATTTTGGACGTTAACACACTCGGGCGCGTCGTTGCTGGGTGAATGTGATTTCAAGCAACCTTCAGGTGCACCCGGAAAGCCTTTTATTGCTTAGAAGCGATGCCTAACCATAGGTATAGCAGATGGAAAGCAAGTACGACCACAAGCTGGTCGAAGGCAAGATCGCAGATTTCTGGGCCAAGGACGAGATATACAAGTTCCGCGGCAATGATCGCGACAAGGTCTTCTCCATGGACACGCCCCCGCCGACCATCTCTGGGGAGATCCACCTAGGTCACGTCATGTCCTATTCTCAGGCCGAATTCATAGCTAGGTACAAGCGCATGAGGGGATTCGACGTCTTCTACCCGTTCGGACTGGACGACAACGGCCTGCCTACGGAGCTTCTGATTGAGAAGAAGTTCAACACCACGGCCGAGCACCTCGGCCGGGAGAAGTTCGTGGCCCTGGTGCAGAAGGAGATCCGCTCGTACGTTGCCAACTACATCCAGGTCTTCAAGAGCATGGGCGTCTCCGCCGACTGGAGCCTGCTCTACGAGACGATATCGCCGGAGGTGCAGAAGATATCCCAGAAGTCCTTCCTGGAGCTCTGCAAGATGGACAGGACGTACAGGAAGGAGGCCCCTGTGCTGTACTGCCCCAAGTGCAAGACCACAGTCTCCCAGATGGAGCTCGAAGACAGGAGCGTCAAGTCCAAGCTGGTCTACGTCAGGTTCTCGGACGACATCGAGATCGCCACGACTAGGGCGGAGTTCCTGCCGGCCTGCGTGGCCATATTCGTTAATCCGACCGATGGAAAGCACATGCACCTCATAGGCAGGAAGGTGAAGGTCCCTATCTTCGGGCAGGAAGTGGAGGTCATAGGCGACGCGAAGGTCGACCCGGCCTTCGGGACGGGCGTGGTCATGTGCTGCACCTTCGGGGACCAGACGGACATGGAATGGTACAAGCAGTACGACCTTCCGCTCAGGATGATACTGGACGAGGGCGGCAGGATGACGCACAAATTCTTCAAGGGCATGAAGATACCCGATGCCAGGGAGAAGGTGATCGCGGCGCTCAAGGAAGGGGGCTACGTCATCAAGGAGGAGGACATCGAGCACAGCGTCAACGTGCACGAGCGCTGCAAGACCGAGATAGAGCTCATAGTCAAGAAGCAGTGGTACATAAGGTACCTCGACCTCAAGGGGAAGTTCATAGAGCTGGGCCGCCAGGTGAAGTGGCACCCGGAGTTCATGATAGTAAGGTACGAGAACTGGGTCAACGGCCTGAAGTGGGATTGGAGCATATCCAGGCAGAGGTACTTCGGGATACCTTTCCCGGTCTGGTACTGCAAGAAGTGCGGCGAGCCCAAGTTCGCCCGGGAGGAAGACCTCCCGGTGGACCCCCTGATCAACAAGCCGGGGGGCGCCTGCACGAAGTGCGGCGGCAAGGAGTTCGACCCCGAGACGGACATATTCGATACGTGGGCCACTTCATCGCTCACGCCGCTGATAAACGCCCGGTGGGGCCTCGACGGGAAGTACATGGACCTGATCTTCCCGATGAGCCTGCGGGTCCAGGCGAACGACATAATCTCCTTCTGGACGTTCACCACGATAGTCAAGGCTTACCTACACAAGGGCACCATACCATGGAGCGAGATAATGGTCTCAGGGCAGGGGCTGGACTCGAAGAGCAAACCGATGCACAAGTCGGCCGGCAACGTGGTCGCTCCGATGCCCTATGTGGAGAAGTACGGGGCCGACGCGGTGAGGTATTGGGCCGCGTCGTCATCGCTCGGGGAGGACTGCTCCTTCCAGGAGAAGGAGATAGTGACCGGCGCGCGCACCATAAACAAGATGTGGAACGTCGCCAGGTTCATAAGCATGACCTGCTCCGACAAGTCGGAGGCGAAGAGCGAGAATCCCATGGACTACTGGATATCCTGCAGGCTCTCCGCAGCAGTGCAGAAGGCGACCGAGAGCTTCGAGCGATACGACTACTTCAAGGCGAGGGTCGCTGCGGAGGAGCTGTTCTGGTCCTTCGCCAACGACTACCTGGAATTCATCAAGTACAGGGTCTACAACAAGGATGCGAGTGCGAATCCCACAGTCAACAATACGATGTTCTCGATACTGAAGATGTTCGCCCCGTTCATGCCGTTCGCAACGGAGGAGATCTACAAGAACGTCTTCGAGGGCAGGGTTAACGACGCGAACGCAAAATCGATTCATCTGAGCGCGTGGCCGGTAGGTAACGAGTTCGACGAGGAGAAATTCAAGAGGGCCGAGGACGCCGTCAAGCTGATACTTTTCATAAGGAAGTGGAAGCACGACAACGCGATGGCGCTGAACGCCGAGCTTCAGGAGATAGTGGTGAACGTTGATCTCGGAGAGGCGGAGAAAGACGTGATGGGAGCGATGAACATAAGGAAGATAACGCACGGGGAGGGCAACTTGGCCGTCCCGGAGACTGGAATTCTAGTGAACATAATAAAATAGTTTGAAATACGGCTCCATTGCCTCTCCCCAGAAGGAGACGGATCCGCACCGCTCGCGTCCGTTGTTGCAAAAATATTTAAATATTAACGTTTCATTAATTAACCATGAAATTGGCAACAAGGCTCCTGGAGTATGTGGACGCTGCGAAGCTCACCGACTTCCGGAGCCTGCGGAGCGTCGCTGGGACCTCCGACAATTCCCTCAGAGTCACTCTCAGCAACCTCGTCAGGGCAGGAAGGATCTACGGCCCAGTCAGAGGCATCTACGTCTCGAAGAGCGCGGACCCGCTCTGGGTCGCCACCGCGCTCCATCCCGGCTACGTCTCGCTGTCCTCGGCCCTGTACCTTCACCACCTGGTGGACGAGTATCCGTTCACCGTCTTCGTGGCCTCGGACGTGCGCGGGGCGGTAAAGATGGGCGGCTACGAGTTCCGCTATTTCAAGGCGCACGATTACAGGGGCGTGGAGGACACAGAGGGCGGATACCGGGCAGCCTCGGTGGAGAAGGCGATCTGCGATTCGATCCGCCACGGAGACCTAGTCGGTTACCCGAAGGTGGAAAAAGCCCTCTTCGATGCCGGCATAAGCGCGGGGAAGTTCCTGGACATCTGCAGCGGCGAGACGGGAGCCTTCTACCAGAGGCTCGGCTATATGCTCTCCCTCCTCCCCCGGCGCGACAAGGAGAAGGAGCGCCTCATGAGGTTCTGCAGGGGCAAGGCGGGGGGCAACGCGCACCTCGTCGGAAGGGCAGGGGGGAAGTACATCGCGGAGTGGAAGATTGTGGACAACGTGGGAAAGGAGGTGCTTCTATCATGGTGGCGACAATAGCGTTCGGGGAGGAGGAGCTGAGGGCCTACGCGGCAAAGGCAGGGTTGGGATTCCAATTCGTGGTGAAGGACGCGTTCCTCTTCGAGCTGATGGACGTCCTGGCGGAACAAGACCTCGTCCTCAAGGGAGGGACTGCGATAAACAAGGGCTACCTCCAAGGACACCAGAGGTTCTCCGAGGACCTCGACTATGACACCCTGATGGGCAGGAAGGAGGCGACGCGGATGGTGCGCAGCCTCGGATGGAGCATAAAGAGGGAGTTCTTCACTAGGAGCGCGATAGGCTTCCTCCTGAAGTACGAGTACGCAGGCGTCGCGGACGTCGTCAAGTTGGACCTCTCCTTCGGTACCGGGGGGAAGGCAGAGAGGCGGAGCGTGGCCTCCGATTTCCTCCCGCTGTCCAAGAGGGTGACGATGTACGGCTTCGGGGAACTGAATGCCCAGAAGGAGCGCGCGCTGGAGGGAAGGAGGGAGTGGAAGGACCTCTACGATCTGTACTGGATGGCGAGGCTATACCCGAAGGAGTTCCGGATCGCGGACGGAAAGGCGATGGGCGTCGCTCTCGGGGCCATGCGGATCCCGAAGACCGCGAACTCGTACATACCCGTCCAGAAGAGGATCAACTGGGATGAGGCGAAGGAGTTGCTCACGCGGTGGGCGTCGCGGTCCTGACCTGAAGCGAGAAAGACGTGATGGGGGCGATGAACATAAAGAAGATAACGCAGGGAGAGGGCGCCATGGCCGTCCCGGAAACGAGAATCAGGGTGGACATCAAGAAATAACATTACATTGTTGAGTCGAAAGTACCCTTCAGTTCGCACATGTCCTCGCCACTCGCCTTTGATCGGAGTTGGGATGCCATGTTATCTACTGACAGTCTGACATATATGAGTGTTAACGTTAAAACCGACCGAACGCATTCTGCAATATTGTTCTCGCTTCAGAAATACTACAATCTGTAAATTAGTCAAATGACGAATTTAGTCATTCTCATACACAAGTAATATAAACTTCTGGGATTGACAAGGTATATGGTGGTGCAATTTACAGGAATAAGTTGCAAGATCGCGAGTCTTGCAAGAGCATCAAAGTAGCCTATCAAGGTGAACCAGGAGCGTTCGGGTATATTGCGACACTCAAGAAGTTTGGAGACCCCCAGATTAACAAGTTCCCTTATTTTTCCGATGTCTTCAAGGCAGTCGAGAGCGGGAAGGTGGACTACGGGGTGGTCCCGATAGAGAATACCACCGAGGGCAGCGTGAACGAGGTCTATGACCTACTCCTAAAGAGCAACCTGAAGATAGTCGGCGAGGTCGTGGTGAAGATTGAACACTGCCTGATTGCTAACCCAGGGGTAGAACTGCGCGATGTCAAGACGGTGTACTCTATCCAGCAGGCCCTCAGCCAGTGCAAGGAATTCCTGCGTAGGAACGAAATGTCTCCCTCTCTGTATTCTAATACCGCGGCAAGCGTCAAGATGATAAAGGAGGAAGGCAAGCTGGATTCGGCGGCGATAGCGAGCAGGGACGCGGCGTCGATCAACGGGATGAATATCCTAGTACCTGCCCCAGATCGGTTATGAGAAGAGGGTCGAGCTGATGATGCCGCTCGTGCCTTCTCTGGCCGGGCCCGGAGTCAAGATGAGCTCCTCTGTTCAGGGCAGCAACATAAAGGTCAACGCCTCTATCGAGGAGATAAAGAAAACCATACGCGGCGCGTATTGCCCTGTAGGGGTGGTGGAAGACAATCCTATTGTGGAGATTGCGAACCTGCTTATACTGCCTAATGAGGGAAGCATCGTCATAAGCAGGGACAATAAGTTCGGCGGCGATATCGAGATATCTTCTGTGGAGGAGTTGAGGAAGCTCTTCGAGGAGAAGAAACTGCACCCTGCTGACCTCAAGTCGTATGTGGCGGACTACCTGATAAACAAGCTGAAAAGGGCCAGGGATTATTTCGATGGCAACAAGGATCTCTTGGAGCAGTTGGGGCCAAAGTTCCAGTAAATGTCTAACTCCTGACTAAGGAGAGGCAAAATCCGCTTACCGGCTCACTTCCTTGAATAGGTATCCGAATTTCGAGAGTTCCCCTGGAGAGAACCTTATGCCGCTGAATTCGTTACCCCCTGCCCCGATAACGTGATCCTTCTTCTCTACGCCCGTATCGACAAATGCCGCAATGCCATTCATGTAGAAGGCGAAGGGGGGCACGCCACCTACGTCGAATCCCAACATCTTTTTTATCTCCTCCGGCCGCGCGAGACTGAACTTGTTTGACTTGAACTTTCCCTTGGCCCTCGCGCATTCCCGCAATTTGTCGAAGTCTATTTTTTGATCTCCGCCGATTACGATACCAAGGTACTCCGACTTGTCGTTCTTAAGCAGCATGGACTTGATTATGTTGCCGCGCTCTTCCCCCATAGCCTCGGCGGCCAATTCAGAAGTCTTTCCGCTCTTACTGTGCTCGATGAGGGAATATTCCACTTGGAGTTCGTTCAGCAACTCCACGAGCGCTGCACGCGGATCTGTGCTCTTAAGTTCATGCCAATCCTGGTTTGCGATGCTACCTCCTTTAACTTCATTTTTAACTTATTCGTTTCTATAGGTTCCTGCCGCCCTCGTGCTACTGAATATCCGGGTCGAGTGCATGATCGCGACTTCCATTCATAGCTTCAGTATGTTTTCCTGCGCGAACTTCTCCCCTTTCAGACCGTCGTTCATGGTCGAGGAGAATACCGCTATTCCCCCTTCCATGTCCTTGATGTACAGCTGGGAATAGGCGTCCCTGCTAGGGTCATTCCACTTGCTGAAGCACTCTATCTCCGCCTTGCGGCTCTCCCTATCTATCTCAAGGAGCAGCAGATTCAGAGTGGTGTACTTCATCATCTGCAGCTTGGGCATCGCCTCCTTCAGCCCGCCGCGCTTTGCTATCTCCCGCAGCGCAATCTCAGTATCCACGGTGTCAGGTGGGACCTTTATCCTCAACCCTCCGTTATGAGCCAGGAATATCACCTTTCTTTCGCTCTCCACCATAAAGGGGTGCGAGAAAATTGGGTTCCCTGCAGGGTTCTTGGGTGATCTCTTCCTTGCATGGAATATGGCGTATGTCTTGCCCGTTATCGCGGGGATCGTGAATTCGTCCCTGAATATTGGAACTTTCGAGCGGTAATGCGTAAGGCTGCCGTTCGTCAGGATTACGCAGCCCCATCCGTCCCTGTGGCTCTTGCCCCCCTTCCATGATTCGGGTATGGTCCGGTCGTATTCCGCCGCCTTCTTTAGGCCGGCGTACAGCCTCGCGAGATCCTTCCGCGAATCCCCTACGTACGCGAACATTCTGCACAACTTGAACACCTCTGCATATCCCAGACTCTTCAGGACTTATAATACCCTACCTAGCGCGTGGGGCGCGCACTCTAGACGTGCGCCTCTTCGTGCTTTGTGTCCATACCTGCAATCTCCCTCACCTGCCTCAGGCTCTCCGCGAGGGCCTCCTTGCGCGCCGTGCCTTTGCCTCTGGATTTCTTGAAGAGAGACGCCAGCCTGTCCGAAGGCGTACCCTCCCGCAGCCTGTTCCTCAGGAGATTAAGGAAGCCGTCCTCCCGTATGTTCATGAACTTCAGGCCCTCCTTGGCCTTTTTGAGCTCCTCTGCCAAGACAACTCTGGCGGGTCCCACGTAGGTATCGCCGCCCTCGCCAGAGTAGCAGAGCCATGTGTCTAGGCCAGACTTCATGGTCATCGTTCTGTTCGCGTTAACGAACCATATCTTCATCAGTGGCTCTCGCGTCTCTTGGGCAAATGCCAACCTACCTAAGTAGAAGGCATGCATGGCCGCGTCTTCAATTGGAGTCGGCTGCGTAGAGATAGGCCTGAACTCCACGACACAGGAGTCGCCAATCACCTTTATCCTAACGTCCTTCCAGAACAGTCCGATGCCTATCTTTAGCGCGTCCTGCGGTTTGTCGATTATGAGAGGGTTAGCGGCAGCTCTTGCGAAGTAATCTCGCATCGATTTTAAGTACGAGTCGTACCTGCCCACACGCGTCGCCTTGTCCACGAGCGTCTCCTCCATGCTCCTCGTATCGTGACTTATTTCCCACAAAGGCATCCTTACGTCGCCGAAGTGCAGGTCCTTGCAGTCCATGAACCGTGCGTTGTTGCCTAGGGCGATCGCAAAAGGTGCTATCATGTACGAGTAGTTGGCCTTCTCAATCGCGTCTCCGAAGCCCTTCGCTTCCATGTTGCACTGTATCGAATTGAACAGAGAGATTATCTTCGCCGGCCTAGGGTCTATCATATCCTGTGCACTCCCGAACCTGTCGGGCACGAAGGCGCTCTTATGTCTGTCATGGAAATCGGGGACCAGGGTGTACTTCAGGTTCGTGGTCCTTCTTATCTCCTGAAGGGGTATGAAGGGGTTCGTGCCTCCGCGGACGAGCTTGGCCTGCTCTTCCTCGATGCGCTCGAGTATTGCGCAGTCGTTCCTCCAGAGCCGGATCGCTATGTCGTTTATTCCCCTGAGCTCGAACTTATCGGTGCGCAGCTCCAGCTGCGATGCGCCGAGCTCCACGTCTGCGAACTCCAGGCCCGCAATTATCCGGTTCCGCGCCTCCTCTGTGACCTGTTCCATGTTCTTGTCTACGAGACCGTGCTCCGTCTCGAAGCCGACAATCACCTTGTGGTAGTCCTTGGAGAAGCGTCCCTCGTCGCGCAGCACGGCGCTGGCCTGCATCGCGAAACTGTTGTGCATCCCTATCTCCAGGGGAGAATTCAGGCATTCCCGTATGCCCTTGGCCGAAGCAGGCTTCAAATGTCGTTCTTTCATGTTTCTCGCCATCGTGCTTTCGTATAGTAATGCTTTTGGTGTAGGCTCAATAACTAGGTTGTCTAATAAAATTCGAATTATAGACCAAAAAAGGTATAAATATTGCGTAATATTCAATAATCATGAAGAACATAAGGCGGGAGATTGTCAGCCTGTTGAAGACAGGGTACTGCGCGCCCCGGATTGTCGAGTTAGCGAAGAAACTCAAGGAGCCTTCGACCACGATACACTACAATCTGAAGCAGATGGAGAAGGAAGGAGTCGTGAAGGGTTACAAGGCTGTCTTCGACTACAAGAGGATAGACGAGGGTTTCTGCTGCTTCGTGCTCCTGAATCTGGCGCCAGACGAGTACGGCAACCCGGAGAGGATCGGGAAGGAGCTCCTGGGCTACCCCCAGATCGAGAGCATAGACATAATCACCGGTGGCTGGGAGATGCTGATAAAAGTGCGAACGAAGGACATCGACGAATACTACCAGTTCGTGAAGAACGTGCTTTCGAAGAAGGGCATCATGAAGACGACCTCTCTCAGTTCCCTGAAGCAGCTTAAGACCGAGTTCATCTAACTTCAATTAGACTAGAGTTTATCCAACAGCAGTCTATAGGGGGTGCGGAGGGCCTTAGCAGGCCTCCACCTATAGAAAGGCCCATCCTTGAGCTGCTTGCGCAGCATCGTGAAGAACGGCCCGAGGTTGCGATTGAGTTCCGATCCCGCCTCCTTTGCCGTTTCAGTGTACAGCCTTTTCTCCCTCCTATCTAAATGGGGTTCCAGTTCTTCCGCTATCGTCTCCGTCACGACTCCGGAATTGGCTTTCTTCCAAGTCTGCCTAATCACTCCAAGATGACCCATTTTGTCCAACACGTCGGCATCGTGTACTATCTTTGCTTCGATGGTCATGGCGTTTCCGAAGCCCTCATGGACTTCTAGATATTCTGTCTCTCTATAGCCTCCTTATGCTCCTGGAGATGCATGAGATATTCGGTAGTTCCCTTGCACTCCTTGTCGCAGAGCCAGCAAGAGTACTTCTTCGCCGCGGGCCTTGCCTTGCCGTATACGTTGACCATTATCTGTATCGTTTGCAATTTGGAATTCCTCATGTTCATCCCCTCGCCCTGCAGGCGTAAACGTAATGTCCCCTTGCTACCTTGGTCCTCTGGCTTCCTGCCGTCTTCCCCACCACCGCGCGTATCTCGTCCGAGCTCTCCTCCTTGTTGGTGGATACTATGAAGCCGTAGGCACCGCTGGTCACGAAAACCTTCCTTACCCCCTTGCAGATCGCTATGGCCTTCGCGGTCAAATCCGCATTGCCCAGCGCCCTAGGCCGGATCAGGATAAAATTGCTCCTTGTGGAGTTCCTGACCACGTTGCCACTACACGTTATTTTGCTCGTTCTCCTCACCACGGAACCGCCTGTAAAGCATGAATGACTAGGTGCGCGGAGGGATGGACTTTCAAGAATGGGCATTCTCAAAAAATGTTCCACGCACCTAATCGACTGTCTGGTATTCCCTGATAACCCTTAACGCAGGCTTCCTATATAATCATGACCTAGTTATCTCTAGAAAAACGCCCACCATACCCTATTAAATGTCTATAATTTGTATTTTTATATATTATACAATAGTTATCCGACATATAATATAACAAAAGGTTAAATAATCATTACAGTCACTATATAACTATGGTAAAAGTACCGTCGGAAGTGGCAAAGGCCTTCGGGAAGCTCAGAGGAGAGAGCGCCGGCAAGATCTACCTGAAGGCCATAGGTGGCAGGTACTACGTCTACAAGGAGTCGGGCACCTGGGACAAGGAGAGGAAGAAGACTAGGGTGAAGTCGGAGTACCTTGGAAGGATACTAGATAACGGCACCTACATCAAGAAAATCGCCGCCTATGCTGACGAGCTCGATAGGGCCAAGGCCCTCATCCTGGAGAAGGGCGGGAGCATAGTGTGGCCCGAGAGAAAGGAAGGTGAGGGGGGGGCTAAACTGCCAGAGCCGGCACCCATCGAAGCCAGTGAGATAGACACCAAGCTTCTCATGGCCCTTAGCATGAACGCGAGGACCAGCTTCGCGCACAGTGGCAAGTTAGTGGGCCTGAGCCCCTCGGCGGCCTACGCCAGGGTCAAGAAGCTGGAGAAGAAGTATGGAATAAGGTATCTGGCCGAGATAGGGATGCACAAGCTGGGCTTCATAGAGTTCATAGTTTTTGCCAAGTTCACAGAGCAGCATCCCTCTCTAGAAGAGCTGAAGAAAACAGTGTCTGATGAGCCAAAAGTTCAGTTCGCGGCAATGGCGAAAGGAGACTATGACTTAGTGATGTATATCTTCGACGAAAAAAGCGGAACGGCAATGGATACCTTGTGGAGACTCAGGTCACAGAGCGCGCTTGGCGCGTACGAAGCGACTTGGTGGCTGTCGCCAATATCTGTGAACTATGGCTTCGTGCCCTTCAGGGATGAATTCTTCGAGAAGGTACTAAAGAACAAGATATGGGAGAGGAGCGAGAAGACACCAACGCTAGGTCCAAACCAGATTACACAACGAGAATTTGACGTCTTGAGGGCACTCAATATGAATGGCGCGAGAGATTTCTCAGAGATTGATAGGGATAGCCATATGTCGCCTAACACTTCGAGGTATACTTATTACCGCCTTAAAGATGAAAAGGAGATAATACACAGAATAACAATCACAATGGAGAAACTTCCGATAAAGTATTTGAGCATACTCCTACTCAGATATGAGAACGGCAGGGAATATTTGGGCACCCGTGCGGAACTGTTGAAGGAAGTCATAACTTATGGTAATTTTATCAACAAATATGCCTATGTGGGCGACATAGGTGCGCCTGAGAGCATAGTGCTTTTCATGCCCGCAATGGAGGGGGATGAGTTGGATAGGACACTTGAGGAAATTGGCAGAAAGATCAAGGGTGTCAAGGCATCCGCGTTAATGATTACGAATGTGCTTGTAGGAAATCTGTGTTACAGGAGGTTCGATAACACTCATTCCAGGCAACAAAGTATATTGGCCGAGACATCAGATCAGTTACGGAAGAATAGGACATAGGATGTTAGGCGTATAAGGAATTTTCAGAGATTGAGATAATAGTATTCTCTGTCGACGTACTTTGTATCTCTTTTGTAAAATCTTGGCGCCGTACCGAAGCACTTGAAACCTCTGTTTATGTAGAGCTTTTTAGCAATCTCATTCGTAGCCATAACTCTGAGGTGTAGTATCTTAAACTTCCCTCTGGATTGTTTGATTGCAGAATCGAGCAGTTTTCCCCCTATGCCTTTGCCCCTATAGTCGCTCCTAACTAGCATAGATAGCACACCGACGTGGGCCAATTCAGAGTTAGGCGGTTCGCTCCTAACGAAGCAATGTCCTGCGATTTGCCCATCGACATTGGCAACAAGATATATGGCGTTGCCTTTCTTGGCCTCAGCTAGCAATGTCTTGAACCACTTGAGCATATTGCTTCTTGACGGCCTCTTCAAGAACGCCCAGTCTCCAAAATCGCGATTGGAACTTACCTCCTTGTACATACTTCTGTTGAGACTGAGCACGCCGTCGAAGTCATTGCGTGCCACTTTTCTTATACTAATTCTCATCCATACCCCTATGGAAAGGATAGCTCATAATCCTTAGCTCATCGTCTTGTTCTTCCAGCACCAATTAGAATATATGAGAACGTGTTTACATAAACTTTGGCAATATCTGCAATTGGCCACGATACCTGTCGGCAGTCCTCCCAAAAATTGGATAGTAATTAAATTAGACTAGCTTCCTCCGCCTCCATCTGCCGTGACCTTCATCGTGGGGAACTGACCTCTGCTATATTCTCCTTTCGGTTCACTTGTCACAATCGCACCCAATAAGTTAGTAATTTCATAGTTCCTTAATTCTGACTATTTATAAATATATCTGATAAATTCGTTAGCTGACTGATTATGTTATTATTTCGCCCATGCTCCCTTAAATACGTTCGTGCCGCTATTCATAACTGAGTTATAGGTGATACCTTGCCCAGCAAGTACGAGACCGCTTCCGACGAGGCCGTGCCCATCGCGCGGTCGATAATCGCCCGGGAGCTCATAGAAAAGTACAGGCTCACCGAGACGGAGGTCGCCGGCTACCTCGGCGTCGCGCAGGCAGCCATAAGCAATTACGTGCGCAGGAAGTACTCCGCGCGCCTCAACGAGAGGATCGGCGAGATAGAGGCCGAGATAGAGAACCACAGAAAGCAGATCGACCAGTACATAGAGCAGATCTCGGAGGGCAGGAAGGAGTACGTGGACGTCTGCGTCTGCACCCTGTGCAAAGCCATAAACGGCTTCCCGTGCAAGTTCTCCAAGGCGGGCGACGCGGCAGCCATGGTGTGAGGATCCGTATGGTCAAGGAAAAGCAGAGGCCCTTCGAAACGGGAACCTATCACCAGAAGTACGGGTTCTCGACGCGAGCCAAATACCGCGAGTTCGGCAAGGGGCTCTCTGCAGATGTCGTCAGGAAGATATCCGAGCTGAAGGGGGAGCCAGAATGGATGCTCGAGAAGAGGCTCCTCGCGTATAAGGTATTCGAAGGCAAGCCCATACCCAAGTGGGGCCCGGACCTCGGCGGCATAGATCTCGAGGGGCTGAGCTATTACAAGATGACAAACGCCAAGGGAACCAATGACTGGAATAAGGTGCCGGCGGAGATAAAGAGGACGTTCGAGAAACTGGGCGTCCCAGAGGCGGAGCGCAGGTTCTTCGCGGGAGTGGAGGCGCAGTTCGACTCCGGCGTGGTCTATTCCGGGGCGAAGAAGATGCTTGACGACCTCGGTGTCATCTTCGTGGATACTGATACGGCAGTGAAGGAGCATCCCGACCTTGTGAAGAAATACTTCGGCACGGTGATCCCCCCTACCGACAACAAGTTCGCTGCCCTGAACACCGCCGTCTGGTCCGGCGGCAGCTTCGTCTACATACCGAAGGGAGTCAAAGTGTCGATGCCCCTCAACGCGTACTTCAGGATAAACTCCGAGCACTTCGGCCAGTTCGAGCGGACACTGATAATCGCCGATGAGGGATCGGAAGTTACTTATTTAGAAGGTTGCACTGCTCCGGTTTACTCGACAGATTCACTGCACTCCGGCGTCGTGGAGGTGGTGGCGCTCAAGGGCTCGCACGTAAGGTACGCGACCGTGCAGAACTGGTCCAAGAACATATACAACCTCGTGACACAGAGGGCGCACGCCTACGAGGACGCCCACGTCGAGTGGATCGACGCGAACATCGGCAGCAAGGTCAACATGAAGTACCCATCCGTCGTCCTCAAGGGCCGTCGCTCAAAGGGCGAGATACTCTCCATCGCCCTCGCGGGCGAGGGCCAGGAGCAGGACAGCGGCGGAAAGGTCTACCACCTCGCGCCGGACACCACTTCGCGAATCGTCTCGAAGAGCGTCTCCAAGGGCAGCGGCCTCTCGACGTTCAGGGGCCTCTCGCACGTCGGCAAGGACGCCGCCAACGCCCGCTCGAGCATGTCCTGCAACTCGCTGCTGCTCGACAGTCGGGCGCGTGCGAACACCTACCCTTACGTGGACGTCGGGCGCGACGACGCGCTCGTCAGCCACGAGGCCCGCGTCGGGCGGATAAGCGACGACGACCTGTTCTACCTGATGTCGCGGGGCATATCGGAGGCGGACGCCACGGCGATGATAATAATGGGATTCATAAGCGACCTGGCGAAGGCGCTCCCGATGGAATACTCGCTGGAGCTGAGGAGGCTCATAAAGCTGGACATCGAGTCCGGCGTAGGATGAAGGGGCGGCATCATGACATACGAGAAACTCGCGGAAAGGTCGGTCGGGGACCACGCGAGGGTCTCGATGGAGACCGACGGGCTCTACGCCAGGCACTCGCTGAGCCAGGGTATGCCCGGGGGCGCGAAGACCGAGACCGCAAGGAAGGCGATCGACGGGCTCGTGAATGCCATAACCAAGGAAACCGGGCTGAGATTCGACCTGACCAATGGCGGTGGCGGGCTGAAATCCGGGAGCCCGTTCGTGAGGATAATCAGGAACACAGGGAAGAGGAGGCACGACGCCATAGCGGAGTCGCTCGGCCACTACATGCTCAAGGCGTCCAGGCAGAAGATAGTCGTGGACGTGCCCAGGGGCCAGAGCGCGAAGCTCGACTTCCTCGTGGTCTGCGGGAGCATGGACCTGCCGGTCGAGGTGATCGTGAACGTCGGGGAGGGCGCGCGGCTCGACCTCTTCGAGTGGTGGGGCTCCGTGTCGGAGAACAAGACCCTCATCGCCCCGCTGCACGTGGTCCACGCGGAGAGGGACTCCCGCTCCGAGATAAACCTGCTCCACAACGAGAACGGCAACACCTCAGTCGGCAACCTGAGGAGGATCATAGCGCGGGAGGGCGCGAGCGTGAGGCTTAACGTAATCTACAACGGGGGAAGCACCACGAAGACCTCCCTCTTCGCCGAGGCCGCGGGCGCTGGGAGCGAAGTGTCATTGAACGAGATCGTACTCGGGAACGTGGGCCAGGCGTTCGATCTGGGCGCCTTCATGCTCAACTCGGGGGCGCGGAGCAGGACGTCAATCAGGTCCGGCCTTGTGCTGGGGGGCGGCTCGCACGGCATGCTCAAGGGCTACTCGAAGGTCTCCGGGGGGGCCGCGGGCTCCGCCTCTAGCGTGGAGCAGAGGGGCCTGTTGCTCGACTCCGCCTCCAAGGCGCAGCTCCTACCGGACATGTCCGTGGAGTGCAGGGACGTCGCTTCGGCGTCGCACAGCGCCTCCGTCGCGCCAATCGGAGAGGAGGACCTGTTCTACCTGATGTCGCGGGGCATGCCGATGGAGCGCGCCAGGCGCGCCTTCGTGGCTGGCTTCATGTCGAAGTACCTGGCCGGGATCGGCAACGATACCGTTAAAGAGATTGCAATGTCAATAATGCTCGACAAGTTCGACAGCGACGGGCTGTCCGGAGTCCCGAGGATGAACGCGCGGGACCGCTGGACCGTTCCCGCGGCGAGGAGTGAGAAGAATGAAGCTTGAGATAAGGGACCTGCACGTCGCCATCGACGGCAAGGAGGTCATAAAGGGAATGAGCCTCTCGATAGGCCCGGGCGAGTTCCACGTGCTCATGGGCCCCAACGGCTCCGGGAAGACGACCCTCTCGAAGGCGATAATGGGCCATCCGAGGACGAAGGTCACGGAGGGGGACATACGCGTTGACGGCAAGAGCATACTCGGCCTGTCCACCGACAGGCGGGCGAAGCTCGGCCTCTTCCTCGAGTTCCAGAACCCGGTCGAGATAGAGGGGCTCGGCGTCGTCAACTTCCTCAACAGCGCGAGGTCTTCGCTCGCTGTGAGCAGCTCCTTCAAGGACTTCATGGAGGAGATAGGCAGCACGGCGAAGAAGCTGCACGTCAAGGAGGAGATAGTCGGCAGGTCGCTCAACTACGGCCTCTCCGGCGGGGAGAAGAAGAAGATGGAGATACTCCAGATGAGGCTGCTCAGGCCCAGGATGGTCATACTCGACGAGCCCGACTCCGGACTCGACGTCGACGCGGTGAAGACTGTCGCCAGGAACATAACGGAGTTCCAGAAGGAGACGAAGGCGGGAATGCTGCTGATAACGCACTATGCAAGGATACTGAAATACATGAAACCGCGCTACGTCCACGTGATGGTGGACGGCAGGATCGTCAAGGAGGGCGGAGGCAGGCTCGCTGATGAGATAGAGAGGAAGGGATACGAGGTTTGAGTGGTCACATGCCTGGATTGGACGTCAACAGGATAAGGAAGGATTTCCCGATACTTGGAGAAATGGGTTAACGGCAAGAGGCTGGCCTACCTTGACAACGCCGCCACCTCCCAGAAACCCAGGCAGGTCATAGACGCCGTGACCGGCTACTACGAGAACTACAACGCCAACATACACAGGGGCATCTACAAGATCGCCGAGGACGCGACGGCGGCATACGCTGACTCGAAGACGGCTCGCAGCCGGGCTGATAAACGCCGACTCCTACAGGAGCATCGTCTATCTGCGGAACACCACCGAGGCGATAAACCTCGTGGCGAGGACCTGGGCCGAGGAGAACCTGCGCAGGGGCGACCGCGTCCTCATAACCGAGATGGAGCACCACAGCAACATAGTGCCGTGGCAGATGCTCGCGAAGAGGAAGGGCGTGAAGCTCGACTACGTCGGGCTGGAGGACGAGAAATTCGTCGACATGGACGATTACAAGGAGAAGCTCAAGTTGCGCCCGAAACTGGTATCTTTCACCCACGTCTCCAACGTTCTCGGGACGATAAACGACGCGAAGGAGATGACCCGGCTCGCGCACAAGGCGGGCGCGGTAGTCCTTCTCGACGCGGCGCAGTCCGTGCCTCACATGCGCGTGGACGTAAAGGAAATCGGCTGCGACTTCATGGCTTTCTCAAGCCACAAGATGCTAGGGCCCTTCAGGCGTGGGAGTTCTATACGGCAAGGAAGAACTTCTGGAGGGGATGCCGCCGTTCCTCGGAGGCGGCGACATGATAAGGACGGTGGGCTTCCAGGAGTCGACGTGGAACGAGCTGCCGTGGAAGTTCGAGGCCGGGACGCAGAACATCGAGGGGGCCATAGGCTTCGGCGCCGCGATCGGCTATCTGGAGAAGGCGGGACTCAAGAACGTCAGGAACCACGAGATTGAACTTACGAGATACGCGCTGAAAAGGCTCGCTGACGAGAAAGGCGTAACGGTGTATGGGCCCGGCGCGGACAAAGTGCGCAGAAAGGCAGGCGTAATCGCTTTCAACATCGAGGGCGCGCCGGCGCATGACGTCGCCGCGATATTCGACAGCGAGGGCATTGCCATCCGCTCGGGCCACCACTGCGCGATGCCTCTCGTGAAGAACATACTCCACCAGCAGGGCGTGCCGAGGATGAGCTTCTACCTGTACAACACGAAAGCGGAGATAGACAGGGCGATCGCCGCAATCGGAAAGGTAAGAAAGATCCTGAGACTGAAGTGAAAGGCATGGAGTACCTCCAAGTATTCACTACGGTAGGAAAGAGGACCGACGCAGACAAGATTGCTACTGCACTGGTCGGGGAGAGGCTGGCGGCTTGCGTCCAAATCATTTCGGTGCGCAGCACATACCGGTGGAAGGGAAAGATCGTCCGGTCAAGAGAGTGGCTCTGCATGATCAAGACTGAGAAGACGCACTACAAGAAGCTGGAAAGGAAGCTCAAGGCGATCCATCCCTACGAGCTTCCGGAGATCGTCGCGGTGCGTTACGCGGCGGGGAGTCTGGAATACCTTAAATGGATTTCGGGACAAATAGGATAGATATCGAGCGGGCGGAAGCCCGCCCCGCGATGCGCCTTCTTGAGGCGGCCGGGAAAGGAAAAACGAGATGCGAGTGCTAGCGTGGCTGAGAAATACCTGATAGTGGACATGGACGGGACGCTCTACCGCAAGCGCAACGAAGAAGCGGCCAGGACGAAGATGGCGAAGAGGCTTTACGCGTACGCGGCCAGGTTCGGCATACCCGAGAAGTGCGTTTCGAGGATCACCAGGGAGCACATAAACGACCTGAAGATAAACTTCGCGGTGAGCGCCCTGTCGGAGAAGTACGGCCTCGACGCCCTCGAGTTCGCGAACTACGCCTACGACGTCCAACCTAGGTCCCTCGGCATAAGGAGGGACAGGAGGCTGGAGTCGCTCATGCAGAGGCTCAGCAGGACCCGGAGGATAATCCTGTTCACGAACAGCCCGCTTATCTGGGTGAACAGGGTAATGGGCGCCCTGGGCCTGGCCGGAATAATCGGCGGCAGGGACATCATAAGCTTCGAGACCCTGGATTGCGGCAGCTCGGCAAAGCCGTGCGAGAAGGCATACAAAATACTGCTCAGAAGGACAGGAGGGAATCCCGAGGACCTCCTGCTTCTCGAGGACACTTACAAGAACATCAGGGAAGCCAGGAGGCTGGGCATAAGGTCCGTGCGCATCTACAACAGGCCGGACCGGGACAAGGCCAGGCAGAAGGACATCTACACCGTGCTGGAAGGGCTGGTCGAGAGCTGGTGAGAAAGGAGTCGCAACCGCTACCTCACTTTTATTAACATGGCGTGTGTTTGATAACCATGTCATTGAAGGAGGTCTCGAGCCTGGACGGGAAAGGCAGGGTGCTCATCCCGAGCGGCATGAGGGACGCGCTCAACCTGAAGGAAGGGGAGAAGATACTCCTTGAGCTCGATCCCGAGGGCAGGGCAATCATGATCGAGCCCGCGTACGAGAAGAAACTGCTCATCCTGAAGATAGCCCTTTCTGACAAACCGGGTGCGCTCGCTGCTGCAGCCGCTGTCCTTGCAAGACTGAAAGTGGACCTGGTCTCCACTAATTCCCATTCGACAAGGAGGGGCGAGGAGGCGGTGTGGGAGGTCAAGTGCAACCCTTCGGGAACCTCGGTCTCCAAACTGAAGGAAGCGCTTTCCAAGGCCGGCGCCAGAGTGCTCTCGGCTCAGTGGAAGTGACCTGTGCAATTTTATAAGTTGGACGAAAGGCTTTTATATCAGAGTGGGAATAAAGTGGGATATGGAAAATTGGTGAGGGAATGACTCTGAAACAAATAAAATTCGGGTTGCCAAGGGGCAGCCTCAACGACGAGGGAAGGGGCAACACATATGAACTCCTCCGAAACGCGGGATATATCGTCAGCGGATATTCTCCAAAGAGGGAGCGTAGCGACCTCCTGAGCATAAGCAACGACCTCGAGATAAGGCCCTGCCTTTGCAAAGCGCAGAATGCCTTTAGCAACCTCTGCCCCAGGGATAAGTCTCAGAAACCGCTGCTCGACATCGTAATCGTCGGCGATGATGCCATCCGGGAAGGGTCGTTGGGCGCCAATCTGCGGGATTCGGAAGGGCCACTGAAACTGGCGGGCCTTGAGTACGGCACGGTCACAATAGTCATGGCGGTCAAGGGCGATTCTCAGGCGAAGACCCTGCCTGAACTTTTCCCTCCAAGCGGAGGCGGACCGCTCAACATATATACTGAGTATCCGAGGCTGACTCAGGAGTTCATTCAGCGGGACAGCTCCTACGTGGCTCTGTACTCTGGAAAGGCGCCGGTCATCGAAGTCCGGGGCTTCAGGTGCGGCGACAACGAGGAGGTGCGCATAATCTATTCGGGCGGCACCACGGAGGCGTACCTTGAGGAGGGCCCGATAGTAGACGTCCTGCAGAGCGGCGACTCGCTGAAGCGGGCGGGGGGAAGGGTGCTGTGCAAGATAATGACTTCTTCGGCGGGGCTCTATGCCCGGCCGGGCCTCGACGAAGATGAATGGCTGTGGAAGAAGGCCAAGGATATCGATGACAAGCTCGTAGGCGCAGCAGTCGCAAGGAAATACTACGATGTCAAGTTCAACGTGACCTCCGACCGCCTGCCTGGAGTGATTGAATACATCAAGAGCGAAGGCCTCGCTCTGATGGGCCCCACGGTCTCCAAGATATGCAACCAGAACGGTTCTGCTGTAGGCTACGCGATCAACACCATAATTCCAAAGCAGATGTATCCCGCAGCCAGCGCTGCGCTGAAGCGTGATTTTGGCGCGACGGGCATGGTGATGAATGACATGAAGCAGCTGATTCGCTAGACGGACAAGAAGGACCTGCTGCTCGAACTGTCATCTAGCAGCTACTTGCTGCCTGGCCGCCTCCTGGCTCTTCGCTTGGAACGGGCAGTTCTTGCGGAAGGAGGCGTCGCGGAGCATGCCCACGTTTATCTCGAATTCCTTGAGGTCCGACTGGCGGAGGACGTTCCTTACGCAGTCGCCCCACTCGCCCAGCCTTTTCTCAGTATCGTTGTCCTTCCGCCCGTCGGAACTGGACAGCTTAAGGCCCGGTATCACCGCGGGGCAGATCGTCGCGGTGCAGCCCCATCTCGGCATATCGAACTCCAGCCTGACGAACCGATGACGCCTGTCGGCCTCGCGTACCCTCGGGGCGAGGCCTGTCCCGCTGACAGTGAAATCTATGACGAGCGTGCCTTTGGGGGTGAAACGACAATCGGACTTCACGTCGTTCTTCACGGTCGGCACGGGCTTCGGCGCGGCCTCCAGCCGGGTCGTCAGCGCCCTGCGTACCCCGTTAATGGTACTTTCCTGCCCGGAAGTCATTCTTATGCGATTCTCGTCCATGCCCCCACCGTGAAATAATACTGCACACCTTCATTCTTATGGGTTTTGGAGGGGCATCAGCCTAATCCTGTCGGGCGTGGCCATCAGCTCCGCCGGCGGCATCAGCACCATGCCCTCCTTCAACGCCGCGCCCTCCTTCAACGCCGCGAAGCGGGCATTGAACTGCTCGAGATCCCGCGGGCCCGCTCGCCTTGTCCCCGTGACCGTGCGGTGGTTCGTGCTGACCCTGTCCAGGTCAGTCCGCACGAGGTTGCCGTTCACGAGAGTCGCATCCTCGCGGAAATCGTAGGGGCACGAGTAAATAGGGAACTTTCCGATGCCGTAGTTTCTGACAAGGTCCGCCAGCCCTTCCCTCGTCTCCCTATCCTTGAGCTGAGGACCGGTCAGCAGTTCCACGGTATACCCCTCCGCGAGCGCATCCTTTGCGCGCCGGACCACGTCGCCGCAGTGGTCGATCAGGTACACCGTTTCCTTGCGCCTCTCCGGCGGCCTGGCCAGCTTCGGGCAGAACTCGCCGGCATAATCCCGGAATTCGCCCAGCCCTCTCCTCAGCTCAGTCAGCATTTCTGAAACCCGCATTTTCTGAAAGCTCTCGGCCGTTTGCGCCATGCCAATCCCCTTTCATACACTCAATGCGCGGCTATTTATCTTTTCGCTTTACCCTGGCTTTGGGCCGCACTTAAAAGATTTAAATTTATCTTCTCCATTGTGTGGTTGACTGCTTGGACAGGATGACGTAATGTTAATTACAATTGTGTTTGGCATAGTCGCGGTAGCGGGTGCGGCGGTCTACCTTGGATTAATCTCACTGCTACATGTGCTTCCGACCGGGTATGGCCCCGTCAGGAATGCGGTCAGCGACTATGGCGTCGGGCGCTACCGGTTCATCTACGGCACGGCGCTGGTCGCCATGGCCATAGCCGCATTCGCCCTTGCCATAGCCATCTCCTCGGCGGGCGGCATCAGGCCGGAACCGGCAAGCGTCATCGGTTTCCTCGTCGCGTCCGGCGTCGCACGCATCCTGATTTCCGTATTCCCCACCGACTTGGAAGGACGGCCGCCTACTTCGACCGGCCGCATCCACGTGGTATTTGCGATAGTTGTCTTTGCGTCCGTAGCATTCGCGGCAGGGTACTTTAAGGGCACGGCAGTCGACACGATTCTTGGCTGGATTGTCGTGGTTATGGCCATCGCTACCGGAATCGGGCTCGCCACTTCGCGGCTCAAGCCAGTCTTCGGATTGGTCGAGAGATCCTTCTGCCTGTCTATGGCCTGCTGGTTCCTCGTCATCGGGATCGAGCTGGTCCGCCTGTCCCTCTGACGCCCCCGTCTGGGAATGGTATATAAGCTTGAGTTGGAAAGAAGACTTGATTCGATGCTCTTCGGGGAGGTCGCGGAATGCTACGGCAGGCTTGAGGGCATATCGTCCCGGCTCGAGATGATAGACGTCCTCACCGAGATGCTCAAGAAGGCCCGGAAGAACGAGATAAGGAACATCATATATATGACGCAGGGCATCCTCGCCCCCCCGTTCATGGGAGTCGAGATAGGCATAGCGGAGAAGCTCGTGGAGGAGGCCATCGCGCTCGCGACCGGGAACGACAGGAAGAGGATAGAGGAGAGCTTTCGGAAGACCGGAGACCTCGGCCTGACCGCCGAGCAGATGGCTGGGTCGAAGAAGCAGGGCAGGATGGCCGGCAGGAAGCTCGAGATAAACGAGGTCTTCGCCATGCTGCAGAAGATAGCCGTGACCTCCGGCGCCGGCAGCAAGGACCTCAAGATAAGGATGCTCGCCTCGCTGATAGGCGACGGCACCCCTCAGGAGGCGAAGTACGTCGTGCGGTTCGCCATGGGCCAGCTGCGTCTCGGCGTAGGGGACGCCACCGTGCTCGAGGCGCTATCCA
The DNA here is from genome assembly GCA_963729635.1 of uncultured archaeon. Lineage (GTDB taxonomy): Archaea > Micrarchaeota > Micrarchaeia > Micrarchaeales > CABMGC01 > CABMGC01. The sequence goes on along the minus strand of CAVSOP010000009.1, from coordinate 138,911 downwards.
AGATGGAGACCGGCGAGAGGAAGTTCAAGGCCAAACTGGAGACCGCGTACAACATCTGCAGCGACCTGGGCAGGGTCGGCGAGGTCCTCGCGAAGGAGGGCACCAAGGGAATAGAGGAGTTCAGGGTCGAGCTGTTCAACCCCATACGTCCGGCGCTGGCCGAGCGGCTCCCCACCGCAGAGGACATATTGGAGAGGATGCGCGGCAGGTGCGCGGTGGAGAGCAAGTACGACGGCCTCAGGGCGCAGGTGCACATCGACAGGAAGAAGGGGAAGGTCGAGATCTACTCGAGGAGCCTCGAGCGGCTCACTGAGATGTTCCCCGAGATAGTCAAGGCCGCGCTCGCCGAGGTGAGCGCGAAGGACGCCATACTCGAGGGAGAGGCGATAGCCTACGACGAGGCGACCGACCAGTTCCACGCCTTCCAGGAGACCATCCAGAGGAGGAGGACGCACGGCGTGGCTGAGAAGAGCCTCTCCCTGCCGCTCCACCTGTTCTCGTTCGACCTGCTGTACTTCAACGGGGAGAGCTACCTCGCCAAGCCCTACTCGGAGAGGAGGGAGAAGCTGGAGGAGATAGTCAAGGGCAACGGCACGATACGCTTCTCGGACAGGATCGTCACCTCTAAGCCCAAGGACATCGAGGAGTACTTCGAAAGGGTTGTCGCCGACGGGCTCGAGGGAATCATAGCGAAGGACCTCGACGCGCCCTATATCGCGGGCGCGAGGAAGTTCAGCTGGATAAAGATGAAGAGGAGCTACAAGGGCGAGCTCTCGGACACGCTCGACCTGGTCATCCTGGGCTTCTACGCCGGCAAGGGCTCGCGCACCGAGTTCGGCTTCGGCGGGATCCTGGCGGGGGTGTACAACGAGAAGGAGGACGTCTTCGAGACCATATCGAAGATAGGCACGGGCTTCACCGAGGAGGAGATGGCGGCTTTCAAGAAGCTCCTGGAGAAGATAAGGGTGGCCAAGAAGCCGGCCAGGGTCGTCGCCGTGATCGAGCCGGATTTCTGGGTCGAACCCAGATACGTCATAACGGTTCGAGCCGACGAGATAACCAAGTCGCCCACGCACACCGCAGGCCGGCAGAAGGAAGGGGATGTCGAAGTGGGCTACGCCCTCCGTTTCCCGAGGATTGTGAGCAAGGGCGTCCGCGAGGACAAGACCCCGGAGGAGGCGACCACGACGAAGGAGGTCATCGAGATGTTCAAGATGCAGAGGAAGACCAAGGTCGAGGACGCACCTTGAAATCCCTCTGGCTAACCTACGACAAAACCGGTTCATCCTTCGGTTAAATTAATGAAGACAAGCGACATTCTTAGAGGCGGGCAAAGGATTTTAATAATAGTTCAGCCCCATAAACAGTGTGTCAAGTGTTGGGCGAATGAAAGTAAAACTGAACATATACGGATATGCGGCGAAGGTATACTGGGACGGCAAGAGATTCATAGGCAGGATAGATGAACTCCACGTAACCGATGCCGCCAAGAGCATAACTGAGCTGGAAGGAGACCTTAAGAATGCGGTTAGCGGCCTGCTTGAATCCTCGTTAACGGCAAAGCGAGCAAAAAAAGGTCTTGTATGCCGAAGCATAGGCCAGTAAAGGTAGACGACTTCCTGAAAGTGCTCAAAAAGTTCTACGGCTGCGAGTTCACATCCATAAGGGGCAGCCATCTCAAGATCGTAAGAGGAAGCCTTAACTCTACGACGCTTGTCAAGGAGAAGGAGTTGCGACCTGATCAGGTCAGGTATGTGCTCAGGGATCTGGGCATAGCGTGGGATGAATTCGAGAAGCATCTCTGAATTCTTAGGGCCCGAGGCAGCTCAGGGCGCGGAAAGTGACGGCCATAATGCCAAGGAGATTGCAAGGGAAAGGACAGGGGCCAACAAGCTTACCTCACCAGACCCGCGAGGCGGCCATCTGCGGGTCATTGGATTCTCCACCCTCCGACGTCTCGCAGTCAGGAAATATCACGTTTTTGGAACGAACTGAAATGACGTCGAAAAGCGCGCCAGACAGCCGTTACTATAGGTTATACTGTGATAAAATGTCTGTATCTCGGTAACAAAATCGGTAGGTGCGGGGTCGGACGACCGTTTATCGAAAAAATGGCATAAGGTATTTAAACTTATTTGAGTTAGCCATTATTGGCGATCAGGTAGATAGTATGGTTGACTACGAGAGCGAAATTTTGGGAGTTGGAACTGGACAGAACGGGCAGGAAATGGACGCGCAGATAAAGATTGTCACGCTAGGAGCGGGCGGCGCGGGAAATAACACGATCAACAGGCTGCTGAAGGTCGGCGTTAAGGGAACCGAATTGGTTGCGGTGAACACCGACGTGCAGCACTTCAAGATAATCGATGACAGGATCAAGAAGATACTCATCGGAAAGACGATAACCAGGGGACTCGGAGCTGGAGGAACCCCTGAAGTTGGGGCCAAGGCCGCCGAGGTCGACAGGCACCTCCTCGAGGAAGTGCTTTCGGGAGCCCAGCTGGTCTTCCTGTGCGCGGGAATGGGAGGAGGGACCGGAACGGGTTCCCTGCCTGTCATAGCGCAGATAGCGAAGGAGCAGGGCGCGATCGTCGTCTCGATGGTCACGATTCCTTTCGACCTGGAGAGGGTCAGGAAGGTAAAGGCCATGGAGGGCATCCAGAAGCTCAAGAAGTACTCCGACAGCGTCATAATAGTCGACAACAACAGGCTGGTGAAGCTGGTGCCGAACCTGCCTATGAACGAGGCGTTCGCTGTTGCGGACGACGTCCTCGCCAAGGCGATCGGAGGACTGGTCTGGACCATAACCCAGCCTAGCCTGATCAACATCGACTTCGCGGACGTGAGATCGATCATGGGCAACGGAGGAGTGGGCTTCATATCCGTAGGAAACGGGAAGGGCAACGACAAGGTCACGAGCGCCGCAGAGCAGGTCCTGAAGAACAAGCTGCTCGACGTCACGTTCGAGAACGCGACTGGCGCCCTGATCCACATCTCCGGAGCATCCGACTTGACGCTGGGAGACGCCATAAAGGCCGGTGAAGTCATCACCGAGCAGATGGACCCTAAGGCGAACGTGAAGTGGGGCGCGAGGATCGTGCCTGGCTATGAGGGCCAGCTCGAGATCGTCGCCATAGTCACGGGAGTCAAGGGAGCCAGCATACTCGGCGGAGGCATAGCCGACGATGACAAGGACAGGGAACTGTCCCTCGGGGGACTGGACTCGCTATGATAATTGGTGATACTAGTGTCGAACCAATTTGACTACGAGGCATTCTCACCGAAGGTAGCGGTCGTCGGGTGCGGCGGGCAGGGCAGCAACCTTGTCAACAGGCTCTGCGTGAACGGCATAAAGAGCGCCACCACGATAGCGATAAACACCGACCTTGCCCACTTGAGGATGATCAAGGCGGACAGGAAGGTGCTGATCGGGAAGAACCTGACCAACGGACTGGGAGCAGGAGGATTCCCCGAGATAGGGGCAAAGTGCGCAGAGGTCAGCAAGCCTGACATCGAGAAGGTTCTCGGGGGCTATAACCTGGTATTCGTCGCAGCGGGAATGGGAGGAGGGACCGGAACGGGTTCCGCGCCCGTGACCGCCAAGATTGCGAAGGAGGCCGGGGCCACGGTGATAGGTATAGTCACCTATCCTTTCGCACTGGAGAGGAGCAGGGCGCTGAAAGCCGAATGGGGCATCCAGCAGCTGACGAAGGAGGCCGACGCGGTCATCGTCATCGAGAACCAGCTTCTGCTCTCGTACGTGCCGAACCTGCCTATGGAGAGGGCGTTCGAGCTCTCGGACAACATCGTCGGGAACGCAGTCAAGGGCATAGCGGACACGATAATGTTCCCCAGCCTGATAAACCTGGACTTCGCTGACCTGAGCACGATCGTCAAGGACACGGGCACCGCGGTGATAAGCATCGGGACAGGAAGCGGTGCGGGAAGGGTCCAGCAGGCGATCTCGTCCACGATGTCGCACCCTCTGCTGACCGTCGACTACGACGGGGCGAAGGGGGCCATGGTTCACGTCTCCGGAGGAGGGGACCTGACCATAGAGGAGGCCACCCAGATAGGTGCCGGCGTTACGGAGGGGCTGGCCAGCGACGCCAACGTGATCTTCGGGGCGAAGCTGATCCCCGAGATGAGGGACCAGATCCGCGTGATGTCCATAGTCACGGGAGTCAAGGCCAAGTTCGGCGAGAGGAGGAAGACCCAGACGGAAGTCGAGGCCCTCCGCGTCGAGAACCTGAACAGGATCCTTTAAGCGGCGTAAGACTTCGCGCTCCGGACGGACGTAAACCCGCCCGGGCGCAGGTCAGCCAAACGCCAAAGGTATTTTAAACTTTAAAGGCGACTAATCTTATCTGTTTTGTCGTGATCTAGATGATGGTGGATGAAAGTAATGTAAGCCATAGGCCCCTCAAGGAGATAAGGAGCGGCAGCTTCATACTGATAGACGGGGTCCCGTGCAAGGTCGTGGACATCGAGATCTCGGCCCCTGGGAAGCACGGGTCCGCGAAGATGCGGATAACCGCGATGGGGGTCTTCGAGAACCAGAAGAAGACTCTCCTGGCGCCGAGCCACGGTGACATCGATGTGCCCGAGATAAAGAAGCGCAGGGCGCAGGTGGTCTCGATAACCGGGGACGTGGTGCAGCTCATGGACATGGACACGTACGACATGTACGACGCGGTCCTGCCCGATGAGCTCAAGCACAACCTCAAGTCCGGGAACGAGGTCGAGACGCTGGAGGCCATGGGAAGGAGAATCATAACGAGAATAGTAGGAGGTACTTGAAATGGAGATGAAACTGGAGAAGGAGACTGTAAACAAGCTGCTGAACAGGAAGGAGATGCTTCTGGACGTTACGTACACTGGGAGCACGCCCTCGCGCGAGGCCATAAGGGACGAGGCCACGAGGAAGTTCAACCTGAAGCACGAGAACATCGTGATCGTGAGCATAAGCCAGATATACGGCGTCGGGATGAGCCAGGTGCTCATCCATGAGTACGCGAACCAGGAAGCCATGGCCATAGCGCAGAAGCACATACTGGAGAGGCCGAACAAGAAGGGCAAGGCGGCAGCGGCAGGCGCCGCGCCGGCTGCAGCCAAGGCGGAGGCATAGAGCGGTGTTTGAATGGTTGAAGCTAAAAAGGACGACAAGAAACCTGCTGCGAAGAAGAAGGTCTTCAAGGCCTACGTGCCCGCGGTCAAGTTCTGCCCGAAGTGCGGAGCCAGGATGGGGAACCACAAGGACAGGTACGCCTGCGGCTCGTGCAAGTACACCGAATGGAAGGAGAAGAAGGCATAGCGCGGGTGATGCCCATTGCCGAAGAAATCCGCCGCGCCCGATAGCAAGGTGCAGCGCGCCATCCTTTTCGTGGCGCTCCTGGCCGTAGTGGCCTCGGGATTCACCCTCGTTCCGCTCTTCCTTTACGATTATTCCTACCTAAGCTACGGCCAGTTCAACTTCGCCTCCGACGCCGCGGTGGAGCTGGCCTTCCTGGCGACCGCCCTGATCTACACCCGCTTCATAGCCCTTAAGGCGCGCGGAAGGGCCTCGGGGGGCGGGGGCCTGGGCCTCGGCAGGGCCGGCCTCACGTGGAGGAACGTCGCCCTGGGCCTAGTGATCTTCGCGCTCATGGTGGCGCTCGAGCTCATCGTGAGCCTTGTAGGCCAGGTCTCGAACACCGCGATAAGCACGGGCGTCGACCAGGCCTTCACCGCGGCGCCGGTGTGGTTCCTGGCCTTCTCGGCCACGGTCGCGCCGGTCTGCGAGGAAGTCATGTTCAGGGGGGTCATGGTGCCCCGCCTCGGGATAATCGTGAGCGCGATGCTCTTCGCGGCGCTGCACGCAGGCTACAACTCCACCTTCGGGGTCGAGGTCATAGCCGCGCTCGCGTTCGGGCTAGTGGCCGGATACGCGTTCAGGAAGACGGGGTCGCTATACCCGTCCATAATCGCGCACATCATGGTCAACGCGCTCACGGTGCTCGTCACCTTCGGTCCGGGTCTTTGAATGAGGGTAAAGGTAATAGTGGTCGGGCCGAAGTACCAGATAAACCTGGGCTACATCGCCAGGACGGCGATGAACTTCGGCGTGAAGAGGCTCTGCTTCGTGAGCCCGCGCACCAGCCTGGGGGGCAAGGGCGCGAGGATGTACGCGAAACACGGCTACCCCCTGCTGGAGAGGGCGAAGGTCTACGGGAGCCTCGACGCCGCGACCAGGGACTGCGACCTGCTTCTCGGGACGAGCGGCATATGGCGCAAGGGTAACTCGGACTTCGGCAAGGTGTACTTCGCGGAGGACGCCGTCGCGAAGCTCGGCTCCTACAAGAAGGAAGGCACGGTCGGGCTGCTCATAGGGAGGGACGACATAGGCCTCACGAAGGAGGAGATAGGCAGGTGCGACCTCCTGGCCTACATACCTACGGACCCGAAGTACCCGGTGCTCAACATGTCCCACGCGCTGGCGATCATGCTCTACCTGATGGAGAGGGACGGACTGAGAAGCTACCACGGCGAGCTGGCATCCGAGGAGGAGAGGCTGGACCGCAGGGAGGTCGCCAGGCTGCTGGAGGTCTTCGACGGGCTCGTGGCCACGAGGAAGCACATAAGGAACAAGAAGGCGGTCTCGGGCGCGTTCCGGAGGCTCATAAGGATGGCCCGGCCCGGCAGGCGCGAGCTGCACGCGATAATAACCGCGCTGAAGGAGTAGGAGAGTCAGCGCCGCGCATCGCGTTCGAGTTGCGGAAGCGGATCTGCCTCTTTCGTTACGCGCGGAACCTTAACTGGACCGGCAGTGATGCGGACGGCGGCGCCGTACCTGGCGGATTCGTGGCTGAACGAAAGATTCGGGATGATCTCGCCCCTCTCCTGCCGCGCCTTCAGCCCATCGACCAGCTTCGCGCAGTTGTCTGAGAAACCGATCGGGTGCGAGCCGAAGTAGACGGTCCCGGGATCCGCGGGGCGCTTTCCGTCGCTTCCTTCAGGCATGGGCACCAGCAGGGCCTCCTCCGCCTTTGCCCAGGACAGCGACCTGAACCGTATATCCTCGTCCTTGCCGTACGCGTCGCTGAGGTATCTGAACCACTCCCTCAGGGGCGCGCGGTCGCATCCGGTCTTGACGCCCGGTGCGGCGGCTCCGGTTGAAACTTTCGACTCGAAGCGCTCGGCCATGAAATTGCCCCTGCTACTACTGGGATAGCAGGGATATTTAACTTCGTAGCCTGCGCTAGGCGGATAGGGAGAACAGGGCGGGCCCAAGCCTGGAACCCGCTTACTTGCCCGCCTTCTTCCTCTTGATTATCTTGACCTTCGCAGGGGTTATGAGGACCCTTGTGTCGTCGATCTGGGCGATGTCGCCGTTTATCTTGGAGACGTAGGCCTTGAGGGTCGAGATGACGTTGTTCCTCGTCGTCGGCCTCTTGCTCAGCTCCTCGATGCTAAGAAGTATGATGTTCTTCTTCGACAGCTCCGCCTCGATCAGGGACACGTCGTCCTCGCTCGAGATCGAGACCGGCTTCACGTACATGTCAGCGGGCTCGTGCATGATGTCGACGTCCGCCATCTCCGCAGAGTTCATGTACTCCTCTATGCTCATCTCCTTTGATCCGGAGACTCCGAATGCCTGACCTAGCTTATCAAAAACTCCCATTTAGTTCACCTAATTGTCGCCAGAGTTATATATGGTATTAGCTTTTTAACCCTTTCTCCCAGAAGGCGTCCATGCGCATGACCGTGAAACCGCTACTCTTACGGGTACCTGGGTAAAATCTCAGGTAACCTGCTCCATTATCCTCTTCGCTATTTCCTTGCCGAAGAGCCTCTCCACCTTCGCCGCTGCGCCCTCGGCGCGCAGGTCCGGGACCCGTTTGATCCCTATGTCGTACATCTGCCTCGCCCTCACGCGTCCGACCTGCTCCAGCCTTATCAGGTCGAGGAGCTCCTCCCGTATGCCGTACTTGGCCCGCATCCGAAGCTTGATCAGCCTGACCGGGCTCACCTTTATCAGCCTCGCGAGCTCGGCGGTGGCGTAGAAGATCCAGTCGGAGTTGCTCAGCTTGGCGAAGAGCGCGCCGGGCGTGGTGTTGTACCTCTTCACCACATCCCTCTCGCCGACCTCGCTTATCCAGTCCCTGAGCATGAGGGCCGTGCTGAGAGGCCTGAGGGGGTCGTCAGGATGGATGGCGGCGGCGCCCTCGACCAGGTTCGCGTATGTGAAAAAGAGCTCGCTCGCCTCCTCGGTGGCCCGCACGTACGGGCGCATCTCCAGGGCGTTGCATATCATGAAAAGGTAGGAGACGTCGTCGCTGACCTTCGGCAGGCTGTCTATCAGCCACTTCGCGGAAAGGGGGTCTATGTACAGCTCGCTGACCCTGCCCCCGAGCCTCGTGGGCTCGTAGGCGCTCCCCATCCTCTGCACGAACTTCCACGACTCGAGCTCCTTCAGTATGTCGTCCACGAGCTCGGCCATCTCCCTGGTGTCTGCGAACTGGTGGCCGTAGAGCGTCTCGCCGAGGAAGCTGAGCATGCTCTCCTTGGTCCGCAGCATCCTCGTGGAGATGAACGCGAGCAGGTGGGTCCTGAGCACGGGGAGAACGCCGAGCTTGGACGAGACAGGCTCCAGCTCGCCGGCGATGTACCTCGCGTAGAGGTCCATTATCTCGTACTTCGCCTTCGCAATGAGGAGGGCGCGCCCCTCCTTGTCGTACTTCGGCCTGCCGGCCCTGCCGAAGAGCTGCGTGACCTCGTTGACGCTCAGCTTCTCCGAGCCGAAAGACTCGCTGTACCTGCTGGTGTCGCGCACAAGGACGGTGTGCGCGGGGAGGTTCACACCCATCGAATTGTGAACTATGAACGAACAAACATAACTGGCATCATCTTCGACTTCAAGATTGTAGACCTTGCCCGAATAGTTCTCAGTCGTTATAGTCTGCACTGGCATATAGTAATAGTTCTCGTCAATACGCCCAAAAGTATACGTTCTATTGCCATGGAAAAGTAGTTCCCTACAAAGGACTTCCCTTGCAAACTTCGTTAGTTGTTTGCCGGAGATTGATATTCGATAACTGCCCCTGTGACTTGTTATGTTTACAGAATACTTCTTTCTCATCGGAGTGACAGAGGGTTTGGCATATTTCATGGAAGGCATGTACCCCATTTTGACAAGTATGACAAAAAGCTGTTTTGCCAATACCTTCGAGACAGTGATATATTCTGCGGAGCCGTATGTTCCCTTAGTCGATACAGACCCGTCTCCAAGCCACATGCCTCTGACTAAAGGAATAAGCTTCTTTTCAGGTAATTTTATGAAATCATGCGGAATTCTTTTATTTTCTGCAAGTGTACCGAAAAGTTCTCTTAGTGTTTCAGCTAGTTGTTTAGAACAAGCATTTACTACACGTCTATGTCTTTCAAAATCTTTTACTGTGGCCCTTAGTCCTAGACTTTCTAGCCACTCTTCTATTTTCTCAGTCAATATTTGTTCCTTGGTACTTATGGCAAAGCGAACTATGCCATTTTTACCAGTATAGCCTTCCGCTATGAACAAACCGAGCGCTTCTAACCCCTTTTCATCAAGTTCGATAGAATTCTTATCCAATCTGCTCCAATGTTTCCCAACAACACCACATTGATTTGCTAACGGCCCTATGGATTTTAATTCGATTTTGTCGATATTTAGATTTTCTTTTACCTTAGGAAATAAGGCAAGATCTCCTTTTTTCAGGTATCTGGCCTCAACCCATTCGGGTTCTGAGTAGGTGTACCATTGTTTGTTTATCTTGCCGTGTGTCGAATGCTTTTTACGCCTCGAAATCAAAACTTTGTGCTCTGGAGTCATTCTCATTGGAAGTTGCCCTAACGCCTTTATCTTGAATAACTCTCCGTCGTACTCGCGATTTGTTGGAGTTATTACTTTTCTGAATACTCCGTTATGCGTCAAAACCCTGTTTTCTGAAGTTAAGTCCTGAATTGGTCTTGATTCAAAATCACATATAATCTCTTCACCTACGGGAAGACATAGCGTAGTTGTTGCGCACATAACCTTCAGCACATTGTTTTTGAACCCCTCCTCGATCAGCTTCCTCTGCACGTTCATCAGCCCGCCATGGTGAAAAGCCGCGCCCTTCGCGACTATCCGGGCGAGGCGCTCGCACTGCGCGGTGGGCTTGCCCAGCGCGTGGAGCACCTTGTCGCTCAGCTCCGCGAGCGCGGCCTTCTCCTCATTGGTCAGGAGCACCTCGACCGCCTGGGCTATCCTTTCCGAGCTGGCCTCCGCGTTCCTCTTCGTGCTGAGGAAGACGAGCGCCTGCTTCTTCCGATGGAGCGTGTCCTGCGCGACCCGTATCTCGGCTATCGTGCTGTCCCCGAAGAGCTCCTCCTCGCCCTCCTGGTAGTAGGTCTTGCCGTTGAGCACGATCCCCCGCTCCAGCTTCACCGGGCGGTAGTCGCTCTCCACCAGCCCGGCGTCGAGCCAGTCGGCGATCTCCCTCGCATTGCCCACGGTGGCGCTAAGCGCGAGTATCTGCGCATCGCTGCAGACGCGGCGCATCTTCGTTATGAGTATCTCAAGGGTGGGCCCCCTGCTGGGGTCGTCGAGCATGTGGATCTCGTCGAAGACCACGCAGCCGATGGAGTCAAGCCAGTCCACGCCGTGCCTTATCAGGCTGTCGAGCTTCTCGGTCGAGGCGAAGATTATGTCGTAGTCCGAGAGCCACTTGTCGACGGCGTCGAGGTCGCCGATGGACATCGCCACCCTGAGGAAGGGATAGTCCTTCTTGAAGTCCTCGTACTTCTCGCTCACGAGGGCGCGCATCGGCGCCACGTAGACCGCCTTCTTCCTGTCGCGGATCACGGCCATTGCTATTGCCATCTCCGCGATGAAGGTTTTGCCGCTCGCGGTGGGCGACGCCACGACTAGGTTCCTTCCCTCGAGGAGGCCGTTCCCTATGGCGAGTTCCTGAGGAGGAGTGAGCGAGGTGACGCCGCGCATGGCCGCTGATTCCAGCAGCTCTTTCGGCAGCTTATTGCTAGCTTCTGAGAGTTTCATGCTAATGTTACTTATTGGCGAGAACTTCCTTATATAAGTTCGGGCATCGTCGACAATACCCTTTGGGAAGCAGGGACGATGCGCTAACTCAGAAGGTTTAGGAAACCGTCAACGGTAAGCCCAGCTTCATTTATTATGGCTCTCAAAGTGCCTCTAGGCACTTCTTTACGGTTGGGCACTACCGCTCTCCTGTGCGGAGGCATAGAATTTCTCAGTATTATGTGACCGCCCGTCTGGTGATCATAACTGTAACCGATCTTGGATAGTGCCTTTACGATGCTATTTGCAGAAAGTAGGGGCAGCTTATGCACTCACATTCACCGCTATGACCTCCTCGCTGATTGGCGGTGGAACTGGCTCCTTGTGTTTTTTAAGGCTTGTGAGGTAGCCCTGGATTGCCTCCCTTACATTCTTCAATGCCTCGTTTCTTGTCTTGCCATCGGAAACGCATCCGGGCAGCTGAGGAACAGTAGCGATAAATGCTCCGTCTTCATCTTTCTCAATTAATATTTTGAAATACTGCTTCATTCCATTCGCCTTAAAGGGCCAGACTTCTAATATGATATCGCAGAGCACATATAAAATGTTTACCTTCTATGGCGTTGCGCGCGGTGTCCATTTGATAGGACCTCCTTATATACCTTCAGAGTCTCGTCGACAACCTGCTTCCAGGTGAAACCCCTGGCGTACGCAATGGCGCGCGCGGGAGCGGGCCTCGGGGATGCCATGAGCTTGAGAAGCTCAGCGGCAACGCGGGTCTCAGGGACGCTTATTGCGTGCATTCTGACCTCCATAGGTATCCTCGCCTCCTTCAGCACCACCGCGTTGGTCCCCGTAGCGATCGCCTCGAGTATCGGCAGGCCCAGACCCTCCTCCTTGGAGAGGTGCAGGTAGGCAACGAGCTTCGGTAGGTATTTTAGCACCTCGGAGTCTGGCGCCCTGTAGTGCAGTATGACGTTGGTCCTTGAGAGATTCTTGGACTTCGAAAGGCTTGCGTCGAGAATCCCCTCCGCGTTCGGGCTCGAGGTGAAGATGTGCAGCCTCGCGCCGCTGCTCTCAGTAACCTTATCGAATACGGCCAACAGGCCGGAGAGGTTCTTGTGCTTCAGGTGTATCGAGCCGACGTACGCTAAGTCCCTCCTCTTCCCGTGCCAGACCCTGGTCCGTATGAACTCGTCTCCGATGGCAAGGGGTATGACCCTGTATATCTTGCTGGCGTCGAAGAGACCCATGCCCGAGAAGTATTCCCTGAGCTCGGCGAGCGTCTGCGAGCTGTTGCAGATTATCGCTGAGCTCTTGACGTAGTTTCCCGCCGCTATGTTCTGGATTATCCATTTTGCGATGCCGAGCCTCTCCGCGAGCTTAGGCTTTGACCTGTGCTGGCTTTCGGAGGCGTACTTGGTGAAGACCCGGTTGTCGTGCCACATTATGACCATCCTGCCGCGGCCTATGTTCACGCGCGAGACGTCGGGATACATCAGGTGCACTATGTCAGCGCCCCTGGCGTCGACCGTGCGCAGCGCCCTGAGCGGCCGCGGTATCCCGCCTACAGCCACGGTCTCCACCGAGGCGCGCTTCCTCATGCCCTTGCTCACCTCGAAGGAGTACCTGCTTATGCCGTCCCCGGCGCTGAAATCGAAGTCGTGGCCGACCATCGTGACTTTCATTGGCATCAGATAGAGAATCTCGGACAAGCCTTTTTAACCCGATTGTGCAGGCAGTTAGAAGGGAAACAATATATTCCTTGCCCAAGCCATTCTGACTGAAGAGTGTTGGCAATGTACTTAAGGGCAGGTCAAACGTTATCACGGCAGACCTTAAAAGACGGGACCGAAGTGACTTTGCGCACACCTAGGAGAGATGACCTCGGCGACCTCTTGAAATTCATAAATTCGCTGATAAAGGAAAACGCCATGATCCTGATGACGAAGCCGATTACGAAGAAAGAGGAGGCAAAGTGGCTAGCCAATATACTCACCGAGATAAAAACGGGAAAGTCTGTCTAAATAGTTGCTGAGATAGGTGGGAAGGTAATAGCGAACTGTAGCGTTCAGTTCAACAGCGGAAAGGAATCGCATGTGTGTCGTCTTGGCATAGCCATATCTAGAGAGTATAGGGAAAGAGGGCTCGGGACCATTCTGATGAAGGAGCTCATTAGGCAGGCCCGCAAATTCGGCAAGAAATTGGCCCTGCTGGAGGTGTTTGAGCCGAACTCGCGCGCGAGACATGTGTATGAGAAAACAGGGTTCAGAGAAGTCGGCAGGATACCGAAAAAACTGCTCCATAGCGGAAAGTAGGTTACCTCAGTAATGATGGCAGGATATATCTGACCTATTGTGTGGCACGGCTTTATTTTAATTATTTGCTTCCAATGATGAATAAGTGTTACGATGAAGATACTTCAGCTGGATGTCGACAACATAACCTACGAGCTGGTCAAGCCTGAGGCCCGCGTCCATGAGGAAAGCAGCGAGAAGCGCGTCTCCGTGGACGACGCGATAGTGATGCTTGTGAGCGTCGAGAAGGGCGACGATGCCTCGACCGCCAAGGAGGCGATGAGGGACGTCGCGGCGTTCATGGCTAAGCAGGGGAGGAAGAAACTCGTGATATACCCGTTCGCCCACCTCAGCAAGAACCTGCTGGCGCCTGAGGAGGCGCAGAAGATACTGAAAGACATGCTCGCGGACGCGCCGGAGGGCGTGGAGGCCAGGAAGGCCCCTTTCGGCTGGAACAAGAAGCTTGGCGTCTCGGTCAAGGGCCATCCGCTGGCGGAGATGTCAAGGAGCTACGGCCCAAAGCCTGCCTCGGTTGCCGCTGAGAGCGAAAAGGAATCCAAAACCCATCCGCCATCCATAGCTTCCACTAAATCTGAGATCAAGGAATCAGCGGCGCTCAAGGAAGAAGACAAAGTCATCTCCACCTGGTACATACTCGACCCTAACAAGGGCCTCGTACCTGTCGGGGATTTCGACTTTGAGAAATATCCGAACTTGAAGAAGTTTGCGGATTACGAGATAAAGAAGGTCAGGGCATACGCCCAGGAACCGCCTCATATCCGTCTCATGCAAAGGCTTGAACTCGTGGATTATGAGCCCGGGTCCGATCCTGGGAACATGCGTTTCTACCCTAACGGCAGGCTGGTAAAGAGCCTGCTGGAGCAATACGTCACTAGGAGAGTAACCGAGTACGGGGCGGCAGAGGTCGAGACTCCCATAATGTATGCGTACGACCATCCTGCGCTCAAGGAGTATCTAGACAGGTTCCCGTCGAGGCACTACATAGTGAAATCAGATGAAAAGGAGTACTTCCTGCGATTCGCAGCGTGCTTCGGCCAGTTCCTGATGCTGCACGACGCTACCATCTCCTACAAGAACCTGCCACTCAAGGTCTACGAACTCACTCGTTACTCATTCAGAAGGGAGAAGAGCGGCGAGCTCGCGGGCCTCAAGAGGCTGAGGGCATTCACCATGCCTGATATGCATTCGATCTGCGCGGATCTTATCTCCGCGGAGAGCGAATTCGACAAACAGTTCAAGTTCTGTCAATCGGTGTTGTCTGGAATAGGCATACAGACCGAAGAGTATGAAGCGGCGGTAAGATTCACCGAAGGTTTCTGGCAGGATCACAAGGAGTTTGTCTTAAAATTGGTGAAAGAATACCTGAAGAAGCCCGCTCTTATTGAGATGTGGAACTTCAGATACGCGTACTTCGACCCGAAGTTCGAATTCAACGTTCTGGATTCCTCTGGCAAGGCCGCGGCCCTATCTACCGTGCAAATCGATCATGAAAATGGCAAGAGATATGATCTAAAATACCATGACAAGGACGGCGAAATGAAGACTCCAGTAATCCTGCACTGCTCCCCGAGCGGAGCGATAGAGCGGGTAATACATGCTCTCTTGGAACTTGCCTACATCAATCAGGAAAGGGGAGAAGTACCCGCGCTTCCGCTATGGCTCTCGCCGACGCAGGTGAGGATTCTCCCTCTCTCCGACAAATATGTCGAAAACTGCACTGAGCTTGCCGAGAAACTGAAGTCCAAGGAGATAAGAGTCGATATCGATGACAGGGACGATACGCTGGGAAAGAAAATAGGCAATGCCGAGAAGGACTGGGTGCCGTACATCTGCGTGGTAGGTGAGAAGGAACTCTCGTCGAGCAAACTGGCCGTCAGAGTAAGAGCAAGCAAGACGCAGGAACACATGTCAATTCAGGACCTGGAAGCAAGAGTGGCAAAGGAACTCGACGGCATGCCAAGGAGCCCGCTGACGCTCAGCATGCTGCTCTCGAAGCGGCCGATATTCAAAGGATAAGTGGAGTCGCCGCGGCCTACCTGAAGATGCCTTTTAGGCATGCCCTGGTCTGTGGATTCGCGGATGCCCTGAAAAGGGAGTTCCCGGTCTCGGCTATGGCGAATATCTGAGGCCGCCCGTCCAGCAGTCTCGTCTCTTGCCCCCTCTGTATTTCCTCCAGCATGTGCCTGAGGGTGCCGTTGTTGCCTTCCTTCGCGAGCGCGTATACTACTACGTCCTCTTTCATGTGGGGCATTCCGTGCCCCGTTCCGCCCAGTTCTGGCTTGAATCTATCGGGTTCCTTGTTGGTTATGCTGATGCTGAGCGAATCCTCGAGCTGCAGCGATAGCAGCTCGCGGTTCATTCCGTGCTGGACGTCGAAGACTGTGTTCGCGTCCTTCACCAGATCCAGGACGTACGACGCCGCATTGTAGATCTCCGACAGGTCGGCCCTGAAGCGCGGCTTTTCCTTGACTATCCTGTCGGTCAGCGCCTTGTATGCGTCCATAGCTTGCCCAGTACTCAGCGCCTGCTGAGAAACGTAGAGGCTCGCGCGCTGCGCCACGGGATACCTCGCCTTGGATGTCTTTCCCTCGTCGGCGATGTCTATCACGATATCATTCGGGAAATATGGCTTCCTGTGGAGCTCGGCCTTCGTGTCTATGGAATATGCGACGACCTCGACTTCGGGAGCTTTCGCCAATAATTTGAAGTCATTAAACATATTCTGGAAATCGAAGGTCCCTCCGAAATCGATGCCCACCGTCTTCTTCCCTTCCACGGATGCCTTGAGCCAATCGGCTATCTTCTCGAATGTCACTCCAGTAGTGACTATGGCGTTTATGTTTTCAACAGGATAAGAAGTTAGAATTCTTTACAGTAGGGTACCCTTTGTTATGCATCACAGGGTGACGTCCCGAGCAACTCGATCGTCGTATAGGTCTTTGAAGCCATCCGATTACCTTGTAGATTAATTGGCGCTACCCCTATTTATAGATTGTGCTTTTTCAGAAATCGGGAACCTCCATGCAATGCCAGACTCGAGCGAACCTTCTAATATCCTGCTGTACCAGTAATACTGTGACGTTTACCTACGTTTGGTGACACTATGGCCAAGAAAACAGCCGAGAAGAGGAAGTACACCACCATAACCATACCCACGCTCCTCTTCAACAAGCTGCAGGACAAGATACGGAGCACGAGCTTCTCGTCGGTCTCCGACTACGTTACGTACATCCTAAGGGAGACGGTAACGGAGATGGAGCTTGAGAAGAAGGGCAAGAAGGACGCGCACGGGGTCGTTGAGAAGCTCAGGGCCCTCGGCTACACCAAGTGACCGCTGACCACGGTCATCTTGACTTGAACTCCCTTACCCTGACTATGTCGTTCTTGCGAACCTTGTTCATGTCTATGCCCTTGACGTGCGAGACGTTGGCGGGGATCCCGAAGCTCTCGGCCCTCACGACCTTGCTGTAGAGCCTCTCCATGGCGTTCTCGTCGCCCTGCAGCGCGGCGAAGATGAAGTCGCGTCACGTTCACGAGCGAGGAGTAGTCGTTGGACTTCACCTCCTTGAACCCCTTTGGCATCATCACCGCGAAAGGCACCCTGACCGACTCGTCGAAGAGCTTTATCCCGTGGCCCACGTAGCCGTGCTCGTTGAAGGACTGGCCGTGGTCCGAGAGGAAGATTATCATCTGGTCGTCGCCGAACCGCTCGATCAGGTCCGCGACCATCTCGTGGGCGTACTTGAAGCCCCTTATCGACGCCTTCAGGTACAGCCCTCTTCCACAGCTTCAGCAGCTTGGGGTCGACCTCCTTCTTCATGAATGACGTGGACCAGTTCAGGTCCTTGGATGGCGTGCCGACGTAAGGGTCGTGCGGCTCCATGAAGTTCGCGAAGAAGAGGAAGGGCTTCTTGAGCCTCATCCGCTTCTCGACGCGCACCATGTTCCTCCCGCCCTTCTCTATCGGCCAATTGTCGATCAGCTTCGCCTTCATCTTCTTCATGACCGCGATCGGGGTGAGGACCAGGCCCGTCGCGAGCGCCTCGAAGAACAGGCCCGGGTCCTCGCCGAGCACCGCGGCGGATATCCTCAGCACGTTTGTCCCGTACTTGCTCCTGTACTTCGCCATCCTGGGCTTGATCTTCTCGGAGACCTCGACGACGCTGCCGTAGACGTCGGTGAAGTAGGTCTCCTCTATGAAGCGGTCGAACTCGTCGAAGCCGTAGACCGGGCTGAAGTATGGGTTGGACGTCACCGCGTAGGTGGTGTAGCCCATCTCCTTGAGGTCGGTTATGAACGTCTTCGACTTGAGCATTATGTTGTCTATGTCGAGGCACTTGACCGTGCGCGTCTCGTGCGCGCCGTGCTCCGCAGGGTACTGGCCGGTGAACAGGGACGCGTGCGAAGGGAGGGTCCAGGTCGCAGGGGCTATGCACTTGTCCAAGGTAGAAGAAGTTGCCGAGCTTCGAGAGGTTCAGGTCCTTCCTCCTGTTCAGCATCTTGAAAGTGTCCAGCCTGATGGTATCCAGGACGATTATGGATATGTTGAACTTCCTCATGCGAATCATTCTCGTTCGTAGGATAAAAAGGTTGCGGGCTGCACGAAGATTCTGCGCAGGAGCCCATGCCTGGAATCGGCATAGGCCCGCAGAACTTCCGGATCGGGCTCTAGTTGTAACCCAGCGCCCTGAGCTTCTTCATTATCCTCTCCCTCGCAACGCCCCTTCCTGCCCTCTCGTGCATGCTTGAGCCCTTGTTCGGGGTCGTGTCCAGGGTGGATCCCAGCGACGTGTAGCCCCTGTCGTACAGCGGGTGGTACGGCAGCTTGTTATTCTTCAGGTAGGTCTTGACGTCGTCCCTGGTCCAGAAGAGAAGGGGATGCACCCTCATGTGGTCCTTCCTCGGGGAGAATATGCTCTCCTTCGCCCTCTCCTCGTGCTCGACGCCCCTTATTCCGCCGAGGAACGCGTCCATGTGCAGGGTCCTAACGCCCCTCATCATGGGCTCTATCTTGTGGTGCTTGTTGAAGGCCAGCGTGAACTCCGGGGTTCCGAATCCGTACTTCTTCTTGTACTCCTCGGCCTTGTCCGTGCCCGCCCTTACGGTGGTCAGGCTCTCGAAGTCCCACTCCTTCCTCAGCTTCTCGACGAAGTCGAAGGTCTCGGGGAACTCGTACCTGGTGTCGACGAACAGGATCGGGATGTCGTGCTTTATCTTCAGCACGATGTGCGCCATGACCTCGCTGTCCGCGCCTCCGCTGAAGCCCATTCCCATGTTCGGGTACTTCTTGGCGGCCTGCCTGATTATCTCCTCGGACTTCTTTATCTTCTGGGCGAGGGTCAGCTTCATCAGCTTCCTGACCTCGGGCCTCATCAGGTCTATGCACCTCTGGGTCCTGTCCGAGCCGAACTCGTCCTCCGAAGGTTTCGCAGCGTTTTTTGCATCCATGGCCATTCGTATCACGTATTATAATGTCATAACATGTTACAACATGTAGATATATATGACTTCCGCTGAGGTGCGTTGGAGATGCTTTGCGCGCAGGCCCACTCATACGGGGAGAAAGAGACCGATGAAGCTCGGCAGGTTTCCGACTATCGCCTGGTACGCCTCGCACGCGGTCCACGAAACGGGCTCCTTTCCCTCCCGCAGCAGCTTCCGCGCCTCAGCGGCCTGCGCGCCGGCCCATATCGGTCTCAGGTCGTAACCGGTATCCCTGAGGTTCCCGAGCTTCCTGGCCCACATTATCGAGGGGAAGACGTTCCCGTTGCTGTCTACGAACAGGGACGCGTCGAGACTCCTGCTCCTCATCGGGGACTCGCCGGTCTCGACGTACTTGATCAGGTTCCTCAGAAATACGCTCTCGACCGCGTCCAGGGCGTTGGCCCCGGCTCTCCTCTTCCTTACGAAGCCTCTGAGCTCCCGCGCTATCGCCGCGTTCTCGGTCTTCAGGTCCATGTTGAGGTTGCTGTAGTATATCTCCGACGTATGCGCCACGTTGACGTGGAAGTTGTTCCATGCGGCCTCCGGGATCTCCTTCCTAACCGCCTCGTAGGTTTCCTTGAGCCTTCCTACGTTGTACCTGCTTATCGTGTAGCCGAAGACGAAGTAGAGGCCGGAATATCTCTTCTGGAGCTCCCTGAGCCCCTTGGCCAGCGCCATCACCCGGTCGAACGCCCCGGGACGCCCCTCAGCTCGTCGTGCAGCCCGCGGCCCCCGTCGAGGCTGAGAGTTATAGAGAGCTTGGGTATGCCGAGCTTCATTATCTCCTCCACCTTGCCGAGAACGAGCTCCCTGCTCGACAGGGAGTTGGTCGGGATCGTGACCAGGTAGAGCCCTCTCGAGTTCCTCCTGAAGGCGTCTACTATCTCGACTATGTCGCTCCTCAGGAAGGGCTCTCCGCCAGTTATCGTGATCCACCTGAAGGAGGGGTTCTTCTCCGCGAACCTGGTTATCTCCTCGAGCGTCAGCTCGCCGCTCGGCTTCGTCTGCCAGATGTTGCACGTCCTGCAGCGTGCCTGGCATCGGTAGGTTATGGCGAAGTTGAGCTTGTAGGGCTCGACCAGCGCGGTGAAATTAGACTTGAGCGCAGTGATGCCCAATCCCAGGAATTCCCTTGCCGCCATGAATAGTCACCGTGCTCCGCCAAGGCGCTGCCCGGACGATGCCAACGTACACATCATTGTTGCTCAGGGTATTTATTGCTTACACGGGAGCCGAAAGGGAGTTCACCCTGGCCGCACGTAGTACAACTGCGCGGCGCTCATCTGCCCGGCGCCGGTTATGTAGGCGGGATAGCTGCCGCCTATCTGCGGGGAGTAGACGAGTTCCCAGTCGGGGCAGTACTGGATGGGGTTCGGCGTGTAGTTCAGGCCGAAGACCTCGTCGTACTCGGGCATTACGACGTAATATCCAGAGGGTATCTCGGTGCAGTTCTTCAGCTGGTCGTAGACAAGGAACCTGGTCATGTTGTCATAGTGCATGTAGACCTGCATTATCGAGAACCCGCTCTCGTAGGCTATCCTTGTCGTGTTGGGCATAGCGTTGAGGTAGTTCGCGATCGCAGTCTGGTCGTAGAGCTGGTAGTTCAGCGTCGGTACAGAAGCTGCTCGACGGGTATGGCGGTCACTATCAGGAAGGCTACCAGGACGAACGGGACGAGCGCCAGGTATCCGTGCTTCGCCTTCCGCAGCCTCTCACGGAGGCTCATCACCGCGAAGGACACCGTCAGCGCGAGAGGTATCGCTATCAGCGTCAGGTACCTCTCGAGCCTGTGCGTGAGCAGGTACTTGAAAGGGACCAGGCTGACGTATATTGGCCCGAACTCCAGGAACAGGAAGCCGATCGCGAACCAGAGCAGCGGCACGTAGGCCCTCCTCTCCCGTGCGAGGAGCAGGTACGCCGCGCAGAGCGCGAACGCGTAGAAGAAGAAGCCTGCGAAGTTGTAGTTCGCCTGGAAGACGTAATTCCAGATCGCGGTCGGGCCTAGGTTATGCCCGGCCAGCATCGAAGCCAGGGAGCCGATCGCGTTGTACGGGAACATGACGCCGAAGTAGAAGTATGGGTTCGTGTTGATGATTATGCCCTCCGCCGGCGTACCGGCGGTGCTGTACACCGCGGAGGTCACAGTCAGCGTCTGCAGCGGGTTGCCGCAGGAGACGTAGTTGACGAGCAGGACGGACGCCCCCGCGATCAGGATTCCGGCCACGAAGAAGAGGCTGGTCCGATCCACCCTTATCTTCTTCCTGAGCAGCTCCGCGAGCAGGTAGGCGAACACGACAGGGACGATGTAGCCGCTCTCCGGCGTCGCCAGGACTGCCGCGACGAGCGAGGCCCCGCTCGCGAAATACCATCCCCTCGAGTTCCTCCTGACCCCGTAGACCGCCGCGAGGACCGCCAATCCCGCCAGGAACATCTCCGGGATGTTCGGGCTTGGGGTGCCGGAGAGCGCCACCAGGAGGGGGAAGAAGCTGAGCAGAAGGGCCGCGAGCAGGCCGGCGTATTCGTCGTACAGCTCCCTGCCCAGGAGAAAGGCGATCGCTATGGATCCGAGGAAGGAGACTATGGCCCACCCCGCGCTGGAGAGCTTGCCGATTCCGAAGAGGGCGTAGAAGAGCGCGATGGGGTAGATGTTGAGGAGCCTGACGCTGAATATGTCCATGTTCTCCGAGAACGTCCCGTGGAGCGCGAGGTTGGCGTAGTATGTGTACACGGTGTCGTCTCCGAAATAGGACGGGCCCTCCACGAAGACTAGCTGGTAGACGAGCGCGTAGCCCATGATTATGACGAGGGCCAGAAGCACGAGCCTCCTGCGCCGCTCGTCGCGGTCGCGCCTGAGCCCCGTGGCGGTGACAGTTCGCCCCCCGAGGCCCGCGCGCCTACCTCCTTGCATATATGTCACCGTACACGATCCTCACGCCGTTGGTCTCCGCGTTCCTGGTCGCCTTCGGCTCGGTGTAGCTCACCCTGAACCCCGCGGCCATCAGCCTCTTCACCAGCCGCTCGTAGCCGAAGTGGTACTCTATGGCCACCTGGTCGAAGCATGCGAGGGAGGCGTCGCTGGCGCCCGAGAATATCCCGTACTCGCTCCCCTCGCAGTCCACCTTGAGCACCGCGTTCCGCAATCTGTGCGCGGCCACGATGCGGTCAAGGGTCGTCACCCTTATCCTCTTCCCGTGCCGCGATTCCTCGAGCATCGAGTTGCTCACGCTCTCGTATCCGGGGTCCAGGGACACCTCCCCGGCCCGCGCGCCGACCGCCTCGTTGGCCAGCCTCACCTTCTTCTGCATGCCATTGAGCCGGATGTTGCCCCTCGCCTGGCCGAAAGAGCGGGGGTACGGCTCGTAGGCGTACACCTTGGACGCGCCATTCGCCACGAAATATATCGCGCTGTCCCCGTTGTTCGCTCCGATGTCCACTACGGTCCTGTTCCTCACCCGCACGGCCCCGTACTGCTCCTGTATGAAGCACTGATAGATGTTCCGCATCGCGTTGCCCAGCTGCTTCCTCGAGGCGAACCTGAAGAGCAGCGGCCTGTTCCTGTAGACGATCCTTATCAGGCCGTCCCCCGCGTCGATGCTGACTGTCTTGAGTTTGCAGCGGGGGTAATTGCACACCAGGGTCACGTCGTCCTTGACCCCGATCCAGAGGAGCGCGAAATCGTACCAGTTGCCGAAGGCATCCAACAGGAAGCGGAGGCCCCTGACATCCTCCCTCAGGCTCAGCAAGAGATATGCAAGGTCTTGTTTGGGCATCCAGGTCCTCCGTTCTTGATTGAATTACCAACGCAGCAATTAAATATGTTGCCCGGCGCTGCCGCCCTCGGGAGCCCAGATCTCGAGCAGGCCGAGCTCCTCGAAGAAGAACTTCTCCGAGCCCATCTTCCTGAAGGAGAATCCCGCCTTGGTTATCGCGTCCCGCACGACATCCACGTCATAGGCGGTGGAGGTTATCAGGAACGCCCTGCCGTGCTCCGCCAGGTGGTCCCTCAGCCCCTTGATTATCCGCAGGGTTATCTCGTAGCCGTGCTTGCCTCCGCAGGAATGCAGCTCCTTGCAGACGCCGCCCTTGCACTCGCACGGGAGGTAAGGCGGGTTCGCGAATATGAAATCGAACTTCTCCTTCCCGAGGTTCTCGTAGAGGTCCGAGACCACGGCGCTGCAGTTCTTGAGCCCGCGCGAGAGGATCTCCTTGCGCATGTGCGCTACCGCCTTCGGGTTAACGTCGATGAGGAGCGCCTCGTCGGCGCGCTGCGCCGCGCGGAGGCCCACTATCCCGCTCCCCGAGCAGAGGTCCAGCACCCTGCCCTTCGCGAGGTCGGCCGCGCACAGCAGCAGGAACGAATCCTCCGCGGGCTCGTAGATGCCGTCCTGCGGATCGTCTGCCATCGCATCTCCCTTATTATGTTGTAGAATGCGGCTGCAAGGATAATAACGCTTGCGAGGTCGCTATAATGCGGCTGCAAGGATAATAACGCTTGCGAGGTCGCTATACGAAAGCGATGCTGGCGTAGGCGACTACCGACGAGTAGTCCTTGGTCACGTCCCCCGAGTTCGCGTACTTCAGCAGGCGTCCCTCCCCGGCGCCGCACGCCTTCGCGAACCCGGCAGCTACAGAGATCGGGCCGTAGCCGCAGGCGGTGTCGCCGCTCCCCGCGAGAAGGCCGTTGAACTTGCTCACGTCCAATTTCCCTATCGCCTCGATCGCGGGCAGGTCCTTGCCCTTCGCCACGCCGGCCGGCTCGTAGTGGTCGAAGTCCGAGCTCGCGACTACGGCAACATTGCGCCTTAGGCCCTTGGCCGCGGAGAGTATCGCCTTGCACAGCAGCTCGCTGGACTCCGGCGACTGGTCGCCCATGCAAACGAAAACGCAAGGCACGTCGCCGAGCGCGACCTGCACGAAAGGAAGCTGGACCTCCACAGAATGCTCCCCCTCGTGCGCGTCCTCGTCCTCGGAGATGAGTTCCGAGTGGCCGATTATCCTCCTGGACAGCGCGGCGTCGTTCCTTACCGTTCCGAGCGGCGTCTCCCAGTCCTGCATCGAGACGGCGATGGGCTCGCCGCGGCCGGTGTGGTTGGGGCCCACGATCACCAGCGAGTCGAACTTCCTCCTCCTGTGGGACTCCGACAGCGCGGCGTACGAGTAGGCGGCGACCTGGCCGGAGTAGACGTATCCCGCGTGAGGGGCGACGACCGACAGCGCGCGGCAGGGCGCGTTACTGCCCGCGCGGGCCTTCTTCAGGAAGCCCTCCACGAGCCCGCCGAGCGCCTTGGCGTCCGCCGGATAGAACACGTCAGCGACTGCCGGTTTCCTGCTCATCGGAACACTTTTATGCGTTCAAGACCAAGGAACGCACATGGATGACTATGCGAGCGTCGTATTAAAAAAGCTATACAGGAAGTACGGCAAGAAACTCCACACCCAGCTCAGGCACGCCGGCACGACCGAGCTCTTCGTCGCCGCGCTGCTCTCCCCGCAGTGCACGGACAAGCAGGTGAACGAGACCACGGCGCAGCTGTTCAGGCGGTTCAGGTCTTTCGGGGATTATGCAGATTCGGACCCCAAGGAGCTCAGGAGATGCCTGAAGGGGATAAACTTCTACAAGACCAAGGCCAGGCACCTGAGGTCCGCGTCCAGGGCGATAGTCGAGCGGTTCGGCGGGAGGGTCCCGCGGACACTTGGGGAGCTGCTGGAGCTTGACGGGGTCGGGCGAAAGATAGCGAACGTCGTCCTCAGCGAGGGCTACGGGATAGACGAGGGCATAGCAGTGGACACGCACGTCGCGGTGACTTCCAGGAGGCTCGGGCTGACGAGGAACAGGGACCCTTACAGGATAGAGTCGGACCTGACGCGGAGGATCCCGAGGAAGGACTGGGGCAAGGTGAACGGCCTGCTCATAGAGCTGGGGAGGGACACCTGCACCGCGAGGCGCAAGCGCTGCGAGAGGTGCGTGCTGAAGGAAATCTGCCCTTCGAGCACCGCGCGTCCCGAAAAGCGGGCGCGTGCCTAAAGCCTATGTTAAAAATTCAAAAGGTTTTTAAACGCCAACGTAGTATTATTTGCACTATTTGTACGGGATAGAATGACCAGCGGAATGGAATCGATAAGCAAGGTTGAGGAGGCGGAGAGCCAGGCCAAGGCGCTAGTCGAGAAGGCGAACGCCAGGGGCAAGGCGGTGGTGGACGAGGCCAATTCGAAGGCCAGGAACATCGTCGAGAACGCCGCGACGACCACGGCCGCGCAGAGGACCGCGCGGATCGCCGAGGCGACGAAGAGGCTCGAGGCGGAGAACAGGAAGGCGGTCGCTGACGCCCAGAAGGAGGCCTCCAAGGTAAGGGGCAGGAGGGTCAGCCGCGAGGTCGTCGGCAGGCTCGCTAGGAAGGTCGCCGATCAGATCCTGGGTGAATGATTTGCTCCATACCGAGCGGATGCAGAAGATCAGGATAATAGCCCTCAAGAACAGGAAGTACGCGATCATAAAGGAGCTCCACAAGAGGGGGGTCATGGACATAAGGAAGAGCGCGCTCCCGGCGCAGGACGACGCCGCGCTGGAGGTGCCCGCCGTCTCCGAGCTGACCATCAGGTACAGGTCCGCGGAGGCGATACTCAGGAGGCACCTGGACAAGAAGCTCAAGGTCGTGGTGGAGAAGCACCTCGACGAGAAGAAGGTCAGGGCTCACGCCGCTGCGCACAGGCAGGTCGACGGCGAGCTGCTCATAGCGAAGGCGAGGTCGCTGAAGGCGGTGGGAGAGGTCTTCTCGCTGGAGGAGCGCAGGAACGCGATAGACGCGGAGCTGAACTCCATCGCAGAGGCGAGGACGCTCGCCAACCGCTTCACGGGCACCGGGATAGACTTCTCGAGGCTGGGGAGCGGCGTGCTCTCGTTCAGGGCGTTCTCCATAGCGAAGGGCGCGTCTGCGAAGGTCGACGCTGAGCTCGCGACGCTCAGGGGGGCCCACGAGATGATACACAAGCAGACGAAGGACGAGCGGCTGCTGTTCATAGCGTACAGGAAGGGCGGCGCGGAGGCGCTCGGCGGGATCACGGGGATGAACGGCGTCTACGAGATAGACATCGAGAACGGCAGGCTCGACGGGAAGCCGGAGGAAGTGCTCGCGCGGCTCGACGGGCGGCGGCAGAAGCTTGCAGCGGAGAAGGCGGAGATCCTCCGAAAGCTCGTGAACCACGCCTCGAAGAGCTACCTGGAGATCGCCAGCATCATAGAGATGCTCGCCGTCGAGGCCGACAGGGCCGGGGTCAGCGCGAACTTCAAGAAGACCGACTCGACGTTCATAATCGAGGGCTGGATCGTGAAGGGCCGCCTGGGCTCGCTCCGCGCCGACCTGGAGAGGGTCGCCAGGGGCAGGTTCATGCTTGACGCGCTCGAGACAGACGAACTGGCGCCGACGCTCGTAAAGCGGCCGGAGTTCCTGAAGCCCTTCGACTTCCTCGTGAGCTTCGTCAACCTGCCGAGGAGCGACGAGCTGGATCCGACCTGGATATTCATACTCACGTTCCCGATATTCTACGGCCTGATGATCTCCGACGTGGGCTACGGCATCATGTCGTTCCTGCTCGCGACGCTGGTCACCAGGATAACGAA
The DNA here is from genome assembly GCA_963729635.1 of uncultured archaeon. Taxonomy (GTDB): domain Archaea; phylum Micrarchaeota; class Micrarchaeia; order Micrarchaeales; family CABMGC01; genus CABMGC01. Next base: position 112,456 of record CAVSOP010000009.1, on the reverse strand, counting down.
CCCCGACGACCTGGTCTGCAACACGGCGAAGATATGGCAGCTCTGCTCCGTATCCATAATCTTCTTCGGCTTCCTCTCGAACCAGTACTTCGGCCTCCCGATGAACCAGTACTTCACGACCTTCCAGGGCTTCGACTGGCTCAAGAACCTCACCACCATACTGGCGGCGGGGGTGCTCATGGGGATCGTGCAGGTGACCCTCGGCCTTGCGTTCGGCTTCATCAACCAGTACAATAAGGGCCACGTCAAGCTGGCGATAAGCAAGATCACGTCCATCGTGTTCCTGCTCGCGGGCACGGTCGCGATAGCGGGCACTTTCTTCGGGATACTCAGCCAGTATGCGGTCGTCTGCGCGGCCGCCTCGGTGGTCGCGGCGCTGGCCACAGTGGTCCTCAGCGGGATCGGAGGCGGTCGAGATGACCAGCCTGATCTCCCACCCCCTGAGCTACGCGCGGCTCATGGGCTTCGGGCTCGCTAGCGTCATGACCGCGCTTCTCATAGACGTGGTCTTCACGCCGTCGCTGTCCAGCGGCATAGTGGTCTTCTCGCTGACCCTCGTAATCTTTATATTGCTGCACTTCATGAATATGATACTGGGCATATTCGAGGGCTCGGTGCAGGCGGTCAGGCTCAACTTCGTTGAGTTCTTCTCGAAGTTCTACGAGGGAGGCGGGGTAGAGTTCAGCCCGTTCGGTTACAAGAGGCGTTACACTAAAGAGGAATGATTTGATGACACTAGGAACAGACGCAGCGATAGGAGCGATAGGCGCAGGACTGGCGATTCTCGGAGGAGCCATAGGCACGGCTATGGCGCAGGCGGCGATCGGCAGCGCGGGAATGGGCCTCGTGGCCGAGAAGCCGGAGGAGTTCGGAAGGGCTTTGCTCTTCCTGGTGCTTCCGGAGTCCATACTGATCTTCGCGTTCGTCGTGGCCGTGCTGATACTGCTGGGCTTCGGCATCGGCATCTGAGGTCGGCACCATGCCACTTGGACGCACTGCAGAAGGAGATACTGGACGAGGCCAGGAAGAAGTCCGCCGCCATCGAGAAAGGGGCCGCGGAAGAGGCCGAGGCCGCGATCAGGGAGGCGAAGGCCAAGGCCAACGCGGCGAACGAGGCCTTCGAGCGCGAGCTCAAGGACGAGATAGGCCGCATAAGCCTCGAGTACAAGTCGTCCAGGGAGATGCAGGAGAGGAACATCCTGCTCGCGGCCAGGGAGCAGTCTCATAGACGACCTCGTCGAGAGGGCCAGGGCCACGGTCGTGAAGCGCATCCGGGAGAAGGGCTACAAGAGGCTCTTCGACTCCGCGATCGCCGAGGCGCAGGAAGATCTCGCCGATGGAGGACCTCACCCTGGTCATCGACAAGGACGACGCCAGGTACGTGAAGGGCTTCACGGGCAAGATAAAGTACGCCAAGAGCGACGGGCTGGTGGTCTACGCGGCCGGCGGCAGGATAAAGATCGACGCCACGCTCGACACCCTCTTCGACAGGAACAGGGCCGCCGTGAGGGAGGCCCTCAGGGCGGGGGTCTTCGGGACGCCGAGGCCGGCGGGCGCCAGGAAGGCCGCGGGAGCGAAGCCGAGGCCTGCGAGAAGGGAGGCCAAGAGGAAGCCCGCCAAGAAGGCTGCGAAGAAAGCGAGGAGAGCCCCGAAGCCCAAGCTGAAGCGCGGGCGCAAGCACAAGTGATAGAAGATGCCAGGATTCCGCGACGCCATCAATTACGGCTACTCCAACACCCGAGTGAAGGCGATGGAGTCCAAGCTCGTCGCGAAGGACACGATCGAGCGCATGCTCGCGGCGAAGGAGATGGAGAGCATCGGCGCGATGCTCCTCCAGACGAGCTACAAGGGCTACATCGAGGAGTTCGGAGGGACCAAGTCCATGGACAAGCTCATAGACTTCGCGCTGAGCAAGAGCCTGGGCCGCGAGACGAACAAGCTCGTCGACGTCGCGCCCGCCGCGCGCAAGGACCTCGTCCGCAACATAGTCGGCATCTGGGACATGAGCAACGCGAAGTTCATGTTCGGCGCGATGATCACCGGCAAGGGCTTCGACGACATATCCAGGTACCTCATAGACGCGAAGTACGTCACCGCCGCCAGGGTGAGGGACGCGATGGCAACCAACAGCGTCGAGGGCGCGATCGCCAAGCTCTCGGCCGCCACGCCGTACAAGCAGGAGCTCAAGGCGGCGCTCGGCGCGTACAAGAAGTCGAAGAGCGTCATGGAGGTGGACAGCGCGATAGACATGGCGTACTACGCGAAGCTCGGCTCCACGATCGAGAGGCTCAGGAAGATAAACAGGGAATCCGCGCAGCTCATCGCGAGGAGGATAGACGTCAAGAACGCGCTCACGCTGCTCAACGCGAAGAGGCACGGCGCCGAGTTCGCCGCGGTCAAGGGCTACCTGGTCCGCAACGGGAGCGTCGGCACCGGCGCGCTGGGCAAGGCCTTCGAGAGCTCGAAGGGCGTCGACGCCCTGGCGCTGGCGATCGGGGCGTTCGACCTTAGGCAGGCCGCCGCGGAGTACTCCGCGGGCAAGGGCAAGTCCCTCATGGTCTTCGAGATAGCGATGATGAACGAGCTCTTCCGCGACGCGCTCAAGACGGTTAGGCACAGCGTGCTCTCCTTCGGGACGATAATCGCTTTCCTCTACCTAAAGGAGATGGAGGTCTCGACGCTCAGGATAATCGTAAAGGGAAGAAGCTACGGCCTCGCCGAGGACGAAATAAGGAAGATGGTGACATGGTCCAGATGATCCAACAGTCCAAGAAGATGGTCGTCATAGGCGACCAGCTGCTCTCCCTGGGGCTGAAGCTCTCCGGGGTGAAGGAGACCTACCCGCTGAGCAAGGGCGAGGACCCCGAGAGGCTCCTCGCGGACCTGTTCGAGAGGAAGGACGTCGGCATCATAATAGCGAGCGAGGGCACGCTCGCCGAAATCAGGGACAGGAGGCTCCTCCACAGGATAGAGAACTCCCTCGACCCGGTCGTCATAGCGATACCTGGATACGGGGAGGAGGAGACGAACAGCGACACGCTCAGGAGATTGATACTTAGGGCCGTCGGCATAGACCTGATGGCAGCTGACAAAACGAAGAAGTGATTATCATGGGAACAATAGAGAGAATCGCAGGGCCGCTGGTGGTCGCAAAGGACATGCGCGGAAGCAGCATGTACGACGTGGTGAAGGTGGGGTCGGCGAAGCTGATAGGGGAGATAATAAGGCTTGAGAAGGACAACGCGGTCATACAGGTCTACGAGGACACCAGCGGAGTGAGGCCTGGCGAGGAGGTAACCTCGACGGGCAAGCCGCTCTCGGTGGAGCTCGGGCCGGGCCTGCTCTCCAAGATATTCGACGGGGTCCAGAGGCCTCTCGACGTCATCAGGGAGAAGAGCGGCGACTTCATAGCGAGGGGCATCTCGCTCAACGCCATCGACAGGAAGAAGAAGTGGCGCTTCCACGCCGAGAAGGGCGTCAAGAAGGGCACGCGGGTCACGGAGGGCCAGGTGCTTGGTTACGTCCAGGAGACCGAGCTGATAAAGCACAGGATAATGGTCCCGTACGGGGTCTCGGGCACGCTCGAGCAGATAAGGGAGGGCGATTTCACCGTCGAGAACGAGGTCGCCTCCGTCAGGACGCCCAAGGGGAGCGTCAAGATAACGATGCTCCAGACCAGGTCGGTTAGGACCGGCGCGAGGATCGCGGAGAAGATAGCGACGAACATGCCTCTGCTCACCGGGGTCAGGATCATAGACTCGCTCTTCCCGGTCGCGAAGGGAGGGGTCGCCGGGGTACCGGGGCCGTTCGGCAGCGGGAAGACCGTCACGCTCCACTCGATAGCCAAGTACGCCGACGCGGACATAGTGGTCTACGTGGGATGCGGAGAGCGCGGGAACGAGATGACCGACGTGCTGGTCGAGTTCCCGGAGCTGAAGGACCCGAAGTCGGGCAGGCCCCTCATGGAGAGGACGATACTCATAGCGAACACGAGCAACATGCCCGTCGCGGCAAGGGAGGCGAGCGTCTACACGAGCATAACCATGGCCGAGTACTTCAGGGACATGGGATACGACGTGGCGCTCATGGCAGACTCGACGTCGAGGTGGGCCGAGGCCATGAGGGAGATCTCCGCAAGGCTTGAGGAGATGCCGGGCGAGGAGGGATATCCCGCCTACCTGCCCAAGAGGCTCGCGGAGTTCTACGAGAGGGCAGGCAGGATAAGGACTCTCGGGGGATCCTTCGGATCCATAACGGTCGTAGGGGCCATATCGCCACCTGGAGGGGACCTCTCCGAGCCGGTCTCGCAGGGCACGCTCAGGGTCATAAAGACTTTCTGGGCGCTGGACGCCTCGCTCGCCGGGTCGAAGCACTTCCCGGCGATAAACTGGCTCTCCAGCTACTCGCTCTACGCCAACGCGCTCGACAAGTGGTACGCCGAGAACGTCAGCCCGGAGTTCTCCGGGCTCAGGAAACAGGCGATGACGCTCCTGCAGAAGGAGGCTGACCTGAAGGACATCGTCCAGCTGGTCGGCGCCGACGCTCTCCCGGACAGCGAGAGGATAATACTCGAGGTCGGGAGGATGCTGAGGGAGAGCTTCCTGAGGCAGAACGCGTACGAGGAGATAGACGCGTACACGAGCCTGAAGAAGCAGGACCTCATGCTGAAGTCGATACTCCACTTCGGGGACAGGGCCGGCGAGGCCGCCGAGAAGGGGGTCAGCGCGGACAAGATAATGAGGGTCCCCGTCAGGGGCAAGCTGGCCAGGCTGAAGGAGACCAAGGAGTCCTCGATAGAGGCAGAGGTCAAGTCGGTCATGGCCGAGACGGACGGGGAGTTCGGCAAGCTGATAAGGGAGGAGGCCACGGCGGAGGAGACTGAGAAGGTGAGCGAATGAGATTTGACGTAGAATACAAGACGATCGAGCGCGTCGCGGGACCGCTCATAGTAGTGAACAGCGTGAGGAACGCGGCGTACGGCGAGATAGTGAGGATAACCCTGCAGAGCGGGGAGAGCAAGCTCGGGCAGGTGCTCGAGAGCGCCGACGGATACGCGGTGGTGCAGGTCTTCGGGGCCACTAGCGGCATAAACGTCGAGACGACGTCCGTGAGCTTCCTCGGCGAGACCTTCACGACCCACGTGAGCGACGACATGCTCGGGAGGATATTCGACGGGCAGGGCAGGCCGAAGGACGGCGGCTCGGCAGTACTGAGCGGGGAGAAGAAGGACATAAACGGGGAGCCGATGAACCCGGTCGCGAGGCAGATGCCGAGCGACTTCATAGAGACCGGCGTCTCCACGATAGACTGCATGATGACCCTGGTCAGGGGCCAGAAGCTCCCGATCTTCTCCGGCGCGGGTCTCCCGCACAACCAGCTCGCCGCGCAGATCGCTAGGCAGGCCAAGGTGAAGAACATGAGCGAGAAGTTCGCCGTGGTCTTCGCCGGGATAGGGGTCACGTACGACGACGCGTCCTACTTCATAGAGAACTTCAGGAAGACGGGATCCCTGGAGAGGACGGTGGCGTTCATCAACCTCGCCGACGACCCGAGCATCGAGAGGATACTCACGCCGAGGCTCGCGCTGACGACGGCCGAGTTCCTGGCCTACGAGAGGGGCATGCACGTGCTTGTCATGCTCACCGACATGACCAACTACTGCGAGTCCCTCAGGGAGCTCGCGAGCGCGAGGGAGGAGGTGCCGGGAAGGAGGGGCTACCCAGGATACATGTACACGGATCTCGCGAGCCTATACGAGAGGGCCGGCGTCATACGCGGCAAGAAGGGGAGCATAACCCAGCTCGAGATACTCACGATGCCGGGCGACGACGTCACGCACCCGATACCAGACCTCACCGGCTACATCACCGAGGGCCAGATATACCTGGACAGGGGGCTGGGCAACAAGGGCATCTACCCGCCGGTCAACCCGATCGGGTCGCTCTCGAGGCTCATGGGCAACGGCATCGGCCCCGGGAAGACGAGGGAGGACCACCGCGGAGTGGCGGACCAGCTCGCCGGCGCATACTCCAGGGCGCAGGAGGCGAGGAACCTCAGCGCGATAATCGGCGCGGAGGCGCTGAGCGAGAGCGACAAGCTCTACCTCGGCTTCGGCAACGAGTTCGAGAAGAGGTTCATAAGCCAGGGCGAGTTCGAGGACAGGAACATAGAGAGGACCCTGCAGATCGGATGGGAGCTTCTCGCCGGCCTGCCGGAGGAGGACCTCACGAGGATCAAGAAGGAGTACATAGACAAGTACCTCAAGAAGGGCAAGGCCGAGAAGTGAAACGATGCCTTCGAAGATAAACCCGACAAGGATGAACCTGATCAACCTCAAGAAGAGCGCCAAGCTCGCGGGGAAGGGGCACGCCCTCCTCAAGAAGAAGAGGGAGGCGCTCGTGATCGAGTTCTTCAAGATCCTCCAGAAGTCGGAGGCGGACAGGGCGAGGCTCCAGGAGATGCTCAGGGCCGCCTACAAGACCACGGCGATAGCCTCGACCTTCGCCGGGGACTTCGAGCTCGAGCAGGCCGCCGCGCAGATGGAGGACACGAGCACGGTGAGCCTAGGCATAAGGAACGTCATGGGCGTCAGGATACCCATCATTGAGCAGCAGTTCGGCGCAGAGGCCTCCGGCGGAGCGTGGTTCCAGACGAGCATCGCGGTCAGCGACGTGGAGGACTCCTTCGGCCACGTGAAGAGGATGGTCGTGGAGATCGCGAAGAGGGAGCAGGGTCTCAGGAGGCTCGTGATAGAGATAGACAAAGTCAAGAGGAGGGTCAACGCCCTCGAGAACATAGTCATACCCAACATGAAGAGGCAGGCCGCGAGCATCTCGTTCACGCTGAACGAGATGGACAGGGACACCTTCTCCTCGCTGAAGCACGTCAAGAAAAGGCTCGCGAAGGCGCAGAGATGACGCCGACGCGGCCGGAAAAGAAAACCGCCTGATCAGATCCCCGCTGCCGCCTTCAGCTCGGCGGCCTTGTCCGTCCTCTCCCATGTGAAGTCCGGTTCCTCCCTTCCGAAGTGCCCGTAGCACGCGGTCTTCTTGTAGATCGGCCTCCTCAGGTCGAGGAGCTTTATCATCGCTCCCGGCCTTGTGTCGAAGACCTTCTGCGCGATCTCCGTAATCTTCTCGTCGGGTATGATTCCTGTGCCCGAAGTCTCGATGTAGAAAGATACCGGCTGGGATATCCCTATGGCGTACGCGACCTGGACCTCGCACCTCTTCGCCAGGCCCGCGGCGACGATGTTCTTCGCGATGTATCTCGCCATGTACGCTCCGGACCTGTCGACCTTGGTCGGGTCCTTCCCGCTGAAGCAGCCTCCGCCGGTCCTCCCCATCGCCCCGTAGCTGTCGACGACTATCTTCCTTCCGGTGAGTCCGGTGTCCGCCAGGGTGCCACCTATGACGAACCTTCCCGTGCCGTTGATTATGAACTTCGTGTTCGCGTCGAGCAGCTCCGCAGGTATGACCTGCCTGATGACCTTCTCGATTATGTCCTTCTTTATCTGCTCCTCCTCCACGCCCTCGTTGTGCTGCGCGGCTATGACGACGACCGAGACCCTCTTCGGCACGTTGTTGACGTACTCGACGGTCACCTGCGACTTGCCGTCGGGCCTCAGGTAAGGCAGCACGCCCGTCTTCCTGCACTCCGCGAGCCTGAATGCGAGCTTCTGCGCCAGGAGTATCGGGAGAGGCATGAGCTCCTTGGTCTCGTCCGGAAGCGTATCCGGAGACCATTCCCTGGTCTCCCGCGCCGATGTCCAGGCCGGTGCTCTCCTGGACTCCCATCGCTATGTCGGGCGACTGCTCCTCGATCGCGGTTATTATCCCGCATGTCGACCAGTCCAGACCGTCCTTGGCGTTGTCGAGGCCGATCTCCTTGAGCGTCTTCCTCACCACCTTGGATATGTCAACGTATGCGCTGGTGGTTATCTGCCCCGTCAGCAGGACCATGCCCTGCATGACCATGGTCTCGCAGGCAACGTGCGCGGCAGGATCCTTCTCCAGTATCGCGTCCAGCACCGAGTCAGATATCTGGTCCGCGACCTTGTCCGGGTGCCCTTCGGCAACGCTCTCCGACGTAAAAGAATAGTTCGACGACATTGGTTCACCAAATTGTTCAAACGTTAAACCTAGATTGAGGAAATAACCCTCATGGGAATTGACCATCCTACGAGATTAATGGCCTATTTTAGTACTTATATACTTCTGCCTATTTTATTCTTGTATGAATATCAGCTCAAACGGTAATTTAAGGCTATCTGCAGGGTCGGCCTGGTTCATTTCGTAAGGTTCAGGCAGGAGAACATTATCGGCAGGATTATCGTGGCGTCGCCGTCTATCGTGACCTGCTTCGCCAGCTCCTTCACCTTGCCCCACGAGACCGCCTCGGTGAGCCTGGCCCCTGAGAGGCTGCCGTCGAACTGCGTCGCGGTGGTTATGTAGACCGCGTAGTCGAGGCCCCCCTTGAACTGGTTCCACCAGATCACGTGGTGCTTGCTTATGCCTCCGCCGACCATCAGCGCGCCGGTGACCTTGTTGTCGAAGCCTATGTCGCTCAGGATCACCTCGTCCCTCAGCAGGTTGAGCTTGAAGTCGTGCGTGCGCGAGAACATCATCAGCTGCGTCCCGAAGGCGCCGTCGACTATGCCCGGGTTGAAGATCGGGAACGTTGTGCAGGTACGCCTGCCTCATTATGGAGCCGTCGTCCTTCATCCGCTTGCCGAACTCCCTCAGCAGCTCGCTCGGGCTGTACTCCTTCTTGTAGTCCGGGGACTTGTAGATGTCCATCATTATCTCGTTGAAGGAGTCCTCGACCTCTCCGCCCGTACTCCTTCTGCTCTATGAAGACGTTGCCGAGCCTGTATATCTTCTCCTTGAAGAGCTTGGCGTCGTCGGCGTAGAAGCTCCCCAGGCTGTACACGCCACCGTGGGCCCTGGCCAGGTCGTGGTCGAGCGTGCCGCAGGTGGTGATTATCGCGTCGAAGTACTTCACCGAGGCCGCGAGCGCGCCCCTGAGGCCCGTGGCCACTATGTCAGCGGGAAACGAGAGGAAATTGAACGAGTCCTTGTCCTTGAGCATGCTGTCGAGTATCTTTATCCCGTCGACCATGTGCTGCGCGGAGAAGCCGCCGACGTTCTCCATGCCGTCGATCAGCTCCCTGACGGTCATGTCCCTCTTGAGGTCTATGTCCTTGACGTGCCTCTTGAGCAGGTCCTTCTTGCTTTGCGTTGCCATGTAAAAACACCGGTATGGCGAACTCCAGTCGCGTCCGTCGATATACTGATATACTGTGCGCCCGAACGCTAATAAAGGCTATGCTCTGCATTGAAAATTACGTCAGGACGAGTCCAGCGCAGGCCTCCCCTCCACTGCGCTTCAGGCAGTAGGAAAACCGACTTTGCGTAGGGAAACGGCTGCGGGAGCGGCGACTCTATCGCTAACCACGCTCGATCTTACTCCTTTCGCGAGCGCCAGGGCGTTGCCGATCCCTGCGGACCTTTCCTCTATGCCCCTCCTGCGGGCGGCGGTCAGCTGTTCTCCGATATCGTCCCACCTGGGAGCCGCTAGCTGCGCGGCTACCCTGTCCAGAGCGCAGATGACTGCCTCCTTGGGCAATTTGAATTCCGAATAATCCGTTGTCCACACCTCCCTCGCGTGGGAGACGGACGATAGTATGTCTATGTCTATTGATCCGTTCCAGATTCCCGAAGCCAGAACATTGGCCACGGATCTCTTGACGCGCACTCCGTTCACCAGTTCTGACGGCTCGTCGCTTCCGAACAATTGGAGAGTCAGCGCCATGGACAGGTTCTCGTTCTTCTCGTGAAGCTCTGCCAGTATGAGACACTGCCTTTGGGTATCCAGCTTGTCGAAAGGAGTCGGGGCGGATGCTCCGCGGCCCTCCATCGTCGATGCGTCCATGGAATCACGCGTCCGCCGCAACTTCGAGTGGCAGTATGTCCAGGACTCCGCCACTGTTGATTTGGGGCTCTACATAAACCTGCAGGGGCCTTGCTCTCGCCACCGCCAAGTCGCTAGGACGCTTCACGCTTCTGAAGGAAGATGCGGCGGGCTCCTGCTGGAGCATATCGTCCACTGCGCTTCTCAGCGGAACGTCGTGGGTGGGGTAATCCCTGTGAACGCGTGCAAGCTCGGTTGTTCGCCTGACGACTGGAACCGGCGCCGGTTCTTGCTGCAAATCCGCGCGCGAAATGCTCGGATTAAAAACGCCTACCTCTATCGGTTGACTTTTTATCGTTGTCGCTGTGTCTACCATGTTATCCCAAGCATACCTTTGTTTCCCGTGCTATTTAAGCGGCCCCATATGCTTCGACAATGAACGTGAAATGCGTCCGGACGCCCGAAGGGCGGCGCGCGCATTCGCACTTCGTCGATGTGCGATGCGCAAGAATACTAATAAATTCATCCCCTGCGCATATATGCGAGATGGAGATAAGGGCTCCGGGGGTCATAAAGCTCTTCGGCGAGCACGCGGTCGTGTACGGCAGGAACTCGATGGCCTTAGCGGTAAGCAAGTACGCGAGATGCTCCTCCGAGGAGGCATCGGGCGGGTTGGGGATCGCGCTGCCCGACCTGGGCGACAAGTCTATCGAATTGCGCGCGAACGACCTGCGCGACATCAGCGTCGCGTACAGGGCGAGGAAGAACATGGCCGAGTACGTCGCGGGCTCGTGCATCAACCTGGATTTCCTCCCCTTCGCCACGATAGCTGCCAGGCTTTTCGCCGAGTGCGGCGTCGACGTGCTCCACAGGGACATGAGGGTGAGCTCAGAGATACCAGTCAAGTCCGGAATGTCGAGCAGCGCATCCTGCTTCACCGCGTTCACCTGCCTCCTCGCCAAGGGCAGCGGCCTTCCCGGCGCGAAGGTCATCGACATCGCGAGGGACGGCGAGAGGGTAGCCCACGTCAACGAGAACGCGGGCAGCATAGACGTCTCCACCGCCTTCTACGGGGGCTACGTGACGTACAACTCCGCGCTAGGCGCGAGGAAGGAGAAGATAGGGACGCCGTTGAATCTCATACTGGTGAACACCGGGCCGAAGCTCAGCACCGCGGTCACCGTGGGCCGCGTGGCGAGCCTCTACAAGAGCGACAAGGAGAGCACGGAGAGGATGCTTGACGAGATAGACGACTGCACGCTCTCGGGCCACGCCGCGCTCGAGAAGGGCGACCTGGGCGAGGCGGGAAGGCACATGTTCAGGAACCACGAGCTGCTGAGGCGGCTGGGCGTATCGAACGGCAACCTGGACAGGGTCGTGGAACTGTCGAGGGCGAACGGCGCCTTCGGCGCGAAGCTCAGCGGCGGGGGCGGCGGCGGGATGGCCGTGGTCCTGGCGAAGGCAGAGAACAAAGAGGCGCTGATGTCCGCGTTCAAGGCGAGAGGGCTTCGACGCATTCGAGGCCAGTCCGCTCATTGGCAGGCGCATCGGCCAATCTCGGGGATGAGGCCACGGGGATTTAAATGCTGAATCAGGATAAGCGTGAATACTTATGGGCTCAGGAAATTCATAGAGGGGCTGGAAGCCGGGCACAGGCTCGTGAGGATAAGGAAGGAGGTCTCCACCGAATTCGAGATCGCCAACATCCTCGCAGCCCTCGACGGGAAGGTGGTGCTTTTCGAGCAGGTCAAGGAGTCGAAGTTTCCCGGTGGTCGGGAACCTGATCTCCTCGAGGGAGCTGGTGGCGTCCTCGCTGGGCATAGCCAAGGAGCGGCTGCTCGGAGACGCTCGTCCACGCGATGAACAACAGGAAAGAACCGGAGGTCGTCGGGAGCGGGCCGTGCCAGGAGGTCGTCGAGGACGCCGACCTTGACGCGCTGCCCATCCTGCAGCTACATGCCCAAGGACGGGGGAAAGTACATCGCCTCCGCGGTCTGCATAACTAAGGACCCCGAGACCGGGCATGAGGAACTCGAGCTTCCACAGGCTGATGCAGATGGACAGGAACCATTTCGCGGCCAGGATAGTCGAGAACCGGGGGACGTACACCGCCCTGAAGAAGACCGGCGAGCTCGACGTCGCGATCTGCATCGGGAACTCCGTGCCGGTCCTGCTGGCGGGCGCGACCTCGTTCCCTATCGGCGTCGACGAGCTCGGAATGGCCAACGCGCTGGAGGAGACCAAGCTGGTGAAGTGCAAGACGGTGGACATAGAGGTGCCCGCCGAGACCGAGTTCGTGCTCGAGGGCAGGATAACCAACAGGACGACTAAGGAGGGCCCGTTCCTCGACCTGACCGAGACATACGACCGGAAGAGGGAGCAGCCGGTTATCGAGATAAAGAAGATCACGCGCAGGAAGGACGCGATGTTCCACGCCCTGCTGCCCGGGATGGGCGAGCACAAGCTCCTCATGGGCATGCCCAGGGAGCCGACGATATTCAACGAGGTGAGCAAGGTCTGCAAGTGCAGGAACGTCCTCGTGACCCCGGGGGGGGCGTCATGGCTGCACGCGGTGGTCCAGATAGAGAAGCGGAACACCGACGACGGCAGGAAGGCCGCCGAGGCCGCGTTCAGGGGCCACGGCTCCCTCAAGCACTGCATCGTAGTGGAGGACGACATCGACATCTACAACCCGAACGACGTGGAATGGTCGATAGCCACCAGGTTCCAGGCTGACAGGAACGCGATTGTCACGGCGGGCCAGCCGGGATCGTCGCTGGACCCCTCGGGGGACCTGACTGAGGGTAAGAAAGCGACGACCGCGAAGGCGGGCATCGACGCCACCATCCCCTGGGACAAGAAGGACAAGAGCTTCAAGCGCGAGAGGTACGGCGAGGTCGACCTGAAGAGTTATTTGTGATCCGATGTTCCTCACGAAAGAAGAAGAACGGATGCTCGCGGGCGAGGGCGGCGAGGGCGTGCGCAAGGCCATGGAGATCATCGTGGCGCTGGGGAAGATCTACGACGCGGAGAAGCTGGTCGACGTGGGGAGCGTGCAGGTCTCCGGGGTCAGCTACAAGAACCTTGGCGACGCGGGAATAGAGTTCCTGGAGGACTGGGCGAGCAAGGGGGGCAAAATCACCGTCAAGACGACGCTGAACCCGGCCGGCATGGACCTGGAGAACTGGAGGAAGCTCGGGTTCAAGGAGGAGTTCGCGAAGAAGCAGCTCAAGGTCATGGACGCGTTCATGAAGATGGGAATACCATCGACGTGCACGTGCACCCCCTACCTGATCGGCAACGTACCCGAAGTTCGGGGAGCACATAGCGTGGGGCGAATCGTCTGCTGTAGCGTACGCGAACTCGGTGATAGGCGCGAGGACCAACAGGGAGGGAGGCCCCTCGGCACTTGCCGCCGCCATCTGCGGGAAGACCGCGGCGTACGGCTTCCACCTGGACGAGAACAGGAAGGCGGACTTCGTATTCGACGTGAAGTGCGAGGTCAAGGGATTCGAGGACTTCGGCGCGCTCGGGAACATGATCGGCAGGATGGTCAAGAACAAGGTGCCCTACGTGAAGGGTCTGAACGAATCGGACCGCGACAAGCTCAAGGTCTTCGGCGCATCCATGGCCGCGAGCGGCGCGGTGGCGCTGTACCACGCCGAGGGGATCACTCCGGAGGCCAAAGAAGGGAACGCGCTGAGGGACACGGCGGAGAGGATAACCATAGAGAGCCTTGACGAGGGCTACGCGGCGCTGAACTCAGATGTCAAGGACATAGATTTCGTCAGCATAGGCTGCCCGCACGCCTCCGTGGAGGAGCTTAACAGGATCGCGGAACTGCTGAGGGGCAAGAAGGTGAAGGCGGAGCTGTGGATAACCACTTCCAAGTACGTAAGCGAGAAGGCGAAGGAGGCGGTCGGAACCATAACGCAGAGCGGAGGGAAGGTGCTCAACGACACGTGCCTGGTGGTCGCGCCGGTCGAGGACTTCGGATTCACGAACCTGGCCACGAACTCCGGCAAGGCGGCGTTCTACGCGCCGACCCACTCGGGGCTAAAGGTAAGGTTCGGCTCTCTCGAGCAGTGCATAGGCGCGGCGATAACGGGTAGATGGGAATGATGCTCAAGGGAAGGGTCATAAGGTACGGACAAGGCAGAGGGCGAGGCGCTCGTCTCCAGCCAGCCGATAGGATTCCTGGGCGGCGTGGACCCCGACACCGGTATCTTCATAGAAAAGGGGCACCCGCTGGAGGGCAAGAGCGTAAAGGGCAAGGTGCTGGTCTTCCCCACCGGAAAGGGCTCCACGGTCGGCTCCTACGTGCTGTACCGGATGAAGAAGAACGGCGTCGCCCCGATCGCCATCATAAACGAGGAGTGCGAGCCCATAGTGGCCGTTGGGGCGATAATATCCGACATTCCGTGCGTCGACAAGATTGCCCTGGAGAACATCAAAACGGGGAGCAGAGTCAGAATCGACGGGGAAAGCATTGATGATAGAATAGTGATTGGCATGAACCTTACAATATTGAAAGTCGGGGGCTCCGTTATCACGGACAAGTTCAGCGACACTGCCCAGGATAAACCCGGAGAACCTGACAAAGATCTCTAAGGAAATCTCTTCTGCGTGGAACCGCAAGGAGGGGCTGATAATAATCCACGGCGTCGGTTCGTACGGCCACGTCATAGTGAAAAAGACGGGAATCGACAAAGGCATAAGGACGGACAGCCAGCTGAAGGACTTCGCTGAGACCCAGAGACTGCAGAACGAACTTAACTGCATGGTCACAAAGTACCTGATAGCAGAGGACGTGCCCGCGTTCCCGCTCCAGGCGTCGGCATCGGCGGTCATGAATTCTGGCAAACTGGTCGAATATGTGCACCACCACGCTAGAAAAGTTGGTGGAGATAGGCATGGTCCCTGTCCTCTATGGAGTCCCCGCCTATGACGAGAAGCAGAAGTGCTCGATCCTCTCCGGCGACGAGATCGCGCCTTACCTGGCGGTCAAGTTGAATGCGGAAAGGATCATACACGCGGGGAACGTGGACGGCGTTTTCACCTCCGATCCCAACAAGAATCCGGATGCGAATTGATACGAGAGATAAACTCAGCGAACATAGACCAGGTAAAATAGGGCTGACGGGCTCCACCGCTACCGACGTCACCGGGGGAATGTCCAGAGAAGGTCTCCGAGTTGCTCGGGATCGGCATAGAATCGCAGATAGTGAACGCGCTCACCCCCGGGAACATTGACCAAGGCACTGAAAGGCGAAGAAGTGCTAGGGGACCATGATAAAGGCATAGCTGTTGGCTGTCCGCTATTGTCCTCACGTTAAGCAGCTTGAACAGCAATTCCTCGTTGTCGTCCGCAGCGGCCTTCATTTCCTTGATCTTCCGCAGCCACTGCATTTGTAGGTTATTATGAACCCTCCGTCCTTGTAGTGCGTCCTGACCGGGAACATCAGCGCCTTGCACTCCGACGCCCTGTCTCCGGGATTGTTGTCGACGTGCTTGCTGACCAGGCATTTCGGGCAGTGGTCAGTGTAGCCGCTGCCCTTCACCTCCGCGCCGCACTTCTCGCAGACGAAGTCCTCCGGCCGCTTCTGGAATTTCCTGCTGGGCATCATATTACCAAAGTCACTTGCAATATTGTTTGTTTTCCCCGTTAATAAGCCTATTTGCATGGATCATGCGGCGGGCACGCAGGCCGCGCCTTAAAAGAAAAGTTAATAGCTGTTGAGCACCATATATCAGAGGATTCTCGGTGAGATCACTATGCCTGCTGACAAGGATGTCGAGAAGATTCTGGAGATGCTGCCGAAGTTCAACTGCGGCGCGTGCGGGTACGGGTCGTGCGAAGGCCTTGCGAAGAAGGCCGCGAAGGACCCCGAGGCTGATAAGGAAGTGCCTGAACCTGGACGAATGCGTAAAGGATAAGTTCCTCGGGGACGGGGGATTGCGGCAAGCATTCGTGCGGCTGCGGCCACCACCACGGCTGACATGGACTCCGGATCAGGTTCCTGCTTTCCTCTTGAGATGGCGTAGGCTGTCAGCTCCATCCGGTTGTGGATCAGCTTCTTTATCCTTACCGAATCGTAGCTCTTCGCAAGCCCGTCCTTTATCGACTCTTATGTGTCTCCTGAAGGAAAGGCTGACGAGCTTCACGGTCATCAGGAGCGGCGAGCCGGCCTCGTCAGGCATGCCATCTCGTCGGCTATCTTGGCGCTGTCCTCGGGCGGCGTGTTGGCGTCTATCACGAGCATGTCGAACTTCCCGAACTTTCCGAGCAAAGCCATCAGCCTGTCCTGCGGCATGCTCGCCTTGACGTGGACTATGTCGTAGTCCCCGAATCCCGCATCGGGCCCGTCGATGTCCGCCACTGTCACGTTGCTGGCCGGCGCCAGCGACTTTATCATCTCGCGCGTAGCCGTCACGTCGGCACCATTCACAAGCACTAGCACGCTTTTCCCTTCTGCGACCTTCCCGTAATCCAGGAGCGCGGTGTCCCTCGCCACAACCCTGACGCCCCGCTGCGAAAGGTAGTGCGTCCAGCCGCCCGGTGCCGCGCCGATGTCAAGGCAGGTCCTGACCTTCTTCAGGTCCACGCCAAAGAACTCCACCGCCTCCTTCATCTTGAACTCCGCCCTGTTGATCATCCTGCCCGTTTCGGCCTGCTCCAGCCTGAGCATATCCATAGCGAGGCCTCTGCCCGTGCGCGCATCCGCGTGGCCGATGAGCACGTCGTCGTTGATGAGCACCACGTAGATCACGACTTCCCCTTTGTGGATGTCCGCGAGGAAACCGTGCTCCTCGAGCTTCCTGCCGAGGCGCACCTCAATGGTCTTGGCGTTCTGCCCTATCCTGGACTCTATGTTCCTCACCTCCAGCCTGAAGGACTTGCCGGGGTTCTTCCCGAGGACTTCGGCTATCGCGCCCTCGATCCTGTCGTAATCCCCCTTCGCGTCCTCAAGCGTCGCATCTATGCGCACCGCGAAGTCTATGAAAGTTGCGTCGGCCTTCGAGAGATTGACATCGTTCTCTGTAAGGACCATCAGGGGGCAGACGACTCCCTGCGTCCCGTACTTCTCCAGCCTGCAGCCGGGGAAGAGCGACATCGCCTCCTCTCGCGCCATCGACCTGAACCTGCGGTCCATGAATAAAAGATACTTGTTTTCAGTCAAAATCAACTCCCTCGGTCAGACTGGCATGTTGTATCATTCCGCTCTGTCTCTCGGATGACACAGCAAGGCGACGGCATCCTACTGGATGCCGAACACGACGTGTATGCTCTTCTGCGTCGTAGCCTTCCCTCCGTAGAACGCCGAGGAATTGACGACCGCAACGGATCCGCCGGCGTTCGAAGCATCGCAACCTTAGCGGGGTAGTAGACCAGGCCGGACTGCACGGTTATGTTCTCCACGGAGATGTGCACTCCCCAGCCCGCGAGCAGCTGCGCTTGGCTGGTGGCGTTCGCGAGCGCCACGGACAGCGCCTCCTGTTCAGCGTGCCCTGCAGGCCCGTGCTGAGCGCCGCCTGGACGCCCTGCAGCTGGATGCCGGGTATCTTTGACAGGCCGGTTATGGCCTGGGATGAGTTCCTTATGCTAGGCACGCTTATCACGAAGCTCTCCGACGCGACGTAGTAGGGCAGCTTGTGAGTTACGCAATAGTATGGCAGGGTCGTGACAGGAATTGTGGCAGGCGTTACCACGGGATAGGTGCAGTTGGTAGCAGGGTATATCTGGTAGCTCGTCGTTTGGATCAGTGAGGTGTTGCCGTTGAGGAAAGGCATCACGTCCTGTTCATGGCCGCGACCGTCGTGCTCAGGTTCGCGTTTGCCAGGGCGGCCGTCTGCCCTGTCCCGTTCATAAACACCATTATCTCGGCCATATCCGGCGCGGCGGAAGCCGATCCCGATGCGGTAAGCGTTATCGTGCGCATGTTCCCGTACTGGTTCGGGAAGACCCCGACGTAAGCGCCTCTGGCGGCGGCGCCTCCCGCGATGACCCTTACCGCGAAGGCAAGGCCCATCAGTATCGCGAACGCTATCGCCAAAGCACCGATCACAGTCAGGACCTTGGTAAAGGCGGATCCGCAATGGCAGTTTCCGGAATCTTTGGTTTTCGCAGGCATATCATGGCACCTTATGGTCTACCTGCTCAGCCAACCTTTAAAAGACGCTGAGGAACGCTTAGGTTTTCCCGGGAGGGCGTGTGGGACGCGGTCACTTGTACTCGTCCATCACGCCCGAAATCTCGTCCCTGGTCGGCATGGGCTGCCTTATCAGGGGCCCCTTCTTGAGCGCCACGTCGAGCTCGCTGTAGACGGGCCTCGAGGCCTGATAGAACAGTCCGATGGGTATCTTATCCCAACCGCTGCTCTCGCACTCCATCGCCTTGAGGATGGCCGCGTTCCTGTCCGAGGGGTCATGGCTCTGGTCGAGCTTGTAGACCCGCTTCCTGAACCAGTCGTACGTATTCAGGTTGTTGAAGGAGACGCAGGGGCTCAGGACGTCTATGATCGCGAAGCCCTTGTGCGTTATCCCGTTCTTTATCAGCTCGGCGAGCTGCGCGGGCTCGCCCGCGAACGCCCTGGCGACGTATGTCGCGCCTGAGCTTATCGCCAGCGAGACCGAATTGAGCGGCGACTCGATGTCGCCGAACGGGGTGGACTTCGTCTTGGCGCCCATCATGCTCGTCGGCGACGCCTGGCCGGTGGTGAGGCCGTAGATCTCGTTGTTCATGACTATGTAGGTCATGTCTATGTTCCTGCGCGCGGTGTGCACCAGGTGGCCTCCCCCGATGCCATAGCCGTCGCCGTCCCCGCCCGTGCCTATGACTGTGAGTTCGTCGTTGGCCAGCTTCGCCCCGGACGCGAAGGGGAGCAGCCTGCCGTGCAGGCTGTCGACCCCGTAGCAGCTGAACGGAGTGCGGCATGGCCGAGCTGCATCCTATCCCAGAGACGATGAGCACCTTGCTCTTCTCGATCCCGAGCTCCGTGAGCGCCTTGTTCAGCATGGCGACGACGACGTGGTCGCCGCAGCCAGGGCACCACACCGGCTTCGCCCCCGACGCGTAGGGCTGCGTGGGTTGCGCGTTAGGTTGTTCGTATGGCATCCATATGATCACAGGCTCTTGATCTCCTCCTTCGCCCTCTCCGCGATCTCCTCTCCGGTGATCGCCTCGCCGTCGTATTTCAGTATCCTGCTCGGCATGTCGATCCCGGTGCTCGACTTTATGACCTGCGCGAGCTGCGCGGTGAAGTTGCACTCCACGTCGATGAGCTTCTTCCCGGAAAGGATCGCCCGGGTTTTCTCGCCGTCCAGAGGCATCAGGTAATTGAAGGATATCAGCCCGAAGTCCAGGCCCTGCTTCTTCAGCAGGTCGACCGCCTCCGCTGGCGGATTCTGCGGTGGAGCCGAACGCCACCAGGTGGTACTTGGCGCCTTCGTTCACGACCTCCGGGACGAATACCTTCTCGTTCTTCAGCATGTGTCGATCTTCCTCATCCTCTTCTCGTGCATCTTCTTCCTCATCAGGACGTGCTCGTCTATACCGGAGAGGACGTCGCTGACCAGGTCGCCGTACTCGTTGTGCTCGTAGCTCGTCGCCACGAACTCCAAGTCCAGGCGTCCCGGGCAAAGACCTCGGGGACACTCCGTCCTCGGTTAACGCGTATCTCTTGAACCTTCCCTCCGTCTGCGTTTTCTTTCGCGACTTTGCCCCTGTCAATCTTTATCGAAGCCGAAGTCGAACCCGTCCACGCTCTCGATGTGCTCGGAGAGGTACTGGTCGAGAAGCACCAGGACGGGGCACTGGTATCGCTCGGCGAGGTTGAATGCGTCGCTCCCGACCCTGAAGCACTCCTCCACGCTCCTCGGCGCGACGACGATCCTCGGGAACTCGCCCTGCGAGGCGTGCATCACGAAGAGCAGGTCGCCCTGCTCGGTCTTGGAAGGGAGGCCCGGTGCTCGGGCCGGTCCTCTGCGAATTCACCACGACTATCGGCACCTCCATCATCCCGGCCATGCCGAGGGCCTCCACCATCAGCGAGAATCCCCCTCCGCTCGTGCCGCACATCGCGCGGACACCGGCGTGCGCGGCGCCGATAGTCATGTTGATCGCAGCGATCTCGTCCTCAGTCTGCTTGAACATCGCCCCCTTGTCCTCGTGCGCGGCGAACCAGTGCGAGTATCCCGGTCGCCGGGGTCATCGGGTAAGCGGCATAGAACTTGCATCCTCCCGCGTAGGCTCCCATCGCGAGCGCGGAGTTGCCGTCAAGCACGTACCTGGTCTTGCCGTCGCCCTTCAAAGAGCAGATGGGTTTCACTCCGGCGTAGGAATATCCGGCCGATGCGGACTTCACATTGCCGTCCACGGCCTGCTGCCCTTTCTTGGAGAACATGCCGCTCAGCACCTCGTCCAAGACCCGTATGTCCATGCCCACGAGTCCGAGGACCGCGCCGACCGCTACGACGTTGCGCATTATCGCGTCCCCGCCCTCCTTTAGGGCAATGTCGAGGAGCGGTATGGGCAGCAGCCGGTACTTCGCGGTGTCGATCGACTCCACGCTCACCTTCGTCGGGTCGTAGATGATGGTCGCACCGTCGCGGAGATGGCTCCGCTGGTAAGTTATCGAATCCTGGTTGAGCGCGACAAGTATGTCCGCGCCCTCGCCATGGCTCCACGGCTTCTCGTCAGCGATGCGCACCTGGTTCCACACGTGCCCTCCACGTATGACTGACTGGTAGCCGCGGTGGCCGAAGACCTGAAGGCCGCTCCTGGCCGCGACCTTCGCGAGGAGCGCGCCGCTGGACTCTACGCCGTCGCCGTTCGCACCAGATATCCTTACAGAAACGCTGGACATTTACTTCCTCTTTAGACCATTTGCCGCTTGCGGTTTATAATACCGAACAGGGGTCATCCTCCCGGCGCTGAAACCTATGCGGGAATGCGCGGATGCGCTCAGATCGACTTGAGCGCCTTCATCGCCCTGTCGACCTCCTTCCTCGCCCTGCCTATGTGCCCCTCCACCGTGTTCAGGTTCTCGACGAGGCCGTACTTCATGTTGGTGCTCATCTTCCTGGCTATGCTCTTCCCGACGGCGTGCACGTCCTTCTGGTGCGCCGCGAGGGCGCGAGACATGCCCTCGAGCTGCTTGTACTCCTTCGCGATCGTGATCCTGCTTTTCTTCTCCTTGGCCATTCACTCCCTCTGCTATAGGATGATGAAAAGGATTATTTATATTATATCACCAGTGTGATGCGTATGCGGATAAACGTCAGGGTCACGCCGAACGCCAGGAGCCCGCTGGTCCTCAGGATCGATGACCAGAACTACAAGGTCAGGGTCGACGCCCGCGCCGTGGAAGGCAGGGCTAACGAGAGGCTCGTCGAGCTGCTGGCCGAGCACTTCGGCGTCCCGAAGTCCCGGGTAAGGATAGTCAAGGGCGGGGCGGGACGCAATAAGATGGTGGAGCTGGCTACGTGAAGCCGAACGGGATCACTTCGCGATTATCTCGTACCCCTCGGGGTTGTCCTCTATAGCGAAACCCTTCTTGGCGATCCTCTCCCTCAGCTCGTCGGAGAGCTTCCAGTTCTTGCCCTTCCTCGCGGCCTCCCGCTGCTCGGCGAGTTCGCGCACCTCGGGAGGTATGCGCGCCTCCTTCAGGGAGCCGAGGCCGAGGCCGAAGACCCGGTCGTATTTCAATGCCGATGCGTACTTGTCCGCTGGAGCGACATCGGGGTCATTCAGCAGGTCGTGCAGGACCCGCAGCACCTCGTGGGTGTTCAGGTCGTCGTTTATGCCCTTCAGGAACCTCTTGTCGTACTCCTGCGCATTCTTGCCCGGGGCGGGCGTTCCGCGCGCCGACCTATTCCTGAGCTCCAGGATCTCCTTCCTCAGCCTGGCGAAGTCCTCCCTCGCGGTCTCCAGCCTTTTCTGGGTGAAGGTCAGGCTCTTCCGGTAGTTGGTGCCCAGGCAGTAGTACCTGTAGTCGAGAGGGTCGAAGCCCTTCTCAACCAGCCGGTTGAGCGTCAGGAACTCCCCCGAGGACTTCGACATCTTCCCGTTCTCGGTTATGAGGTGCTGGCTGTGCAGCCAGAAGTTGACGAACTTCTTCCCGGTGGCCGCCTCGCTCTGCGCGATCTCGTTGGTGTGGTGTATCGGGATGTGGTCTATGCCTCCGCAGTGGATATCGAAGTGCTCGCCGAGGTATTTCATGCTCATCGCGCTGCACTCTATGTGCCAGCCGGGGAAACCCGTGCCCCACGGGCTCTCCCACTCCATCTGCCTCTTCGCGTCCTTCGGGCTGAACTTCCAGAGGGCGAAATCGGTGCTGTGCCTCTTCTCCTTGAGGCTCACCCGCTTGCCGGCCTCGAGGCCCTCCTTGTCTATCCGCGCCATCTTTCCGTACTTCCCGAATTTCAGGCTGTCGAAATATATCCCGTCCGATGTCCGGTACGTGTACCCCTTCTTCTCTAGGGCACTGATGAGCTCTATCTGCTCCTTGATGTGGTCGGTCGCCTTGCAGACCACGCTCGGCCTGAGTATGTTGAGTCGCTTTGAATCATCAAAAAAGGCTTCGGTGTACTTCGCCGCTATCTCCCAAGCGTTCTTCCCCTCGCGCTGCGCGCCCTTCTCCATCTTGTCCACGCCCTCGTCGGCATCCGAGACGAGATGGCCCACGTCGGTGAGGTTCATGACGTGCCTCACCTCAAAGCCGTCGTATTCCAGGGCACGCCTCAGCACGTCCTCGAAGATGTAGGTCCGGAGGTTGCCTATGTGGGCGTAGTCGTAGACGGTGGGGCCGCACGTGTAAAGGCCCACTTTCCCGGGATGAATCGGGACGAACTTCATCTTGCGCCGCGTGAGCGTGTTGTAGAAAAGCATGCGTACTCCTCCTGAGATAGCCTTCGCTATTCAATATATTAAAACATATCTACCAATTGTAGGTGTTAAACGTGCTTCGGCCTAAAATACAAGCGTGACGCAATGGCTAAGAAAAACATACCGGTCAGTGACGGTGCGGACGGCGGTCAGAACGGCCCCTTCAATGCTCCTCGGGCCGCGAAGCCGGGCGGCAACGGGAACCTGCTGAAGTACGCCGTCATGATAATAGTCGTCGGGGCGCTGATAGCCATCGCGTACTACGTGCTGTCGGGAAGCGGGCAGGGACTCAGCAGCGAGCAGATATTCCAAAACGTCTCCAGCGCCAACCTGAACCAGACGCAGGCGCTCCTCGTCAGCGACCTGGAGAAGTCGCTGAACGTCAGCGACCTCTACGTCTCCTACTATTCCAGCAACGCGACGCAGTACGTGAGGCAGTCCAGCAACCTTACGATAGCCCTGACCAACAACCAGACGATAGACTCGTACAAGCTGGGCGACTACAACAGGACCTCGATCACCAGCATAGTGGCGTACACCAACGCCAAGAACGGGATCCGGCTGGCGGAGAACGTGAGCGGCGTGTACTATTACAACACCAACGCGACGATAACCTGCTTCAACGACACGAGCTACTCGTCCATGCTGGTCTCGAACTCGAGCCTGCAGTGCGCCACAGGGGACCAGGGGCTGAGCTACCTTGAAGAGACGCCGTTCACGGCCGCCAACGTCAGCTCGCTGAGCTACCTTGTCTTCAACAACACAGTCACGTACGGCGGGACCAAGCGCATGGCGGGAAGGAGCTGCGATGACTTCGTGATCTCTAACGCGACCGCGGCGAACCTCCGGTCCAACTACACCGTAGTGGAACTGTGCATCGACAAGGGATACGGGATACCCCTGTACTTCAACGACACCACCGTAGTGGGCGGCGTCCCGAGCTCCTTCGCATTCACGGCCACGGTGGTCTCGATGAACGTGACCAGTTCCGAGCTTGTCGTACCGCAGCAGTACCTCAACGCCGTGTCCCAGTCGATAATCTGAGAAGGCGCACCTCGTGTCCGGGGTCGGCGACGCAAGGAAGCTGTGCTCGTCGTGAAGGGCGCCATGGATTTATGGAAGGATAAGGGTTTCGTGAAGGGCCCCAACTTCATCCGAGTTGGATTAAGGAGTGGCAAGCACGAATGAGAGCCGCATCTGTAGGATTTGAATTCGCCAGGGTTAGGCATTCGAGGCTCTACTTCCTTCATCTCAAGGGAAGTTTTAAGAACCCGAATATTGATAGATATTACGGGCGAAGGTATGAGGGCAGTGCAATTGCAGAAGAGTAGGAAATCAGATATACAAACAAAACTGGATGAAGTCAAAAAGTTACTGGAATCAATTCTGGTTGAAGTGGAGGCGGGGGGGCATAGCGACGGTGAAATAAGAGTAAGCACCTTGAAGAGACTGGAGAAGATGGTGGATGAGATAAGCAGCGGAAAGCGCGAAACCATCAGATTCAGAAACATTCAGGAATTGGACAATATCTTGAGCGGCTACAAAGGCTAATTGGTCAAAGCGGAGCGTTGAAGAAACGACTACGACGCTGTAAGGAAGAACTACAAGTATTTCTCTATGTCTTCTCTGGTCAAACCAGTCTGCCTCAATATCGCGTTCAGAGTTCCTTGGTCCAAGTTTCCGCCGTGCATCGGAATTGTTGTCATGTGCTCGAAATTGGTGATGAAGATGTGGCTGCCCTTTTGCCTTATTGCCCTGAAATTATAGTATTTGACCAGTATCTGGAGAAGTTTGTAAGGTTTTATCACAAGCCTCGACATAGAATCAAGTCAAGCTATGCTTATGCCAATATCTTTTTGCCGACTTTCATCTTTACAGACTTCAGCGCGATGAGCCCTTCGATGGCCACTTGCGTCGCCTCTTCGATATTCTTTCTCAGAGTGGGCATGGTCTTGGCTCTCGTGACCACATGGAGGGAAGGTATCTCTGCCACGTACCAGCCTTCACTTCTAAAGATGCGCATATCGCTCATACGTACCACGACAGATATACTTTAGGTTGTTAGATACTTAAAAGCTTGCCCTTGCTGCGCTTAGCTCTTCAGTCTACCTTGCAGGCGGCGAATGACTTCCATTCCGCCATCGGAGAAGGCATTGTCTATCTCACTGTAGAGTTGCTCGTTGTCCTTGGCGATATACCTCATAGTTGTACTGGGCGCAGAGTGCCTTGCGAACCTGCTCGTCAGCACCAAGTTGCCATTGGTCGCTTTTGCGAACCTGGTTATCGCATAGTGCCTGAGGCTGTGCGTCGTTAGGCGATGCAGGCCGCGGGATGCGTGGCCTGGGAAGTTCTCTTCTGAATAGTCATAAATCTGATCCATGCTCGCCTTGCTTATGGTCTCTCTGAAAACTCTTCTCACGTAATGTTCTTCGATATGAGGCACATTGTTGTGGTTGTTGTCGTTTTCCTTGAAGAAGATGTGGCCTTCGGCAGCCTCGATTTCAGGCAGGTGTTCATTTACGTATTGCTTGGTTTCATTGAAAAGTTCCATCGGTATCTTCAGAGTGTCGGACACCGCTGACTTTTCACTCTTGATTGTGATTTCTCTCTTCTCGAAGCTGATGTTGCCCAGGTGCAACCTTATAGCTTCTCCGATACGAAATCCGAAATACGCCTGGTAGCTGAAAAGGAGCCTGAACTTTTCGTTCGGGACAGTTCTTAGGAACTGTCGTGGCTCAAGTTCAGTGAAGCCCTTGTTTATCGAGCCGTACTTGGGAGTTTTCCGCTTTCCAGCGAATCTCCTCACGTACGACTTGTGGAGGATTGACTTGAGCTCTCCGAGCTTCGACTGAGGAAGCGACTGCGCCGCTTCTTTGACTGAGGCCGAAAGTCCTGCGAATTCGAACCCCGCTTTTTCCTTTTTCGCATGTCCGGGCGAAACCTCTTTTAGGTTTCTGAACCCGGGATTTGTCGTCGTAAATTTCAACGCCAGGGTAGGGATTTGAACCCTAAAGCCCGTGAGGGCACCGGCTTTCGTTGCATCACAAATCAGCTCTTGACACGCTATGCGTTCAAGACCGGCGCATTGACCGGATTCTGCCACCCTGGCACAGTTATGCATTTGCCCTTTCGGGGTATATAAATATGATTGTGACTCCGACTTCGTCTTAGGGTGAGTGCTGCACTAAAGACCGTCGTAAATCCTGCTCCTGTGACCGAGCTTGACCACGAAGATTACCATCTTCGTGTTTTCTATGTCTAAGATAACTCTGTATTCCCCTACTCTAAGGCTGAAGAGAGGTACTCCTTGCAGCCTTTTCACATAAGTAAATGGGTCTTCCGATATGCTTTCCACTTTTGTAATTATCCTAGAGGCTATGCTTTTCTCAAGCATTTTTAGATTCTTTCTAGAACGCTCTGACCAGATGACTTGATAGCTCATTTGATCCCTAGCTTTTTCTTCAATTCCTGCGTCGTGTAGGTCCGTCCGGCCTTTATGTCGGCCAGACCTTGTTCTATTCCCTTTATCTCTTCTTCAGAGAGGGGTTCGCTATCGATTCCTCCCGCAATGAGCCTTTCAATCACCTTCGCATAGGATTCTCTAGGGTAGATCTTCAATTTCTCCAACTTATCCTTTAGAGTGCGATGCACTTGAATCGTGGTTTCCATATTTACTGATATATAGCTATGGGTATATATTGCTTCCTATATAACCTATCACGCCGCGTGCTTCTTGCACTCCGCGAGGAAGTCGACTATGCGCTGGTCCACCATGACGTGCCTCCTCTCGATCCGCTTCCTCAGGACTATCCCTCCGAGGGTCGTGCACCTGCTCAGCGCGACGTAGAGCTGGCCGTGGGCGAAGGTGCCCTCCCCGAGGTCTATTATCACGCGGTCGAAGGTCTTGCCCTGGCTCTTGTGTATCGTCACGGCCCACGCCAGCGTCATCGGGTACTGCACGAACCCGCCCATCGGCTCGGACATCAAGCGCCCCGCGGCGGTGTCGTATGAGAACTTGAAGAGCTTCCACGAGTATGGGACGACCACGGCCTGGGTCTTGTCCGCGAACTCGACTACTATCACATCGTTCTCTCCGGGCACTCGGTTGACGCTGACGACCCTGCCTATGCTGCCGTTCACCCACCTCTTCTCCGGGTCGTTGTTGAGCATCATCACCTGGGCGTTCTCCTTCAGGACGAGCCTCTCGTCCGCAGGGAGCGCCCTCTTGTCCAGCTCGCCGCTTGAATGGGCGGAGTAGGCGTACTCCTTCCCGGCCAGCTGCGCCAGGCGCCTGCCGTTTATGGCGTCGGCGAGCCTGTTGGTCGTGGTGAGCGTGACGTACAGATCGCTGTCCCTGGGCACGAAGGACGGGTCGTACCTTGCGTTGAGCTCGGCCAGGTGGACGTCTGTGAAGGTGTTGTTCCTTATGGCGTCGAAGAGCTCTATCGTCCTCGGCGTCCTTCTGGCGGTAGTGGGTCCTGAGCTCTATGAACCCGAAGCTCAGGCGCTCGAAGGCCCTAGAGTCGAAGAAGTACTGGCTCCTGTAGTGGCCCTTGAAGATCTCCTTCTCGCCCTCGGTGACCACGGGCGGGAGCTGGTAGAGGTCGCCGAGGAAGACCATCTGCACGCCGCCGAATGGCAGTCGGCGGTCCCTCCCGTTGAGCCTCAGGAACCGGTCGACGCAGTCGAGGAGGTCGGCCCTGACCATCGATATCTCGTCGATCACTATCGTGTCGATGGACCTGTACTTCCTCGCCGCGTAGAAGCTGAGCTTCCTGACCGTGTCCGGGGTGATGTCGGGCTTGAAGCGGAAGAAGGAGTGTATCGTCTGGCCCTTCACGTTCAGCGCCGCGACCCCGGTCGGGGCCAGCACGGCCACGTTCTTGCCGGTCGTGCGCCTGAAGTACGCGAGGAGGGTGGACTTGCCGGTCCCTGCCTCGCCGGTTATGAAGAGGTTCCTCGCGCCCTCCATCGCGCTGAGGGCCCTGCGGAAGTCCCCGCTCAGCTCGACGCCGGACGACTCCTCGGATAGCGAATTTTGCAGCCCCATATCGCACGCACCCCTGCGCGGCTCAATAGAAGCCCCAGAGCAGGGCGGAGAACGCGAGCAGCACGACCGCTATCAGCGCCGTCTTCTGCAGCCTGAGCTTTATGCCGAGGTTCCAGAGCTCCCTGTTCGCCAGGGAGGTGAAGAGGGTCAGGACCATGCCGAGTGCGGTGCCCAGAAGCATGCTGTTTATCCTCAGGCCGTAGACGATCACGGAGAAGCCGCTGAAGTAGCCGAAGTACCACAGGAAGTCAGACGGAGACCGCGGTTATGCCGTAGACGAGCAGCAGGTGCATCGCGATCTTCTTGTGCCTGGCGTAGTCGTTGTACCTGTTCCTCCTCCTCAGGTACTTCTTGATCTCGTCCTCGGTCCATACGCCCGTCAGGTAGAGCATCGCGCCGATCCAAAGGCCGGTCACTATGTCGTTTATGCCGAAGTACCTGGCCACGGCGATCCCCGCGGCCGCTGCCACTATGCACGGGCAGAACGCCTGCGCGACCCCGAGCGTGGCTGCGAAGGCCAGGATGAAATAGAGCGTGGCTCGGCGGTTCATCTTCTCACATCGCTTTGCGGCAATCCTACAGGGTATCCGCATGCAAAATATATAAAGAAATAGATTCCCCGACCCCGGGGGGAACGGGTCCGGAGGGGGCGAGGCCCCCTTCAGCCGACTGCGCTCACATCCTCAGGTGAATCCCGAACATCTTGAGCCCAAAGTATATCAGGACCATGCCCACGAACGCCAGGAGTATCCCGGTCAGGTTCGAAAGCAGAAGGAACGCGCCCACCAGGGTCATCACCGCAGCGACCAATGACCTGGAATTCAGGCCGAGCTTGTTCAGCTCCTTGTCCGCCTTCCTCTCGTCAGCCGCAACCACCTTAGACACGCTCTTCCTGGAGATTCTTTTTTTTGTTGGCATAAAATCACTCTTGCATAAGCATAACCGCAGACTGAAGCAGGCCGGAGAGACTGGCCTTGGCCCCTTTCAGGGCCAAGACCTCCGGCTAGGATTTCCCCTAACGGGGGAACCCATTACCTTCTCTTCCTTGCGGCGTTCGTGCCGTTGCCGACGAAGATCACCACCAGGCCTATCAGCGCCACTATGATGCCTCCGATCTCGATTATCTGCGCGTTGTAGCAGCCCTGCACGGCCGTGCCTCCTAGGAGCGAGGTGAAGAAGTTCGCCACCTGCCCGAGGGTCGAGGTGCACTGGCTGACCTGGACGTAGCCCTGCCACGCGACCATCAGCCCTGCCACCACCAGAATTATTCCCGTTAGTGCTTTCCAAAGATCCATTTCAATCCCGAGTCTATTCCACAATTTTAGTATATAAATCTATCGTTTTTGCCGGGCGCGGAGGGGCCGGGGCGGGAGGTCGGGTTTTTAAGCTTAGGGTCCCACGGATAACAACGACCGGTGCGTTCGGATGATAAAGGTAATAGGGAACAGGGGGCTTCTGGAGATCGTCGCGATATTCATCGTCGTAATGTTCGCGGGGGTCTCGATAGCCATCGCCGCCATGGGCGCGGGGAGCACCTCCATACTCTACGACACCTTCGTGGCGCCCGGGTTCCAGGTGTTCTCCTACCTCCTGGACGCGACCATCGTGCTCATACTCGCGCTTCTGGTCCTGAGGAGGCACAGGCACCACAGCAACACGTTCCTCTTCGAGGCGCTCGAGGGGGTCGTGACCGCGTTCACTTCCTTCTTCGCCTTCCTCCTGGTCTTCGCCACCGCCATGCCGGGGAGCGTGGCCGGCGGGGCGGTCTACGCCTACGCGGCGGTGCTGGCCATGGCGCTCATACTCCTGAAGGAGAGGTACCAGAGGCTGAGGGACCTCACCACGGTCGTCTCGTGCATAGGGGTGGGGCTGGTTCTGGGGCTGAACTTCCCGTTCGTGTACTCGATACTGCTGCTGGGGGCCGTGGCGGTCTACGACTACGTCGCCGTATTCAAGACCAAGGAGATGGTGACGCTCGCCAGGGCGGTCTCGTCCAACAACCTTTCCTTCCTGATAAGCGTCTCTGACCTTGAGGCGGTGCCGAAGGGAGGGCTCAGCGAGAAGGAGATTGCGACCTACATGGCGTGCCTCAAGGACGAGAACCAGCTCGGCAACCCGAGGTGCAGGAGGATACTGGCCAAGGGCGAGCTGCCGGTGATGTCGCAGATCTCCCTGGGCGAGGGTGACCTGTGCCTCCCCCTGATGGCCGCGATAAGCGCCTACGCCTCTTTCAGCCACGCGATGGCCATGGTGGTGATCTTCGGCTCCATAGTGGGCATCGTGGCCACCATGACCATCCTGAAGGTCTACAAGCGCCCGATACCGGCGATACCGCCCCTCTTCGCGTGCATAGGCCTCTCGGTTGGCACCGCGGTCATAATCATGGAGAACGGCACGGCCTGCACCCTCTGCTATGCGGGCGGGCTGCTGATACTGGCCTGCGCGGTCACGATGATCATAGACATAACGACCATCGCGAACAGGATGCGCCTGGCCAGGGCGAGAAAGGGAAGAAAGAGGCGTTGAGCGGAAGCCGCGGACGTCACAGGGAGCGAGCTGCCGCAACGGGCCCTTCCTACACCGCGTTTACGTCCTCTTCCTCCACTTGGCCGCCTTTGAGCGCCTCTTCTGGTAAGCCATTCCGATTGCGATGCCGAACGCCACTGACAGCGCTATCGTGAGGCCCGTAGACGTAATCGCAGGGAGCGAACCGGAAGCCGGGACCGGCTGCGCGGCGACGGTGTTGACGGCCGTCGCATTCTGCACCGTCAGCGTAGAAGTAGGCAGCGCTGCGACCGCCTCCATCATGAAAGGCGCCGAGAGGCTGCTGCTTCCCGCGTTGTCCGAATCCCCGGCGTATACCGCGGATATCGATGGACTCCCCGCGACCGGGTAGGTGTATGTGAACGAGCAAGACCCGGCAGGACCGAGGGTGCATCCGGTGAATGTGCCTGTGTACACGCCTCCACCGTTGACCATAATGCTGCTGCTGAGAAGGGTCGGCGATTCGCCCGCCACGCTTCCCAGGTATCCCTTCACGGACGCTGTGCAGGGCGTTGCGGTCCCAAATGCGAATGGCGTGACGCACGAGACCGATATCGACGTCGGTCGCTTGCTGACCGTCACGGCGAACGATGCCTTCGCGGTGTTGCCGTAAGCGTCCGAAGCGGCACAGAAGACGGTGGTGGTCCCTATCGGGAACGCGGAGCTCGAGATCAGCGACCCTGTCGGAGCCGCGCAGAACACTGGCAGTGCCGCGCCGTACTGATCGGTCGCCTTCGGAGCCGCCCAGGACACCGTTGCGCCGGCAGGACTCGTCGCGTTGGCGGTTATGTCCGCAGGCGTCCCCGATATAGTCGGGAGCGAGATGCCCGCGCGGACGGTCAAGGTGAACGACGTCGTCACGGTGTCGTTATGCGCGTCGGTCGCCGCGCAGGTCTCCGTAGTGGTCCCTATCGGGAAAGTCGACCCCGAGGTGAGCAATCCGGTGGAGTCCGCGCAGGACACGGGTAGAGCCACGCCGTACTGATCAGTTGCGGTCGGAAGAATGAAGTTCACGATCGCGCCGGATGCGCTTGTCGCCATAATCCCCGCGATGCTGGATACGGCGGTTATTTTCGGGCCTGCAGCGGCATTCGCGACATTCGCGGACAGAAGCAGGAACAGCGGCAGTGCCAGCGCGAACAAAGTAGATGCCCTATTTGCCATATTGCCCTCCCATTGCACTTCGGTTTCTTAATCGCCTACGGATATTGTATCCTTTCTGATTTTTATAGGTTATCTGCTAAGCGAGTCGCACATGGGGGACGCATGGCTATGCTGCAATCCTAAGACGTGCCCGCATCAGGGCAGATGGGGACAGGAATAGTCGGGGCCTATGCCGCAGCAGACGGCTGCGGCACGGTAGCGTTATCTCGTCCTTTTCTTAGCAGCCCTACCTGTGCTCCTTCTCTGGTAGGCTATGCCGACCGCGATCGCCGTCGCAATCGTAAGGCCCATCGCTGCTATGGCAGGCAGCGCGCTAGACGCGGATGAAGGTTGCGCCGCAGTCGTATTGGCGGGAGCCGCTGTGGTTACCGGGGCAGGGGCCACCGGGCCAGGGAATGCTGACGACGGCACTGGTTGCGCGCCTCCTGAAGGAGTCGCGTTCTGCGGCGCGGCGGTCACGTTGTTGGGCTGGCCGTACAGGTACAGCGCCACGGTCTGCAGTACGGGCAGGTATGACACCGAGCTGAGCTCGACGTAGTACGCTATGCCGGTGGTGTTGAGCACCTGCACCGGAGCGCCCGGGGACAGGGTCAGCGACTGGCCGTTCACGGTCACGCCAGCGGACGTAGGGGTTATGAAGTTCTCGACCACGGTGAACGCGGTCCCGCCGACGGTCAGCGTCTCGGAGTTGTCCTGTGAGAAGTTCGCTATCTCATAGCCCATCCGGTCGCCGTTCGAGTAGGACGCGTACGTCGGGAGCGAACTCCCTCCGGGTGCGCCCACGACCGCGCCGCCGGTCGAGCCGCCGCCTCCGCCGGTCGATGGGACGGTAGGCGCCGCGTTTCCGATTAGGAAACCGAAGGTGGTAAAGTGATACGAGAGGATCTTCGTGTCGGCAGTGTTGTTTATGTAGCACTCGCCAGGGAACACCGGGAGGTCGGGTGATGCGTAGGTGCCGCCGCAGACGTTCGTTATCTGCGTCCATGCGCTGGATCCGGCAGGTTTGTATCCGACTGCGCCCACTCCAGGAATGACTATGGTGGCAGGCTGGCTGAGCAGCAGGATTGAGTTGGAAGAGCCCACCTCGATCGCCGTGCTTCCCACGGAGAATCCTGAAGGTGCGGTGCCGGAAGTCGTGACGGTCGTAGGAGGGGTGATCGTTCCCGTCCAGCCGCTCGGCGCAAGGATGTTTGCTCCGTCAGGGATGGAGACGCTCACGCCCGAAAGCGCTGAGTTAGTGATGTTGATAGGCGTTCCGGTTACTCCTGAATTAAGTTGCACCTCATTTGCAACCTGGACACTCTGGCCTCCGACCGTCAGCGGCGCGGTCAGGTCTACGGTGTTAGAAGCAATTGAAACGCTGGTTGGCGCGGTCTGGACGGAATCCGAAAGGTCAAGGGCGGAATTATCGTTCAGAACAATGTTGTTGACTCCACTTGACATGTCCGCCTGTCCCACTGCCGATGAGGCAAGAACGATGTTGCCCGAAGTGGCAGTTTCGGTCGTTCCGCTTGTGGCTGCATCGTTGACAGTCTGAGAGACGGATGCGCTGGTGCTCGTTAAGAAGTCGGTATCGCCCGGGTACGTTGCTGTTATGGGCTGACGTGCGCCTGCCGGAAGCATTGAGGTGACAAGGGTTGCGACGCCGTCTGCTGTCGTTCCCGTTCCGATCAAGACTCCATTGTCATAGAAGGTTGTGGTTTCCCCGTTTGGTATGCTTCCGCCTGCTGGATTCACCGTTGCAGTAAATGTTATGGGAATGCCATATGTCGAGGTAGACGCCGATGATGTGATTGATACAGTCGTGGATGCCTGCGCGATGTTGGCAGACATTGCCGGAGCCTGGAGGGCATAATCTCCCGCGGCGGTGCCGCCGAGTGAATATCCTGAGAGGGTAATGGGTATGTCGTTGCCGGCGTCAGCGCTTGTAAATGTGCCTACCGCACTGCCGATGAGGGAAACGTCATCGCCCGAGACGATGGAGCCGGAGAGTCCTGCAGTGCCCGCGAGCGCAGCGGTCGTCGTGCCGTCATAGGTTTTGTCATTTGCCGTTATGCCCGTGACTGTGAGCGGTGCTGGAGTGATAGAGGCAGTTCCCGCCATAAGAGGCTCGAGAACATAATCTCCCGCATCAGCGCCGCCGAGCGCATATCCTGAGAAAATTACGTTCCATGTGCCGACCTGATTGTTTGCAAAAATACTTCCACCAGGCATTAACTCAACGACATCTGGAGGCATTACGCCATAGAGTAGAGCTCCGCCGCACCCAGTTGGGGCGTTCGTTGTACCATCATATACTTTATTATTTACTATCGTTATTGAGCAACTCATAGTGAGTGGTGCAGGGTTGACCGTCAGTACGCCAGGGATATATGTTACTATATAGTTGCTGTCCACAGCACCCAAGCAGGTGGTGGAATATGTGCCAGTAGCGTGCACGCCAGATACGATGCAGGTTGGCTGGGTCGTCAGTGATGCAGATGTGTCACTGCCCACGAATCCACTATAGGACGCAGTAATTACAGGCACCGCGCCACCGTAGGTCATTGATGGGCTACTTGCAGTTACCGTGAGAGTCGGCACCCTGGACACCGTCAAGGTTACTGTCTCTTCCTGCCCGTTGATTACACCAGTGTAGATGTATGTACCGACGGGGTAGTCGTCGTCAATCATCAGTGGTGCGGTACCCAACTTCAAAGCGGAGTGGAACCCATCGGTCAGACTGTAGACACCATTACCGTCAGAGGTAAAGTAAAAGAAGGGCGAAGTGCCTGCAATTTCGCTATCGATTTGGGTAAGATAATTCTGTGGCCACCCCTTGGCGGTAAAGTATGCCTCCAAGGCAGCTGTTCCTATTGAACTTGATTGCAAATTGAATGCCCACGAGCCCGCAGGTAGCGGGCCATTGCTTACACTAACGGAACTGACATCAAGGGTATGACAAGCGGCGGTCTCTCCGTTGGAGCCAGTGCAAGAACCGGAATCATCCGTTACGAGAGTAGCACCGGTGGAAAGAGTGCCAATCTGTTTGCCGTTGCTTGTGATAGAGGCAGTTTCAAGGGTAGGTGAAGCGACCGTCAAGGTTACTGTCTCTTCCTGCCCGTTGATTACACCAGTGTAGATGTATGTACCGACGGGGTAGTCGTCGTCAATCATCAGTGGTGCGGTACCCAACTTCAAAGCGGAGTGGAACCCATCGGTCAGACTGTAGACACCATTACCGTCAGAGGTAAAGTAAAAGAAGGGCGAAGTGCCTGCAATTTCGCTATCGATTTGGGTAAGATAATTCTGTGGCCACCCCTTGGCGGTAAAGTATGCCTCCAAGGCAGCTGTTCCTATTGAACTTGATTGCAAATTGAATGCCCACGAGCCCGCAGGTAGCGGGCCATTGCTTACACTAACGGAACTGACATCAAGGGTATGACAAGCGGCGGTCTCTCCGTTGGAGCCAGTGCAAGAACCGGAATCATCCGTTACGAGAGTAGCACCGGTGGAAAGAGTGCCGATCTGTTTGCCGTTGCTTGTGATAGAGGCAGTTTCAAGGGTAGGTGGTACTACTATGTCTCCGGTGCTGCCTGCGCCTGTATTAATCCATTCTGTATTAGTCGATATGGACGGCAGTGCGCCATACGTGTATGTCCAACTCCAAGCTGGATTTCCGTTGACGACGCTGTATGCAAAACCGCTAGTGTAATCTGGAAAGAGGTAATTTAGCCAATTAAACGAACCTGGAGTGTCGGGATTTCCTACGCCCAGCAATATGTTTGCTGAAGTTCCTCCATAATTAAACGGACTTCCCGAAGGAGTTTGGATAGCGCCAGACACTATTGATGTATTCAGGAGGGCAGAAGTAGTAAGATTGCCTTCGTAGCCACCCTTCATGATTCCACATCCGCTAGTGGGTTCTACTGCCCCTATCTCGGGACTTTTAGAACCTGCGAACGTACAGAATATTCCAGAATAGGTTGCATTCACCACGTAATTTTCATTCCCAATGGACCAGATGGTTATTGTTTTAGTATAGTTATCGAGTGCCCAGTATCCATGAAATCCACTATCAGAATCGTGATGTACTACATAAATCACGTTTGCTACGGGAGTAGAAGACTGGATTGGAAACGCCTGCGCATGCACGACATTCGCAACCATAAGCAGAAACAGCGACAGTACCAGCGCAAACAACACGGACGT
Source organism: uncultured archaeon (assembly GCA_963729635.1). Lineage (GTDB taxonomy): Archaea > Micrarchaeota > Micrarchaeia > Micrarchaeales > CABMGC01 > CABMGC01. Next base: position 76,709 of record CAVSOP010000009.1, on the reverse strand, counting down.
TTTATTTACCATATTACACTCCTTTTATTCGCTTATCCCTTTGCTTTCGCTCGGCATGGCCAAAGAGAACAGAGAAATGCTGAACGCCCAACCCGCCGAAACCCAAAACGCTATGAATATTCCGTAGCCCCCTACCGAATACCCAAAATGGAATGTGATGGCGTGGTATTTAAATTTATGCTTTCCATCCGTTTTTGCGCAGAAAAATTAGGCATCTGACGAAGCAGCGCACGGCTTTCGGCAGAGTCCTCCCTCTGCGGAAATTCGGGCGCCTCAGCAAGTTATGAGTGGCAGGCTGACCCCGCCCGCGGACTGCCCTAGGCTTATTATCGCGATTATCAGCGGCTGCGCTATCAGTACGATGACCAGGCCTATGACCCCGCCGATTATCATTGCCGTGGACCACGTGGTCATGCTCTTCTTGAACTCGAGGTTCGTCGGGAGGAAGTGCGAGATGGCGTACATCAGGCCGCCCACCATGAACAGGACCAGCGCGATTATGCCTATTATGCTCCTGACCTCGTTGACTATGGCGCAGAGCTGCGTGACTATCCCTGACGTGCCCGCCGGCAGGACGGTTATCGTCGTGGACGAGACTGTGGTCGACGTCGAGACGGAGTACACCGTCGTGGAGGAGCCCGAGCTTACCGTGATCCCGACTACCGACGAGGTAGCGGCGGCCGCGGGGCTGGCCGAGTCGGCCACGGATGCGCAGTAGTACGCCCCGCCGCTCGGCGGGTACACCGAGAGCAGGTCGGCGGTCTTGTACAGGCCGGAGTCGGTCTGGATGAGGTTGGTGTCGTAGCTGCAGATCTGGTTGGTTCCCGAATACCACTTGACAGTGTACGGCTCGGTTCCCCCGCTCAGGCTCGCCGTGAGGGTCACTATCTGCCCGGGCCTTATGGACGTCGAGGACGACGAGACCTGGACGCCCAGCGCCGACTGGCCCGCGGACTGGAAGCTCAGAGTCTGCACGGTCGACGCGGCATGATCAGTGGCCAGGCCGCGGAGGTACAGCCCCGCTACTATTATGAAGCACGCGGTTGCGAAAAACAGGACGTACGAACGTGAAGCGCCGGCCATTGCTTATGATTGAGGCGCATCCTATTATAAAACCATATACAGGGGGAGCGGCTGATGCGCGGAGCGTAAGGTGTGGTGTGCCGTAGCCTCTCTTCTGTTTTAGGTGGCATTCGACTTAGCGGCATCTGCCTTGCACGCTCACCGTGTGCGCATCGGCACGTTTCACGCGCACGCGCACGCTCGTCGCGTCATAGCTTTATGTGCGCCAGCGCTTGCGTTTCTGTTCCGAATCGGGCCTTGGACCCATGCACGCTCTGCGTGGAGAGAGCTTCCTCAGTCTTTCGACCGTGAGCCACCCGCACACCACGCCTTTTTATTGTTTGTTTTTCCATATAAAGCTATGTTCGCGCTCCTTGACGTTGCATGGGCGAGCCCGCTGCTGCTCGAGCTCCTGGTCTTCTTCGCCGCGTGCGCGGTGATATTCATAGTCTTCAAGGCGGGGAGGCTGCTCTTCAAGGCGGTCTTCGGGATAATAGCCAACAGCGTGCTGGGCATAGTGATCATATTCCTGGCGAACAACATCTTCAAGATGGGCCTGGGCTACACCCTGCAGACTCTCCTGCCCACCGCGGTCTTCGGGATACCTGGGATAGGGACGATACTGCTCCTTAAGGTGCTGGGCGTTCAGGTCTAAGGGCCATTCCTCCTTGGGCCACTTTGTTCATTATTTCCAGAAAGAGGTCCTTATTTGAATCGGTATCCGAAAAGCTTGTCGTACACCTTGTGGTCGACAATATAAAGGATAAAGTTGACGATTTCTATCTGGTTCGTCTTAAGCGTATAGAGCATTCTCCAGTAACCGGTGAGTTCCACTCGAAACAAGTTATCCACGTCCAAAGTATTCGGTATTAGATCTTTGGGAATGCTTTGTCCGTAAACCGGATTGAGCTTCAGCAGCTCCGATTTGTTGTTTATGGATTTCAGCAGTTGTATTTCTTCGGAGTTGGTGGCGCCTTTCTTCTTTTGTTCCTCCACGACCTTGCGCAGAAGCTCGTATTCCTCCTTCGCCTGGCCTGTGAGGATCAGCCGTATTTGCCTTCTGGGTCCGTTCATATTTCCAGGCCTTTTTCCTTCAATCGCTCCATTGCGCCTGGCGGCGCGTACGTCCACACGACCCCTTTCGTGGTTATCAGTATCTTCCCGCTTGCCTGGAGGTAATTGAGAATGCGCACGAGCGTCTGATGCATGACTTTCCTCGGGAGCCTCCTTTTCAACTCCGCGATCTTTATTATCTCCTTGGCTTCCTGGAGAGTGCGTTCGACCATGAGCACGGTATCCAGGGTGGGAGAGTGAGCTAGTTGGACTTGGATTGTTTTCATAGATATGATTATCTCTTTTAGATATATAAATATACCTATTTTGGGTTCTGTCGCATAATCGGCTGGTAAATTGAATTGTCGCATTCGGCTGATTAATAAATTCTCTTTAATCAATCTCCTGTTGACCTATTCCAAAGACATTTTTGAGTGCATTTGGAGCATACTTCTTTGTAGTCAGAAATTCCTTGAGCGTTCCAGCCCTCATTCGTGCTCTGGCGAAATCTGCGAAGGTATGCAAAGCATATGGTTCGTGCGTTCTGAATGCGGGATATAGAATTCTACTGTAATCTGCGACCACATCAGCCATAGTATTGCCAATGCATATCGGGCAGCCACAGTTCAGTTCTTCGCCGTGTTCCTGCCGATGCTCAGATATGCGAAGGTGTGCGGACGTATTCCAATCGTATCTCCTCGCGTTAACTCTTGGCTTAGGCTTAATAGGATGACCATCCGCCTTTTTCTTCGACCCTCCACGTCCCATTTTAGTTGAATAGGTATCAGCGAACAACATCCCATAAGGCATCACTGCCGATTTGCCATCCCCTCTCCATATCCTGTCGATATTGGATAGGTGACGCATAAGACCACCTTCCCTCAGTTCGGCGAGTAGTTTATAGTTGGCAAGATACTTGATTGGGTCATAGTGCATAACAGTAATACCACTCAGTCCAAGTTCTTTTGCTACTTCAGTCTTGTTTTTGAACATCGTATCAGAATAGTTTGCCCTTATCTGCAAGAAAGGTTCGCGTCCCATATCGCGGACAGTCTTCGCACAGTCCTTTATCAGCCCTAAGGCATCCGTCGTGGGTATCGTTGGAGAATCCGAGAGATTTATGAGTTCTATACCGCTTTCCGCCTGCAATTTGAGCATCATCAGAACTATGTCCTTGCTTACAATAACATCATCGTTGAATATCGGCGTATACATAAATTTCTTAGCGAGAGATTTTGCTCTTTGCTGTATCAGCCATTCTATTTTCTCTCCGAGCTTTCCATATTTGGTCAGTCCTTGTAATCTCTTGAGTGACCATGCCTCTCTTATTTCATGTATTTTGTGAGGGTATCTCAAGTCGACCTCGTATCGATTGGTAAGCTCATCCGCATAGTTCACATCAGTAGTCGTTATCATAGGAGTAGGCGTCTCTACAATAGTATTCTCTATCCTAATCTGAGCGATGCTCTCTCCCCGCAACACAGTCTTCATGGAGGTTCTTTCTACTTTCATTTCTATTACCTCTTGGGTTTAGAATTTGCAAGTATATCATCAGCTATCTGAGTGTAAACGTTGCGCAGGTCGTTAAGCTTATAGACACGCATTCGATTATCCTCCTTATCGAATTCTACGGAAATCCAGCCTGCTTTGCGCAACTGAGAAAGCATGAGCCGAATAATGCGCTCATCGTCTTTAGGAAAAGCCTTGTGTAGCACCTTACATGCTTTATCAAAGTCAAATGGCTCTCCGTCTATGACTTTGAGTAAGACCGCGTATCTTCCCGCGAGCCATTTCGGTAATAGCTGGCTGTCCTGCATTCAAATCAGATATAATGTATGCAAATCAGATATATAAAATGATAGGTCATTTTGCTATACCTGAAATAGTGGGATTATTTGGCTCTTGAATTTCCTATGACGCGCCTCTACATAGTGTTTGCAGAAGCCAATTCCCTCTGCTCTCTCACTTCGCTCCCAATCCATACAGGGCTTTCTATGTTTCCATGTCTTTCGCCATCCCTCTATCTGCGTCAGAACTTTATCTGCATCAGCTACAAACTTAGTTTCCATCCATAATCACCACATAAGCCACTTTACCGATGTGCTCCCGCTTAGCACCAATTTTTGCTCCATTCCCGAACACGGAAACCTCATCAGTATACCAGCCAATAATGTGTTTATCCCTTAGAAGGAGTTCTCCATTTTTTACAATTATTGTTCTCGGCATGATATATACTTGTATATACTAAGTTATATAGCTTCCTACGATACCTTTATATATCTTAATAACATAGTATATATGTGAATAGCATAGGGATTGATAGAATGCAAACAGACCTCGCAGGGCAATCAGAAGCCAGAAAACAGAGGGCGGTCGAAGTCCTAAGAACAAGAGTGCCAGAGAAGGTTAACGAGACCACCTATCTTATACCTTCCTCAGATGGCACGACGCAATACAAGGTCAGGCACTTGGACGCTTACTCTTGCGATTGTCCCGATTATCTCAAAAGGTGCAAAGATAACGGACTTTATTGTAAACACATAAATGCCATTATCCTGTTCAACAAGCTAAAGAACAAGGTGGATATAGAGGACTTTGACGTAGAAGGCATAACGGAAGAAAGAGCATGTCCTTCGTGCAAGTCAGAGAAAATACTCAAGGACGGCACGAGAAAGAACAAATCGGGAACTAAGCAGAGATACAAGTGCCAAGACTGCGGGTCGTATTTCGTCCTTGACCCCGCGAAGGGCATAAAGGGCAATGCAAGAATACTCTGTCTTGCGCTTGATATGTATTACAAAGGCAATTCGCTCAGGGACATACAGGACACACTCTATCAGAGTTTCGGTCTGAAACTGCACCATGAGACTATACGACGCTGGAACAATCGCTTCATGGCGAAGATGAACGACTATACGAATACCCTAAGACCACAGACCAGCGAGGTAATGCACATAGACGAGCAGGTGCTTAACATCAAAGGAGAGAATGAATGGTGCTGGAACGCCCTCGACCACAAGACCCGCTTCCTGCTCGCTACGCAGATAACGAAGGCGAGAAGGATAGTGGACGCTCGGAAGATAATACAGAAGGCGAAGGCGATAATCTCGCAAGAGCCGAGCATAATAGCCACCGATAAGGGTCAATTCTATCGTGAGGCGGTAAGGAAGGAATTTACGAGGAACGCTTACCGCAACCAATACTCACGCCAGAATTTCACAGAGCAAATTCACGCAACAAAGAAGCGGGATAACCAACTGATAGAGCGTTATCACAGCACATTCAGGGAGAGGGACAAGGTTATGCGTGGTTTCAAGAGCGAGGCGACCACAGAGCAGTATCTCGGAAATTGGAGGACATATTACAACTTCATACGACCTAATCAGGCATTCGACGGACTTACGCCTTCGCAACTCGCAGGGATAAGCATGGGCAACGAGAGGAACAGGTGGCTAAGTCTTTTGAAACTCAGCCAGCCCGCTACGCAATGAATAAAAGGGTTAGCATGGCAATAGAAAACATGGAGGTTAATGCTATTTATGAAGGAGACAACTTGGAGATAATGAGCAAGTTTCCCGATAAGAGCGTTGACCTTATTTATGCAGACCCGCCTTTTTTTAGCAATAAGCACTATGAAGTAATCTGGAAAGATAAAGCTGAGATAAGGTCATTTCAGGACAGATGGGAAGGTGGGATAGAACATTACATTACTTGGATGAACCCACGATTGTCCGAGTGCTACCGAATTCTGAAAGATACTGGCTCAATGTATTTGCATTGCGATACGCACGCAAATTCGCACCTACGCAATTCCTTAGACAAGATTTTTGGAGAGGGTAATTTCAGAAACGAGATTATCTGGCATTACCGAAAATGGTCAACTGGAAACAAACAATTTCAGAATAATCATGATACCATATTTTTCTACTCTAAGACTAATGACAAAAAACGAGTGTTTAACAAGATGTTCATGGAAAGAGCGCAGTCCACGCTGAAACGATTTGGAAACGCACGCATCATATCAGGTTATGACGAAAAGACAGGAAAGAGAGTTCCAGCACAGATGGCTGATGAGGAATCCGAGGGCGTCTCTATGGATGATGTATGGGAGATAGGTCGTGTTCCTCCAATAAAACAGTTGTTCCCGACGCAAAAGCCGATGCCCCTGCTTGAGAGAATCATCGAAGCATCCTCAAATAAAGGAGACATAGTTCTTGACCCATTCTGCGGATGCGGAACTACGCTTATGGCTTCGCAGAAAATGGGCAGAAAATGGATAGGCATAGACATATCGCCAACTGCCTGTAAATTAATGAAAGAACGTCTCAGAAAAGATTATGCCATGAATGCCATGATGGTAAAAGGCGAGGTGGATTTACGCTATGTTAAGCATCTGCCCCCTTTTGAATTTCAGAATTGGGTTGTGATTGACAAGTTCTTAGGAACAGTAAGCAGGACAAAATCAGGGGATATGGGAATTGATGGCACTACCTCACAAATAGATGGTGGCTACCCTATTCAAGTGAAACAAACAGAGAGTATAGGGCGCATTCCAATAGATAATTTCGAGACTGCCATGAGGAGAACTGGTAAAAAGAAGGGTTATTTTGTTGCCCTGAGTTTTGGAAAAGGAGCGTATGAAGAGGTAGCCAGAGCCAAGAACGAGGAGGGGGTAAATATACTTCTAAGAACAGCCCAAGACCTAATCGACGGCAAGATAACGGAATGACCAGCCGAATGCGACACCCTAAAAATCAGCCGAGTTTGTGGACAATACCGAATGACCAGCCGAATGCGACACCCTAAAAATCAGCCGAGTTTGTGGACAATACCCTATTTTGGGGTACGGAGCTAACGGCTACTTCGCCAGCTCCACGTCGGCCTTGCTCACAGTCTTCCTGCCAGCGTGGCCCGCGAGCCTCACCGCCTTGTTGGCCACGGAATACGAGAAGGCGGTCACCAGGTCGGCGAGCTCCGCGGCCGCCTCGTCGCTGACCCGCTCCGCTCCGGAGTCCTTGAGTATCCTCTTGGCCGTGAGCTTGGAGATCTTCATAGGATTAGTATTAAAATGATAAGATTTAAAACGTATCCTGATGGAGATAAGGGAACTTCGCGAGGGCGACAAGCGTAGCCTGTCGAGGCTGATAGCCGACGTCCAGGCGGAGGTCCCGGAGGCTATGACCTTCGGGGTCCTGGCTCCCGGGCGGATAGGCGAGACGGTGGAATGGAAGCTCGGGGCCGCGCGCGAGGGCGCCATGGCCGACTTCGTCGCCGTTGAGGGAGAGGAGGTCGTGGCCGACTGCGAGATCCTCTGCGAGGGCCCTGAGGGCACGGTCGGGATACTGGTCGCCGAGGGCCGCAGGGGGAGGGGAATGGGAGGGCGGCTGCTCGCGAGGTGCATCGCCAGGGCCCGCGACCTGGGGGTGCGGGAGGTGCGCGCCAGGGTCTCGGCGTCCAATGCGCGCGCCATCTCGTTCTTCGAGAAATCCGGCTTCAGGAGGCTCGCCGGGCCTTCGGACAGCGCCGTGATGCTGACCAGGACCCTACTTTGACTTCCTGGCGGAGTTGAGCACGCTCCCGTTGAGCTGGGAGAGCACCACGAATTCGGTGTAGTTCGCCCTCTTCGACGAGTAGCTGACGTTCCATACGTTCATGACCCTGCCCGAGATCGTCGCGTTGTACGCTATCGCGGAGGTCACGACGTTCGCGAAGCCGAAGTTGTTTATGTACTGGCTGACCGCATAGTTCTTGGAGGCCAGGGCCACGGCGACGGGGAACGAGCCCACCCTCGCCCCGGAGTAGATGGTGCAGTTCGCGGCGTTCATGGCCGTGTATGTGTTATCGGTGCCGTTCACGAGCCCGAAGGCGGGATAGTCGTAGGTGTAGACCTGGTACAGGGGGCACGGCGTCGTCGCGTTCTCTATCACGGAAGCGACCACGTGCCAGCTGCCCGCGTACACCGAGGGCTTTATGTCCGTTATCGTGACGTTGGCTCCCGGGTAGATCATATTGAGGTAGTTGGTTATGTTCGACGAGGCCTGCCCCTGCGTCGGGGCCGCGGCCGGGATCATGCTCGCTCCGTAGTAAAGCGCGAACAGCGCCGCGACTATTATCACGGCCGAAACCACAACCTTCGTCAAAAGATCCATGCACTACCATGCGACGTGAACATATAAAATATTATCGAAAGGCGTTCCCGAGGCTCGCGGCGTCACATCAGCAGGGTCTGCGGGTCCTCGTCCGCGCCCAGAGGCACTATCCTCTCTATCATGTCGAGGTTTATCGCCTCGATCTTGTGCCTCGTCTTGTTCTCCTTCTCGAGATCGAGTATCAGGAAGCGGGACTCCTCGTCGAAGCCCACGAACTTCCCGACGCGGTACTTTCCCGTCCTGTCCGTGTCCTGGAGGCGCACGTAGATCCTCCTTCCCTCGTAGTCCTTTATCTTGATCATGTTGTCACCTGTCCTGAACCGCCTCAATCATTGGACAAATCTCATGATAGCAATAAATACCGGTGCACGGGACGGCGAGCGGGCGGATTCCTTACGCCGTCACTATCCTGGCGAGCTTCAGCGACCTGGTGACTATGCTTGACATGTTCATCTCCCTGAGCATCTTCCTGGTCATCTCCGCGTCGGCGCTCAGCGTCGGGTTCCGCGCGTTGAGGGAGCAGACGTCCTTGTAGGGCCTTATCGAGTCGTCGTAGGTGCCTATCGCCCTCGCGACCCTGATTATCTCCTCCTTGTCGAAGCCTATCAGCGGCCTCAGTATCGGGAGCTTCGTGCCTGACTGCGAGGCGAGGAGGTTGCCTGGCGTCTGCGACGCGACCTGGCCGAGGCTCTCGCCCGTGAAGACGTTGAGCGCGTGCTCGCGCTTGGCTACGCGCTCCGCGAGCCTGAGCATGAACGCCTTGAGGAGTATGAGCTCGTACCTCCCGTACTTGAAGGAGCCGGCCTGGAAGATGTGCGAGGGCACGAAGTAGGCCTTGTAGTGCGGGTAGTACCTCGAGAGCGTCCCGAGGATGTCGGGTATCTTGCCCTTCAGGGCCTCCTCGGGGTCCTGGAAGGCGTGCAGGTGCACGTACACTGGCGAGACGCCCCTCTTCATTGCGTACCACGCGGCCACGGGCGAATCTATACCCCCTGACAGCAGCACCACGCCCTTCCCGGAGCTCCCGACAGGTAGGCCGCCCGGGCCCTTCGCCCTGGCGAGCGAGACGAATGCCGCCTCGCTCGTCACGCTTATGCCGAGCTCGGTGTCGAACTGCTTCGTGTCCGGGACTATGCCCAGCTTCTCGGCGTCCTTCCTCACCCTGTTGATTATATCAACGGAATTGAATGGCAGGGTCTTGTCCGCCCTGTGGGAGTTTATCCTAACGGACGTCGCGCCCTTGCGCGACTTCAGCATCCTCTTCGCGAGCGCGGAGATCTTCGCGAGGGTGGGCTCGGTCACCGTCGCGACCTCGTAGCCGCTCAGGCCGAAGGTCCTCCCGACCTTCTCCCTTATCGAGCCGAGGTCCGAGTCGCCGTTAAGGCGGATCATTATGCGGTCGTAGCGCCTCTGCACCTCGCAGCTCTCGCCGGAGAGCTGCTCGCCCACGTTCCTGAGCTGCTTGTGTATGTACTCGTTGCGGTTGCGCCCCTTGAGCCACAGCTCGCCGAAGTGCGCTATCACGAGAGTCTCGTTCTCCCCGTACTCCATGGAGGGGATTGGATTTTTACCCTTTTATAGCTTCCCGCATGACGGCCGCGCGGGCGCGCGGTTTCGTAGACTAATCTTAAATACCCCGGAAACGGATGAATAAGTGATTCTGTGGAAAGACGGATTGAGGAAGTACTGAGAAGCGTCCCTGTCAGAACGGAGAACATCCTGGCGAATCTTGACGGGATAGACTTCATGAAGAATGTGACGCGCGAAGGCGGACGCACCGTGCACGAGTTCCACGTGGCGCCGAAGAACCCGGTGATCGCGATGGAATTGCTTGAGTTCTCGCTGCACGTCCGCAATACGATAATGATACCCTGTTTCAACGAGATGCAATACGGGCACTGCGAGACCCAGAACGCGATGACGGCGAGGATGAGCTGGGTGGACGAGGACGATGAGGTGCACGTGACTATCTATCCGGACTCCCAGATCGCCCGGACCGAGCATCTGAAGGCCCTCAAGAAGAAGGAACCGTTGGACGACGCGCCTGAAGCGGCGGCCTAATCTGCCGGTTGGGCGGTGACCTTTATCCCGTTCCTCTTCAGCAGCGCGGCCGTCACCCCGTCGCCCTCGGCGATGTGGTTCTCAAGGCTCTCGTCGAGCCTCCAGGTCATGCCGCAGCCGCACGACGGGCTCCTGGCCTTCAGGATCGCCTCGTCGGCGCCGACCGATTCCGCGATCCTCAGGAATCCCTCTGCTCCCCTTTTGAACTGCGCGGTCAGGTCCTCCCCGTCGCCCAAGGTCCTGACGCTCGCCTTCCCGTCGATCACTTCCGCGCCGGCGCCTCCGTAGATCCCGCAGGGCTTCCTGGGGACGGGGAGCCCGCCCAGGACCTCCGGGCACGCCGCGACGGCCTCGCCCCTCCCGACCATCTCCCTGACGACCGCGCTGAGGCTGTTCTTGCCGTTCCACTTGCAGTTCTCGCCCGCCAGACAGGCGCTGACGATCTTCATCGGATCAGTATAAAGAAAAAGCCGCTACTTCTTCGCCGCCTGCTTGAGCGCCGCCTTCGCGATGCCCTTCTGCTCCTTCATGTTCTGCTTCTTGCCCTGCGTGACGTCGAACTCGTAGCAGCGGTTCGAGCAGTAGTACCTGACTGCGCCCGTCTTCTTGACGTACATCAGCCCTGTCCCCTTCTCAATGTCCCTGGTGCAGTATGAGCATCGCATGCGATCACTTCACGTTTATGGGCTTGTCCTCCCTGCTCGTGTCGCTGAACCTAAGTATGTCCCCGACCTTGACCCTGCCCGTTATGTTCCTCCTTATGACCCTGCCCCTGTCCCTGCTGTTCTGGTCGATGACCTTGCACATGACCTGGTGGACGGACCCGAACATGCCGGTCTTCATGGGCAGCTTCTCCACTACCTCGACGGTGTAGCCGTCGAACTTCTTCTCCTCCTTCTTCTGCTCGTCCACCATGAAATCAGCCGCCGATCACTCGGTCTTCTCCGCTTTCTCCTCCTTCTTGTGCTGCTCCTTGTGCTCCTTGGCCTCGGTCTTCGCTTCCGCCTTGGCCTCGGCTTTGGTCTCCGGCTTCCCGCCCATCATCCTGACGCTCCATGTCGTGACCTCCTTCAGCTGCGCGGCGCCCTCGCCCGCCTTCTCTATCGATGCGGCGGCGCACGGCACGTTGAGCCCGACGGCCTTGCCCAGGTCGAGCTTCGCCGGGATGAACACTATCGCGATCTTCTTCTGCTCGCAGAGCGTGGGGATGTGCATAACGACCTCCTCCGGGTCCACGTCGGCGGCGAGAAGCACCAGCGTTGCGAGTCCGCGCTCTATGCTCTTGGTGACCTCGTTCACTCCCTTCTTCACAGATCCGCTCTGCTTCGCGAGCCTCAGGGCTTCCAAAGACTTGTCCGCTATCTCCTTAGGGGCTTCGAATTTCACATAAGATTTTGCCATTTAGACACCTCGTTTCATCAGTGCACAGAACATAAGCACTAGAGTAGTATGTTATTTGCAATGAAATATTTATTAAGCAGATTATCCGACAGGGCGAAGGGCCTCCGTCCTCATCTCCTAAGATACATTTGCCTGAGAAGGTTTTTAAGGCTATTGAAATGTCTGCTGGAAAAGTTCATGGATGACTCCTGCGCTGTCTTCCGAGGTCATTCCGCCGACCTCGGCGACTTTGGACAAAAACTCACTCCCCAGCACATCAGGCCGATCTACGAGCAGGGTGGCGGCGTAAGCCTCTTTCACGGCTTGCGCAAGCTCCTCCGGAGTCATTTCGCTCTCCTCCACTATTTTCCTTCCGACTTCAGGTTCTCCCCGCATTTCTGCCCTTGCGCACGCGATTAGCGCAGCAGCCAGCTGTGTCGGTCTGTCCGTTTCCAAAACGTCTCGCTCCGCCATTCTTTCTGCGCAAGTGAATATCTGTTCGGCCCTCTGGCCCGAGAATTTTACCGTCACACCACTACCATGGCGTATTAGGCCTTGAACGTATTTATGACTTGGCTTTGGTTTATGAATGTTGTGGGGCATAAATCCAATGCGGGCAGAACATAATCATACATTTGGCGATTGCGCATGAGCGAAGGAAGAAGGGTGGGCGTCGGTGTCGGAGTGATGCTCCTAAATGGCAACAGGGTCCTGCTGGGAAGGCGGCGCGGCGGCCCTGGGAAGGCGTCGGGCCCGCTCGGCGGGGCCGGGACGTGGTCGATGCCGGGCGGGAAGCTGGAGTTCGGCGAGAGCTTCGAGGAGGCCGCCAGGAGGGAGACGCTCGAGGAGTCGGGGATCAGGCTCAGGTCGATGAGGGTCATAGGAATCAACAACGACAGGGCCGGGGACGCGCACTTCGTCACGATAGGCCTGCTCTCCGAGGATTTCGACGGAGAGCCCGCGGTGATGGAACCCGACAAGATGACCGAGTGGGGGTGGTTCGCCCTGGACTCGCTCCCCGAGCCGCTGTATCCACCTTCCGCGAAGGTGCTGGACAACTATCTCAAGAAGAAGTTCTTCGTGGACGTGTGATGGCTGCGGCCGGCTTGCGCTCAGAGTTGGCAAACAAAAAATACCGCGGCAGAGTGACGGACGCTCAGTCCATGTACTCCTGCGGCGTCGGAGGCTCCTCCTTCTGGCCCTTCCTCTTCCTTATCTCCCTGACTATCTTGTCCTGGAGCTCCCTCGGCATCTTCTCGTAGCCCGCGAACTCCGTGGACCATATGGCCCTTCCCGTCGTCGCGCCCCTTATCTCGTTCGAGAAGCCCTTTATGACCTCCGAGACCGGCATCTTCGCCGTGATCGTGACCTGCTCGCCCTGCTGGTCTATGTTGTTGACCTGCCCCCTCCTGCCCTGCAGCAGGCTTATCACGTCGGAGAGGTACTCCTGCGGGATGTTGACCGTGAATATCTGCTTCGGCTCCAGGAGGATGTCGCCCGCAAGGAGCATGCCCGCCCAGATCGGCCTCCTTATGGCCGGCATCATCTGAGCCGGGCCCCTGTGAACCGGGTCCTCGTGTATAGTCGCGTCGGTTATCATGACCTTTATGCCGAAGCACTTCTCCCTCGCCAGCGGGCCCTCCGTGACCGCCTCCTCGAAGCCGTCGACCAGGAGCTCCATTACCTCGTTGAGGTACTGCACCCCGTGCGTCGCGTCTATCAGCACGCTGGTGTGCGAGACGTCCACGATGCCCCTCGCCTCCTCCCTGGGCATGCCTGCCTTGACCAGCTCCTCGAGGTACTGCTTGCCCTTCGGCTCGCCCTCCCTTATCGTCGCCGTTCTCTATGAGCTCGATGACTCCGGGCTCGAGCGGCATGACGGTCACGTCGAACTTCGTGTGGTGGTTCGGGGACTTGCCCTCGACCTCGTCGACCCGCTTCTCTATCGTCTCCTTGTAGACCACGAGCGGCTCGCTCGTTATGATCGGTATCTTGTACTCGTCCTTCAGCTTGGTCTCTATGACCTCCAGATGTAGCTCCCCCATCCCGCTCATCAGGTGCTCGCCGGTCTCCTGCTTGATCTCGACCTGCAGCGTGGGGTCCGACTTCGACAGCTCCCTGAGCGCCGCTATGAGCTTGACGGTGTCCTTCAGCTCCTTCGCCTCGACCGCCTTGGTGACGACCGGCTTGGAGTAGTGGGTTATCTGCTCGAACGGCACTATGGGAGTCTCGCTGACCGTATCCCCGATCGTGAGGTCCTTGAGGCCGACTATCGCCGCGATGTTGCCCGCGGAGACCTGGTCGATGAGGACCCTCTCGGCGGCCATGTAAAGCCCGACCTGGCCTATTCTCTGCGTGTCGGCCTTTCCTGAAACGTAAACTGTGGTGCCTTTCCTTATCGTCCCGGAGAAGACCCTGCCGACGGCGACCTCTCCTCCGTGGGGGTCGTACTGTATGCCGAATATTACGATGCACGCGGGCGCCTTGGCGTCTACCGTCATCATCGCCTTCCCCTCGAGGCTCTCCAGGTCCCCGTGCCAGAGGTGTGGAATCCTGTAGGCCTGCGCGGTCCTCGGTGTCGGGAGGTGCTCTATGATCATGGTGAGAGTCGCCTCGTCTATCGGGGCGACCTCCTGGAGCTTGGCGATGTCGTCCGCCTCGGTAAGGGCGAAGATCTGCTTGAAGGAGGTGTTGTACTTCTCCATTATCCTCTTGGATATGGCCCACTTCTTCGCCGCTGAGCCGATGCAGACGCTCCCGTCCTCCACGCTCACGTTCCACTTGCCCACGAACTCCTCGGGCGCGTAGTTGTTTATGAGCTTGTTGACGTCGGCTATGAGCTTGAGGAGCCTCTCGAAGGTCTGCTCGGGCGTGAGCCTGAGCTCGGTGAGAAGCCTGTCCACCTTGTTGACGAAAAGCACGGGCTTGGCCTTCTCCTTGAGGGCCTGCCTCATGACGGTCTCGGTCTGCGGCATGATCCCCTCGACGGGGTCGACCACGACTATGACGCCGTCGACCGCCCTCATCGACCTGGTGACGTGCCCGCCGAAGTCGACGTGCCCCGGCGTGTCTATGAGGTTGACCACGTAGTCCATGTCCTTGTACTCGAAAGCCAGAGAGATGTTAGCCGACTTTATGGTCATCTTCCTGTCCTTCTCTATGGCCTCGTAGTTGGTGTAGAGCGCGTCGGCGGCCACTGACTTGGCGATTATCCCGGCCTTAGCAAGAAGCGAGTCCGTGAGGGTCGTCTTCCCGTGGTGCACGTGGGCGACTATGGCCACGTTCCTTACGCGGTCGAGGTCGCTCATTATCCTTGCGACCTCATCCGCGACGAACTCCTTCCTGACCATGGGAAACTACCTACTACCTTGCGCTCCTCGCGATCCTCTCCAGCTCCACCTTCTTCTTTATCGCGTAGCTGTTGCTGTCCTTGTTGGCGGCGAGGGTTATCTCATCGGCGAGCGCATCGGCGAGGCTCTTCCTGCTCTTGAACGCCCCTATCAGCGAAGCGAGGGCGAGGTTCCTCAGCGCGACGTCCAGGCGTCTCGCGGCGCTTATCCCGACGGCGACGTTGTAGCTTATCCCTCCGTACCTGACCCTCGTGGTGTCCTCTATCGGAGCCGCATTCTCGAGCGCGTTCACCAGCAGCTGCACCGGGTTCTTGCCGGTCTTTTTGTTGAGTATGTCGAATGCGTTCTCCACCGTGCGCATGACCTTGACCTTCTTGCCCTGCAGGGCGCCCTTGGTCCTTATGACCTTGCCCCCTATCTTCTGCCCCGTTCCTCCCCTCATCATCTTGTTCATCAGCCTCTCGACGATGTTGACGTGGGTCACGAAGTAGACCTTGTCCTTCCTTCTGCCGAAGGTGCTCGGGAAGACCTTCGGGTTGAGCGTTATGTAGTTCGCGAGGCTCGGGTCGTTTATGACGACGTCCTTGAGGTTGTACTTCTGGAAGAGCAGCTGCTCCTCCAGCACGAAACTGGCCTTCTTCACCGCCTTCCTCGCGGAGGTCTTCTTCGCGCCGGCCTCTGCGTCCTCCTCCACTGCAGATTCTGGCGCGGCGGCCTTCGCCTCCTTCTTCTCGACGGCGGCCTCCAGGTCGACCTTCCTCTCGGCTTCGATGTTCGCTTCGGGTTCTTTGCTGTCTGTCATGAGCATCATCTCTTAGGCTTCTCCTTCTTGCCCTTGGTCACTTGGTAAAGGTCGGCACCGTTGACGGCTATGACCCTGTACTTGAGGCCGGGGATGCATCCCATCTGCCCTCTCTGCGACCCGCCGAGGCCCTGTATCAGCACCTCGTCGTGCTCCTCTATGAAGTTTATCGCTCCGTCGTAAGGCACGTACGCCCCGACGGTCTTGCCGTTCTTTATCAGCTGGACCTTGACGGTCTTGATCAGACCCGAGTGGGGCTGCTTCTGCTGGAGGACTCCCTTCTGCAGCACGAGGCCCTTCGCCATGGGCACGCAGCCGACCGCGTCGTACTTCTGCTTCAGCTTGAACTTCCTCCTCTTCCATGTCTTCTTGAGGAGGCGCTCCTTCTTCCTCTTGTTGACGAGCCTGAGCGCCGCGAATTCTCCTTTTGCCAAACAAAACACCTAAACTAATATTCCTCCTCCAGTATCTTTGAGTGACCCGCGTCTATCACAGCGAGGCTGCTGACGGAGTACGGCTTTCCGCAGACTGCGCCGAGGTCCATTGAGTTGCCCGCGAACTTCAGAAGCTTCACTCCCGCGATGCCGCAGATGTGGGAGAGGTCCGAGACCGAGCCCTCGTTGCCGACGGCGCTCACTATGACGAGCTTCGCCCTGCTGACGTTTATGGCGCGCGTTGTCTCCTCAATCCCAAGGACAACTTCGCCAGAATCCACAGCCATTCTAAGATCGCTGTTCAAGTCTGCCATGCTAATCGTTAAAAAAAGCGCTTTTAAAAAAGACGCTAACTATATTATCTTAAGAAGATATTTAAAGGTTAGGAATCGGCAGTGAGACGGTCATGCGGAGTACTGCCACTTGATCGCCTTGCAGAACCCGGCCGGGCCGACCGAGGACCCGGCGCCCAGCTCGTTGCGCGGGTCCGAGGAGTATGCCATGCTGAACTCCTCTCCCGACGCTTTCCGCAGAAGGTTGCATTCGGAGAGGCCCATCGTCATCTGCATCACGACGCTGCCGTCCGCTATGGCCCCGTTGCCTAGGACCGCGTCGAGCGTCCGCAGGGAGCGCTCGTAGGGCACGTGGAAGAACAGGGCGTTCGATAGGTAGATGAAGTACGTCCCCCGCTCCCTTATGTCGCCAATGTAGTCGACGATGTCGCGCAGCACGCCTTTTATCCTGAGGCCGTCCCTTATCTTCGGCTTCTCGCACCTCCAGTCCTCGCAGGGGTTCTTCTGGAATCTCATCCCTTCGATGTCCATCGACGACACATAATCCCTGCCGCTCTTGGTGTTGAATATCCCGACTATGTCCTTGAAGTTGATTAGCTGGCCCACGTCGTCGTCCACCAAGGTCACGTCGCGCAGGTCGTTGTGCTTCAGCAGCAGGCTCAGCAGGAACAGGTTCTGATCCCCGCCGCCGCAGACGCCGACGTAAGCGTCCATGCCCGACAGATTCCTGATGGCCCTGCGCAGGTCCGCCGGGTATCCCTCGTTGGACCTGGCGTACCTGACCTTCGCCGCGTATGGCACCGACTCATCGTGAAGGTCGACGTCGTTTAGGTCCAGCGAAGGGGAGCCCTGCCTAAGGCACGCCGCAAGGACGCGCAACTGGATCTCCTTGTGGGGGCCCGCTTGCTTGTAGCGCCTGCCTATGTCGCTCAGGTCCACATTCTCAATGACGTACTCGATACTCGGGCACGGCCTTTTCTCCAGGAACATCTTACTCGAAAAAGGTATGCCCGCGCCCGTATTTAAATGTGCGCGGAAAAAAGTCATCGGAGTATCGTCTGGTTGCAGCCCGCGGGGACGGCGAGCTGGCCGCTCAGGAGCAGCTTCACGTACCCGACGAGCGGGACGTCGGCAAGGACGTATCCGGTGACCGAGGACGCGGCGGCGGGATAGTTCTCGAACTCGATGTCGAGCGCCTGGTTGTTGTCGCCCTTCGTCAGGAAGTAGTAGCTCCCGCTCACGTTCAGCACCGCGAAGACCCTGTGTATGATGCTGCCCGTGAAGTAGTCCTGCGGGGTGGTCTGGTAGACCACTATCGGGTTGCCGTAGTCAGCGGCCACGCTTACGTTGCCCACAGTTATGCCCGACGTGTAGACGATGCCGTGAAGCGCGCCCGCGACGGAGACGTTCCCCACGGCGTATTCGTACTTTATCAGGTCGCCTCCCTGCGACATGTTGACGTAGCACCTTGAGAAGTACTTCGGCTCGCCCAGGTATGAGTACTGGGAGAGGCACGCGGTGTTGTAGAGCCCTATCCCGTGCGGCGTGGAGTTATCGAAGACGTAGGCGATCTCGGACATGTTGCCCTCGGCGTAGGCGTAGAAGGAGAGGAACTCGCTCGACATGTTGCCCTCCATCCGCTGGAAAGCGGCGGCGCTCACGTTCACCACTGGCAAGTGCTTGGATGCCGCGAACCGCGGTCGCGTTGCCTATGCCTCCGAGCAAGACCACGTCCCCCCTCTGCAGGACGGGGAGCATGCTGCAGCTCGAGACCGCGTCGATCGGGGCCGTGGTGTGCAGCACGAGTATCAGGACCACCCACAGGGCGAGGGCCGC
The DNA here is from genome assembly GCA_963729635.1 of uncultured archaeon. Taxonomy (GTDB): domain Archaea; phylum Micrarchaeota; class Micrarchaeia; order Micrarchaeales; family CABMGC01; genus CABMGC01. The sequence goes on along the minus strand of CAVSOP010000009.1, from coordinate 58,289 downwards.
GCCGACCGCCACGGCAATGTCGATCGCGCTCTTCCGCGTGCCCTCGGTCCTTATGCTGTGCTTTATCTCGTAGTAGAATATGGCCACTATGGTGAGCAGCGCGGCCAGGCCGACAAGCTCGTTCCCGAGCAGCGCGTAGGCGACTATCAGGACCGCGAGGAGCGAGTACAGGGCCCACGCAGCCATCGAAGACTCCTTCTTCCCGGCAGGCGCCGTCCTTCTTACCTTTGATGATCTCGCCAAATAACCAACTCACGCCACGTTGCCGCCTGCGCTGCTGCTTGCTCTTGAGGCTCGACATCTCTATCCCGACCGCCTTGGACTCGTCCTCCGCCCTTATGACGCCTATCGCCGCGTCGGCGCTCGCTATGAGCGAGTCGTTGTGGCTGACCACGATGAACTGCGCCTGCTTCGCCATCTCCTTTATCAGCTGCGACAGCTTCTTGGAGTTCTCCTTGTCCAGCGCCGCGTCTATCTCGTCGAAGAGGTAGATCGCCGAGGGCTTGCACATGTGTATGGCGAAGAGGAGCATCAGCGAGAGGAGCGACTTCTCCCCTCCGGAGAAGGAGCCGACCCTCTTGAACGACCTGCCGTTCTCTATCTTTATCTCTATGCCGCTGTTGAGCGGGTCGTTGGGGTCCTCGAGCTCTATGTGCGCCGCGCCCGGGAAGATGTAGTTGTAGAGCTTGGCGAAGTTCTTGTTGACCTCGTCGAAGGTGGACATGAAGGAGGCGATCTTCTTGGAGTTTATCTCCTCCATCATCGCGAGCACCGCCCTGCGCTCCGCGTCGAGCGTGGCGACCTTCTCGTTGGCCTCCTCCACGCTCCTCTTCTTCTCCTCGTATATCTCCGGCGCCTTGAGGTTGACGCTGCCGAGGTCGCCTATCCTTGCGTTGAGCGCGGCCGACTCCCTCTCCATCTTCTCGATGTCCTCGTCGACTGACATCGCCCTCGAGCGGCCCGAAGGCGGCGAGCTCCGCCCTGATGTCGTTGAGCCTCATCTCCATCTGCCCCTTCTTGACCTCCAGCTCGCCTAGCCGCCTGGCCGCGTCGTCCGCGGCGCTGCCCAGCTTGCCCTGCTCCTTGCTTATGGAGAGCATCTCCGTGTCTATCCTGTTGACCCTGTCGAACGAGTCCTTGTTGGCCTTGCTGCTGTTCCTGATCTCCGCGTCGACCTTCTCCTTCTGCTTCGCGAGGTCCGACTTCCTGGCGGCGTCCGCGGCGAGCGCCTCGCTTCGATTCCCTTATCTCCCCCTCCTTGAGCTTGCGCTCCGCGGCCAGGGCCTCCTTGTTCTGCGCGAGCATCTTGCTCTCCCTCTGCAGCTCCGCGCTCCTTATCCTCAGGTCCTCCATCTCCTTCCGGAGCGACTCGACGCGCTCGGCCTCCTTGCTCCCCACTCCGCCCTTGGCCTTGGCGACGGATTCCTTGAGCGTCTCGCCGTAGCTCTTCGCTAGCGCCTCCCTGCCGGCGCGCAGGCGCTCTGACCTGGCCCTCAGGTCCGTCTCCATCTCGGCCCTCTGCTGCCTCGAGCTTCTTCGCGCCGGCCTCGGCCTTCTCGGACTCGGACCTGATGCGCGTGATGCGTTCGGACACGTCCCTGAGCTTCAGCTCGGCCTCCGAAATGGCGGTCTTGTGCGGCGCCCGCGTTCATGTCCGCGGCGGCGAGCTCCTTCCTCAGCTCGAACGCCGCGCCCTCCAGTGCCGCGCTCTCGCTCGACAGGGCCTGCCTCGCCTTCTCCAGGTCGGCGAGCCTCTTCTCGAGCGCGGCGACGGAGACGTTGCGCGACGCGGACCCTCCTGACATGACGCCCGACCTCTCGACCGTCTCGCCCGATATCGTGACGTACCTGTGGCGCCCGACACCTGCGCGCTTCGCCTCGTCCACGTCCGTCAACCAGGTAGGTGTCGCTGAATATGTAGTTGAAAGCCCTCTCGAACTTCGGCTCGAACTCGAGGAGGTCTACGACCGCCTCCATGCTCCCGTCCTTCCTCCTCTCCTCCGTGACCAGCTCCTGCAGGGGTATGAACGTCGCCCTGCCCGAGGTTCTGCTTCTTCAGGTAGTCGATGACGGCATTCGCGACGGACATCGACTCGACCACGAAGTAGTTGAGCCTGCTGCCTGCGGCGGCCTCGACCGCGAGCCCGTACTTGCCGTCGTAATTGCAGAGCTCGGCGGCGGTGCCGTAGAACCCCGGCTTCCCTCCGAAGGCGGACCTGACCCGTGTCCTGCATCGCGCCGTCCCTGGGCCGCGCCGCGGCCCTCTGCTCCTTGAGCGAGAGGAACTCGGTGTCCGCCTTCGAGAGCGCCGCGTGGACCTCGTTCATCCTGTCGACGGTCTCCTCGAGCTGCTTCTCGATGCGCGCGGTCTCCTCCTTGAAGCCCTTGAGCTCGTCCTTCGCCTCCGCGATCTTCTCCTTCTCCGCGGCGGCCTCCTCCTCGAGCAGCGCGATCTCCTTCGCCGGCGCCCTCGCTCGCCGGAGTTCATGACCGCGATGTCCATCGTCAGCTTCGCGAACCTCGTCCTGCAGCTCCGCGATCTCGTCCTCGAGCTTCCGTGATCGCGTCGCGTCGCCTCCTTGACGCGGTCCACCGCCTTGGTGTCGCCCTTCGACGCGGCGGCCATCACTCCCTTCAGCTCTGCCTCGGCGGTGTCGATCTTCCTCTTGAAAGACGAGACCTCGCCGTCGTTGGCGTAGAGCTTCGCGTCTATCTCCTTGACGGATCCGGCTATCTCCCCCAGCCTGCCTCTCGGCGTCCTCCGACCGCCTTCTTCGCCGTTCTGCATGCGGACGTCGAGCGCGCTGAGCTCGCCGCCTATCGCCTCGAGCCTCTTGTTGGTGTCCCCCGCGGCGGCGCTGCTCTCGCTGAGCAGCTTGTTGAGCCTCTGCCTCTCCTCCGAGCAGCTTCGCCGACCTCGCCGTTGAGCTCGGCGAGCTGCGCCTCGATCTCCTTCTTCTTCGACTCGAACGAGGCGGCGTCCTTGGCGTAGGTCCCGATGGCGAGCTGCACCGACGCGCTGCGCTTCGTGAATATGCTGTAGTTGATGATCCTGAGCCTCTTGGTCATCGCTATGTAGCTCTCGGCCGCGAGCTTGTCCTTCTCGAGCTCCTTGATGAAGCCGAGCCTCTCGCCGAGCATGACGTTGCGCCTCGCCGAGCTTGCGTCTCGACCTTCCCCAGCTCGGAGATCGCCTCGCGCTTCTTGAACTCGAACTCCTTTATCCCGGAGGCGAGCTCGATGAGCTCGGAGCGCTCCTTGGAGTTGAGGTTTATGAGCCTGTTTATCTCGCCCTGCGATATGGTGCTCGTCTCGTCGACGTGGACGTTGTGGCTCTTCAGGACCTCGAGGACCTCCGAGCGGGTCATCTTCTTGCCGTTGAGCTTGTACGCGGTCTTGCCGTCCGAGCGCACGCCCCTGGAGATGGAGATGTCCGCGTCGCCGCCGAACTCCAGGCGGACGTACGCCTTCGCCGAGCGGGCTGTTCTTCTTGCGCGCGGTGCCCGCGTTGATCAGGTACTCGAGGCGGTTGACCCTCAGCCTGCGCAGCGACCCCTCGCCGAGGCCGAAGAGCACGGCGTCGCAGATGTTGCTCTTGCCGGAGCCGTTGGGCCCGACGACGCAGTTGAAGCCGCGGTTGAGGAGGAGGTTGACGTGCTTGAATGACTTGAAGCGGTCAAGGCTCACTGATTTTAGGTAAAGCACAGATACACCCGACTGGTCGCGGTAATATGACGATTCGAGGTTTTAAATTCCTTTTCATCGGGAGGTACTCCAAGTACGCCGGTGGACAGATGGCGTTCGCTCCGCCCATAAGCCCGCGACCGCGCCCTGAAGGCGGGCGCAGTCTTCATTCAGTTCAGCCGTACTACCTGAGTCTGGTCACTTCTTCTTGGACATCATGTACCATGTAGCCAGGACCACTATGATTATGACGACCGCTATGGCCGGATAAAGCGTGGTGTTCGAGCCGCCGCCCAGTTTGTTACAGGCGACGTCGAGTTGGTGACCACCGTAGTGACCGGCGCGATCGTAGTCGCTACAGTCATTGCTACCGTCGTAGTGACCGTAGGCTGGACCGCAGGGTACGAAGGCGTGTTGTTCACGTACGAATAGACGACCAGGTTCGTGTCAGAGCTGTTCAGCTTGACGGCGGCGGAGAGGTTCAGGGAACTTAGCAGCGACACTTGAGTCATCGGCTTGCCTGCCGCATTCCAAAGAGGGTTGTTCGCATTTACCACTGCCACACCGCTGTCCGCCGTTAGAAGAGCGGTCTTCAGAGCAGCGTACGACGTCAGGCAGTCTCCCGTAGGGTTGCTCAGGTTCGATGGCGCTACCTGCTTGCACTTGCCCGTAGTTGCGTTGGGGAATATGTTGGGGTCGTAGACGCCCACCCTGATCACATATGAAAGTGACGGAGTGTTCGTCTTGACCGGGGACATCAGTTTATCGTTTGCGGGGGAAGGCAACACTCCCTCAGGCAGCCCGCTTATTCCCTTGTATATCCCCAAGGTCCTCTCATCTATTCCCTGCTTTACCGAATAGAAGTATTTGGTCAGGTTCAAGCATCCCGCCGGCGTGCCCGCTGCGCCGCATTGGGTAACTACCGTAGTCCCGTTATAGACAGGGTATCCTTGAGGCGTTGATCCCCATGCAGCGATGCCGTATATCGACAATCCGGCGAAGGACGGTATCAGATTCCACCTTGGAAGCGCGCCGGACGTCTTGTTTGTGAGCAGTACGCCGACCTCGCAGTTGGTGACTGCAGAAGCGTTCGCCGCCTCGGAGCTGCCAGGGAAGAGGACGGTAAGCAAGGCCAGCAGGTGATAATTCGAATATGTGACTGCAGTCACTATGCTGCCGTTCTGAAACGCAGGTGAGTACGACTTGGTCATTATCGGCGCGATAGTCGTCGTCAGGTGGTGTTCTCGACCCTTCCCTTGAAGGATATCCCGCTGCCCGCGTTCACGCTGGACCCGAAGGCCAGGAACAGAAAGACGGCCGCTACAAGCACCGCACCGAAAAGAATCATGCCTGAGGATTTATTGCCCATTTACTCGCCCTACAATTCAGTTCTCTTACAGAAGTAGAATATTTAAACCTTCCGAGAAGGCGCGGAACTTCAGGCCCGGGCGGATTGAGGCGCGCGCCGGCTGGTCAGCCGCCCTTTCTTGTTCAGCACGTGCAGCGAGAGGAACGTCTGCAGGCTCGCCAGGGTCACTATCCCCACGAGCCTGCCCCTGTCCGTGACCGCGGCCATGCCCGACTCCGCGCCGCCCATCCTCTGCAGCGCGTCGACCAGCCCCGTGCCCGCATGGCATGCTCGGCATCCCGTCGGCGAGGTCCCTCGCGGTCCTCGGGTTGCCCCGCCTGCGGGTGCCGAGCAGGTTCACGTAGGCGTAGCCGCCTTCCAGCTTGGTTATGAAGAGGTGCTCGCCGGATTTCGTGACCAGGGCGTAGAGGTCCCTGACCGACGCCTCGGGCTTCACCAGCGCGAAGTGCCTGGTCACCGCGCCCCTCACGCTGAGCCCCTTCGCCTCCCTCTTGAGCTCGGCCGTCTGCCTCTCCGACATCGCGCCGCCGTAGAGGTAGAACACTATCAGCAGGTCCCAGAGCAACATGAACTCCATGTTGAAGAGCGACGCCCCGATGAGGAACAGGTACGCGACCGAGCCCAGGACGAAGACCGCGAGCATGTACTTGCTCGCCGTGACGGTGAGCATGGTCGCGGTGTACTCGTCGTGCTTCCTCTCCAGGTAGCTCCTGAAAACCCTCCCGCCGTCGGTGGGGAAGGCGGGCATGAGGTTGAAGACGCCCGAGGAAGATGTTCATGACGAAGAGGAACTGGAGGACCATGCGTCGGCATGCCCTGCGGCGCGAAGATGACGAGCACGCCGAAGAGGCATCCCAGGAAGAGGCTCATCAGCGGGCCGGAGATGGCCACGTTGAACTCCACCGCCGGGCTCAGCTTGGCGTCGTCTATTATCGAGGCGCCGCCTATGGGCAGGAGGATTATCTTCTTGACCCTGACGCTGTTGCGCTTGCACGTGACGGAGTGCGCGACCTCGTGTATCAGCACGCAGACGAAGAGCAGCGCGATCAGCAGGAAGAGGTAGGTGCTCAGGAGCAGGCAGGCCAGCATCAGCAGTATGAAGGTCCAGTGGAGCTCCACGCCTATGCCGAAGATCCTGCCTATCCTGTATGACTGCGCCATGCTAACGCAATCAATATTCAGTTAACAATATTAAACCTGCCCGTGATATTGACTCATGCTGGTTTCTCTCGTGAAGGGCGCCCCCGCGCTGCTGATAAGGAAGGAGAGGACGCTCGTCGTAGGGGACCTCCACATAGGCCTCGACCTGAAATACAGGCGGGAGGGGATAAGCTTCCAGGACGCCACGGGGAGGATGTCCGACCGGCTTCTGGAGCTCTGCAAGGAGAACCGGAGCGAGGAGAGTCGTGATAATCGGCGACGTGAAGGAGAGCATAGCCTATCCCGGGTTCGGCGAGTTCATGGAGCTGAAGAGGTTCTTCGGGGCGCTGAGAGGCCTAAAGGTGAGCATAGCGAAGGGCAACCACGACGGCGACATGGAGAGGGTGCTCAAGAACCTGGGCCTCGACATCGAGCTCAGGAAGGGAGATATTCGTCGACGGCGTCGCGCTGATGCACGGCAACGCCTGGCCCTCCGAGGAGGCGATGCGGAAGAAGTACCTGGTCGTGGGGCACAGGCACTTCGCCGTCGATTCGAACGGCAGGATCGAGAAGGCGTGGCTCTTCGCACGGCGCGGGAAGGCGGATCGGGGAGAGATACGAGAGGATACAATAAGGGGATAAGGCTGATAGTGGCTGCCCCCGTTCAACGACATGATACTCGGGAGCGCGATGGGGAACGACACGGGGGACAGCATGCCCCTGTTCAGGCAGAAGGTCTTCGACTGGAAGAGCGCCAAGGTCTACGGCCTTGACAAAAGGCTACGGCGCGCCGCGCCTTCTAGGTACTCCTTCAGCTTCGCGAACGCCCTCGCCCTCATCGATATCGCGTTCTTCTCCTCCGCGGACATCTCCGCGAAGGTCGCGTCGTGGCCGTCGGGCTGGAAGACCGGGTCCCAGCCGAAGTTGGTCGCGCCCCTCGGGCGATTCGGCTATCCTCCCGTCGACCCTCCCGAAGAAGGTGCGGAACTCCTTGCCGTCGTAGACGCAGAGCCCGGTCTCGGCGTACGCGCTCCTGTCGTCGCCTTCCGGGAAGCAGCCGGCAGATGCCCTCGTTCCCGATTGAGCCGAGCACCCACTTTATCAGCGCTCCGGGAAAACCGTTCAGCTTCTTTATGTACAGGCCCGGTGTCCTCCACCAGCACGGGCTTCTTGAGATCAGGTAGGCCTCCCTCGCCTTCTCCCGCACGACGTCCTTGACCTCGATGGCCTGGATCTCCTTCATGTCCAGTCGCACTGCGACAGCTCGCGGCCCAGGATCGCGCTCGCCTCCCTGAGCTTGTTGGTGTTCGAAGTGACGAAGATGAGCTCCATGTCTACCACTTGCGCTCCCTCGCACCGGCGCAGTGAGGCAAACGGGCTCACACCGGCATCGGAGGGAACTTCTCCTTGACCTCGCGCATCTCCCTCTGTATGACGTCGTTCCACGCCTTGAACGACCGCGGGTCCTTCGGGTACTCCTTGTAGAGCTCGTTCAGCTTCTTCATCTTGCCGACGGTGAAGAGCAGGTTCTTGAACGCGTTCATGTTCGCGACGCCGCTCACCAGCTTCTGGAACTTGTTCATGACGCCCATCTCCGGGATCAGGCCGTACGCCAGCTGCTCGGCCTCGACCTTCGTGACGAAGTGGCTCATGCCGTAGTTTATCAGGTCGTTGTTGAGCGACTGGAGGTAGACCCTGAAGACCTCGAGGGCCGCGGTCTTGCCGCCGTAGTGCTCGTTGTACAGCAGATTGTACTTCCAGAGCCTGCTCTATGCCCGTGTCCTTCGCCTCCACCGCCTCGGCCGCGGTCTGCCCCGCGAGTATGCCCGCTATCATCGCGGACCCTATGCCTCCGGCGCTGACCGGGTTCGGCATCGCGACGGAGTCCCCCGCGCCCAGGTAGTTGTTGTAGACGAGGCTGCCGAACTGCCTCCTGACGGAGACCTGCCAGTAGCCCTTGCCGTTGCTGTCGGTGTCGTCGATTCCCGCGGGCCTTATCGCGGTGTTCCACGCGACGTACCCGTCTATGAGCGTGTGGAGCGTGTCCTTCTTGCCGAGCTTCGCGTTCCTCACGTCGAGGCACTTCTTCTCGACGCCGATGCCTATGTTGACCCTGTTGCCCTTCCTGGGGAAGACCCATCCGTAGCCTCCCGGGGCGAGCTCCTGGTTGAGGTGTATTATCGCGTTGTCGGGGTCGTAGTAGTGCGAGGTCCTCCTTGACCGGCTCGAAGTTCATTATGTACCTGCCCGTCGACTCTATGTCCTCTATCTTTATGTCCTTCTCGACGAAGTCGTTCGGCGGGAGCTTCCTCCTTATGGTGCTCGTCATGCCGAGGCAGTCTATGACCAGCCTCGACCTGAGCCTGTACTCCTTCTTCTTGTCGTCCCTGCCGAAGACGCCGACGACGGAGTCTCCCTCGACGATGGGCCCCTCGACCTCGTAGTTCGGCCTGTACTCCGCGCCCGCCTTCACGGCCTCGCGCACTATCCTCCTTGCGAACTCCGGCCTGTTGAGCACCGCGCCCTCGCCCTCGAACAGTGAACTTGTTCTGCAGGTCCGGGCTGAGCGCGTAGACCCCGTTGACCTCGCGCTCTATCTCCGGCTCGGAGAAGCTCAGCCCGACCTCCTTGCGTATGAATGCCAGGTGCGACTTCGCGACCGCGTCGCCGCAGACCCAGCCCCAGTTCGTCTTCTTCCCTGGCTGCGTCTCGTCGTTCCTGTCCAGGAGAAGAGTCTTCGCGCCCTTCTTCGCGGCGGAGATCGCGGCCAGGGGCCCGGCGACGCCCGCGCCAGCGACAATAACATCGTAATCGTATAGAATCGTGGCTCATGGCTGCACCCTCGGGCTCTACTTGTTCCTTAGGACCACTATGGGTATTACGCCCTCGGTGAACTCTATGTCCGCAAGGACGAGCGGGTCGAAGACCCCTTCGGGCACCTTTATCAGCGGCGGAGCGCCGTAAGCCAGCTGGAGCGCTCTCGCGCCGATTATTCTCGCCTTCTCGAATTTGGTGTATTCCATTCTATCGGACCGTGTGAAGCGTAAGACTGAGCTTCAGGCTGCGTATTAACGTCTATTGGTTAGAGCATGAATTTATAGCTTTTGCATCCTCGCCGGCTACCCCCCAAGCTCGTCGTTTATGGATTTGAGCCTGGACCGCTCGGTGCGCGAGGACCTGGCCGCGGCCTTCCTCTTGGCCTTCCTCCTCGCGGGCCGGGCTCCCTCCTTCGTGGGCTTCTCCCTGGCCTCCTTGGACTTCTTAGGCTGCCGCTGCGCCCTCTGCTCCTCCTGAGGGAGGGCGATGCCCCTGTCTATCTCCTTGAGTGTGTCCTCCTTCGGGACCCTCGCCTGCGGCTTGGCCCTGCCGCGCACCTCCTTTCTGGGCTTGGACGGCGGCCTCGCCCTGTACCTCCTGAGGATTATCCAGAGCGCGAATGCGACTATCGCTATGGCCATGACCGCGAGCGCCAGCTGCATCACGGCCGGGGTAAGGGCAAGCGTCGGGTAAGTGATGCTGGTGGTCGAGACGGTCTCGACCGTGTTCGCAGGTATCGTCGTGGTCACGGGCTTCCTGGTCGCGTTCGAAGGGCCGACGTACCTGGTCAGGGCCAGGATCGGGTCGGAGCGGGAGGCGAACGTCACCGCGCAGTCGTTCGGCTTCACTACGAACGAGCTGACCTGCGCCCACGAGTAGTTCGAGAGTATGAGGGGTATCTCGTCGTACGAGGGCAGACCGCATTTGTACTTTATGGCGAAGTAGATGGTCGTGTTTATGCCCGCCTCAGGCGTGCCCGGCGTCTGGCTCACGCTCACGTTCTGGACCAGCTGCTTCTCGTATCCGTTCGGCACCGCGGGGAGGAACTGGGACGAGGTCAGGTTCTGGACCGCGAGGGTCTGGTTGGAGAACAGGGCGGTCGTGAAGTTCTCCACGGTCATGTTTATCGGGTTAGGCAGGGATTTCACCGTCAGCTCCACCGTGTGCAGGACCGGTAGGATGGAGATGTTGGAGAGCTCCACGCTGAGGGTGTAGTTGTAGTTCCTCTGGTTGATCATGAAGGTGTTGTTCTGGGACAGCACGTACATCTGGTTGTTTATCGTCATCCCCGTGCTCGTCGGCGATATGAAGTTCGTGGTGAAGTTGAGCCTCTCTCCGTGCAGGGTTATGTTGAACGTGTTGAGGGACGCAATGTTGAGGATTATGTCCTCGTTCTGGCTGGGCACTGACGAGGTTATGTTGAGGTCCGTCTGCTCGGCCAGCATGTTCACCAGCGTGGTGGTCTGGTTGGACATCACCTCTATTATTGACGGCCTCTGGACTCCCCCGCCCCCGCCCGAGACCGAGCCGCCTCCACCTCCGCCGCCGCCACTGCCGCCGCCTCCACCTCCGCCGCCGCCTCCCCCTGAAGTGACGGTGACCAAATCAGAACCCGATGTCGCTGACTCCGGCGTCGTCGCGCTGTCCGTGGCCACATAACAGTAGTAGAGGTTGGCGGAAGGGATCACCGTGATCGACGGGCCAGAACCCACTCGTATCCAACTTGAGCTGCAGGGCGAGGTAAGGCTGACGTACCATACATAGGAGTATGGGCCGGTTCCCCCGCTCGGGGCCGCCGTCAGGGTTATGCTCTGGCCGCTGGTTATTGTCGGCGAGTTCGGGAGGGGGCTTCCGGGAGCCAATGCCGAATTTATCGTGAACGCGTCCTTCAGCGAGCTCGTCGTGGACGGCACGCCGTCGGTGAGGACCACGTTGGCCGCGTAGGCGCCAGTGCCGAGGGCCGACGCGGACAGGGACAGGGAGCTGGAGAGCCCGGCTATTCCAGTATATTGCTTGCTGTATACTATGCTGGATCCCTGCGTTATGAACCAGTTCGCGGTGTAGGGAAGCGATGTCGCGGGCCAGGTCGCAGTAAACGTCATCGGCTGATTGAGGTCGTAGGACGGGTGGACTGGCGTGACTATAGGGCCGCTTTGCTGCGTCAGGTCTACGACGCTCACCGTTCCGTTCCCCAGATTGGTCACGTACGCCGTCTTCCCGTCCGGAGACAGGGAGATAAATTTAGGCAGGTCGAAACCAGCGGTGGCGTCTGTGATCGTGTTGGTCGCTGTGCTTATCCTCAGCATCTCGTTATTCCCGAAGTTTGCTACGTAGGCGAAGGTTCCGTTTGGAGTTATGACGATGCCCTCGGGGCTGTCGAAGCCCGTTATCGTCCCGACTATCGTGTTGCTCGACGAGGCGACTATGCTCACAGTGTTGTTGCCGCCGTTCGTAACGTAGAGGTAATTCTGGGTGGGCGAGATCGCGACGTCGTAGGGCGAGTTGAACCCGAAGATCGTGGTGGCGTTCGCCGTTCCCAGCAGGAGAGCCACGAGAGCTAAGCCCAATAAGAGTTCGGTCCTCATTTAAGCACTATTATATTTATGCGATCATCTCAGTGCAACGCTATCGTATTCCATACCATGCTGGTCGTCCATATCCCGTTGAAGGTAAAGCCGTAGGGAACCTCGAACGTGAGGAGAGTATTCACGGCGAGGTTGTTCGCCCCGTAGACCTTGCTGGTCGGAGCGGCTCCGTTCCCGACCGCCTCGTAGAAGACTATGTTCGCGGTGGCTGCCGTGGACTGCACGTAGAGTATCATCATGCTGTTCGCGCTGTTGTAGAATGCCGTGCCAGTAGGCCACTGATTAGTCGACATTGACGGAGCTGCATACCTGATTGTGTTCACGCCTGAAATAATATTAGATGTGACGAACCCCGTCAGCACGGCGTTGTTGCCTATGACGTTTCCGTTGTGGGTGGGTGCGTTGACTGTCGATGACGCGACTAAGTTGCCGTTGAAGAGCAGGGAGTTCACGAAGGAGCTGAAGACCGCGTTGTTGCCTATGACGTTTCCGTTGTGGGTGGGTGCGTTGACTGTCGATGACGCGACTAAGTTGCCGTTGAAGAGCAGGGAGTTTACGTAGGAACTGAAGACGGCGTTGTTGCCTATGACGTTTCCGTTGTGGGTGGGTGCGTTGACTGTCGATGACGCTACTAAGTTGCCGTTGAAGAGCAGGGAGTTTACGTAGGAACTGAAAGACGGCGTTGTTGCCGATGACGTTGCCGTTGAAGGTAGGTGCGTTGACCGAGGAGGACGCTACGAGGTTGCCGTTGAACAGGAGTGAGTTGACGTATCCTGAGAAGACTCCGTTGTTGGCAACGAAGTTTCCGTTGAAGGTTATGGAGTTAATCGTCGTTCCAGATAGGGAACTGAAGGAGATGGAGTTTGAGCCGACGATGTTTCCGAAGAAGTTCGCGGCAACCACATTCCCCGAAAAGACCGCGTTGTTGCCGATGACGTTGCCGTTGAAGGTAGGTGCGTTGACCGAGGAGGACGCTACGAGGTTGCCGTTGAACAGGAGTGAGTTGACGTATCCTGAGAAGACCGCGTTGTTGCCGATGACGTTGCCGTTGAAGGTAGGTGCGTTGACCGAGGAGGACGCTACGAGGTTGCCGTTGAACAGGAGTGAGTTGACGTATCCTGAGAAGACTCCGTTGTTGGCAACGAAGTTTCCGTTGAAGGTTATGGAGTTAATCGTCGTTCCAGATAGGGAACTGAAGGAGATGGAGTTTGAGCCGACGATGTTTCCGAAGAAGTTCGCGGCAACCACATTCCCCGAAAAGACCGCGTTGTTGCCGATGACGTTGCCGTTGAAGGTAGGTGCGTTGACCGAGGAGGACGCTACGAGGTTGCCGTTGAACAGGAGTGAGTTGACGTATCCTGAGAAGACCGCGTTGTTGCCGATGACGTTGCCGTTGAAGGTAGGTGCGTTGACCGAGGAGGACGCTACGAGGTTGCCGTTGAACAGGAGTGAGTTGACGTATCCTGAGAAGACTCCGTTGTTGGCAACGAAGTTTCCGTTGAAGGTTATGGAGTTAATCGTCGTTCCAGATAGGGAACTGAAGGAGATGGAGTTTGAGCCGACGATGTTTCCGAAGAAGTTCGCGGCAACCACATTCCCCGAAAAGACCGCGTTGTTGCCGATGACGTTGCCGTTGAAGGTAGGTGCGTTGACCGAGGAGGACGCTACGAGGTTGCCGTTGAACAGGAGTGAGTTGACGTATCCTGAGAAGACCGCGTTGTTGCCGATGACGTTGCCGTTGAAGGTAGGTGCGTTGACCGAGGAGGACGCTACGAGGTTGCCGTTGAACAGGAGTGAGTTGACGTATCCTGAGAAGACTCCGTTGTTGGCAACGAAGTTTCCGTTGAAGGTTATGGAGTTAATCGTCGTTCCAGATAGGGAACTGAAGGAGATGGAGTTTGAGCCTACGATGTTTCCGAAGAAGTTCGCGGCAACCACATTCCCCGAAAAGACCGCGTTGTTTCCGATCACGTTGCCGTTGAGTGTCACGGTGTTGACGTAGGAACTGAAGACTGCGTTGTTGCCTATGACGTTTCCGTTGAGGGTGACCGAGTTGACGGTCGATGTCGCGACTAAGTTGCCGTTGAAGAGCAGGGAGTTCACGAATGAGCTGAAGATCGCGTTGTTGCCTATGACGTTTCCGTTCAGGGTGGGTGCGTTGACCGTGGAGGTCGCCACTACGTTGCCGTTGAAGACGGGTGCGGTCACGAAACCCGTCAGTATGGCGTTGTTGCCGGCCAGGTTGCCTGAGAAGGTAAGGCCGGAGAGGGTGGTGAAGGAGATGGTGGTGAAGACTGCGTTGTTTCCGATCACGTTGCCGTTGAGTGTCACGGTGTTGACGTAGGAACTGAAGACTGCGTTGTTGCCTATGACGTTTCCGTTGAGGGTGACTGAGTTGACGGTCGATGTCGCGACTAAGTTGCCGTTGAAGAGCAGGGAGTTCACGAATGAACTGAAGATCGCGTTGTTGCCGATTATGTTGCCGTTATGGGTGGGTGCGTTGACCGTGGAGGTCGCCACTACGTTGCCGTTGAAGACGGGTGCGTTCACGAAACCCGTCAGTATGGCGTTGTTGCCGGCCAGGTTGCCTGAGAAGGTAAGGCCGGAGAGGGTGGTGAAGGAGATGGTGGTGAAGACTGCGTTGTTTCCGATCACGTTGCCGTTGAGTGTCACGGTGTTGACGTAGGAACTGAAGACTGCGTTGTTGCCTATGACGTTTCCGTTGAGAGTGACCGAGTTGACGGTCGATGTCGCGACTAAGTTGCCGTTGAAGAGCAGGGAGTTCACGAATGAACTGAAGATCGCGTTATTGCCTATTATGTTGCCGTTATGGGTGGGTGCGTTGACCGTGGAGGTCGCCACTACGTTGCCGTTGAAGACGGGTGCGTTCACGAACCCAGTCAGTATGGCGTTGTTCCCCGCAAAGTTACCCGAGAAGGTCGCGCCGGAGAGGGTGGTGAAGGAGATTGTGGTGAAGACCGCGTTGTTGCCTATGACGTTTCCGTTCAGGGTCACGGTGTTGACGTAGGAACTGAAGACTGCGTTGTTGCCTATGACGTTTCCGTTGAGGGTGACTGAGTTGACGGTCGAAGACGAGACGAGGTTGCCGTTGAAGAGCAGGGAGTTCACGAAGGAGCTGAAGATCGCGTTATTGCCTATTATGTTGCCGTTATGGGTGGGTGCGTTGACCGTGGAGGTCGCCACTACGTTGCCGTTGAAGACGGGTGCGTTCACGAACCCAGTCAGTATGGCGTTGTTGCCGGCCAGGTTGCCTGAGAAGGTAAGGCCGGAGAGGGTGGTGAAGGAGATGGTGGTGAAGACCGCGTTGTTTCCGATCACGTTGCCGTTGAGTGTCACGGTGTTGACGTAGGAACTGAAGACTGCGTTGTTGCCTATGACGTTTCCGTTGAGGGTGACCGAGTTGACGGTCGATGTCGCGACTAAGTTGCCGTTGAAGAGCAGGGAGTTCACGAATGAGCTGAAGATCGCGTTGTTGCCTATGACGTTTCCGTTCAGGGTGGGTGCGTTGACCGTGGAGGTCGCCACTACGTTGCCGTTGAAGACAGGTGCGTTCACGAACCCAGTCAGTATGGCGTTGTTCCCCGCAAAGTTACCCGAGAAGGTCGCGCCGGAGAGGGTGGTGAAGGAGATTGTGGTGAAGACCGCGTTGTTGCCTATGACGTTTCCGTTCAGGGTCACGGTGTTGACGTAGGAACTAAAGACTGCGTTGTTGCCTATGACGTTTCCGTTGAGGGTGACTGAGTTGACGGTCGAAGACGAGACGAGGTTGCCGTTGAAGAGCAGGGAGTTCACGAAGGAGCTGAAGATCGCGTTATTGCCGATTATGTTGCCGTTATGGGTGGGTGCGTTGACGGTCGATGTCGCGACTACGTTGCCGTTGAAGACGGGTGCGTTCACGAACCCAGTCAGTATGGCGTTGTTCCCGGCCAGGTTGCCCGAGAAGGTCAGGCCGGAGAGGGTGGTGAAGGAGATGGTGGTGAAGACCGCGTTGTTTCCGATCACGTTGCCGTTGAGTGTCACGGTGTTGACGTAGGAACTGAAGACTGCGTTGTTGCCTATGACGTTTCCGTTGAGGGTGACCGAGTTGACGGTCGATGTCGCGACTAAGTTGCCGTTGAAGATCAGGGAGTTCACGAAGGAGCTGAAGATCGCGTTGTTGCCTATGACGTTTCCGTTCAGGGTGGGTGCGTTGACCGTGGAGGTCGCCACTACGTTGCCGTTGAAGACTGGTGCGTTCACGAACCCAGTCAGTATGGCGTTGTTGCCGGCCAGGTTGCCTGAGAAGGTAAGGCCGGAGAGGGTGGTGAAGGAGATGGTGGTGAAGACTGCGTTGTTTCCGATCACGTTGCCGTTGAGTGTCACGGTGTTGACGTAGGAACTGAAGACTGCGTTGTTGCCTATGACGTTTCCGTTGAGGGTGACCGAGTTGACGGTCGATGTCGCGACTAAGTTGCCGTTGAAGAGCAGGGAGTTCACGAATGAACTGAAGATGGCATTGTTGCCGATTATGTTGCCGTTGTGGGTGGGTGCGTTGACCGTGGAGGTCGCCACTACGTTGCCGTTGAAGACTGGTGCGTTCACGAAACCCGTCAGTATGGCGTTGTTGCCGGCCAGGTTGCCTGAGAAGGTAAGGCCGGAGAGGGTGGTGAAGGAGATGGTGGTGAAGACTGCGTTGTTTCCGATCACGTTGCCGTTGAGTGTCACGGTGTTGACGTAGGAACTGAAGACTGCGTTGTTGCCTATGACGTTTCCGTTGAGAGTGACCGAGTTGACGGTCGATGTCGCGACTAAGTTGCCGTTGAAGAGCAGGGAGTTCACGAATGAGCTGAAGATCGCGTTGTTGCCTATGACGTTTCCGTTCAGGGTGGGTGCGTTGACCGTGGAGGTCGCCACTACGTTGCCGTTGAAGACGGGTGCGTTCACGAAACCCGTCAGTATGGCGTTGTTGCCGGCCAGGTTGCCTGAGAAGGTAAGGCCGGAGAGGGTGGTGAAGGAGATGGTGGTGAAGACTGCGTTGTTTCCGATCACGTTGCCGTTGAGTGTCACGGTGTTGACGTAGGAACTGAAGACTGCGTTGTTGCCTATGACGTTTCCGTTGAGGGTGACCGAGTTGACGGTCGATGTCGCGACTAAGTTGCCGTTGAAGAGCAGGGAGTTCACGAAGGAGCTGAAGATCGCGTTGTTGCCGATTATGTTGCCCGTGACGGTCGTGAAGGTCGGCGTGTTCGATATCGAGATGACGTTGCCAGAGTATCCGAGCATATTAGTTACGGTGAAGGAGTACGCTCGGTTGTTGACGGTGTTGAAGGCGCTCCAGTCAGTCGAGGAGAGAAACCCGTTCGACAGGGCGGACGCTTGGGTCAGGGAGATGGCGTTGCTGCCGTCTATGAAGATGGGCGAGTTGGCCGTAGGAGTGACTCCGGTTGCGTAGAGCTGGTTGGCGCCGTTCACCGCCAGGCCGCTCCCTATCTGCAGCGATACGACGTTCGCGGAATTGACCGTTAGCGGGGCGTTGAAGGTGAAGACGCCGTTCCCGACGCCGTTCAGGCCCACCACGCTCAGCGTGTTGTTGCCGTTGTTGACCACGTAGGCCTGGTAGCCGAATGGAGACACTGCTACCCCGTAAGGGTTGTTAAACCCTGTAATTGTATTTACTATACTAGAAGCGCCTACAGGGACAAGGGCAAGGGCAAACAGCAGGGTCGTCACAAGCAATGGAAGCGCAAGGTTATCCGGGCCTCGCACGATTTTAGCTGGCATTCGGGGGTTCATAGGAAACGAAACAATAAAAAGCAGTAATATGCCAGTAATCGGTCGGTTACTGGCTGTTTCAGGTCCCCTTTTGCCAGCCGATTCCCAAACTCGGGCGCCCGGTGGCCACGCCATCGGGCGGGCGGATTCGCTCAATGACGAACGGCAACGCTATTAATTTTTCCAGTCCAATCATTCCAGGCGCGTGATCCTGGTAAACTACCCACGACTAAAGTCGTGGGCTTTCCATAGATTGATTTGTATGTCGCACAGCAACGTTGGACAAACCAACTTCATCGGACAGCAAAAGGTCGTTTACAAGACCTTGCCTATTGGAAATCTGGGGCATATCGGTCAAGGTATGTTCCCGCTCCAACAGGGATTTTATGGAGATATTCTTGCTTGCATTTCTATCGGAGTTCACCACGACTCCGCACTCCTTGCATCTGAACAGGGCATAGTTTCCACTGTCATGTCCTTTTCCCACAGCACCGCAATGGGAACACCATTTGCTTGTATGCCAGCTATCTATGACGTTCAGCGTAATCCCGTTGTCGAAACAACGGGAGGAAAGAATCTGTTTGAACTTGGCGAAAGGAATGCGCATTACTGTCCTATTGAATCTCTTGCCCTTGGACTTGAACCTCTTGAGGTTCTCGATGGCGATGTCGGCATCGAACCTATTGGCGATGCCAATTATTTCCTTGACCATCTGACCGAGGTTCGTCTCAACGAAATCGTTTTCTCGGGTTCTCAACCTATCGAGAAGGTCAATGCGTCCGAAGGACTGAAGTTTTGCCCTACGTTCCATTATCTTCTTTCTCTTGGCGTAGATGTGCCTTCCGAAATAGGTCTGATACAGAACCTTTCCCTTAGGCGACACGATGCTCACGGCGAAGTGTTTTGCATTCACATCAATTCCAAGGACGTTCTTCCTTTGGGGAATAACAACTTCTTCCTTGTTCAGGTATGCGACAATTTGGAGGTTAGAGGTCAAACCATAGGTCTTGCAAGTCCATCCGCCTTCAAGAAGGTCGTGGTATCTCTGCCAATTGCGATTCTTGACAAGGGGAACAGCAACCCTATTCCTCGGATAGAGTCCGAGTTCCACGAAGTCAAAGGAGGAAGTGGAGAAGGTCTTGCAGTTGCGAGGGCAGTTGAACTGAACGGAGATATGCCTTGCCTTTCCCTTGCTTCTCCACACCTTTCTTTCGAGGTCGCAGGCGACCTGAACATTGAAGGAAGTGTTCTTCTTGATGGAGGAATAGACCTTCTTATGGAAGGAATTGAAGGTCGTGCAATGGTCTCTCTCATCAAAAATCCTGTTGAACTCGAAAGTCGCCTTCTCAGTAAACTTCCTCAAAATCTCTCTCTTGGAAGTAGTAGCTTCGCCAATCTGCAAAAGGATAGCACGTTTCATACCTTGACCAAAGGCAGTATACCATCAATCTTTATAAGCATTATGCTCGAATTCCTCCCACGAATGAATTCGTGGGTTTCCTTCTCGGTGAATCTATGAATTACGATAGGGAGGCGGAGGAGAAGTGGCAGAAGGCCTGGGACGAGGCCGGGATCTTCGAGAGCGAGCCGGACGGCAGGCCCTCCTTCATGGTCACGGCGGCGTTCCCATACGCAAACATGCCCCAGCACATAGGGCACCTCCGCACATACGGGACGGCAGACGCCCTCGCGAGGTACAAGCGCATGAGGGGCTTCAACGTCATCTACCCGATGGCCATACACGCCACCGGGACCCCCGTAATCGCCATAGCCAAGAGGATGGAGGAGAAGGACGCGGAGCTCATCGACACTCTCAGGATGTACGGCGTGGGCGACGAGGCCATGGCCAGGATGACCG
This sequence comes from uncultured archaeon, assembly GCA_963729635.1. Classification (GTDB taxonomy): domain Archaea; phylum Micrarchaeota; class Micrarchaeia; order Micrarchaeales; family CABMGC01; genus CABMGC01. The sequence continues at coordinate 39,064 of CAVSOP010000009.1, read as the reverse complement.
ACCCCGTCTTCATAATCGACTATTTCGCCAAGGAGCTCGAGGCCGGCATGCACGCCGCCGGCTACAGCATGGACTGGCGCCGGAAGTTCGTCTCCACGGAGCCTTTCTTCAGCAAGTTCATAGAATGGCAGTTCGGCATACTCAACGAGAGGGGCTACCTGACCAAGGGGAAGCACCCGGTCGGCTGGTGCCCCAGGGACGCCAACGCCGTGGGAATGCACGACACGAAGCACGATGTCGAGCCCGAGATAGAGGAGCAGGTGGCGGTGAAGTTCGACGTCGAGGGCGAGGACGCGAAGATGGTCTGCGTGACCTACAGGCCCGAGACGATCTTCGGCGTGACGAACCTCTTCGTCAAGGAGGACGCAGTCTACGCCCTGTGCGAGGTCGGCGGCGAGAGGTATTACCTCGCCAGGGCTGCCGCGGCCGGGCTGGGCAATCAGCTCGATATAAAGATAATAAAGGAGGCGAGCGCGCAGGAGCTGCTCGCGAAGACCTGCAGGAACCCGCTGAACGGCGAGTCCCTTCCCGTCCTGCCCGGCTTCTTCGTCAAGGAGGACCTGGGCACGGGCGTCGTCATGAGCGTGCCGGCGCACGCGCCCTTCGACTACGCGGCCATACAGCGGCTCAGGGCGAAAGGCTATAAGATGCCCGAGATAACGCCCAGGAAGGTCATCGACGTCAAGGTGGGCAGGTCGCTGAGCGACGTCGCGGCTGGGGAGGCGAAGCCCGAGCACATCGACCTGCCGGCGCTGGCCTACCTGGAGGTGCTCCACACCGACGTCAATGCCATAGACGACATGCTCGAGTTCGCCACGAAGCTGCAGTACAGGGAGGAGTCCCACTGGGGGACGATGCTCGTCGAGGAGTACAAGGGCATGGGCGAGCCCGAGGCGAGGGAGAAGGTGAAGGCAAGGCTCATCGGCGATGGCAGGGCCTTCAGGGTCTACTCCCTGACCAACGCGCCCGGTATTCTGCAGGTGCGGCGAGAGGGTCGTCGTGAAGGTCATAGACCAGTGGTTCCTCAACTACGGCGATCCCGCGTGGAAGGCGCTCGCAAAGGAGGCCTTCGGCAGGATGAGCATACTCCCCGACAAGGTCAAGAACGCCTACGTCTCTGCGATAGACTGGATCAACCTCAGGGCGGTGGCCCGGTCGAAGGGCCTGGGCACCAGGTTCCCGCTGGACAAGGACTACATCATAGAGTCGCTCTCCGACTCCACGATATACCCGGCGTTCTACACGATCGCGCACATAATAAGGGACCTGCCCGTCGAGAGCCTGAAGCCGGAGTTCTTCGAGTACGTGATGAAGGGCAAGGGGGACATAGACGCCGTGGCGAAGTCGACGGGCATCGACTACGCCCTGATCAAGAGGTGCAGGGAGTCGTTCACCTACTGGTACAGGGACACGTCCAGGCATTCCGGGTCGGACCTGATCTTCAACCACCTCACCATGTACATATTCAACCACGTAGCCGTCTTCGACAGGGAGTACTGGCCCAAGGAGATCGTCACCAACGCGCTCGTCAACTACGAGGGCGAGAAGATGAGCAAGAGCCTCGGCAACATCATCCCGCTCATGGACGGCCTGAAGAAGTACGGCGCCGATCCGCTCAGGGTGCTGGAGGTCGCTGGCACGGACCTCTTCACCGACTCGGAGTTCAGCTCCGACGCTTTCGAGGGCGTGAGGAGCAGGCTGCAGTACCTGTCGGACGCGGTCGACAGGTCCAAGGATCTCAACGCGGGCGAGCTCGGCCGCATAGACTACTGGCTCTACTCCAAGCTTAACAGGAAGATCGAGGCCGCTACGGCGGCGATGGACAAGCTGGAGCTGAGGGACGCTGCGATAGCCGTGCTCTTCAACTCCGCGACTGAGCTGAAGAAGTACTTCTCCAGGGGAGGCAGCAACGGAATGGCTGTGAAGGACTACCTGGAGCGCGTCGCGCTTCTGCTGCAGCCGATAACCCCCCACTTCTCGGAGGAGCTGTGGCACGCGCTCGGCAACGACACGTTCTCCTCGGTGGAGAAATGGCCGGAGGCGGACAAGGGCATGATCAGCGACGGCGTGGAGGCCGGCGAGGAACTCGTCGCCAAGGTCGTCGACGACGCGAGGCAGGTGATGGCGCTCATGCAGAAGAAGAGCGGCAAGAAGGCGAAGGAGCTGAGGCTCGCCGTCGCGGACGACTGGAAGAGGGACCTCGTCAACGAGCTCGCGAAGGAGAAGAGCATCGAGAAGGCGATGGGCAAGATAGGCAGGAGATGGACGTCGACAGGGAGGCCGCGTCGAAGTTCGTCGGGTCCCTCGCGAAGAGGGTGAACCAGCTGACCGAGGTGGGCATGACGCAGAAGGACGAGTTCGACAGCCTGAAGGACGCGAGCGACTACCTCGGCAGGCAGCTAGGCTGCGCGGTGGTCGTGGAGAAGGAGTCCGAGTCCAAGTCGGCGAGGGCCAGCAGGGCGATGCCTCTGAAGCCCAGCCTGGATATCGTGTTCGGGTAACCTAGGACATCGCCGCGCGTTTCCGCGTGCGCCAGGACGTTAAGAAAAGCCTGAAGGGCCTAGGCGCTGACGGCAGTCGAGGCCCGTGTGGAATTGCCGCAGGTCATTGTCGTAACGTCAATAAGTGTGGCGACGGAGATGCTATGCCCATCCAGATGGGCGGCGGTCAGGTCAGCGCTGCCCTCTTTAGCATGGTTTGCAAACCATTTGACCAACTCCGCGGTCAACATGACCTGCCTTCCCTTCGTTGCTTCGTTGAACATTTCATTCAGCTGCAACGCACGAGGCAGATCCTGAAATTCCATGGACTCAGTGCGCTCCAGCCGAGTGCCCTCCATGACCCATTGTACCACCGAGGCATTTTTGTCATCAGTCCCCGAATAGCGGAGCAGTCCGCAAAGTTTGCATGGCTGGTTGTTCTTTAAGGCAGATATCGAGAAATACAAGTCGGGCGGGGGTACCATCACGTTCTCTTGGTGTTGCTGGCGCGGGGTCAGATACGCACTCCCTTTGATTTCGGTGAACGACGCCCTTGATTCTTCAATGCGCAAGAGAAAATCATTTAAGACCAAGTGAGGGTTGAACACGTCGTAACCGATCTCGGTAACTTTTCTGAAAGTGCTCTTGCAAGCCCTCTTAAGAGCCTCTTCCATTGTCGGTTTTTGGAGTTGCTGCAGTAGTGCCTCTCCAGGTTCTACTTTTACCGGTACTGCCTTCTGAGTCATGGTGTCGCCCATCCTTTTGTTATCCCCATCGTATTTAAACATTGCCCCGTAATTCGGATTACTGGAAGGACCCTGCGTGCCCCTTTTCATCACTTCTGCGCTTTTTACAGCGCCGCCCTCGAAAGCGCGGGGAAATTCGCATTAAACTCTGGGAATCGTTTTTTGCGGAACGGCAAGCAGAGAGCATGGTTTTATATTTGTTTTACTGCAATATCCTTACTACTTTAGTTGAAAGGGCCTGTCGCGCGTCTTTGCGTTTGCAGGGGCATTTCTCCGAAGACTTGGACCTCACGGTGCTTAAAAATGGGAAAATTTCCACTCGCAGACGCGTCTATAACCCGGATCTGGATATGCAGGAAGTGCAAGGGCAGGAACAGGCAGGGAGCGGAGAAGTGCAGGAGGTGCGGATCCAAGTACCTCAGGCCGAAGAACAAAGAGCTGAGGGTCAAGAAGTGATCCTGATTCACGTTGCATGAAGTTGATTGAATGGTAGAATTGAACCCGCTGGAAAGGCTAATAGTGAATGCGATGAAGGAGCTCGGCGCCACGAAGGAGACCGCGCTTAAGACGGCAGAGGACATCACTAAGAAGACGAACAGGCCGAAGGGCCTCGTGACCAACGCCATGGTGGTCATGGCGCAGAAGGGAATCATCAAGAGGGTCGCGAGGGAGAAGGCGGCCGGATACTACCTGCTGATGACTGACGCCTAGGTGTTGCATGCCTGAAAACGATTCCATAGAGTTCACGGCCAAGTACAAGAACTGGCTGGCCGTCAAGAAGATCCAGATAACCGAGGGCACCGCGCCCGAGGAGATAGTGCTGCAGCTCTCGACCATAAGGCAGAGCGTGGACAGGAAGTCTTTCGAGATACTGGGCATAGACACCCAGGCAATAGACGCGTACGCCACCGAGCTGACCAAGGGAACGAGGAAGAGCTTCCCCGCGCTCGCGGAGACGATACAGAAACTCGGCACCAAGGACGTCAAGGAGAGGCTGAAGGCTGCGACGAAAGGGAAGGAGGAGCTCACCCAGATAGCCCAGACCTACCTCTTCAGGAGGGTGGTCCAGGGCCTGCAGTTCGACTTCGACGTCAACCCGGACCTGCTGCAGAAGGCGTACCCGACGCTGAAGGTGCCGAAGCCACCAGGAAGGCGGCCGAAGAATTAGGCCGCAAAGCTATTTTTAACCTGCGTTCAAAGAAGAAACGAAGGGGAGTTAGGCTAGCCTGGTAGGCTTTCAGGTTTGGGACCTGAAGACCCGAGTTCAAATCTCGGACTCCCCAAAATGCTTTTTTCGGGAACGGCTCCGCCTCCCGTCTGCGAGAACCCCATGCCCTCGAGTATCTCGGACAAAGTCGCAATCGGCAACCCGACAACATTCGAATAGTCCCCTTTTATCCATTCCACCAGCACTGCGCCCTTTCCCTGTATCCCATAGCACCCCGACTTGTCCATGGGCTCACCGGTACGCACGTACCACGCTATGAGTTTGTCGTCAAGCTCTCTGAATCTGACTTTCGTGGTCACCGCCTCCGTGACTACTGTCTTGGAATATTTGTTTATGACGCAGATTCCGGTGATCACCCTGTGCTCCTTGCCGCCGAGCAGCTTCAAGGTGCCGATTGCGTCGGCAGCGTCCTTCGGCTTGCCGAAGATCCGGTCGCCCAGGCACACGACAGTGTCGGCGCCTATGACTATCCCCTCGCTCACCTGCTTCGACACCGCACCGGCCTTGAGCCTTGCGAGTCTCTTCGCGTAGGATGCCGGACGGGCCACTGGCACGTTCTCCTCCGCGACGTCGCACGGGATGACTTCGAATTCCAGTCCCATCTGCCTCAGCAGCGCGGACCTGCGCGGCGATCCCGAAGCGAGTATGATCCTCGGCGCGCCCTCCGACCTTTCACCCATGGGCTCAGGCCCTCTTCAGCAGGTCGTCGGAGGCGGCCTGGACCTTCATGAGGATCTCGCCCTCGTCCGAAGTCAACAGCCTCCTGTCCTCCATCACGACCCTGCCGTTTATTATCGTGGTCAGCACGTCGGATCCGTTTGCCGAGTACACGATGTTCGAGAGTATGTTGTGCATCGGCGTGAAGCGTGGGTTGTCCAGGTCGACGAGAATCAGGTCCGCCAGCTTCCCTTCCTCAACCGAGCCTATCCTGTCTTCCGCGCCCAGGCATCTGGCTCCCCCGATGGTCGCCATGTCCAGCGCTTCCTGGGCGGTGATGGCTTTCGGATTCAGCAGCACGCCCTTCTGCAGGAGGGCGGCGAGCTTGATCTCTTCGAACAGGTCCAGGTTGTTGTTCGACGCTGCCGAGTCGGTCCCCAGCCCGATGCCGATTCCCTTCTTCAGCATCGCGTAGATCGGCGCTATCCCGCTCCCGAGCTTCAGGTTAGACACCGGGCAGTGCGCGACGCTGACGCCGCGGGCCTTCATCAGATCCATCTCGTTGTCAGTCAGCCAGACCGCGTGCGCGACCACCAGCCGCGGGCCCAGGAGGCCCAGCTTTTCCAGGTATTCCACCGGGGCGAGGCCGTTTTCCTTCTTGCAGTCCTCGAACTCCTTCTGGGTCTCGGACAGGTGCAGGTTGACCAGGACGCCGTGTTTCTGCGCCAGGGCCTTGGCCTTCCGCAGGAAGTCCGCCGAGCAAGTGTAGATCGCGTGAGGGCCCACCGAAGGCGTGACGAGTTCGTCCGACGACCATCTCCTTATGAACCGCTCGCAGGCGTCCAGCTTCTTGCCCGCCTCCTCTGGGGTGGCGCCGATGTCCATGATGCCAGCGGAGAGGAATCCCCTTATCCCGATCTCCTTGCAGGCCTTGGCCACAGAGTCCATCATGAAGTACATGTCCAGCAGGGAGGTCGTGCCGCTCTTCACCATCTCCAGCGCGGCGGCCAGCGCCCCGCGGTAGACGTCGTCCTCGGTAAGTTTCGCCTCCAGGGGGAAGATCTTCTTCTCCAGCCACTCAGAGAGGTCGAGGTCGTCGGCGATCCCTCTGAAGAGGGACATCGAGGTGTGCGCGTGGAGGTTTATCAGGCCCGGGAGGACGGCCCTGCCCCTTCCGTCGATGACCTTCTCCGCCTTCTCCGCGATGCCCTTCCGCACCTTCGAGATCCTGTTTCCCTCGATGAGGATGTCTACGCCTTTCAGCACGCGCCTGCTCTTGTCCTGCGTTAGCACGTAGGACGCGTTCTTGATCAATATGGACAACCACACACCCGTTGCAGAATGTAATGTATGAATTATGGGGGGCGAATATAAATTAGCTTTTGTGGCATGTTAATCCGTCTTGCGTGATCGTATGGAAATCAAAACAGGCACCATAAGGCAGAAGGTCATCATAGCCGCGACTCCTGACGAGGTCTACCGCGCGTACATGGACGCAAAGATACATTCGAAGTTCACCGGCAGCAAGGCCAGCATGGCGCCGAGAGTGGGTGGCAGGATGACTGCGTGGGACGGCTACATAACTGGCAAGAACCTCGAGCTGGCCAGAGGAAGGAAGATAGTGCAGGAGTGGAGCACGACAGAATGGCCCGAGGGCTGCCCCCCGTCCATACTGACGATAACGCTCAGGAAGGCAGGGGACGGGACGGAGCTCACGATGGTCCATTCCAAGGTGCCCAGATCGCAGATGAAGGAATATGCCGACGGGTGGAAGGAATGGTACTGGAATCCGCTTAAGGAATATTTCGCGACCGGGTGACGCGCGTCACTTCCCCGGCAGGATGAGCCTCCCCTTCATCTTTAGGACGTCATTGACGAACCTGTCCGCAGTCCCGATGCCCTCCTCGTCCAGGTTCCAGAGCAGCTTTATCTCGGTCTCGTTCTTGGACGGGTCGAATGCGACAATCGCGCCCACCAGCCCGCTGTCCGTGGAGCCCGCGAAGACGTCTACCTCATCGCCGTCCCCTCCCTTGGTGCCCTTCACGTAGCCGTAGTCCAGGGGATAGGCTATCTCAGGATGCTCGGGGTGGCGGCTGCCCTTCGGCCGGTCTATCTCTATCCCGTTCCTCCTGATCGTCCTCTCCCAGCCGAACCAGTCTATCCTCTCCCTTGAGTCTGTCATGCTGCGTATTGCGCGCGAAATCCTTATAGACACTCACGGCGGACCCGTGGAGCCGGAAAAACCTTTAAAAGGTTGGTCTTGCTAGACATAGCGATGTGATGCGATGCCCGATCCGCGCATAATAGGGATTCTCAGCCAGAAGGGGGGAGTCGGCAAGACCTCGATAGCGGTTAACCTCTCCGTGATCCTGAGGCTGAAGGGCTACAGGGTCCTGACCGTCGACGGGGACACCAGCAACCCGAACATAGGAGTCCAGCTCGGCATGGAGAACGCCAACATAGGCTTCAGGGACCTCGCCACGAAGGGCGGGCTCGACAGCGTCGTCGCGATACACGGCTCTACGGGCCTGCACGTCGTCCTGGGGACGCTCCGCGCGAAGCCCTACCTGCTCACCAAGACGGACGTGACGAGGCTGTCCGCGAAGCTCAGGAAAGGCAACTACGACTTCATCATACTCGACACCGCGCCGGGGCTCTACGAGCCGGAGGCCATGAAGCTCATCGACGAGGCGATACTCGTCGCCACTCCCGACACGCCGGCCGTGACCGGGATACTGAGGCTCAACAGGACGCTCAAGGAGATGGGGACCGCGCGCTGCATCGCGCTCAACATGGTGAAGGGCAAGAAGTACGAGCTCCAGGCGGACGAGATAGAGGACGCCAGCGGGGACAAGGTGGTCGCCGAGATACCCTACGACGACATAGTCGGAGAGGGCCTTGCCGAGAAGATACCCGCCTGCGTGATAGGCAGGAACTCCGACTTCTCCAAGGCGATGGCGAAGCTCGCGGCCAAGCTGTCCGTGGGCAAGAAGACGGCGAAGGGTTCCGCTGCGGACGACGCCTGAAGGCCGCTGGGAGCGGCGCCCCGCCCTACTGCTTTATATATTATAGTCTAGAAATAGACTAGTCTAAGGTTAGACCATTTGCTGATGCGCATGTTCAAGGACGACTCCCTTTTCAAGAGGTTCGACGCCGCGATGACCCACGGGGCGCTGAAGCTCATAGTCCTGGCGCACTTCCGCGACGGCGGCACATATCCGTACGCGATGCTGAAGCACTTCAAGTCCAGCGGACACCGCCGCCTCGCGGGCATGGGCAAGTCCGAGATATACAACATAATCAATTCGCTCGAGAAGGAGGGCTTCGTCTCCCACCGCGTCGTCAAGAAAGGCACGCGGTCGCAGAAGCACTACGCCCTCACCCCGAAGGGGAGGAAGGTGCTGGGGACGTCGAAGCAGATAATGATCCGCGCTATGGGCGACTTCAGGAAGCTTGTGAAGAGTGAGTTTGGTGGCTGAAGACTACGCTATAGAGATAGACAACGCCGTGATGAAGTTCGGCGACTTCACCGCGGTCGACGGCGTCACGCTCAAGATAAAGAAGGGCGAGATCTTCGGCCTGCTGGGGCCGAACGGGGCCGGGAAGAGCACCACAATAAACATGCTCCTCGGCCTGCTCAAGCCCACTTCGGGGAAGGTCTTCGTCAACGGCATAGACATGCAGAAGGACCCAAACAAGGCGAAGAAGACCGTCGGCGTCGTCACGCAGGAGACGGTCGTGGAGCCGGAGCTCACCGCGGAGCAGAACCTGCAGATCTTCGGCGACCTCTACCACGTGCCCAAGGACAAGCTCCCGAAGAAGATAGACTTCCTGCTTGAGCTGGCCGACCTGAAGAACTTCCGCAAGGCCTACGCGGGCACCTTCTCCGGGGGCATGAAGCGCAGGCTCGAGACGGTCAAGTCTCTCATACATGACCCGGACACGATCTTCCTGGACGAGCCCACCACGGGGCTGGACATACAGAACAGGACGAGGATGTGGCAGCTCCTGAGGCAGATAAACAAGGAGAGGGGCGTCACCGTGCTCATGACCACGCAGTACCTGGAGGAGGCGGACCAGATGTGCAACAGGATCGGGATAATAGACCACGGTAAGCTCGTTGCGGTCGGGACCCCCGCGGAGCTGAGGCAGAAGATAGGGCTCAACGACATAATAGAGATAGCCGCGGACAAGGAGGACCTGCAGAAAGTGGCGCAGATATTCAAGAAGCTCGGCCTGGAGCCGCAGGCGCTCAGCAACAAGGTGATCTGCTCGGTCAAGAGCGACGCGGTGAAGACCATAGAGAGGCTGATCAAGACCATAACCGCCGCGGGCATAAAGATACAGAGCGTGAGCCTGCACGAGCCGACCATAGACGACGTCTTCCTGAAGCTGACCGGATCGTCGGTGAGGGACTCGACGGGCGAGTACGTGGGCAAGAGCATGTCTTTCGGCAGGAGGGGATAGAATGAGCATAATGGAAGACGCAATGACGCTGTTCACCCGGGAGATGCTGATATTCAAGAAGAACATTGGGTCTGGCCTGGCGAGGACCATAATGATGCCGCTGATATTCATCCTCCTCCTGGGAAGCATGGGCAACACCCCGACGCACGTCCCGATAGCGGTCGTCAACTACGACGGCGGCGCGGCATCGCTGAAGTTCATAAACATGCTCACGTCGGGCGGGTCGCTCACGGTGACGGGCATGACGAACCAGGAGGACGCGATGGGCTTCCTGGCCCAGGGGAGCGTCGCGGCCGTTGTCGTGATACCCAGCGGCTTCTCCGCCGGAAGCTCGTCCGAGGTCTACACCTACACGGACGCCTCCTCGTCCGCATCGGCGGAGGTCGCGCACAGCGTCGTAAGCGAGGCCGCGGCTAGCATGAACGCGAAGCTGGTCGCGAGGGACTCGCAGGGCGAGGGGATATCCGTGGTCACCAACCCGGCGTACGGCGCGACCAGCAACAGCATCAGCTTCACAGTTGCGGGAATACTGGTGCTCGTCGCCACTACCGGAGCGATATTCAGCGGCGGGTTCTCGGTGCTGCAGGACAGGCAGCTCGGCAACCTCAAGGCGTTCCTTGTGACCCCGATAAACAAGTTCTCGATACTCCTCAGCAAGGTCTTCTACGGCACGTTCCAGTCCGCGTTCGGCGCGTACGTGGCGCTCGCGATAGGGCTTCTCTACGGAGCGACCATCGTCTCCGGCGCGGTCGGCATGCTGGAGATACTCTGGTTCATCTTCCTCTGCGGCTTCGGGTTCAGCTGCATAGCGGTGTCCCTGGCGATAAGGATGAAGCAGACGCAGACCTACGCCCTGGTGGCGCAGGTGGTCTCGCTACCGATGTCCTTCCTCGCCGGCGCGCTGGTGCCCGTATCGTCCCTGCCCGCCTTCCTGGCCCCGGTTGCGGCCGTCAACCCGCTGACATACGCCGTCAATGCGGTCAGGGACATAATGCTCAAGGGTCCGCTGCCCCTCGGCGCGTTCGCCGTGGACTCTACCATACTCATAGCCTTCGCGGCGGTGATGCTGGCGCTGAGCTTCTTCCTATTTAAGGATATAAACGAATAAGTGATCACATGAAAACCACGACAAAAGGAATCTGGATTCTGCTGCTACTGCCGCTCATGCTAGGGCTGGCGCAGGCGCAGTCCACCGCGGGCGCGCTGTCTTTCGCGAACGTCTCTGTATCGCCGAACCCGGTAATGGCCGGAGGCAGCGCCACGATAAGGTTCCAGGTATACAACTCCTACAACTTCTGGCTCTACAACGTGAACCTGCAGCCTACGGGAAGCTACCCCCTGCTCAACGTCTCTCCGCTGAACGCTTATCACGGGCAGATGGGTCCGGGCCTGAACCCAGGCTATTTCAACTACACGATCGCGATACCCAACACGACCCCCTCGGGAGTGTACACCCTCACATTCGCCGCCACGTACTACGTCTACGGCACCCAGGGCATAGATGTCGCCACGTCCTCCATGCCCCTGAGCTTCTACGTGCAGAACAGGCCCAACATAAAGCTGATCACCTCTAACCCGCAGCCCGCGGCGCTCTACGCAGGGCACAACCAGACAGTGGACATCGGGATAGAGAATACCGGCTACGGCGCGGCGAGGAACGTGAGCATTAGCGTTTCTGCGGCGCCCGGCACCAGCATTCTCAGCTCCGTCACGAGTTTCTTCGTGTCGAATCTCACGCAGGGCCAGGTCGTGGAGGAGCCGATTCTCGTTTCGGCCGTGGGCTCGGGCAGCGCGGTGCTGTTCGCAAACGTAACCTATTACTCCTCAAGCCTCAAGCAGCAGTTCCGCAGCGCGCAGAGCCTTGCCCTCTCCATCGCGCCCGCTGCGCAGTTCAACGTGACCGGCGAGGCTTCCGCACTGCTGCCCGGATCCACCGACCTGCCGCTGACGTTCACGATCAGGAACACGGGAACTTCTCCGGCTCAGGAGATGCAGCTGAACCTGCAGAGCACCTACCCGCTGACTCCCATAGCGAGCACGTACTACGTGGCCGACCTGGCCCCGGGAGCGTCGGCCAACGTCACGTTCCTGGTCAGCGCCGACTCGCAGGGAGTGCCGGGCAACTATCCCGTGACCATATACGAGCAGTGGAGGCAGCCCAACGGCGCGACGAACCAGCAGTTCTCAGGCTCCAGCAACTACTACGTTACCGTGAACAGGAACGGCAGTAGCACGATAGAGCTGGTCGTCGTCGCGGTGGTTGTCGTGGCGGCGGCCGCGTTCTTCATCAGGAAGAGGCAGGCTGCGAAGGGCAAGGCCGTGAAGGAGAAGGCCAAGGGCAAGTGACAAGGCAGCGAAGGGGGTCGCCGGCGTTTAGGAACTTCGGCGGCCGCTCCTCGCGCATCGGCAGGTGCGAAATACGGAATAGGTTTATTAAGGAGAAATCGTAATCATTATTCGGGGAAAGCGTGACACAGAATATTCAAAGGGCTACTGTACAGACGGCTCTTCCGTATACGGACGCCACCAGGGAGGAGATATTACCGCGGCTGTTCCCCGATGGCACGGACCGGGTAAACTGGAAATATTTCGTGAGGGAGTTGCAGCACGCGCGCGACCCTCGCTATGCCACCGCGCGGAAGATGCTTTACGAGATGGGGATCCTGCAGGAAGAGCACGGTGTTGCCATTTTTGCCGACGGGATACCGATGAGCCTTGGAGAACCTAGGCACAAGTGGACGCCTACTTATTTTAAGGACGCCGAGGACGCATGGGAGTGCGCGAATGCCAAATTTGGGGGGATGTGCTGCGACATACGCATCAGGGACACATATGTCACGGATCTTGACCAGATCTTCAGGAAATGAGGCATGCCCTAGTCTGCCTTGCTCAGCTCTACGCGGGTCCCGACTGTCACGTTGTTCGCCTCCGCGAAGCCCGCCTTGGCCTCTATCACGTAATTCGCCTCGGCGGTCGGATAGTATTCGTTGGCCTCGCACCAGCCCTGGCTCTTGCCGACGCAGCTGGTCGCATTCCTGACCAGGTAGACGACCGTGCCAGAGCTCCCGCTCACGTTGAGCCACATCATGTCCAGGTTCGAGTAGGTGTTCTCCATCCAGAAGGGATAGATGCCTGGGGAGGGGAACACGAAAATCATCATCGTGCTGTTCGTTATCGTAGTATTCATCAGTCCCTTCTCCTGGGACGAAGTGTTCGCGGCCACCAGGGTTATGCTGAAGGTCTTCCCGTTCACCAGATAGACGTATGTCTGGTTCGCGGGGGACGCGCTGGCGGATGCGCCCCGCGCGGGCGATGATAGAAACAGGTAGGCGGGGATTATGGCTAGGGCTACGAACGCGAATAACGCGACCCTGCTCGCCTGCATGTTCCAATATAGGGTCGACTAGGATTAAATAAATGCCTGCCGCGGGTGGCCCGACGGATACACAGCAAGGTATAAATTCTTATCCAGCCAGGGTATAGCGAAGGTCGTCCGATGGCGCTATCCACACCCCAGCAGCAGGCGGGAATACTCAGCTTCTACGATGCGCCTGAGAAGGGCCCCAGAATGAACGCGAAGTTCGTCCTAATCCTGATCTGCGCCTTCACCCTCGTGATCATGGTGCTGGACAGGTTCGTCGCTCATTGAGACGTTCAGGCGGTCTTGCTTCTGGTTCTTGTTCTTGAGCCGCGCTTGGCATGCGTTCCCGCGGATGAGTCAGACGAGAGCGAAGACATCCCGCCTCCTCTGACCTCGATAACCGCATATCCTTCTAGGTGGTTGACAAAAGAAAAATCAATCTTTCCCTCTCCAAATGGCAAATGGTTCCTATTTCCATCGGAATCGCTTATATGAAAATGATTAGGGTTGTATTTACGTATAAACTCCGTAATTGCGTGTTGCCCACCACTATAATATGCATGAGAAGGGTCTAGGATAAGCCTTTTTCCTTTCAAAAAACCAAAATCTGAAGGGGTGGCTGGAAGCAGATTATCATAACCGTTCTCTACCACCATCTTTTCCCTTATTCCTTTTGGAAATTTGTCGATAAGCGCATTCAATCGCCGAAATCATTATCGGCATTGATTCTTCTTGAATCAACATCTTGTTTAAGACTGAATGTGCTTTTCCCATTGATTGACGCTTCTCTTTGGCCTTCTCCTCTTCAGCGTTTTGGACTTGACATAGCCAACGCTCTCGAACAGTCTGTTGGATTCGAGATTGCTCATCCTAGCTCTGCCGATGATGTTACTCCAGCGCCCAGCGGGCTCGTTCTCGAAGCTTTTCAGAAGCAGCTTCCCAATGCCCCTTTTCCGATATGCCTTCTTTACCACAATCCAAGTAATCCAGCAGTTAGCAGGCATGAACGGATAAAGATCCGCTATTGCAATACCCACTAGTCTTCCGTCTGTCTCCGCTACCCTAAAGATGATGCCTCCTCTCGCGAGCATCAGTCTAATTCCCTGCTCTGAGTATTTAGTCATCTCACCCTCAAGCTCTTTCGCAGGATAATCCCGGTGCACCGTACCGAGCGCCTCCCTGAAGAGTACCGATGCCTCTCTAATCTCATTTTTTTTCAGCACCCTGATTCTTACTTTCGCCATTCTGATCAACTGCTTTTGCGCCTCCCTAGCGGAAAATCCGGCCGCCCTCAGACGAGGGCGAAGACGTCGCGCCTCCTCTCGCTGGCGTCGCCCTGCTCCGCGAGCAGGTAGAGCATCGCCCTTATCGCGTCCCCGTCCATGCCCGTGTCCTTCTCCAGCTCGTCGACGCTCTTGGGCCCCTCCTTCAGCGACTTGAGCACCTTCCCGCTGTTGTTGTTGAAGAAGTCCCTGAGTATGATGTAGAACTTCTTGTTGAACGCCCTCGTCCCGAGCACGAGCCCGTGCCTCACGCTGTCCTCCAGCGCGAGGGAGACCGCCGCGGCCTCGGACTCGGTGGAGAGCACTATGAAGCCCTCCTTCTCGAGCTTCTCTATGTTCTCGTTCTGCATGCCGCGCGAGCTTCTTGTAGGGTATGGCTCCTGGCGCTTCTCGCCTCGACAGGCTTCGCCGGCTCGGCGTGGCACTATGAACGCCTTCTTCCTCATCAGGAACCTGTCGTAGACGTCCTTCGAGATGCTGTAGACGCTCTCCTTCTTGTCCTTGAAGAGCATGACCGACTGCTTCTTTATGAGCCCCTCGAGGAGCCTCTTCTCCGGCTCGCCGAGTATCTTGGCCACGTTCGTCGTGGTCCTCTCGGTGTACCTGAACGTGTCGAGCTTCTTGAGCACGGCTATCTCCTCCGGGGAGATGTCGAGCCTCGGCGACGGGCCCGGCCGGGCGGCCTGAGCGCCTGCGGCGCGGCCGAGGCCGAGGCCGAGGCCGCCAGCCTAGGTATGTCCGCCTTCTTCGCGAAGAGGAAGGCGCCCTCCCTGAACTTGACGAAGTCCACCTCCTCGTCGTCCTTGATGCCGAGCTGCTTTATGACATCGAAGGGCAGGTAGACTATGTACTTGTTGTTCGACTTGTATACCTTCAAAGGGACCAACCGCTAAGCTATTTTAAGCTGCTACGCTTATTATGGCCATGCAAGAATTAAAAGAGTTTGCCGAGCACACCCGCAAGGCGCTGAGCGCCAGGGAGATGCAGGCGATGGAGCTCAACTCCGCGGCGCACGGGGTGTCTGGCTCGCAGCTCATGGAGAACGCCGGCGTGGCCGTGGCGAGGTTCGTCAACAGGCAGTTCAAGGGCGAGAAGAGCATACTCATCGTATGCGGGCTGGGCTGGAAGGGAGGCAGCGGCTTCTCCGCGGCCAGGCAGCTGATAAAGGACCACAAGGTCACGGTCGGGATCGTGGGCAGCAAGAAGGAGGTGCAGTACGGTCCCGCGCTGGACAACCTGCACCTGATAGAGCACAGCCCGTTCGGCAGCGTTGTGGAGAACGTGCAGCGCGACCCGAAGTGCCTGGAGGGCAAGGATCTCATTGTGGACGCGCTCTTCGGCGTCGAGTTCCGCGGCAAGATGGCCAAGGACGCGGCCGCGCTCATAGGGCGGATCAACGCGTCCAAGAAGCACGTGGTCTCGATAGACATCCCGTCCGGGCTGGACGCCAACTCCTGCGGCGGGAGCGACGTGGTGAACGCAGACTACACGGTCACTTTCTACAAGCCCAAGTCCTGCATCATGGGCCTGAAGAGCGCGGGCAAGGTCGTGGTCGAGGACATAGGCATACCGGTCGAGGCGGAGATCTTCGCCGGCCCCGGCGACCTTATGCTGGCGTCCAGGCCGAGGAGCGCTGCGCTCCAGCAAGCAGGACAACGGGAGGGTCATGGTCATCGCGGGAAGCAACGAGTACCACGGGGCGCCTGTGCTGGCTGTCCGCGGCGGTCTACAACACGCTCGCCGCTCTGCGGATGGGCACGGGCTACGCCTACCTGTACGTGCCGGAGACCATAGAGGACGCGGTCAGGGCCCTGTCGCCCAACATAATAGTCAGGCGCTTCGGGAAGGACAGCATCGCCGACGGCGACTTCGGAATCGTCAAGGAGCAGATCTCCAAGATGGACGCGGTCGTGATAGGCATGGGCATCGGGAGGGACGACGAGACTCTCGGGATGGCCTCGCAGATGATCGACTGCGCGGTCTCGCTGGGCAAGAAAATCGTCATAGACGCAGACGCGATATACGCGGTGAAGCTCTGCGGCAAGCTCGGGGGCAGCGCGCTCCTCACCCCGCAGGACAACGAGTTCAAGGAGCTGTCGGGGGCGGACCTAAGGAAGGAGGACATCGCGGGGCGGTTCAAGAGGGCCATAGCCCTGGCGAAGAAGCTCGGCGCCAACGTGCTCTTGAAGGGCCACGAGACGGTGGTGACCGACGGCGGCATCGTGAAGATAATCGAATCGGAATCGTCCGCGCTCGCGACCATGGGAACGGGCGACGTGCTCTCCGGGATAATAGGCGGATACGCCGCGGCAGGGGCCACGATGTTCGAGGCCGCGGTCGCTGGGGCGTACGTGAACGCCAGGATAGGCGACCTGCTGAAGATGGAGAAGGGGAACCACATACTCGCGGCGGACGTGGTGGAGAAGATACCGCGGCTGATAAAGGACTTCGACGAGGACGAGTGATGCCATGCGGGACGGACCTAGCAAGGAAGTGATGCTGGCTTTCGCCGCCGCGCTCAGCGAGGCCGTGGCGAAGGCGTACCCCGCCGTGGACGCGGAGGCGCTGCAGGTCGGGATAACGATAACCGAGGCGCAACCATCATCCGGCGGCGACCTCTCCTCCTCGGTGTCCTTCAGACTGGCGAAGGTCCTGGGCAGGAAACCCGGCGATATCGCCAAGGAGATAGCCCCGATGCTCGGCGCGGTGAAGTTCGTCTCTAGGTTCGAGGAGCTGAACGGCTACATCAACGCGTTCCTGGATGAGAACGCGTACGCGGGCGTGGTGGTCTCGGAAGTGGCTGCGGAGAAGGACTCGTACGGCACGGGCGCGGCGGGGAAGGGCGAGAAGGTCATGGTCGAGTTCCCCAGCGTCAACCCCAACAAGCAGTGGCACGTCGGCCACCTGAGGAACGCGCTACTCGGAGACACGATCTGCAACCTTCTGACCGCGTGCAACTACAAGGTCGAGCGCGAGGACTACATCGACGACCTGGGCCTGCAGATAGCCGAGACCGCATGGGGCTGGAAGAACCTGAGCGACAAGCCTGACAAGAAGTTCGACCTCTGGCTCGGGGAGCAGTACGTGGAGGTCAACAGGCGCATCGCGGAGAAGCCTGAGCTGAAGGCGGCGATGTACGATATACTCAATAGGATGGAGGACGTCAACTCGGCGGAGTCCCTCGCGATAAGGGGCATAGCGGAGAGGTGCGTCCTGGCGCAGAGCGAGACGTCCTTCGCCTACGGGATCTACCACGACGTGATGGTCTGGGAGAGCGACATAGTGCGCGCGCTACTGCTGAAGAAGGCGCTGGAGATCGCGGAGAGGTCGGGCATCGTGGAGAAGCCCGCTGAGGGCAAGTACGCGGGCTGCACAGTGGTGAAGCTGGACAAGCTCTCCAAGTTCGCAAAGGAGCTCGAGGGCTCCAGGGAGGACTCCAAGGTCCTAGTGAGGAGCAACGGCGCAGCGACATATCTGGGCAAGGACTTCGCGTTCCACCTGTGGAAGTTCGGCCTGATCGAGGGAGGATTCAACTACAAGAAGCTCATCGAGGCGCAGCCCGACGGGCGGCCGCTCTACTCCACGTCCCCGGAGGGCGCGAAGATGGAGTTCGGCAACGAGAAGCGCGCAATAAACATCATCGACGCGTCGCAGTACTACAACCAGCTGATACTGAAGCTCATGTTCTCGCTGATGGGCCGCGAGGACTGCGCGGACAACCTGGTCCACCTGGCCTACGGGGTCGTGAGGATCGCGGAGGGCGGGCTGAGCACCAGGAAGGGAACCTGGCAGGGCGAGGGAGGAAGGAGCTACACCGCCGACGACCTCCTGCGCGAGGTCAAGGCCAAGACGCTTGAGATAGTCGCGAAGAGCGAGAAGATAGCCAACAAGGACTCCGCCGGGGAGATATCCGAGAAGGTGGCCCTCGCGGCGATAAAGTTCGAGTTCCTGAGGATAGCCCCGGAGAAGGAGATAGTCTTCTCATGGGAGAAGGCGCTGAGCTTCGAGGGCAACTCGGGGCCCTACTGCCAGTACACCTACGCCAGGGCGTCAAGGATACTCGAGAAGGCGGGCGACTTCGTCGCCCCCCGGTCCTTCACGCACATGTCGCGAGGGCAGGACTTCGAGCTCGTCAAGCTGATGGGAAGGTTCCAGGAGGTCTCGGAGAAGGCGTGCAACGAGTGCAGGCCGAACGTCGTCACGGACTACCTGCTCGACCTAGCGTCGGAGTTCAGCAAGTTCTACGAGGCGATGCCCGTGCTCAAGGGCGGCGAGGCGATGGAGGAGAGACTGGCTATAGTGGCCGCCTTCAAGCAGGTAGTGAAGAACGCGCTGGCGCTTCTGGGGATAGGCGTAGTGGAAAGGATGTAGGCTATTTGGATTTTGCGGAATAGACTTCTTCTTCCATCTTGTCGTAAAGGTAGCGTACTTCAGGTATGTCTATCGATTTGCCCGCGGTGGCGAAGAAACCCGCGATCGCCTTGTCATCCAGATACTTTGAATATTCGGCCAGCAGGAGTATGTAGTCCAGCTTGTCCACCTGCTTCACGAGCCGCGCCTCGGGGCTCTTGTTCTCTTCCAATTCTTCCCACAGCTCCTTGAAGCGGGCGCGCGTTCCCGCGTCGAGCCGAGAGAGAACCTCAAGCATGCTCTTGTTCTCAAGCTTCTTCTTGGCTGCGTTGCTCATGACCTGCTCTGATTCGTTCTCCTTGCTCGCGACGTCCCCCATTATCGCCTCTGGCAGGTCGTGTATGAGCCCCATGAATTTATATATTTAAGTATATACGGTATATATGATTTAATGGCATATGAGAAGACAATCTTGATAAAGATAGACAAGGCTACCTACGCCAGAATGAAGAAAACCAAAATGAACTGGTCTAAAGAAGTAAGGACGTTTCTACTACAGAGATTAAACAAAGAAGCTAACGTGGCAAGGGCAGAATTGCTGCGAATGAAACTTTTTAGGAAGGTGAATGGCGTCAGCAGCGCGGCAGTCATAAGGAAAATGAGGGATGAGCGGAATGCGTCTAGTAGTTCTTGACGCGAGCGTAGTCGCCAAGCTCTTCCTCCAGGAAGACCACTGTGGGGAGGTTTCTGCCATAAAGGATAGACACATCGCTGGAGAGCTCGAGGTTATGCTGCCTTCGCTCCTGAAGTACGAACTGATCAATCTCCTGCTTTATAGGAAATTTAGCGTGGGCGATATGAAAAGTGTCATCGAGGTTATTTCGGACTATGGATTCGTTTTTGTTGATCCAGAGAATAAGACACTCGATAAAATAATCGAATTCTCTGAGAAATACAGGATAACAGCATATGACGCTTCGTACATTGCATTAGGGTATGCTTTGAATGCGGACGTCTACACCGCAGATGAAAAACTGCTTGGAAAGGTCAAGGGCCTCCATTTTGTAAAGCATATAAAAGATTATGATTAATCGAAATGCGGTAATGCTGTTGAAAAGTATAAATAAGCTTACCGCTTATCTATAAACAAGGGTCCGTAGCTCAGCTTGGATAGAGCGATGCCGTCCTAAGGCAAAGGTCACGGGTTCAAAATGGGCAGGCGTGGTTCATCACGGCTGTCTATGACAATCCCGTCGGACCCGATTGGTGTTAAAACGGTCAAGACGAAAGGCAAAACTGCGGCGGTCAAGGAGCCGAGCATCATAATCAGGCCCATAGGCATGCTGGGCGGCCTCGACAACCTCCACATAACCTTCGGCATAGTGATAGCCCTGCTCCTCGCGCTGCTGCTAGCGGTATCCTACTCAAAGCCCGCGTTTGTGACCAACTCCACGCAGGCGTCCAACTGCACCTACGGCCACCTGCTCAATGGCTCATGCGCGGTCCCGGCCCACAGCGCGGCGCAGGTCAGGAGCGCGGTGGAGAGGCTCCTCGCGAGCTACGCCTCGGTGAACGGCTCGCTGTCAGTCCTTCCCTACTTCTCTAACGTGAGCTCGATCTCGGAGACGTACCTGCCCAAGTCCGGCGACTGGTACGTCGGCATGAACGCCAGGAACCCCACGAGCAACCAGGCCTTCCTGGTTTCGTTCATAGTGAACGATTCCAACCTGTCGAGGATAACCCCTGCGGCGCAGGTCGCGGCGCCCTCCTCCCTCTCTGACAACTACGTCGCGTCCCTGGGGACAGTCAAGCTCGCTGGCAAGTACGTGTGCAGCGTCCCGGCCCCGGTGAGCGTCTACTGGTTCGTGGACCCCTACGCCTCGGGCTCGATAAGGAGCCTCGTCAACGCCACGGCTCTGGAGAGCAGGTTCGGCGGGCGCATAAACGTCACAGTCAGGATAATCAACGGGCCCAGCACGGAGAGCATGGCGAACCAGTTCGGGGCTGGCAATGCGCTGGCGCTGGGATGGTACTTGTTCTGCGCGTCGCAGCAGCCGGGCTTCAGGAACTTCACGAGCAACCTGAACTCCCTCTACTCGGGCTCCTACGTGCAGCCGTCCACGCTCGCCGGGCTCGCCAACGTCTCCAGGCTGAACTACTCCGCCATGAACTCGTGCATCGGATCGGCTTCGCAGGTGATAAACAACCAGGCCCTGCTCGCCTCCTACTACAACGTGACCCAGACGCCCTCCGTCGTGGTCGATTGCGAGTACCAGGCCCTGCCTCAGACGGCCTCGGAGGCGCTCTGCTATGCGGACAGCACCCTCTGCTGAGAACGTTTAAATACTCTTACGCGCAATTCGTAACAAGCAACAATCCAGTCACACTTACTCAAAAGTGGTGGAACAATGGCAGATATGGAACAGGTAGAAAGTAGAGAGAGCACAATGCCGGAGAACGTGGTATACATCGGAAAGAAACCTGTGATGAACTACGTGCTTGCCGTTGTCACTCAGTTCAACAACGGAGCCAAGACAGTGAGGATAAAGGCGCGGGGTAACACCATCTCGAGGGCCGTCGACGTGGCAGAGATCTCGAGGAGCAGGTTCCTGCAGGACTCGAAGGTCGATCACATAGCGATAAACTCCGAGCAGCTCCAGAACGAGGACGGCACGACCTCTAAGGTCAGCACCATAGAGATACAGATAAGCAAGTGACGCTTCCTTTTCTTTTTGTTTTGAGAGGGCGCGAGCCCTGCATGGAGCGGGGATCAGATTAAAAATGTGCGAGTAGTAATTGATTCTGATTGGACATGGAGACCGAGATTGTCAGGATAGAGAAGGGGGAGGACGTGCAGGTGATCCTGGGCCATGCGGGATTCATAAAGACGGCGGAGGACCTCTACGAGGCGATGGCGAATTCCGTCCCGGGGGTGAAGTTCGGCGTCGCGTTCGCCGAGGCCAGCGGGCCGTGCCTCGTCAGGAGCGAGGGCAACGACCCCGCGCTCGTGAGGCTGGCCGAGAGGAACATGCTCAGAGATCGCCGCGGGGCACACCTTCATAATAGTCTTCAGGGGCGCGTTCCCGGTAAACCTCACCAACGCTATAAAGGACGTAGAGGAGGTGACCGGGATATACTGCGCCACGGCGAACCCCGTGGAAGTGATAATCGCGACAACTGGGCTGGGGAGAGGGATCATCGGCGTGGTCGACGGTTCCGCCTCAAAGGGATTGGAGGGCAAGGGAGACAGGTCCAGGAGGAGGAAGCTGCTCAGGGACATAGGCTACAAGCTCTGATACCATGGCCGCCTTCAAGCAGTTGGACGCCGATTCGGGCAAGAAGGCAATCGCGCTGCTCGAGAAGGAGTACGGGGGCGCGAAGTACTACCTGGCGTTCTCGACTCCGATAGACCTGCTAGCCGCGGCGATACTCTCCGCGCAGACCAGGGACGAAGTCGTGAACTCGGTCACGCCGGGGCTGTTCAGGCATTTCAAGACCGCTAAGGACTATGCGTCGGCTACGCCCGAAGAGCTCCTGAAGTACGTGGGGAGGGTCAGCTTCGCGGGCAACAAGGCCAAGAACATCGTGAGAGCCTGCAAGACCATAGAGGAGGATTACAAGGGCAGGGTGCCGGACAGCATGGATCGCCTGCTCGAGCTGCCCGGGATAGGCAGGAAGACCGCGAACACGATACTCATAAATGCCTACGGCATAGTGGAGGGCATACCCGTCGACACGTGGGTGATAAAGCTCTCGTACAGGATTGGCCTGAGCGCGAGCACGGACCCCGAGGAGATAGAGACGGACCTGATGAAATGCGTGGACAAGAAGCACTGGAAGAACATAGCCTACGTGATGAAGGCGCACGGCAGGAAAATCTGCCAGTCCCAGGTCCCGGTCTGCAGCAAGTGCCTGCTCGGACCTAACGGGAAGGGAATCTGCCCCAGGAACGGGGTCGCAAAAAGCGCGTGACGACATGGACTTCATAACCGACATGCACATCCATTCGAAGTACGCGATGGCATGCAGTCCCCAGCTTACGCTGGAGAACGTGGCCATGACTGCGCGCGAGAAAGGCATACATATAATCAGCACCGGGGACTTCACGCATCCCGAGTGGTTCAAGGAGATAAGGAGCAAGCTCGCAGAGGAAAAGCCGGGGCTGTTCGTCCTGAAGGAAGGCGAAAAGAGGACGAGGTTCATGCTCGCGACAGAGATATGCGTCGCATTCCCTAAAGACAAGAGCGTCAAGAGCTACTCTATCTTCGACAAGACGGGCATGGTCAAGCGCTTCCATAACTGCGTGCTGGCCCCGAGCATGGATGTCGTGGCGCAGATAAACGAACGCATAGCCAAGTTCGGAAGCCTCTCCATCGACGGCAGGCCGACGCTGAGCATTAGGGCGAGCGAGTTCGTGGAGCTTATGCACTCAATAGACCCAGGCATAATGGTCTTCCCTGCGCACGCCTACACTCCCTGGTTCGGCGTGCTGGGCTCTTTCTCTGGCTTCGATTCCATAGAAGAAGCGTATGATGACCAGGCGAAGCGAATCTGTGCGTTCGAGACCGGGCTGTCTTCGGACCCCGCGATGTCTTGGAGGATATCCAAGATGGACAAGTACGCTCCGGTCTCGGGGAGCGACGCGCACTCTCTACCGAAAATGGGAAGGGAGGCGACCGTGTTCAGGATGGATGAGAAAGACCTATCCTACGACGCTATCACGAGCGCGATCAGGGACAAGAAGATCAGGCTAAACATCGAGTTCTATCCCGAGGAGGGCAAGTACCACTTCGACGGCCACAGAAGCTGCAATATCTCGCTCAGCCCGGAGCAAGCCAAGAAGTACCACGACGTCTGCCCGGTCTGCGGGAAAAAACTCACTCTGGGGGTTCTTCACAGAGTCGAGGACCTGGCAGACAGGGAGCCCGGCTACGTGCCGAGGGGCGCCGCTCCGTTCGTCCACGCGATCCCGCTGCAGGAAATCCTGGCCTTCATAAGCAAGAAGGCCACCACGTCGGTCTACGTCAAGAGCACCTACGCCAAGCTCATCGAGAAGTTCGGCACCGAGATGAACGTGCTCCTGAAGTCCGACATCTCGAGCCTGGAGGAAGTCGACAAGGAGCTGGGGAAGGCGATAGAGAACGTTAGGGAGGACAAGGTCAGGATAAAGCCAGGATACGACGGGGTCTTCGGCATAATAGACATCCTGAGCGACAACGGCACGGGCGAAGCGTACGTGGAGGAACAGAAGCACGGGCAGAAGTCAATGGGGGATTTCTGACTATCGATAAGTAGAGTTAAACCTAGAGGTATGCTTTTGTATCTATCGTCACCCCAATATAACAATATAGTTATATGGGGATGAAATAAGGGGCTTGGGCCCCTTATGAACCCCTGCACGAGCGGTTCCCTCTCCCGACTACGTCGGGAGTATCCGAACCGATCGATAATCAGAAGAGGCGTTTCTGCCTCGTATTTTCCTCTTTCGATATGTCCTGTTTGCGGATGTAATTCTTTATCGTGTCCTCATTCGTTGGTCCGACACTGCTGTTGCTGTACTGCCCTCCCCAGAAACTTCCACGAGGATATAATTTTCGGAAGCCAGGAATCTCCTGAAAGATTCTCGATGCAGAATGACTCTTCAGAATCTGAACCACCTGTGACATGGAGAGCGTATTCGGTATGTTGAGCTCCATGTGGATGTGGGCGTAATCCTCGTCGCCGAAACCGAATTCCTTTATACCAATCTTAAACATCGCGGCCGCCTCCTCTATGGCGTTTTTTGTGACCTCCCTGTTGTGAGGTTTCCTGAAGTTTCCTTTTCGTTTGTTCGTGACGAAAACGACGTGCTCCCAATTGTACTGCCATTGCCGTTCCTTCCGCGCCTTACCCATCGTGTTCTTATTCTCAAGAGTTCCACTAGTCATGTAATCTACTTCGGCGGCGGAAACTTCCGAGCGCGAAAATTTTACCGCGTTCACTCTGCCGTCGAAAGAGACAATGATGCGAAAGAATAAGGACTAGACCCCCATCTCAACCCCCGACGATGTCGGGGGAATACTTTACGATATTGATTAAACCCCCTCAAACGGCTCACACTAAGATAGTATTGTCCTTTCCTACAACGACATTGAATGTTCTTGCATCTCGTTTCTTCTCGCCGTGCACGATAATCTTATGATTTTTGCCAATTATCACTTTTTCTAGCACAATACATCCCTCGCTGTCTGTTTTTCCACGAAATATCCTTTCTCCGGCGTAAAATACTTCTACAATAAGACCTGCTTTTGCTTCCTCATTTGTGCCGACAAACCTTATCTTCTCCGATTTCTTTGCAAGTCTCTTCCATTCAATTCCTTTGACAAGGTCTACCTCTGATGAAGTACCTTTGACTTGGCTTGCAATCTTTACAAATATGGAACCGACCGCGTTCTTTCCGTCGGAAGATCTCTCTATGCAGTTCAGTGCGCATACCCTGTGCTCCAACGTCTTGAGCCGATCCACTACCGCCTCCTTATCCTTTTCCTCAAACAGCAGATCGTCCGCGGCGTATTTCGAAGAATCCGAGCTCTGCCTAAAGTAAAGTTTGGTCTGACACAGGCGCCTGACACCAGGCTCTATGTCCATGGCGTTGTGTGCGATGATCATAAGACCGACCCCGCGCTTCCTAAAATCCTGTATTCTCTGCTTCAGGTCGGCAGTCGCCGCAGACTTTTCCTCCTTCCGGAATATCAATTGCGCCTCCTCCAGGCATATTAGCAGCCTTAGAGCGTCATTGCCGGAGATGTCGAAGGAATCCGCAAAACTATAGGCTTGGTTGAGTATCAGCGCGTAGAAGAAGGGCTTCATCTTGTTGCTCACCCTGGACAGATCGAAGACGACTCCCTTGCTGAGAAGTTCGCCAAAATCCACTCCTCTTGAGAATGCGAACTCCGGAAGGTTGAGCATAAGTCGGAGGTTTTCCAAGGAGGCCTTTACGTTTTCACCGTGTTTCGTATACTTTACTCCGACGTTAGTTTTCGTAGCGTGCTGCTCCACAATCGCTTCCTCGATCGCCTCGTACACTTCGAGAGGATCCGGGGCAGAAATCCTTTTGTAAACCTTATGGAATGCCGCGAGCAGGCATTTTTCCAAGGAATCCCTGTATGGACCGGCATCCGAGGCCGAAGCCAGCAGCATGGCCAGATTCTCATAGAAGCGTTCGAGGTTTATGCCGGCATAGCAACGAAAGAAGTTTATCGGCACTCTCGAGTCATACAACTTTATTACGTAGGCACCATTCTCGTACCCAAAAGCATTCCACTCCTCTGTGGGAGATACGACCACTATTTTTGGGGCATGAAGCCTCTTGCTTTCCGCCATCAAGGTCATGGCCGCAAAGGTTTTTCCAGTGCCCGGAACGCCGGTTATCAATGTTCCCAGGTTTAAGGTTTCACTGCTTATCCTGACGTCCCGACCGGTTTCCCTTGCGGAGCACTCGAGATATTTCCCAAGGCTCACGTTTCCGTCGCGTGCGCCCAGGGAGGTCTCTATTGTTTTCCTGACTCGTATGCGATTTGAGAAGCCCAGCATCAGCGCGGCATTGCGGTTGTCTACAGGTATGGCCTCTGTACTTCCGAGCCTCCTGAAGATTCCTTCCATGTCAGTCTCCCGGATTTCGAACTCCTCCGTTATGAGCAACTTCGACTTCAGGTAGGCGTACGCTTGCCTATCCTCAGGGTTAATCAGCAAAGTTATCCTGTAAGAAGTTCCATTAGCAAGCACGGCATTGTTTATTGCGTCCAACATGGCCGCGAGGGCTTTCCTCTCGTCAGATTCATAGTAGAGGTCCATCTGTTTCGCATCGGTCTCGGAATAAGCAGTCTCTCGCGTGCTAAGGCTCTTCGTGAATCTCACCTCCTTCTTGCTTGCCGCTTCTTCTACTCTTTCCTTGATTTTCATAAGAGCCTCTCTGCCCACCGGAACAAACGATGCGAGGATGAACGTGGATTGGCCTCCCAGAAGCCGGTACGCTACGTCTAGCACGCCCTCCTGCTTCTCAAACTCGCCCCGGTAACCTCTGAACGCATCTCTGTCTTCCCGCGGCATTGCGAAGGTTACCAGGCAGAGGGTTTTGGCAGGCAGTCTTATTTTTTCATCGGCTTCCTCGAATTCGATTCCTGGAAGCGCATTCCTAATGGCCTGCAGTCCCGCGACGCCTTCTCTTATCAAGAATGTCTTTTCATCGAGCAAATCGTGGTACAGCATGAACTGCGAACCCATCTGCGATTCCATGAAGAGTCTCCGATCCACGCCATCTGGCAGACTGCACACCCTCATTATTCTTAATCTGTTTTGTTCGGCCAACGGATCACCTGGGTAGAATAATCAAGACGATAAGCAGCATCAGGTTTACCGCGGCGCACGCCGCTACCCCCTCGCCTCTCAGATGCGTCCCCTTTTCCCGCGTACGCCTTGCGAGGAGCAGGGAAATCGCTAGGATTGCCGGCGCGATGACCAGGGCATAATCGGCATCGCCTGCAACGGCGAGTAGGATGGAGGCTGTTGTTGCGACGCATACGCCAGTGAGGAAGCACGCAAGGTAATGTTCGCTGGAGGGCGGACTCTTGTACATCTCTCTGATCTTCAGCACTACATCACCAAATAGACTATGAGAGAAACCAGAAACAGAGCCAAGAAACCTGACGCCTGCTTGACCAACGTGCCATTGACTTCGCCGGAGTGTACTGAAAGCACAGCTATGCAGGAAAGCAATATGCTTGAAATCAGTCCGCTGCCCTTGATTATGTACGTTGCGAATTCGGCTACGACGTTCATCTAAGCACCAACCGTTTCGAGATTATAGCCCATAAGATAAGCCAAAAGGAGACCGTACCCTCCATCGAAGGAAAGCGTGCGACTGAAGTCAGGACTCCCGCAAGCGAAAAGTTTCAGCTTTCCGACTTTCTGCCTCGCCAGGCGTTTGCCCAGGTCCCCTGCTTTTTTCGCATCGAGGAGCCCCAGCTTCTCGAATGCGATTTTGTGCGAGCTGCGCGAGTCTGTCCGGGAAGTCAGGATGCCGTTGGTTATCAGCTCGTCATAAACGAATCTCTCGAAGACTCGTTCACGCATGTCTTCGAACCTCCCCTGATAGCCGTTCCAGGGTGCCGAGGGTGCGAGTAGGGGGCGGAGAGGTAGAGGGCTACTGCTTCGCCAAGCTCCCTGCTGCCGCGTATCTCAAGGCATTCGGCCGGAAGACCCGCAGCAGACGTGGGCGCATCCATATCGCCCCCCTTGCTGCAGTCGCCTGGGCTGTCCTCCGTCTCCCCTGAGAAACGCACCTGAATACCCGACTCTGGCAACCTTACGCCCTTTACCGCCAGCACGAACAAAGCACCGGCCGCTATCGGAAGGACCTGTAGAAGGAACTGCGCTGCCTGCCCGCTCACATTTTCACCAGATTGAACTTGTCCGAAGTCATGCGGATTCGCCTTGTACCCTATCTCGTGCAGGCTTGGCAGGACACCCAGATATGTCCTCCTTGCTCAGTCCCGTGTTCTCCGTTATCTCCTCTATGCCTGCGCCGCCTGAGCCCTCGATGACGACCAGGGTCTGGAGCAGTCTCCTCGATCTGCCTAATTCCGCACGTATGCATCTCCCTCAGCCTCTTGTTCTCCTTCATCAACTGAATCAGCCTTCTCGCAAGCAGGATATCCGGATTCTCCTTTGACGCTGGACTCTTCCAGCAAGGTGCGCCGCATCTGTTGGCCGGCCAGCGCCAATATCAGGTAGGGATATAGGCCAGGTAGGCGCACCTCGTAATCCCTGCCTATCACTTGGATTATGTTGAGGAAGCGCAGAACTGCTTCCTGGATGAAATAGAGCGGCGTCGTCTTCGAGTATATTACGAGGGTGGCGGAGGTGCTTTCTATCCTGACAAGGTAGAAGTGGTCCCT
This sequence comes from uncultured archaeon, assembly GCA_963729635.1. Lineage (GTDB taxonomy): Archaea > Micrarchaeota > Micrarchaeia > Micrarchaeales > CABMGC01 > CABMGC01. The sequence goes on along the minus strand of CAVSOP010000009.1, from coordinate 10,557 downwards.
GACCTCTCCGTCGTCAATCACATACTCCAGGCAGGTACCGGACCTTACGGGCCTAAGATTCGGGTACAGGGCGAGCGTCCTCCTGACGCTAGCCATCCGCGTCAGCAGCCTCGCGCTGACCTCGATCCTGCTCAGCAGGTAGCCCCTCATCGCATCATCCTTCTTTTCCATCGTAATCAGCCAAGCGGGAGACCGCGAGGGCGAAGGCATCGGCCAGGTCATTGTCCTTCAATCCCAATCCCCTGAGCGATGAAAGGACCCTCCTCCTGTCCGCGCCGGCCGTGATCAGGTCCACTATGAGCCCGCAAGTTCGACGTAGCCCGCCTCCTCCGCGTTGCGCAGTATCCTAGACGCGTGCTCGAACCCGCACAGGCTTTTCAGTTCCGCCTCGAACTTCCTTTTCCGAACCTCCATCTCCATCGAACCACTTGCGATTATCTTGAAAAAGCGTTCCACTTCGATCCCTGCCACCCTCTCGATGAAAAACATGCCCCTCCTGTTTGAGGCGTTCGTCTGCAGCACTGCACAGCTGCCCGTGTTCAGGTTCTGGATCCGCTCTGATCTCGCAGGCCCGCAGGTTGTAGTTCCTGGCCAGCCTCTCGAGGCTCTGGCTGTTCTGCAGCCGGAATGCGAAGAGGGTCGCTGCGTTCGACAGCAGCGCGAGGTCTACGTCCTCCATGAGTTGCGACGAGAATATCAGCCCGTGGCGGTACTTCCTCCCTTCTCTCAGGATGGTCTCCAAGGAATTGCTCTCCGCGAGCAGTTTCCACGCTTCGTCCAGCATTATGAAGACCCTCTTCCCGCAAAGATTGTCGGAGCGCCGCATGTTCCCCGCAATGCCTCGCAGGATGCCGTCCGCGACTCCGACCTTGCTTGCCTCGCTCGTTATGCCGCTCAGGTCAAAGTGGACGATTCCCTTGCTCCTGCTTTCCACAATCGCCATCGCGCTTCTGGCTGCACGCTATTCTCCCCGACCAGCTCCACGAAACTCTTGTACTCCCCGGTGAAATCTATCACTATGACCAGCGAGTCCATGATCGCGTAGAGCTTCAGCATCAGGCTCTTCATGAGATAGGTCTTGCCGCTCCCGGTTATGCCGCACACGAACACGTGCGGATTCATGAGAACGTCGAAGTCAAGGAAGTAGGGAAGGAAGCGCGTGTATCCTATGAATATGCCTTCCTTCGCGCCCTTCTCGATCGCGTCCATGCGCTGCTCGTAGAAGACAGGGATGCTCATCAGCGGCGCCAGCCGCGCGGCATCCGAATTGTATGGCTTCGCACTCATCCACTCGCCCCCTCGAAAGTGACCTCCTCAAGCAGGCTCTCGCCCTTCAGTATCTCGTACTCGAATCCGAGCATGCTGGAGAACATGCCGGACAGCTGCTCGATGTTCTTCTCGGATTCCCTGGCCGCCTCCGCCTCGTTCTGGCCCAGCCAGAAGGCCTTGACCTTCGCCTCGACAGCCAGCGGCGTGCGCTCGCGGAAGCCCTTTATCTCGCTCTCTATGACGCTCAGTTCCCGCTTGAGCTTGTTCACCTTGTCGTACTTGCCTCCGTCGGACCTCGTTATCTCTATCTCCTTCATCCGCCTCCGCGTCTCCAGGCCCTCCAGCACTTTCTTCTTGTCGACCGCCCTTATCCCGAGGGAGAACTCGAACGGGAAATTCACGTTTGAGACCAGCGACTCCACGATCTCGGCCTTCTCCCTTTCCTCGCTGTTCTTCCTGAGAATGGCGGCCGAAATGGACAGATATCCGTTTCCGCTCTTCCTGGTTATCGCGCACAGCCTCTTGCTGAGGCGAAAACCGCCGTAGAAATCGATGACTCCGATGCGCCTCAGCAGCAGGTTGTTCACCAGATGGCCGGAACTGAAGAAGACCGCGGCCAACAGCAACAGCACCGCAGCAAACGCAAGGAAATACAGGTTGAATGAGAAGACGCTCGCCACCAGCATCGCCGCCGCCAGTGAATAGAAGGCATACGGATAAAGCCTGTTGGTCAGCTCCTTTTCCACCATGGCATCACAGCAGGCTGAATTTGCCGAAGGACGTGTCCGAACCGAGCAGGCGGGACATCTCACGCAGGGATATCCCGGTCAGGACCAGGCTGAACGCCGGGAGGATGAACGCCCAGACTATGAATGCGGCGACGGCGCCGAAGAGGCCGTCGAGGAAGCTGGTCGCCCAGGACTGTACGCCGCTGACTGACAGCAGGGTGGCGGTGCTGTTCGAGCTCCGGTTCACCGCGCTGAGGACGCCGCCCTCTATGCTGCTCGGGCCCAGCGTTACCGAACTCAGTCCGGTGCTGTTCGTCGCCGATTGGTAGGTGCCGGCGATCGTCGCGTTCATCACGTAGGTCAGCGGGAGCACCACGTACAGGCTTATGGCGAGCGCTATGAGGAATCCGCCCAGCTTTCTAGTAGGGTACAGCGACCGCAGTATGAGTCCGGCCGGCAGGATCACTGTCAGGGCGCTGGCCGCCACGAATGCGAGCACCGATGCCTGTACGGTGGCGCTGATCGCCACGGCTCCCAGCGCCTGCACGGCGCTCTGTATCAGGCTGAGGAGCGGGCTCAGGAAGGTCTTCAACAGGCCCAGCACCCCATACGTGCCGAGCAGCACGACGATGAGCGAGGTGACTCCGGTCAATATCGATGAGTGGGGTGTGCCCATGAAAGTGTACGTGCCGCCCACCAGATAGTTGTAGGCGAAGCATATGGCCGAATTGCCTGACAGGAAGCTGCTGCAGCTCATCGCGGTCCCATTGCGCATCACTATGGAATTCATCATTGAATCTATGGGCCCGCCGCCCACGAAGAGCGCAATGAGGCCTCCCACCAGGGCGCCGTTTATGACCGACTGGATTATCTCCTCCCTGCCGAAGTCCTTCAGCCTCTTGTCGTTTATGGCGTAGCCTATACCCAGCGCGAAGCCGGCCACCGCGAGCATTATGCCCACGAGCAGCACCGCAATGCCGAACCCGTACTCGCCGAAAGGCAACGCCTGCATCTAGTCACACCACTGAATTCACGGTAACGTTGGTGAGGAGCTGGGTCGAGGCGAGCGCGAAGCCGTTCGATGCCACGGAAAGCACGGCGACGATGATCGCGCCCATGAGTATGTCCACCGTGGTCGTGTGGAAGGCCGCCCTCTTTGTGGAGGGCAGCAGCTGCCCGATCGCATAGAACATCCCCGCGACTATGAACAGGACGGCGCTGAGCATGGGACCCAGATGAGCGAGCAGGTTCTGAACATAGGTCAAGGTCGATATTATGTCAAGAGAAAACCCAGTGGCATACGCATGGCCTGCAAAAAGCAGGGCGGTCAGCATGAAGGCCTTGGCGCACCTCTTCCCCCATTTCCACAGCACCCCCGACGCGTTGATTATATTCATTGACTCACTTTGATACCTAAGTAAATTATATTTACTTAGATAAATATTTAAGCATTTCTGTAAGTGCTGGACATGTGCCCAGGGTACGTGGATCAGTGCGGGCAGCCGGTGAATGATCCCAAGGCAAGCCCTAGGGCATCGAAGAAACCATCGAAACATGTTAAAGTGTCGAAATGAGTAACCCCGCTACATGCGGTCGGGGCATTCTCTAACGAGTAAAAAGCTATTTATACCTTTGTCCCTTTATCCCTTATATGGCTGAAACTAAAATGTACCTTTCGGACGACCTTGACAAGCGAGTCAGGGAGTATGCGATGAAACGATTCGGTTATGGTAGGGGCTCCATAAGCAAAGCAGCAGAAGAAGCGCTTATGCAATGGGTGTCGAAAACAGAGAGCATAGAAAGAAAACTCGCGGCAGTAGTGGACAAAGCCAAGAAGGACACGCAGGTCATTGCAGTTTTGCTATTCGGCAGTTACGCCAGGAAAGACCCTGGTTTTAGAGACGTGGACGTTGCGCTCCTGCTGGAAGAAGGAGCGCACGGCTTTGACCTATTATCGGCGTATCAGAATGTTGTGGGTCTGGAATCTGGCATTGAAATATCTATTCTCAACGACATGCCTCTAGCCATAAGGCAACGAGTGCTGAAGGAGGCCATTCTTCTGTATGTCAAAGACGCTAAAAAACTCTACGACTACAGCGGCAAAGTGATAATCGAGTACAGCGACTTCAGATATTTTTACGATAAGGCGTTGATAAAATGATCGACAAGGAAAGGGTAGAGCGGAGAATGCTGGATCTGGAACGATATTCGGAGCGCTTGGAAAAGATGCTCCCGAGTAGCAAGTCGCAGTATAAGAAAGCGGACGTGGTCTTAAAGAGTGCTGTCGAAAGAAATCTCCAGCTCGTCAGCGATATGGAGATAGAATTGCTCGTCCTTCTTTACAAAGGACTGGAATTGTCATTGGCGAGCGATGACGCGTCGGTGATAGACAGGCTATCTGGCAGGATAAGCAGTTCCGCACTGGCAGGCGTAAAAACGCGGCGAAACCTGAGAAATCAGCTGGTCCACGCCTACTCCGACAGGTCGTATGACGACGACACATTTGCACAGGCCAGTTCTCTCGCGGATGTCAGGGAGCTTGTAAAGGAAGTCAGAAAGATTGTCGGCAAGTAGGAATAAGGAGTTAGGCAGATGATTGCCGCGACTTCCATCTGCCTAGCCGACATCGAGTCGGTTGGGCTTATCGCAGGCTGCTCTGATTTCAGAGCACATTCGATGGCTGCCGGAACATGTTCTCGGCCTTCGCCCAGTCTATGTTGTCCATGAACGCCTGGATGTACGCGGCCCTGTCCGGCCCGAACTTGTGGTAGTAGGCGTGCTCGTAAACGTCCAGTACCAGCAGCGGCGCCGCTCCGGTAAGACCGCCGACGTTGTGAAGGTCTAGCAAGGCATTCCTCAGCTTGCCGTCAGTCGAAAAGTCCATGTTGAGAATCGTCCAGCCCCTGCTGGACTTGGCGCAGGCGACGAAGTCGGCCTTCCATGCGTCGAGCGATCCGAAATCTTCCGTTATCTTCTTCGCGAGCGGGCCCTCTGCTAGCTTGCCGTCGCCTCCCATCGCCCCCCAATACAGCTCGTGAAGTATCGCGCCGTTGGCGTTCCAGGTCTCCTCCAGCTTGAGCTCGCGGTAGGCACTGTAGTTCGCGTTCGCCTTGGTGAGGTCGGCGGCCTTCAGGGCGGCCTCTATCTCGTTCCTCTTGCCGACGTAGCCCGCGTAGTGAGTGTCGTGGTGCCACTTGTAGGTCTCCTCGTCCATCACGGCGCTGACCTTCTCGTAAGTTACAGGCATCGGCTTGACCGCGTGGTCGGCTTCAAGGTTTCCCATTTCATCATCCGAGTGACTTCACCAGCCGAGCTTTTTATTGTTTTGCTTGGAAAGGCCGGACCACGTGGCATATCCCATGAAGCCCATAATCAGGCGCCATTGCAAGCCAATTTTTATAAAGGAGGGGAATAAAGATAGTCCGTGGTCGAATGAGCTTCAAGATTGAGAAGATTACAAACGCCTACCTGATGGAAATCGGCGCGGAAAAGAGCGTGGACTTCGGAAAGGCGTGGGATACCATACATGTGACTTTCGATTCTGTAGGAAACGAGGGGGACACGATGAGAAGCAGGGACGGGTTCATCGCAGGCGTTTTGGGGCCCGAACATCAAAGGCAACACAAGGCCCTCTTTGAAAAATGCGGCAATGTATACGAGATCTGCCTGTACGAGTGGGGGACACCGCAGCGCATGGAGATAACGTATTTGCATGGGAAGGCAAGCGATCCGCAGTATGCGCAGAGGGACATTGCCAGGATCGCTGGGATTGTCAACCAAGTGGTTGAGAAGGACGCGGCGCTGAAATTGGTAAAGCAGCCCTGACTCCCGAACGCCGGGTTTTCGCTCTGGGCCACGGCCCAGAGCCATGGCAATCCTCTTTGAAGGGGCCGCGCGCGGAAAGACGGGATATGGCTTTATATGTATTAATAGCGTAACTGACAGTATACAATTTATTGGTGTTCAGCATGAAGCTCAGACCAGGAAGATGCGTAAGGAAGATCAACAGCCAGGCTTGGAGCAGGTACTCCCTGAAGAAGCCGAGGAAGAACTACATCAAGGCGCTCCCGAGGACAAGCCTCCTGATATTCAACATGGGTACGAGGAACAAGGCCTTCGACCTGACGTTCAGGCTAAACGCCAGGCAGGACGTGCAGCTCAGGTCCAACTCGCTCGAGGCTGCGAGGCAGGCGGCGAACAAGTACCTGGAGCGCGAGCTCGCCAACGAGTACTCGATGCGCATGGTCACCTACCCCCACAACGTCATAAGGGAGAAGAAGTTCGCGACTGGTGCAGGAGCAGACAGGGTATCGCAGGGAATGACGCTTTCGTACGGCAGGCCGTCGTCCGTGGCCGCCAGGGTCTTCGAGGGCAACGCCGTCATCGAGATAATGACGAACGTCGCCGGCAGGAAGGTCGCCAAGGAGGCGATGAAGAGGGCCGCCTCGAAGCTCTCCGGGACCTACGCAGTCGTCACGACCGAGACCAAGAAGAAGGAGGCCGTCGCGGTTGCGAACTAGCGCCCGCCCTTGCGGTACGCTATGACCCTGTCCACCATCACCCTTATCCAGGGGGTGAACGCCTCGGGGTTCCTCCTTATCTCATCGTCAAGCGCGTCGAGGCCCACCCATCTGAAGGCCATTGCCTCCTCGGGGTTCGGCTTCGGCACGCCGTCGTAGGTGCCGAAGAGGACGTGGTCGTACTCGCTCTCGGTCAGGCCGTTCCCGACGTCCGCCAGGTAGGTGAACGAGAACTTCTCCTCCATCCCGCAGTCGAATCCCATCTCCTCCGCGAGCCTCCGGTGCGCGGCGTCGATGACGCTCTCGTTCGGGAAGGGGTGGCTGCAGCAGGTGTTGGTCCACCTGCCCGGGGTGTGGTACTTTGTCATGGCCCGCTGCTGCAGGAGCGTCTCGCCCCTGCCGTTGAATACGAAGATGGATATCGCCCTGTGGAGCTTCCCGCCGTTCTGGTGGGCCAGCAGCTTGTCCTCCGTGCCGAGCTCCCGGTCCTTCTCGTCCACCAGCACCACCAGGTCCCTCTTGTCCGCCACGGTATCACATTCGATAATTTTCACGTCAATCTTTATATACATTGCAACTCAATCGCTATTTAACTAATTCTGAGGATACCATGCGCATACTCCTACAGTTCCCGGAAGGCCTCAAGCAGAGGGCCCTGGCCCACGCGAAGAGGCTCGAGGCGGAGGGGAACGAGGTCGTGATCTCCGCGTCGCCGTGCTTCGGCGCCTGCGACCTGGCGATAGACGAGGCCAGGAGGGTCGGCGCGGACAGGATAGTCCACTTCGGCCACGCGGAGTACGGGAAGGCGGACTTCGACACGGAGTACGTCGAGTTCCCTATTGACGCGCCCCTCGACGTGCTTCCCCTCAGCATAAGGCCTCTAGAGGGGCTCAAGAGGCTGTGCCTGCTCACTACCATACAGCACGTCCACCAGCTCGGAGGGATAAGGAGTTTCTACGAGGGGAACGGCAAGAGCGTGGTCCTGAACGCGCCCACGGGCCTTACCAGGAGGCCCGGCCAGCTGCTGGGCTGCGACGCGGGCAACGTGGCAAGCCTGGACTCCGAGGTCGACGCCTTCGTGTACTTCGGCGGGGGGACGTTCCATCCCGTCGGCGCGCTCCTCCGCACCACGAAGCCCTTCCTGATAGTGGATCCCTTCATGCGCAAGGCGGAGTTCGCTGACGGCCTGCGCGGGGTGTACAGGAGGCGGAGCAAGGGCAGGATAGTCGCCTCGCTCGGCGCCAGGAACTTCGGGTACTAGTCAGCACCAAGAGCGGGCAGTACCGCATTGACCTCGCGAGGTCGATCAAGGGCAGGATAGAGGGCGCGGGCCTGTCGGCCGCGATACTGGTCTCGAACACGTTCGACTTCGAATCGCTCGGCAACCTGTCCGGAGTTCGACGCGTTCGTAAACACCGCGTGCCCGAGGCTGGCCTCGGAAGACGACGGGCGGCTGGGCAGGCCGCTGCTCAGCGCTGACGAGCTGGAGAGCGTCCTGGAACTGAAGAAAGGGTAATGAATCTCATCCTGCTTCCTTGCCTGCGGCTAGGAGCCGAAAAACAAAAAGAAAAGGTGCACCCTTCAGGGTGCAAAAGAAAAAAAGAAGGCACCCTTCAGGATGCCTTCGCGGTCACGGTAGCCACCTGGTAGTAGCTGCAGCCTACCAGCCCGTTGAACGGCATCGTATTGGCGGATGTGCTTCCGGCGCAGACCCAGATCGCTCCGGACACGGTCGAGCCTATGGAAGGCGAAGTGCCCTGTCCGGCAGGAAGTACTACTCCTGTCTGTGACGATCCTGATGCGAATGCGGTGTCTAGCGATCCCAGGACGGCCATGTTCGCTGCGGCAATTATGGGTACTCCACCGGAGCCGGTCGCTGTGCCCTGAGGCACGAACGCGACGAACGTATTGGTCGAGCTAGAGCCCCAGGTGTTGCCTGTGCTCTGCCCCAGGGTAACGATTACGTTTCCCCCGTTGTGCGAATATGACAAGCCGGTGCAGAGGAATCCGGAGCTGCCGATGCATGCCGTCCCGAGCGTTCCGCCGCCGTTGAAGACTCCGAGGCTGAACAGTGCTCCCAGAACGACTGCGATGATTAGGATCGCCCACCCGTAGGTCATGAGGTATTCCATTGCGCTTTGCGCTTTGCGACCGTTCAACTTAGTATTCATCTATATTCACCTTGGCTTATATTGAAAACATAAAGTAATTTAAATACTACCTTTCCGGGTGCCGAATGCGGCGAGCTCGGTTGCCACGCCCTCTATCTGTATCCTGGCGGTGTCCTGCTTCCTCCTGAAGTCGGGAACGAGCGCGCTGGCGAACCTCATCGCCCTGGTGGAGTCGTATATGCTCTTCATGAACTCGTAGTACATCGTCCGCGGCTTCGATCCGCCTCTCCCTTATCGCGTCCACGGCCTCGCGCTTGAGCTCGCCGACCAGGTCCATTATCCCGAGCAGGTAGGCTATCTCGGCCACCCGGGTCTCCCTGAGCGAGACGAGCCTGTGCTCCTTCAGCACCACGTAGAAGGCCAGGGCCTCGACGTACTCCTGGTGGGCCTGCATCGAGTTGTACTCGAAGCCCTTCTCCAGCCTCTTGAGCCCCTCGACCCGGAGCTTGAGTTTCTTCATCCCGGCACCGGCCTCGGCGAGCTTCTGCGCGTGCATCAGGGTTATCGCCTTGCCGGACATCCTCACCACGTCCCGCGACGCCTCCATCACCCTGTCCTTCCTCTCCTGGAGCACTATCAGATGCTTCTCTATGTTTTCAACGTCAGGTATTTCCTGCATGCGACCACATCAAGCATTAAGTTCCAATACAGTTGCTCGCTCAGCATTCTTCAACCTTTTCTTCCCATTCGCCTTTCCGACGCCCAGAGACCTGCCCTGCCAAAAGAGGTACTGCTGGGCGTAGCCCGCGTACGGCCCCCATTTCCTTTCGGCGAAAACGTGTATCTCCCCGATGCTCTTCTTCCTGCCCTTGAAATAGGTATGCTCCACGATCCGCTTTATCCAGGTGTCCACCGGGAACGCCTCCAGCTCCCCGTACCCGAAGAGGAGTATGCAGTCGGCGATCTTCTCCCCTATGCCGTGCAGCTTGGTGAGCTCGGCCTTAGCGTCGCAGTAGTCCATGTCGTAGAGCTCGGCGAAATCAGACCTGGCGGCGAACGACGCGGCGACGCTCTTGATGTACTTCGCCCTGAATCCCGTGCCGCATGCCGTGAGCTCCTTCACGCTCGCCCTTGATATCGCCTCGGAGCTAGGGAAGAGCCTCGCGCATTCGCGGCCGTCCCTGCGCTCCTCGCCGAAAGCGTCGACGAGCCTCCTCACTATGCCCCTGATCCTCTTTATGTTGTTGGCCTGCGACATGACGTAGCAGAGCGTCGCCTCCCAGGGCTCGCTCTTCGTCATACGCAGCCCGGGGAGCGCCCCTATGGCTTCGTGAATGAAAGGATCCGTATCTATCGCAGTGTACAGGTTGCGCATGTCTTGTCCTAGGCCGAGCCTGATCCTGACGTCCTCTCCCGCGCTCTTGCCGGAGTAATCTCCGAGATATGTGTAATCGATCCTCGTTCGGGAACGAGACTTCCTGCACCGCAGCCTAATGACCCCCCTGTCCGTGACATATGAAAGAAGCTCGTTGCCCTGATCCATTTCATAATCTCCGTAGAATGCAAGCGGCTGGCCGCTCTCGAAAGTCAGCTTCAGGTCAAAGTCTTTTACGTTGAACATTTCCACTCCGCGGGGCTCTCACAGGATCTCGACGAACGGCTTCCTGACCTGCTCGGTCGTGTCCCTGTCCCTCACGGTCACGGTGTCGTCCTCGAGCGTCTGGTAGTCTATCGTGATGCAGCTCAGAGTGCCGACCTCATCCGCCCTGGCGTACCTCTTGCCTATGCTGGCGGTCTCGGAGTAGTAGCAGTCGATGCCCTTCTCGAGCATCAGCCTGTGCACCTCCTTCGCCTTCGCGATGAGCTTCTCGTCCTTCTGCAGCGGGAAGACGGCGTAAGCGTACGGCGCGACGTTAGCGTTGAGCCTGA
>CAVSOP010000008.1:0-17027 GCA_963729635.1 uncultured archaeon | reverse complement strand
AGCAGTTGTTTAAGCGCACGGTATTCCTTGAGCATAAGTTCAATCGTCGGCCGCAGGTCGTGATCTTTCTCGTAGGCCTGCAAATGCAGCGTAATACTGCTGCCTGCTTTTGAGTTCGATATTGACAGGCGGCATCTTGTGCTTAAGAAGAATGTTGTTAAGGAGGAGCCTCCCGACTCTCCCATTTCCGTCCTGATACGGATCGATATTTTTCAAACTGATTGTGGACCACCGCAGCTAACACCAGTGGCGAATAGCGATTTTTGTTTTTATTGTACCATCTGACGAGCCCCAGAAGCAAAAGCCTGACGTGAGTTGAAGGCGCTCCTCTGTGGATGATTCCACCATGTCCGTCCGTCACCACGACTTCGACGCCGTTCTCCCTCAACTTGCCGGCGAAAGGTTTTGAGTTGTCAAAGACAATCCTATGCAACTCGATAATGAGAGGCAGAGAGATATGTTCGCCTGTTTTTCTGATGAATTCTATTGCTTTCGCAACGCCATAGGTCTCCGAGATATCGCCTTTTGATTTGTCAGGCCACTTACCCCTCTCCAATATCTCAGCAACCTCCTTTGGGTCTATGGTAGAGCCTTCAATCGCGTTAGTGTTGAATGTGAATGCTTGCGTGAACTTTATCCAGTCATCCTCTGAAAGGTGCGTTATTTTTACGCGTACCTTTGCTTCCAAAGTCTTTAATTCTTTCAGTTTTTGGCTGACAGAACAGTCTCAAAGGGTCGGAAATTTGCTTGCTTGCGTCGACCCTTGCACTAAGTCTAATCCTTGCTTCTTCCATGCATCTTTACACTCTGCCTCTGAAAGATTGGATCCCAGATAGACTCTGAGCTTGCTGACTTTTCCGGACTTCCGGATAAATTGGGCAAGATAATACTTCTTTATGCCCTCTTTTTTCCGGATCTCTATGTGCATGATGTTATTAGGTGACTACTATTTATAAATATTTCTTAATTGGGTGACTACTAGAAGTCCGCGGTCGCCAAGAAGCTCGGCTTCAAGGTCAATGGCTTCTACGCGCTGCGCATAAACGACTGAGAGGATTCTTCAGTAACTTCTGTTTCTGTGGACAGTGAGTAAAAGTATTTTCTGGGAGCCTTTAAAATTTGCAGCGCTGAAGTATCTTGTAATACTATGATCACTAGCTACAGGTCAAGTGGCCTACAGAAGATGGATGACGTCTTGGAAAGAGTGCCTCGGGCAATCGTTGGAGTTGCTTGCGAAGCCGTTGCCTTGACTTCTGCCGTCTATGCTGCCGACTCCAACACTCTTGTAGGAAAAGCCGCAGGCGTTGTAGGCGCAGCGGTAATTGGCGGCGTCTCTCTGGCCTTCTGTTTTCAGGCAGTAAAGCGGGATTAGTACTGAAATGATAGCGGGAGAAGCAGATTTACTGCTCCTCTTCGCTTTCAGTCTCGGCCTCTTTCTTCCCTTCCTTCGGCTTCACGTAGTCCTCCTCCACGACCACCCTCTCTATGTGGGGCATGTACTGCAGCGTGGCGTTGACGAAATCGGACTTGTTCACCATGAACCGCGAGTTCTTCACGACCTTGTCGCCGAACTTCACGCTCATCTGAGCGCCGCTGATCGCGACGGAGTCCGGGGCCAGCGTGAACGCCTCGGCCAGGGCCTTGGCCTTCTCGTCGTCCCTGTCGAGCCTGGCCACGAGCCTTATCTCGTACTTCAGCCTCTCGCCCGCCAGCGGGTGGTTCGCGTCTATCACGACCCTTCCTGAGTTGACGCTCTTCACCACCGCGACCATGTTGTCTATGTCGAGCTGCATGCCCGGATACGGGCTCATGTCCCTCTTCTTGAAGTCGCTCAGCGGCATGACCTTCACCAGGTCCGGGTTCTTGTCCCCGAAGGCGTCCTTCGGCTCCAGCTCCACGCTCTTCGTCTCGTTGACCGCCATGTGCCTGACGATCTCCTCGACGCCCCTGATGACGCTGCCCTTCCCGATCACCACCAGCTGCGGGACGTAGACGCGCTCCTTGTCGTAGATGTCGTTCTCCTCGGCGAGCTTCCTGCTCGTCGTGTAGATCATCTTCCCGTCCGCCGCTCTCCATGCGCTGTACTCTATCTTTACGAAATCTCCATCGTTAAAAGCCAAGGGCTCACCTTCATCAAACTGTTTATTATTATTTCGTGCACATTATAATAAACCATTAGGGTAGTCAGTTGGACAAGAAAATGATAGAGCTGCTGGCCGCTATATTCATAGCGGTGATCTTCATCAGCTCCTACGCGGCGTACGGCGCGAACCTGGGCAACGGCGGCGCAGCGGGCGGTTCGGGCCAGAACCGGAGCGCCACGACGACCATCCCTCCCGTCGGCGGGAAAGCCAGGGCGGGCATAGCCTCCTACGGCACGGTGCTCGACGTCAACGTCACGTGCGCCAACGCCACCCGCGTCGCGTCCTCGCTGAACGGCTACCTGAACGCGCTGGAGAGCAACGGCTCGATAGGCAACTTCTATTCCCCTGAGAACAACCAGGTCCTGGTGCAGCTCGGCAACCTGACCGCGCCCAGGCTGTACGGCGCGCTCGCCGCCAGGCTGGGCAGCAACGCGACCTGCACGGGCTTCACCACGCAGGCGACGCTGCTCCTCCCGGGCACCCTGAACACGACCTACGGGAAGGTCAGGATCCCCACCGCCCTCAGGAGCTACCCGATCGGGCTGGCGCTCTCCAACACCACGGGAGGCAACGTGAGCGTCTCCGTGCTCGCGCTCGTCGCCAGGAACGGCACGGCTTACCAGGTGAGCGCGATCCTCAACAGGTGACCGATGCTCACTTGGAGATCAGTATGAACCCGCACTCCTCCTTGTCGTCGAGTATGCAATAGCCGAACCTCTCGAACTGCAGTATCTCGTGCGCCTCGAGCCTGTCCGCGTAGCTCTCCACGTAGCCGTCCACGGACTTCAGGCTGTCCTTCCTCGGCGCGCCCTTCTCGTCGAAGAGCGCCTCCGGGATGACGACGGAGCACTCGACGTAGTCCCTGCCGAGACCCACTGCACGACCTTGCCCTCCTGGGACTTCACGACCTCGGCGACGACCTCCTTGGCGGTCTTCGAGGCTATCCTGACGCAGATGAGGTCCTTCAGCCTCACCAGCTCGCCGACCTTCATGGCCTCGGCGTCCTCGCCGGGGACGTAGAACTCGTCCCACGTCCTGTACTCCCTGAAGCCCATGTCTGCGGAGGGATGCAGGCGCAGCTTGACGGAGAGCGGCTTCTCGCCCTTCACCACCACCTTGAACGGGTCCTTGACGAAGAAGAGGTGCTTCGCGACCGGGTCTATCAGCTTCCTGTTCTCGGCCAGGAGCATATCCATGCTGACTACGCCGTCCGTCTTGCTCATGCCGAACCTGAGGACGAAGCTCCTTATCGCGCCGGGCAGTATGCCGCGCCTCCTGAGCGCGGCCACGGTGACCAGCCGCGGGTCGTCCCACCCGCTCACCTTGCCATCGGCGAGGAGCTCGCGCATCTCCCTCTTGGCGGTCGTCGTACCCCCTATCCTCAGCTTCGCCTCGTAGTGCATCCTGGGCGGGGTGAGGCCGAGCTCGAGCATTATCTGCTTGTGCACCGGGTCCCACGACTCGTAGTTCTTGTCCCTCAGCACGTCGGTGACGCCGTGGATGCTGTCCAGGACGAGCGTGTTGATGTGGTAAGTCGGCCAGACCACGTACTTGTCCCCGTGACGGTAGTGCGCCGCCTTCTTTATCCTGAATAGGGTCGGATCCCTGAACGCGGCGTTGTCCGACTTCATCTCCCCGGTGAGCCGGACGATCGCATGACCCTCGTCGTACTTCCCGGCGAGCATCTCCTCGAAGAGCTTGAGGTTGCGCTCCGCGGATTGGTTCCTGTGCTTGCAGTTGGCCTTCAGCTCGCGGTTCTTCTCGACCTCGGCCTCGGTGCACTCGCACACGTACGCGTCGCCCTGCCGCAGCAGCCTCCTCCCGGCCTCGTAGACCTTCTCTATGGAATCGCTGGCGTAGTACTCCTTTGCGAAGCCGACGCCCATCCAGGCGAGGTCGGCCTTGATGCAGTCAACGAACTCCTGCTTGCACTTCTCCGGATTGGTGTCGTCGAAATAGAGGTATATCTTGCCCTTGTAGATCCTCGCTATCTCCTCGCTCATGAGGCACTGCTTGAGGTTGCCGATGTGGATGTACCCGCCGGGCTCCGGAGGGAACCGCGTGACGACCTCGCCCTCGACCGCGCCCTCTATCGTGAAGTTGGCCTTCGCCGTCTTCTCGGCGGTCTCCCTCGCCTTCTGCTCGAACTCGCCGCTGAGGGGGGCGTACTCCTTCTCGATGTCGGCCTTGCGCATCTTGTTGACCATGGCGATGGCAGTCTGCACCTCCTCCTTCAGCTCGGGGATCGGGACACCCGGCGCGGCCTTTATGGCCTTGCCGAGCACGCTCCCGATGTCGGCCTTGCCGTAGTCCACGGCGTTCTTTATCGCGTACTTCCTTATTAGCACCAGGGTTTCTTCGCTGATCGGCATCCAATCACCATGCGAACCGCGGACGCGGCTTCGATATCAATTGAAAGAGCACTAATAAATCCCCTAGCCTCGCCCAATGAACGCTCCCTGCAGAGGTCCAGTCAAGGCGGCGTGTACCCCGAAGTCCACGAGCTCGTGTAGGAGATCGCCGTCGGGGCGCCGTTGTTGTTGTTGCCAGAGTAGTCGTTGACGTCGCCGTTGAGCGGCCACCATCCGACTATGTGATTCGGGTCGACGGGAGCGGCACCTATTCCCTTGAGATATAATGCCTGTACCTGGTTCGCGTCGAGGGAGACGTTGTAGACCTGGACGTTGGAGATGAGTCCACCATAGTAGGCGTTCTGGTTCCCACTGTAGCCGAAGTCCATGGACACGCCGCTGACTGCTATCGGTCCGCCGAACTTCGAGGAGTCGCTCCCTACCAGTTGCCCGTTGACATACCAGGTCAGCACATTGGCTGGGCTGCTATAAGTGACCGCCACCTGGTATACTGTGTTGTAGGTCATCCCAGATGCCACATAGTCCGCCGCCAGCCCGCTCTTCGGCGTGTTCAGCATCAGCCTGAGTGTTCCCGGGGCGTCCGTCCCTATCTCATATTTGTTCTCGTAGCCTATCTGTGCCACTGGACCTGAACCGCTCTTCTGGTTCATCCAGTAGATAATCGTCCCTGCCGACGCTATTGACACTAGGCTCGCACTGCTGGACACAGCTATCTTGCTGCTACCACCGTCGAACACCGCGACTTCCTGCGGCAGCTCTCCGCTGCAGGTGCCCTCGAGGTTGGACGTACCCGCGACCCTCAGGATCTTGCAGTTCCCTGTCGGCGCCCGCGGGCCGAGGTTCGCCGAGCTGAAGACCCCCAACTGAAACATGGCGCCTAATACAACCGCTATGATGAGTATCGACCACCCGTAGGTCATGAGGTACTCCATCGCGGACTGTAATCGTAGGTGTCGCATACCTTTCACTAAGGTTGAGTATATCCCGAAGTCCACTGGCTACTATAGACCACGTTGGTCGGCATGCCCGCGTTGTTGCCCCCTGAGTAATCTTTAGTGTCGCCGTTGAGCGGCCACCAACCCACGACGCTCTGCGGCGCGATTGGCGCGCCGCCGATCCCTTCCTGGTAAAGTGCAGTTATCTGGTTCGCGTCGAGGGAGGCATTGTAGATCTGGACATTAGAGATGCTTGCTGCCGACGTATCTGCGCAACCATCTGAATATCCAAGCATACTGAAATATGTGATGCCAGTCAGGGGGCCGCTCCACGTGGACAGGATGCCGGCATTGCCGTTCGAATATGCAATGGCGTTTCCTGCGCCATCAAGCGCCAGGGCAATAAACGACCATCTGCCCTGAACAAGTGCAGAGGGATAGTTGGCAACTGTATTGCCTGCCCCTATGAAGATACCCCCTGTGCCATCCGCCCAGATGCCACAATAGTTGCCAGTTACGCAATTGTTGGAGTACAGGTGGAAGAGGCCGGCGGTATTGGAAGGGGTGGTGATATACACCCATGCCGCTATCGTGAGCCTGCTCATCGTTGTCTGTCCTATGGAACTCACCACTATGGGGGCATTGCCTGAAGTGCATGAACTATACTGATTGAACACCGCCACGGACTGCGGCAGCACGCCGCTGCACGTGCCCTCGAGGTTGGACATGCCCGCGACCCTGAGGATCTTGCAGTTCCCGGTCGGCGCCCTGGGCGCGAAGTTCGCGGAGTTGAAGACGCCGAGCTGGAAGAGCGCGCCCAAGACGACCGCGACGATGAGTATCGACCAGCCGTAGGTCATGAGGTACTCCATCGCGGACTGGGATCTGCGCCACTGGTGCCTGACTGAAGAAGACATGAACCTACCTTTAACGTGAAAAGTTAAAAACAGGTGCAGATTCGTGCCTCATCCGACGGCGGCCCCTCCCGCGGCTCCGTGGAGGGCGCAGGGTGGGGTTTTTAAACTTAATTGTTCTAGTGATGAAGGTACTTGCGTTCAGGTGACCCCTTGAATATAAAAGCCATCGATCTCGGAAAGGCGATTCCGGGCAAGAAGGCGCTTTCGGGCGGAAGCGTCTCGTCGATGGTGAGCAACGTGATAAAGAACGTGGTGAGGAGCGACTGGGAGGTCTGCGCCAAGAAGGGGAGCACGAGCATAGTCCTGCTGAACAAGATCTCGGAGTTCATGAGGAACGAGATGTCCATGGACTACGAGGCGCTCTGCATGAAGAACATAGCGGCGCACTCGCAGGCGATGCCGAAGGAGGACCTGCAGCAGTACATCAGCATGCTCCAGGCGCTCCAGACCGGGTACAAGACGAAGTACGGGCAGGAGGTCGCCAACCTGCTCATGGTCGGCGTGACCTCGGTCGCGAGGGACTCGCAGTCAGCTAAGAAGCACTTCGACAGCCTCCTGGGAAGCATCAACGGAAGGGCGGAGGCGTACAACGCGGCCGCGGTAAAGGAGAGCACGAAGGTGCAGGACCTGTCGCGCGAGCTGGAGGCCAAGGAGAGGAGCGTCATAACCAGGATATTCAAGAAGGGCGAGATAAGGACCATCAGGAAGAGGATAGGCGCCAGGAAGGAGAGGATCGCCAGGATAGAGAAGAAGAAGGAGAAGCACGTGGGCCTCGCGAACACGCTGAAGGGGATGGCCAGTCCGGCCCCTTCCAAGGCGTGAACCCGTACGCTGCGGGTTCCTGCTGCTAATTCAATATGAAGACGTAGAAGTTCAGCAGGGCCGCGAAGGCGACCCAGGCGATGTACGGGACCATCAGCAGGCCCGCGGCCCTGGAGATTCTGAAGAACCTCGCGGCCGTCGCCAGTATCGCCGCGAAGAGGAACGCTATCCCTATCAGTCCGTAGAGCGGCGAGTGCAGGCCGAAGAACAGGAGCGACCACAGGAAGTTCAGGAACAGCTGGACGCCGAACGTCTCCATCGCCGCGGTGGCGCCCTTCCTCCCGATGCCCCTCTCCCACACTAGATACAGGGCCACTCCCATGAGCAGGTAGAGCAGGGTCCACACGGGCCCGAAGAGCCAGTTCGGCGGACTGAAGGCGGGCTTCGCCAGGCCCGCGTACCACGTCGTTATCGACGGGATGGTGAAGACTGATCCCAGGGCGCCGACCAGCTCGCACAGCGCGACCGCGGCGACCAGCCTGACAGCGCCCTTCCCTTCCATGCGACCGATATCCCTTGCGACGCGATTGTTTTTAATACTAGGTTTCCGCACGGCAGTTTTTTATTGGTTGCCTGCCCAAGTGGAAGATGAATCGAGGTGGATGCGATGACCGACCCTGGCTATGGAGCTTAATGGACTGCCTTCGGGCACGAAGCCCATTCGATTGTTCCAATCTTATTCTTGCCCGCTGGATTGAAGTAACGAAAGCTCTATATATGAGGGTATTCTAATAGTCACTATACAATACTAGTGAAAATGCTAATTTTCCTAATTTTGGTGTTTTGATTGACGGAATTTAGAGAAATGTCCTTGAAGCCGGAACTTGTTGAATCCTTGAGGAGGATGGGCTTCGTCACGGCGACGGAGGTCCAGGAGAGGAGCATACCCGAATTGCTCAAGGGGAAGAACCTCATAGTGAGGGCGAAGACGGGCACCGGAAAGACCGGCGCGTTCATAGCCCCGATACTGCAGCAGATAGACAACAGGTCGAGGGACGTCGACGCGCTGATCATAGTCCCTACGAGGGAGCTCGCAGTCCAGGTCTCGACTTTCACGCACCGCGTGGGCGCGCCCCTGCACACCGAGGCGGTCACCATCTACGGAGGCGCATCCATAAACATGCAGATCCAGGCGCTGCGCGCCAACCCGAACATAGTCGTGGGCACGCCCGGAAGGCTGATGGACCTCTACAAGAGGGGGGCTCTCGTGCTCGACAGGGTGAAGTTCCTGGTGCTGGACGAGGCGGACCTCATGCTCGACATGGGATTCATAGCCGACGTCGAGTACCTGATGTCCAAGACGCCCTTCGACAAGCAGCTCATGATGTTCTCGGCGACGATGCCGAGGGAGATAGTCAAGATGGCCGAGCGCTACGCGAGCGGCCCGGTCGAGAGGGTCATCGTGGGCGAGGAGGAGGAGATAACCGTCAACACGATCAGGCACCTCTACACCTTCGCCTCCGGCGGACTGAGGTACGCCGCGCTCCTCGCTTACATAAAGCAGTACACGCCAAGGAAGGCGATAATCTTCGCCAGGACGAAGTTCGAGGCCAACACCATACACAGGGTCCTTCTCAGCCAGAGCCACGACGCAATACTCCTTCACGGGGGCCTGACTCAGGCCGCGAGGGAGAGGTCGCTGGCCCACTTCAGAAAGGGCGGGCAGATCCTGGTCGCGACGAACGTCGCTGCGAGGGGCCTAGACATCGACAATATCACCGACATCATAAACTTCGGCGCGCCCGAGGAGGCCAACGTCTACGTCCACAGGGTCGGGAGGTCTGCGAGGATGGGCAAGGAGGGCAAGGCGTTCACGATCGCGGCGACTGAGCAGAGGAGGGAGATAAGGGACATCGAGGACTACGCCAACATCAAGATGGAGAAGATAGAGCTCGACCTCGAGCCTTTCAAGACTCTGCAGCTCCCGCTCCACCAGGGAAGGGAGGACCGCGAAGGCAGGCCGAGGTTCAGGGACAGGAGCGGCGGGGGCCGCTACGGCAACCGCGGAGGCGGGGGAGGAAGGGGAGGCGGCAGGGACGAGAAGCCCGAGGCCGCGTTCGGCTTCAGGAAGCGCAAGGGCTTCCGCAACTTCAGCCGCGGCTGACCTGACATTCTATTTTTAAGGATTCCCGTCGTTATACCGACCGGTAGTTCGATGGAATTCGTGCGCGTCGCGAAGGAGGGGGACGTCCCGAAGGGCGGGATGAGGGGTTTCACCGTCAAGGGCAAGAAGATACTCCTGGCCAACGTCGGAGGCAAGTTCTTCGCCGTAGGCGCCGTCTGCACGCATCTCGGCGGGCCCTTGGAGAAGGGCAAGCTCGACGGGACCAACATCATGTGCCCCTGGCACGGGGCGATCTTCAACGTCACCACCGGCAGGGCGATAGGCGGGCCCGCAAGGAAGGGCGTCGAGAAGTTCGAGGTCAGGGTCGAGAACGGAGAGATCCTCGTCGGCATTGAGTAAAGGCAGGCACCGGGGCGCGGCACACGCATAAAAGCATATCCCCGCAATATAAACGAAGCAAACATAGCGGATGATAATATGGCTGAGAAGATCGACAAGGTCGCGCTCGTATACATAAAGGACGGAAGGATAATGTGCACAAGGTCAAGGGGCAAGGAGCTGTTCTACCTGCCCGGCGGGAAGAGGGAGCCGGGCGAGACTGACCCGCAGGTCCTCGTGAGGGAGATAAAGGAGGAGCTCTCCGTCGACATCATCCCGAGCTCGCTGAAGTGGATGGGCGTCTTCGAGGCCCCGGCGCACGGGAAGCCCGCGGGGACGGTCGTCAGGCTGCTCTGCTACACGGGCGAGTTCAAGGGGAACCTGGTGCCCTCGGCTGAGATAGAGGAGATCGCGTGGCTCGGCCTTGCGGACAAGAACAGGATGACCGTCGCGGGCCAGGAGCTCGTCGACTGGCTGAAGCACTGGAACCTGCTGAAATAGAGTAAGAGGAATAGCTACCGAGGCCGCCCAGCCAGCCGAATCTTGCATCGGCTATGCTAGGGGGCAATTCTGAGGGGAGTCCTAAGACTCCTCAAACGACCTTCTTGACGTTCTTAGCGCGAAGCCCGCGCTCTCCCGATTCCACTTCGTACTCCACCGTGTCACCGACCTCGAGAGTCGCGCCGCCCTCGATCGCCGTGGCGTGCACGTACACGTCCTTCCCGTCGTCTCCCGTGATGAATCCGAAACCGCGCGCCGCATTGAACATCTTCACTTTTCCTCGCATTATCTCACACTTCTAATTACTATTGAAGCGCAGAGTTTATAATATTTCATTTCGGGCCCGTTTTCGGCGGCCTCGGGCATTATTGCCATCAAAGCCGGAAATCCCTCAGTCCAGGCCCCGCAGGACGCGGAATATGTCGGGGTTTCCTATCGCGGCCCGGCCGATCATGGCCCCGTAGAGCCCGGCCGACTTCAGCTCCTCGACCTGCCTCGGCAGCTTGATGTCCCCGTTGGCGACGATCCTCTTCCCGGTGTCGACGCACTTCGCGTACACAGTAGTGTCCACCGGGTCGTCGAGGGTCTGCTTGGCTGTCCTCGCGTGCACGACGAAGAACGAGGCTGGGACGCGCTCTATGATGTTGAGGTACGCGCCCTTCTCCTTCTCGTAGTCGTTCAGGCCGAGGCGCATCTTTATGGAGCACTCGTGGCCCGCGGCGATTATCAGCCTGACTATCTCGTCCACGCGCGAGACCCTCTTTATCATCGCCGCGCCGGCCCCGTTCCTCAGGAAGTCCGGGGATGAGCAGCCCAGGTTCAGGTTGAAGCCCCTGAAGCCGCCCTCGGGGTCGAAGTCGGCGAGGAACTTCGCATAGTCGCTCGTCCTCGACCCTGTGAGCTGTATCTGCGTCGGGGTGTCGTCCGGTATGCGGATCCGCCTGAGCTCGGGCTTCTTCCGGCGGGCCAGGTTCGCGACCCGGGCCACCTCGGTGAAGGTGAGGTCGGCGCCCTTCTTGTAGTAGAGGGTGCGGAAGGGCGCGTCTGTGACCCTGTCCATCGGGGCTAGCATCAACTGGAAAGCCATGGTATCATCAAAAGCGCGGCCGCGCGCCTCCTATGGAGTAGCATGGGAGCCTGAAGATTATATTGTTTTGCCTGGATCCGCGGACTGGAGGCCCGGCTCAGATCGAGATCCCGATAAGCTTCAGGAGCACTACCACGGCCACCGCAGGCAGGCCGAATATGGCCACGATTATGATCGTGAGCAGGTTGTAGACTATCCCGAGGTTGAACAGCGCGTTCACCAGGTAGATGGCTATGAGGCCCAGTATGCTGTTCAGCACAAGGCCGAGGAGCAGCTTCCCGAGCTTCAGGATGACGAAGAGCACGACCAGGATTGCCGCGATCAGCACCAGCTCCGAGGCCACGGGGCCCAGGGCGATGTCAAGCATCATACGACCATCTGCCCTTGACGCCCAGCAGGTTCAGTATTATCAGGATCGCTACCGCGAGCAGCCCGAAGACCGCCACGAAGATCAGCACTAGGATGTCGTACCTTATCCCCAGGCCGAAGAGGGCGTTCACCAGGAAGATCACGATGAATCCCACGAGCGTGTTTAGCAGGAGCGAGTAGAGCAGGCCTCCGGTGAGGGGCAGTACAAGCGCGAAGATCAGGACGATCAGAATCAGGGTCAGCAGCAGCCCTATCCCGTGTCCCACTTTCGAGGCCATTCGATCACGCATCAAACTATAACATCATGCCCGGGCGTTCAGGTCTGCGGGCTCTTGGGCACGCTCTGGTTGTAGCCCGACTGGTTGTAGCCGCTCTGGTTGTAGCCCGACTGGTTGTAGCCGCTCTGGTTGTAGCCGTTCGAGACAGTGGTCACAGGCTGTGAGCCACCCGGCGCCTTGACCATAAGGAAGTATGCCGCTGCAGCCACCAGCACGACGACTATAATGACTCCGACAAGTATCAATAGCTTGTTCACCATCCTTTCACGTTGTGAGTAGGGAGCATATATTTATATACTCCACTTTGATAGTCTAACAAGTAAGGTATTTGCATGGCGAACAAGAAGAGGACTACGCGGACCACGATCACGCGGACGACCACGGTCGGCAACGCGAAGAGGCAGGCTCAGGCCCCCAGGAAGAGGGGGCACGGGAAGGAGATAGCCGGGATAATCGTACTTCTGCTGATAGTGGGCGTCGTCGCATACATGCTGATGAACCCTGTGCTGACCCCGCAGCAGGAGCAGGCCCAGTTCGCTGGACAGCTCTCCATCCTGCAGAGCAGCAACCTGAACCTGACGCAGCTGTACCTCGCCGACGCGCCGAACTACCAGCAGCCCCTGAACAGGAGCTGGTCCATACAGATAACTGACTTCGACCAGGTCAACAACGTCACGATCGGGCAGTTCACGTTCAGCTGGAGCGGGCAGAGCAAGCAGCTCACCATACAGAACGGCATAGTCAACACCGGGATATCCCCGACCTATGCGGTCACGCTCACTCCGAACGAGTTCGAGCAGTTCACGCAGGCGGTCATAACCAGGAACACCGCGGCGGCACTGGCGTACTACTCCGAGTACTACCTCACAGGAAGACTGCAGTACACGCGGGTCAACTGACCCGCGCGGAAGGCTTCCTGGCTTGTCCTGACCCCGCCCAGCGGGCGGGTCATACGTTCTTGGGGGCGTAAGGCTTGCCGTCGCTCCCGATGAAGACAGTATAAGTGGCGCCCACGAAGCCGTTCCCCTTCGTGCCGTTCAGGAAGACCAGGACCGTGTACTCACCGGAGCCGTACTGCCTGAAGAGGCCATCCATCCCGAACCGCACGTCGAAAGCGTTACCGTTCACCAGGTATCTGCTCGCAGTGATGGTCGTAAGGTTGTTGTAATAGTAGGCGGCGAAGCTCACCACGCCGGCGACATCGCGGCCGTACGCGTAGCTTGTGGTGTTGTCGAGCTGGGCCCTTGACATCTCGGCCAGGGGCGCGTCGTACGCCACGAGGACCTCTGCGAGGGATGAGCCGTCGAGGAGCGTGCCACCGAGGTGCATCGTCCCATTCGAGTCGAGGCCGTAGTCGCTCCAGCGCACATAGCTGTCTATGAAGTCCTCCACCAAGTACTCAGTGCTGGCGTTGCGGGCCACTCCTATGCTGACCTGAACGTGCTCGGGGTCCAGGATGTTGTCCCTGTGGCCGTTGCCGCAGCACGCCGAGTCGTTGTACATCATGCTGTACTCCATCGCCTGCACCGCAGACTGCGGGTCCAGGCTCCCGCTGCAGCCGAAGATCGTGCATTCGGAGCTGGACTTGTACGCGACGTTCTCAGACACCGAGCCGTTGCCGCCGAGGAGCGCGTACCTCATGTAGGGCTTCATGCCGTAGGGGTCCCAGTGGCTGAAGTAGTCGCCGGCGAGCATGCTGTCGGCGTGCTGCTGCCCAGAGGGCTCCGGGGAGAGGGTGACGTTCGGGAGGCCGTACTTGCCGCGGTCCAGGTTTATCTGTGAGAGCGCGTAGGAGATCAGCGCGGCGTCCCCACCGGTGGAATTGGCCGCGGCGGTGGTAGTGACGTTCGGGCCGACCGTGGTCGTCCCCCTCGGGTTTGCGGTGGTGGTGACAGTGGCAGTGGTACCTGTGAAGTTTGCAGTCGTGACCGAGGTCGGGTTCGCGAAGTAGGCGGTCGTGGTCGGGGCTGTGAGGTTGCCCAGGAAGGGAATGTAGAGTTGACCGTTCTGAACGTAGTTAGAGTAAAGCACGTACCCCAAGCTGACTATGCAGACTAGGAGGAAGAGGAGAAGTGCGCCAGAGGCCGAGCCGGACATCGATGCATATGAAACGGTAAAGGATAAAAAGGCAGGAAAGAAAGTAGGATAAAAGGCATGTGTATGGGGACCAAGACGGACAAGCTTTCGGAGAAGAGACGGATAATGGAGCGGAAGGAGGGCCATATCGGGATCTGCCTGGAGAGGCCGGTCCAGGCGAGAGGAGTGAGGACGCTCCTCGATGACGTGCACCTCATCAACGACTCCCTGCCCGAGATGGACCTCGCAGACGTCGACCTCTCGACCCGATTCCTCGGACACAAGTTCGCGGCGCCGATCATGATCGGCGCCATGACAGGCGGCGCGGAGCTCGCGAAGACGATAAACAGGAACCTGGCTGAGGCAGCGCGGGAGGAAGGGATAGGCATGGTGCTCGGCAGCCAGAGGGCCGGACTGTTCGACAGGCAACTGGCAGATACCTACTCGATAGCCAGAAAGGTCGCGCCGGACATATTCCTGGGCGCGAACATCGGCGGAGCTCAGATCGCAAGGGGATTCGGAGTCAAAGAGGGAAAGAAGCTCGTGGACATGATAGGAGCCGATGCGCTCTACGTCCACCTGAATCCTGCGCAGGAAGTGGTCCAGCCGGAGGGCGAGGGGGAGTACAGGAACGTAATCAAGGGCATCAAGTCGTTCGTGGACGGACTCGATGTCCCGATCGTGGCAAAGGAGGTAGGTTTCGGCGTGTCCGGCGCAGTCTCTAGGAGGCTGGAGGAGATAGGAGTCAGTGCGATAGAGGTCGCCGGGGCAGGCGGCACGAGCTATGCTGCGGTCGAGTATTACAGGGCGAAGGACATGAAAATGCGCCTGAAGCAGGAGATGGGTGGCCTCTTCTGGGACTGGGCATACCCACCGCGGCAGCGGTGTGCATGGCTAAGAAGGCGGTCAAGATGCCAATAGTCTCATCGGGAGGGATAAGGACGGGCCTTGACATGGCGAAGTCGATGGCCCTGGGCGCGTCGATGAGCGCGGTAGCGCTGCCGCTCCTAAGGCCGGCGACCGTCTCTGCGGAGGCGGTCAGGGAAAAGCTGGAGGAGCTGAAGTACGGATTGAAAGTCGCGATGTTCCTGACGGGATGCAGGAAAGTGGCCGAGCTCCGCACAGTGAAGCTGGTGGTCACCGGAGAGCTCAGGGAATGGATGGAGCAGGTGTAAATAACGAGAAGGGAGCAAAGTAAAAACGCAAGGGAAGACGCTAAAGAAATCTGATTTCATCGTTACTGAAAACTACAATATCAGATTGAAACCGAATACGGCAAAAAGGCTGATTGAAAAAATAAGGCTGAACTTCAATTCTAGGGCAATCTATAATGGAAGAAACTACAGCTATCAGAACATCCTATATGAAAATGTCAGGGTCTTGGCTAACTACCTGATTGACAAGTCGAGCAAACTTCAATTCAACATACCCAAATTTGAGATAAAGAGAGAAGACCCTATTGAATTGAGGGATAAGGTACTTGGCCTAACGATTGAAGACCGCAAGAGGTTGGGTATAAATAAGTCAACTTTGTGGTATATGCAGAAGCACGTAAAAGACGGAAAGAGGATTAAGGTTTATTGTAAGGTTATGAGCAAAATTAGATAGTGTTGTTCATGGATAAAGAGCAGGTCAAAGCTGAGATAACAAAGCTCATTGAAAAATATAATCGAGAAAAAAGCAAAAAATACAATGAAGAAGCTACAAAAAACGATTTTATACTGCCTTTATTCAGGATTTAGGTTGGGATGTAGAAGATTCTAATGAGGTATCAAAAGAAGAAAACATATCGGGAAAGCGAGTAGATTATGGATTTAGGATAGACGGCATACCTAAATTCTTTTTAGAAGCTAAAGGTTTGGATGAAGATTTAGAAGGCTCTCGAATGGTAAAGGGCAGAGCAAGTCACATATACAGAACAAGCAATAAACTATGCTTATTACAAAGGATGCAACTGGGCTATCCTAACCAACTTTAAAGGAATAATAGTATATGACGCATGGGCAAAAGCAAACAAAGCAAGCTTCAGATTTGCCATATGGATAGATAGTCTATTGAACGATTTTGATAGACGTTATATCTGCTATCAAAAGAAGCTTTTGAACAAGGGTCTACTTGACAAGAAATATAGCACAAAGTCAAGAAAAAGACCAATAACTGAGCAGTTGCTTTTAGATTTTACAACCTTTAGGGCATTACTCTCCAAAGGATGTTTACAACTTGAATAAGAGCAAGAATCTAACGGAAGAGGAATTGGACGAAGCAATACAGAGACTATTTGACCGACTGATCTTTATTAGAAACTGCGAAGATAGGGAGCTTGAGCCTTATGATTTATTATCTACACTAAGACAATGGAAAGAAAACAGGAAAGGCACGCTTGTAAGCAAAATTAGAGAACTTTTTGTGCATTTTGACGATACTTACAACAGCAAAATATTCAGCAAGCACCTATGCGATCAGGTAGACATAAGTGACGAAGTATTAAGCAAGGTAATAAGTGGTCTGTATACGACTGAAGACGGCTCAATACTGTACGACTTTTCATTGATCGATGCTGATGTTCTGGGTAACATATACGAACAGTATTTAGGGCATATCCTAAAGAAAACAGAATAAGAGAACAAAATTAACTGAGAGCAAAGCAAAAAGGAAAGAAGAGGGCATATACTACACGCCTAGCTATATTGTCGATTACATTGTAAGGAATACCGTAGGGGAACTGGATAAAGAACAAGAAGACCGATGTATCAAAAATCAAAGTGCTAGACCCTGCTTGCGGTTCTGGTTCTTTCCTGATAAAGACTTTTGATGTGCTGAACGAGTATTACAGCAAGAAAGAAGGTTATAACCAGAATAAGTTAGACCTAAGCGGAACTGGCACTACGTATTCAACAAAACTCAGCATACTCAAGGATAACATCTTTGGTGTGGATTTAGACAAGCAAGCAGTAGACATAGCACAGCTTAACTTTTTGTTCAAAGTTGCTGAGAAGAAGCAGAGACTACCAATTCTACAACAGAATATCAAGAATGGAAACTCTCTGATCGATGATTCCTCTATTGCTGGAGATAAAGCATTT
>CAVSOP010000007.1:0-22959 GCA_963729635.1 uncultured archaeon | reverse complement strand
TCCATTATGGAGCGGACAATGACAAGAATACTCTGATGATGCTTGGTTCTATATTTGCGGCATGTGCCGTGCTTACAAAATATTCCGGAATATTTGTTATTGCGATAATCATATATTTCCTTTATAATATAAGGAAAATTAAGTACTCGGTTTTCATGCTCATACCGCTCTTTTTATTTGGCTTATGGTGCGCGCATAATATTTTAATTTATAAAGAAGTTCATTTTTTGCTTGCATCGAAACATATCGGGAAAGGGTTTTCATTGCATAAAATAACCGCTTTTGGAACGTTTTTCGGAGGATGCCTGATATTTCCCGTTTTCATACTGTTCGCCGCGCCTTTAAAGCACGCGCGAGTGCTGGTACTAATGGCTGCTGCTCTATTTGGTTTCGGATACATTGTGCTAGGGGGAATTTTAACCGCGTTTCTTTTTTCGTTATTCTGCGCTTCAACGCTGTATTATATTTATAGAACAGTTGCCGAAAAAAATAATTTGGACGGATTCCTGCTGGTATGGTTTTTCGCCGGCATTTTAACCGTGCTGATACCGGAGCCATGGATGTCGGCAAGATATTTGCTTCCATGCGTTCCGCCGGCCGTGTTAATTTTTGCTAAAATAATGGAGGGGCTTCCCCAAAAAACCTGGAAACCGCTAAGCTATGTATATTTGGCGGCGGTTATCGGGTTCGGAATGTCATTAGGCGTCTCCGATTACGCATGGGCGAATTCTTACATGGAGCTGTCTAAATACGTTAAGGAAAAGAAGTATGACAACGGGTATTTCACAGGCCATTTCGGGCTGCAGTATTATCTGGAAAAAATCGGGATGAAAGCGCTTGAGGTAAATAAGCCTCTTGAAGAAGGCGGTTACCTGATAGCGGCTAAAGTCCCTGACCCTCAGAAACCGTCAATGGAAATAATCGGGAAGCTCAGGTTGATCGAAAGAAAGCCGCTTGAAAACGGATTTCCGTTGAGGCTGATGAACCCTGATGTCAGGGCTGGTTTTTATTCAAGTTACTGGGGCATACTGCCGTTCAATTTTACGTTGAAGCCTCTTGACGAAGTAGCCGTTTATGAAATAATACAGAGGAAGAGCAAATGATAATCGGTTTGACCGGCACATACGGTTCGGGAAAAGATACCGTTGCTGAATATCTTGAAAAAACCATGAATTTTGAGCACTTTTCGCTTTCAGATGAACTGCGCAGAGAAATCGTAAAAAGAGGGATTCCACCGCTCAGGGAGAACCTTATTAAACTTGGCACACAGTTGAGAGCGAGTGAAGGCGACTCTACGCTTGCCAAAAGGGTGTTAAAGAACATTAAGCCGGAAAAAAACTATGTGGTAACATCGATAAGGCATCCCGCCGAGATAGAAGAGCTTAAAAAGCACGGTGATTTTTTTATGGCGAATGTTGACGCGTCTGTCGAGATAAGGTTTCGTAAGAATACAGAACAGGCGCAGAAAGGGCGACCCCGAAACCCTTCAAAGGCTGCTGGAAATGGAAAAGCTGGAGTCGCAGACAAGCGGCCCGGGCCAGCAGCTGGGCGAGTGCATTAAAATGTCGCCATCGAGTCGAGCAAACAAGCCGCCAGCCGCCCCAGGCCCCCGTTACCGAGGCCCGCGTCGTATTCGGCTTCGGCAAGCTCGGTCGAATCGAGGCCCAGATCGTTCAAGGCTGCATTCATCGTTTCGCTAATGCCAAGATTCGAAAGCGAATCCTCGAATAGCCTTCCCAGCAAGAAACTCCATCGACAAGTAATAAACCCGACGGTGATCCTTGCGGTAATACGTCTGCTGCGTACTGTTCCAGCCATCAAAAGACGGTCGCGTGTCGCGTAAGCCGCTGCCATGAAGTAGTCGAGCTGCGTCGCGGAAACCTGCTTTTGCCTTGCGTATATTCGATGTGGTTGGCAACGCCGAGTTTTAGACTCTCCTCGTCGAGTGGAAGATCGTAGCTTGTCAGATAGTTCGCGGGCCTGACCGACATGCGCGGTCGCGTCGTCGGTGGACTCAACTTTTCCACGTCGCCGTCATGGTGCCCGTGACTCGGGGCCAAGGAAGACGGAACGGGCGGTTGCGAATCTTTGGCCCGAATCACCGGCGGCGAATTGAGATTTGCGCCTTAAACGCTGCGGGTCGAATGTTGGGGACAGGTGCGTCTTGAAGCAACTCACTGGCGGGTAACGGCGTAGAGTTGTCGGGGTTTTTTCCACTGTTTGACGCCCGACGCGGTTGCCGCCGGCTCGGATACCACAGGTGCAGGTGTAGGGATTTGTGCCGCAATTGGAGTTTCGATCGCATCGAGGATCTCGAGCGGCAACGAGTTGGCTCTGGACTCGTCGGTACTGGCGGCGTCTCGGCCTTTTTGGCCGTGATGCGCCCCTTGCTCTTGGCATTGGGAGATGACTTCGGCGGGACGCTCGAAGGCGTCTCACTTACCGAGGCCTGCTGCGCACTCGGCGATGGATCCGATGGCTTCGTCTTGACCGATCGCTTCGTGGGAACAGCCTGCCCGTCTTGATTCTTGTGTTCCGAAAGGCTTTTTCGGTCGCCGCCATGGGCGGCATTCTGCAAGAACTAGATACCTTCGGTAAATACGTCAGTGGTCGCGTTCCAGTGTCACTATACTGGATATTTGGCCAACAGTGACATCTCAGCCTTGGTGAACGCATCGGCAATCCGAACGCGTACGCCCAAAATTTTTGCATGGTCCTGGCCCGCCTGCCGGACCCATGCTCTCAGCCGGGGTGCAGCAAGACCACCGGTGCTTCGGGTCCCGATTGTAGCAACGCCCTGCGACAATCCTGCAGCGTCAAATGTCGGGGGCCGAATAGGTCCCATCCACGGCATCGCTGTCCATTAGCTCCAGGGCGTATCCACGCCGTAGTCATCGGGATGCCCCGCATGGTCCAGCAGAATGTGGCCAAGCTCATGCGCTAGCGCAAATGACCGACCCGCCTCGCGCAATCCGGCTCGATTGAGCAATATCACGTTGCCGAGATTGCCTCCCTCGGAGGAAACGAACGATTCGCCAATGCGGCCGATGCGCGAGAACGATTCGACGAGAACGACATCGATGGTCGTTGGATCGCGATCGACAACAGCCCGCAGCAAACTGCGCTCCTCGAGCGTTCCCGTCATCGAGTCCACATTGGTAAAATGATCGAGTCCGTCGGTGAGATCCACGTCGCCCACGCAAACTCCCAGCGTAGCGTCGGTGCTGAGTCGATGCTGGGCGATGGCTGCAGCCGGGCACGCTCGCCGTTCGAGTGCCGATACGACACATCGAAAGTCGGAAGCGCGCCAGCGAGTATCAGCGGATTCTTTTCGATATCGGCGCGAAACCCGAGCTTTTCACCGGCGTCAGCCAAGCGCAATGCCACCTGTCGCGGTGATTCACGCGGACGCGTCTGCAAGTGAAGCAGTCGATTATCGACTAACAGGTTGATATGCCCACCGCTGGCAGGCAGCCCAAAATCGCAACCGACCGCAACCAAGAATGGCTCGGGCGGATCGACGATGGCGATATCGAGCGAAGTTTCGTCCCCGAAATAGATGCCGCATTGGCTCCACAACTGGCTGGCTACGCGCACCTCCTGCTGGACGATCGCGACCGCTTCCGTGTCATCGCGACCCATCGGCGGCGGCCCGCCGACGGTGCTTCTGACGATGCGTAATCGAAGTTTGGCAAGCAGCGGGGCCCTGGCAAACTCGGGTTCACGGGGCCCGCCGACGGGCAGCGTCACCAGCACCCGACGGTGCGCGAGCAGTTGCAGGGTGCCACCCAATTCTCCCTCGATGCTTCGCGGCCGCAGGCCTGGAGCGTTAGCATCCAATGCATCGGCGGTTACGCGAATCAGTGGGGTCTGAACGCATTGCAGACTGGGTGCGCTGCCCGCGGGCGCGGGCCGAGCCCTAGCCGGCACGTTGCCGATAAAGTCGAGCTTGTCCCCTCTTCGGCGCAGGCTTGTCAGCGTGACTGATCTCGGCAAATCCGCGCTAGCTCCGCAGAGAATGAAACGCAGCGACTGGGCATCCAGCGATTCGGTAACAAAGCCTGTCATCTTGGCGAGATCGCCCGGCAGCCCCCGGCTGATCGAGGCGTGGCACGCATTCGGAGCCAATAGCTTCCCGTCTTCGTCAGCCATCAAGACTCGAAGCTCGGCACCTGGCTCGGACTTGAGCGCCGCGTTCTCGACGGGCATTGCGTGAAGCGTGCCGCACAATCCAAATAGACAGGTTATGGCCCAAGTGAGTGCCGCGATGGATCGATTCGATTGCTGCAACGCGCCGTTAAATAGCATACGCGGGTACTGCAGGCTCGTCGATTGCGGCCTCCGCTAGTCCAGCCACCCCAGCTGCGCGCGGCGGTAGACGGGCTCTGAAAGTAGCTCGTCTGAGCGTTGGCCTTTGTGTGCGAGCCGCACCAAGGCCGAAAAGATTGCATTTTGAAGTTGTCGACTGCGCGAGAAATCCGGCAAACACTCCTGCACGAGGGCCGGGCGCGCTTCGTAGAGCCCAGCTAGCGCCAACCCGCGCAGCTCTTCGCGCTTGGTGCTCTTGACGAGTTCGAGCAGGCGCCTTTGCAGATCTTCGCGGTCTTCTTGTCTTAGCAAGTAGGACGCCGCCCGAACCGCATTTTCATGCGCCAACAAGGGCGTGCGCGCGAGACTCTCCAGCATGGGACGCGTGGCTGGCGCTTTGGCATTGGCCATTCGAAACAGGAATGACAGATTCGCGTTCGGCGCTTGGACGGTCGCTGAGGCGCGCCACGATTTCCAATGTCGGACGCACGGTGGGTGCTGAGTCGTCGCATTTGAGCGCCCAAGCAACCAGATTCCAAGCGGCGCGCGCGCTCGACGGCCCTTTTTGCGCCTGTTCGCAGGCGTCCGCGATCGGCGTACTATCGCCGCTCTGATTGGCGAGCAAAGCGAACAGCAGCCAGCGCCCCAAGTGACGCTCGCTGTCACGCATCACACGAATGCCTTCGGCGGCACCGGCGCAAGACTGCCGTTCCCACACCAGGGGCAAGACCAGGCTCGTGCACATCTCGAGACGGTGGCTTTCCTTGATTCGCAGCGCACTGCCCACCAAACTGTGCCCCGAGGATTCCCCGCGCGCGATCCGCGCAAGCTCGCCGGCAAAAGCAATGTGCGGCGATCGGGAGACGGAGAGTTTGGTCAGGGTTCTTCGAGGCCCGCCATTTTGAACATTGCCGCCGCGGCAATCGTTCCGAGCCCTGAACCGTCCTCGAGGCTCAGCGCTTTGGACAAGAGCGGGACGACTCGCTCATCGCCGCTTTTGACCAAGCCGCGCAATATCGGCAGGTACAGTGGCCGATTGTGAGCGCCCCGACGCACCAAAACATCCAGCGCCGCCAACAGTGCTTCGCGCAGGCGTGTGGAATGGGGCGCCAATAATTGCAGAGCCGCGCCTAGCCGCGATTCATTCGCGGGGCGGCGACGCAGCGAGGAGCGGAGCTCAGCCTCCAATCTATCCCCGAGTTGCGACCCCAGCAGATCGTCCAATTCGGCCGAAACGCCCATATGAGCAGCCTGCGAGGATATCACTTCTTTGCCTAGAACCGACGTCAATATTCGCGGCCCGAGTCGCCGATCGATGCCGGGCTTTCTAGCTTGACTTCAAGACATCAGTCGGCCGAACCGCGCCGTCAGGTCCTCTGGCCTTCCTCGGACTTTCGCCGCGCATTTGGCCCGTGTCCGCTCCAAAGAAAAAAATATTGACCGAATAGACCCGACCGGTACTACCGTCAAAGCAACTGCAGGAGTCAACACATGCGACACGCGCTTCTATCGATAATGAGCCTCGGTTTTATCACCTTATTGCTGGTTCCCGGCTGCAAGAAGGAAGACGACCAGCCCCCGCCGAACACAGCTGCATACCCGCAGCAGCAGCCCTACGGGCAACAGGGTGGGTATCAACAGCCGCAAGGCGGCTATCAACAACAGCAACCCGGCGCGTACCCTCAGCAGCAGCCAGGCGCCTATCCTCAGCAGCAACCCGGTGCCTATCCTCAACAGCAACCCGCGGCCTATCCACAACAGCAGCCCGGCGCCTATCCTGCCGCAACCACTCAGCCCACGGCGGCACCAGCGGGTGGGAGTCCGCAACCAAGCGCGATTGCCACCGCTTGCCGCTCGGATGCCGATTGCATCGGCGCGCGCTGCAATCTTCAAGCTCAAAAGTGTCAGTTCCCCTGCGGCTCGAATACCGATTGCCAAACTGGCTGGGCCTGCACGCTCGGAGCCTGCGCGCCGAATCTGAACACGCAACCGCACTGAGGCATGACTGATGGCAATGAGCAAGGGCTCGACCGATTCGTCAACCTCTTGCCGGATTATGTAATGACGTCGCGGTAAAGTCGCGCGACGCAACCATCGCCATGAGCCCGCGTACCGGGCGACGCAACCATCGCCATGAGCCCGCGTACCGGGCGACGCAACCATCGCCATGAGCCCGCGAACGGGCGACGCATGCGTCGCCCCCATGCGTCGCCCCTAGCCGCTAATCGTCCACGAAAATCGAACCGATTCGTCGCCGATCTGCACAGGCTCGACATCCTTCGAAACGTCGCCGAACGACACTTTGCCCGGTAGGACCAGACAATTCTCCTCGATTTGCGAAACGTTGCGCGAGATCACACGCCTCAGGCGGGAACCCTCACCGAGCTCCAGAGTCAAACTGATGCGATCGGTATACTTGGCCAGATTCTTCTTGCGGCTTTCTTGAATCCGACGAATCAAACGCCGCAGCAGGCCGTCGTCAATCAGATTCTCGGTCAACGTAGTATGAACTACGATCACTCCGACGCGCCCGGTCTCCGCCGCAAACCCGGACTGCGCTTCCACGACCACTTCGACTTCGGTCCTATCGAGTTTCACGGCCTCCCCGTTGACGAGCACCTCGCAGCTGCCCTCTTTGGCGAGGCTCGCGAACAGCTCGCCACCGTCGCCCTTTTCGAGTGCCTGTTTGACGGCCTGAACGTTCTTGCCAAGCCTGGGTCCGAGCGCTCGAAAGTTTGCCTTGATGCGAAACGTGACGGCACCCTGTTCGTGCACCTGGAACATGAGCCGAACTTGTTTGACGTTTAGCTCCTCTTCTCATCACCTATCCTTGCCGCCGCGCGCTCACTCTGTCCGGATGAAAAACAAAAAAGAAAAGAAAAAAAAAGAATTACCTCCTTGCGGCCTTCGCTTCCTTCCAGGCGGCCATGGCGGACATCATGGACATGCCGGAGCCGAGGTAAGCCAGCGCGAAGCCGATCACCGCGCCCGCCAGGTACGCCATGCTGCCCCAGGTCAGGGCCGCAAGGGTCACTCCTCCGAGCACCGCGGCCATCATCGTCGCCTTAGCCGTGTATCCCGACGCCATCCCGAGGTTGGCGAAGCTCAGGAAGAACAGGGCCACGGACGCGACCACCGCCACGCCGACGAAGAACGGAAGCCATATCCCGCCGTTCGCCGTCCCCCACACCGCCGCCATGGAGGGCAGCGCGGACTCCACTCCAACGAAGAGGGTCCAGAGGAAGACCAGGCTGCCGACGAGCTCCAGGAGGAAAGCTCCCCAATTCTGTGTTGGTTTAGCCATTACACCACTGATTAAGACCAAGAAGAGCAGGCTATTAAAGTTATGCAAGGGGACGTCGGGGGACGAAGCGGCGCCTTCACCGGAAGTCCAAACCCCGGGGTCGCCGTGGCAGGGCATAGTGAAAGGACCAACGAGCGCGACCGGCTCGAGGCCCTGCTTGCGGCGGGAAGGAGATTCTGATTCTTTTGGGACGCAGCGGAGCGCGTCTTCCTTCCGCATTGGAATTCTTTTTAAGCTTGACGAGCGTAGAGATTCCGTGATCCGGGGATCCCATGCGCATAGCCTTCGCCTACGACGTCCCGTACCCCTGGCATGTGGGCGGCATCGAGGTGCTCAACTGCAACGAGGTCAAGGAGCTCGCGAAGAGGCACGAGGTGCACTTCTTCACCACCAAGTGGCCGGGCCATGCTCTAATACGGGCTCTGCAGTTTTCCTGAATCCGCCGGGCGCTTGTATTCCTTTACGAAATTCGTGACCGCGGCGGCCGTGTGCCCGTCATACTTGGAAAGGTACGCTTTTAGTTTCGGCGCGTTCGATGCCCTGAGTAGGCCGCCGTAATTCTGCAGCGACAGCCTTACTTTGTAGTGGAACAGGTCTATCAGTGTCTTCTCCGGATCTGAGACGGGCAGCAGCAGTCTGCCGTACTTGATTAGGTCATAGCCGAAGAAGTATCGGGGGGGCATGTGGTGCACGAATATTGTGTTGTCGGGCTCCCCGAATAGCGGCACCGTTGAGGCGCGCACCTTCCTTATCGTCATTATCTCTGGCTTCGAGCCCTGTGTCCACATGCCGCGCAAGGTCATGGCGTACAGGAGACCGTAGTAGAAGGGGGCATAGGCAAAGCCCGCGACCATGCTATTCTTTGTCGCGGTGTAGAAGCCCTTCCTTACTGTGTATATCCTGTCTTTGCTCTTAAGGTAGGACAGGGTCCTCGCGAGGTCGGCTTTCCCCTTCTCCCGCCCGAAGTGCCTTTTGACGTCGGCATAAGTGAAGACCGGGTACTCCGAAAATCGTTTAAGTATATCGTTGTTAAGCGTCATTCGCCCACTTCTTTATTCTGCCAATCATGAAATCGAAAGTCGGCGCCACGCCGCTGAGTATCAGGTGGTCGAGGCTGCGCAGGTTCGGAGGGGGGTTGTTCTCGATTTCCTTGACGAGAGCCCTGAGCCTCCCGACGGTCTTCGATCTGCCTGATTTGATGACAGTAGTCAGATGGTAGATGTCGTACAGGTCCTGCACCTCGGGCTCTCTGAAACTTTTTTGGCCCCGCAGTTTGTCCTCGTAAGCGTCTATCTTCTCCTCCAGCAGCTCCTCAGGCGTAAGGGACAGTACCACCATCCTGCTGCCGTCCACTTTCACATATTCCGCAGGAGACCCTTCCTTGCGCTTCAGGTTTATGTCCACTTTCATTTTCGTCGTCGATTCCACCAGGAAGTGCATTACGCCGTTGGCGCCGTCATAGCCTTTCTCCTTTATCGTGAAACCGCGGTCCTTCAGGAATCCTGCGAACTCTCGGTACTGCGTCCTCTTGTCCTTCTCTGCACCCAGGTAGAAATCGATGTCCCTCGAGAACCTGTTGCCCGAGTAGCACCTCCATATAGCGGTGCCGCCGTGAAACACGAGTCCCTTGTATTTGTCGTACAGTAGACTCACCAATACGTCCTCGAGCCTGGCCTTCTCGAGCTGCTCATCGTTCTTGAATTCCATGCGACCGCTATTTTACAAATGCAGTTCATTACAATTTTATGTAATGATATGCAGTTACATAATTTGGTCTTCCTCTGTAAAGATTATTATAGTTTTGCCTTGGAAGCCGCGACCGCGGGGCGCCCGGGGCGGGGTCAGGAATTCTTTTTAAGCTTGACGGGCGTAAGGATTCCGTAATCCGGGGATCCCATGCGCATCGCCTTCGCCTACGACGTCCCATACCCCTGGCACGTGGGCGGCATCGAGGTGCTGAACTACAACGAGGTCAAGGAGCTCGCGAAGAGGCACGAGGTGCACTTCTTCACCACCAAGTGGCCGGGCATGCCCGGCGAGGAGTTCGCCTACAACGGCGCGAAGTACCACGCGCGCCACGAGGTCGACAGGGACAGGCTCTACAGGCACGGCAGGCGCTCGATACGCGAGGCGCTGGCGTACTCCCTCGGGCTCTTCAGGATCTTCGACTACGACTTCGACGTCGTCGTGGGCAACTTCTTCCCGATCATACACGTGCCCATCCTCTGGCTGTACTGCAGGCTCAAGGGCGCGAAGCTCGTGCTCGAGGTGGCGGAGGTATGGGACAGGAAGTACTGGCTCGAGCTACCTCGGCTGGCCCTTCGGATACCTCGCCGACGCCTACTCCACTATGGTGATGAACTTCGCCGACGCCTACGTCTCCGACTCTAGCGTGACCTCGCAGAAGCTCGTCGCGCGCGGCGTCGCTGCAGGGAAGATACGCGTCTTCGCCGCCTGCATAGACGGCGCCGAGATGTCATCCATAGCCAAGTCCGCCAGAAAAGGCGGGAGGCGCAGGAGGATAATCTTCTCAGGTCGGCTCATAAAGGAGAAGAGGCTCGACAAGTGGCTGGCCACGGTCAAGGCGGTGAGCGACAGGCTTCCGGGCGTGGAAGCGGTCATAATCGGCGGTGGCCCGGAGCTCGAGGGCATACGGAAGGGGGTGCGCTCGCTGGGCCTCTCGAAGGTCGTCAAGCTGATGCCCTTCTACGAGGACAAGAAGGACCTGTACAGGGCGATAAGCGACTCCTCGCTGCTGCTGCACATGTCTGAGCGGGAGGGCTTCGGGATAGTGTGCGTCGAGAGCATCGCGCTCGACACGCCGGTCGTCCTGCCGTCGTACACACCGATACCTGAGGAGGTCAGGAGCATGTGCGTCGTCAGGGACGAGAAGGACCTGCCCGGCGCGATAGTCGAGATCCTCAGGAGCAAGGACAAGTCGTCATTCATACGCAACAGGCGCAACATGGACACGTTCCTGGTCTCCAACGTGAATGGTTTCTACGCCGCCCTATTCAAGAGGATAGGCCTGGAGGGGGAAGTTAGCCGATCAGGCAGGCGTATGCCGTAGGAGACCATCGCATTACACATAATACGATTGCAAGCGTGGCGAATCTATTTGTAGAACCTTATCTCGCCTGCGCCTCTCAGCAGAAGAATTCGCGCCGGCGCTTCTCTTTCTAACCCCAGGTATAGGCCTTTCGGCGCGTGCACGATCCTGGCATCGCAGATGCCCTCGGTCAGCCTCCTGTTGAACGGCGGACCCAGGGCATACTTAGGCGCTCGACGGCGCCGGCCCTCGAGCTCGGACGCCCAAACTGTCCTGGGCCCGCCTAGGAAAAAGCCTGGCACTTCCATACACATAATCGTTCACCTCAGAAATCGCTCAGGTCATAGGCCAGATATCCCGTCTCCCTTATTTTTTGCTTGCCTGCGATGCTCTTCGCGACTATGCCGAATTTGGGGTTCCGGGCCAATCCCGGCACGTATTCCGCCTTTTCCCTTAGGCCTTCAATTATTCTGATGGCTCCGCCATAGGCGAGATCCTTCCACTTGAACTCGAATACATATGTGTCTTTCTTGTCCCTGCCGATGAGGTCGATTTCATAGGTATTTTTGCCGGCCTCGGCCAGGGGGATCTTGCCCCATTGCCTGCGCGCTTCCGCCAGCCCCAATTTGAAAGTCAACATCTCCTTTGCCGCCAGCTCGAACCTGTGGCCGAAGAAAGGAGTTAGGTTCGCCTTTACCGATTTGGCGAACTCCGGCCTTCTCGACGCATAGTCTGATTGGCTCTTATATATCTGCGAAAACCAGAAGTGGAGAAAGGGATTGCTTATTCCATATATTCCTCTCTTGCCGTAATAGGGCATTTCGAGTTCAATCAGTTCGAAATAATCCTTGAGTTCACCTAGCTGGCGCGTTATTGACGTGGCGGGCACGTTCAGGTATCCCGCAATCGCGGATATCGTATTGTTGCCCGTAGCTATCGCCTCCAGGATCGAATAATAAATGCCGCTCCTGTTTCCGAATTCCTGTGACAGGATCGTATTCGCCTCGTCCTCCAAGGGGGCGTTTCTGTTGAGAATGAGGGCATCTACGATCCCGTAGATGTCGCGCGTTTTTAGCCCATAGTCCTCCAGGGTAACGTAATACTTGGGGTAGCCCCCGAAGAGCAGGTATGCTTTCAC
This sequence comes from uncultured archaeon, assembly GCA_963729635.1. GTDB lineage: Archaea > Micrarchaeota > Micrarchaeia > Micrarchaeales > CABMGC01 > CABMGC01. The sequence continues at coordinate 11,160 of CAVSOP010000007.1, read as the reverse complement.
GGACAGTTCCCTATCCATGCCCAGCGCCTTCCCCATTTCAATGCACGAATTCAGGCTCAGGGGTTCTAATTTCCTGCTGAATTTGATTCTGCCATAGAGCGGCTCCTTGTTGTTCCTGAAGGCGTCCTTTATGAGGCCGACCAAAGAACCCGAAAGGATTATCATGCCGCTTTTTCCCTCGTTCAGGTCTATCGTTTTCTGCAGAATGCCCAACACAGCAGGGTTGACAAAAGCAAAATTCTGGAACTCGTCGAAAACGGCGGTCACCGGTTTTCTGCCTACCAGCACCTCGAAGAATTTGTCCCATGAATGCAAAACTTCCAGATCTCCCATTATTCCTTTTTCCTTCAGTATCGCCTGGAATTCGGCCAGCAAGTCCCGAGAGGTCTTGTTCTTGTTGACGAAGAAGTATAGCCCTCCGTCTTTTATGAACTCCAGCAGCAGCCGCGTTTTCCCGACTCTCCTGAGCCCGTATATGACTCCAACAAACAACTTATCCTTTGAGAGGCCCCTTAGCTCGGCCAGATCGGCCATCTCCCTTTCCCTATCGATGAACTTCATACTATTCACCTAATGAATAATTCAGTATATGAATATATTTAAAGGTTCCTATGGACCTGCCTCCTCTAGTCATCGCTCCCTGACTCCTCCCCCGCAAGAGCGCAGGATGGCGCACGGGCGTGCGCCCGCGAGCCGGTTTCGCGGAATCAGGACTGCTTGGCGACTTTCCGTATCCTGGCATCGAAGACTTTGAAGAATCTCTTCCACGAATACATATCCCTCACTCGCCTCATCCCGCTCCTGCCCATCTTCGACATGTCGTGCTCGGACACGTAGAGCATCCTCTCGGCCATCTCGGCCTCGCCGTTGACCAGGAAGCCCGTCTCCCCGTCCACTATCGTCTCTGTCGGCCCGCCCTCGTTGACGGCTATGACCGGCTTGCCGCTCGCCATCGCCTCCAGCGGCACAAGCCCGTAGTCCTCGTTCATCGGCGGGTAGAGCACGGCCGTGGCCCTGGAGAGCAGCCTCCTGTACCTCGCGTCGGGGACTCCGCCCAGTATCTCGACGTCGCCGACCTTCCTTGCGAGGGGCCGCACCACGTCCTGGTAGTACGAAGAGAACTGCCTGTCCTTCGAGACAGGGCCGGCTATCACGAGCCTGTACCCCTTCCTCCTCCTCTTGAATGCTGCGAAGGCGCGTATGGCGTACTCCTGCCTCTTGTTCGGCGATATCCTCGAAGGGTAGAAGAAGTACCTGCCGTCGCCCTCGTTCCCGTAGAGCCCGTAGTCGACGCCGCCGTTGAGCACCTCGGATCCACGGCCGTAGTACTCCGCGACCCTGGACCTCGTGTTGGCGCTGTTCGCGAATATGTACTCGATCCTCTTGACCACGCCCCTGTCCATCAGCCTGACGGCGCGCGCGCCCAGCATGTAGACCGGCCTCTGGTGCGGCTTCTTCAGCGAGAGCCTGAACCCGTAGAGGTCGTAGACGTCGCGCAGGGGCGTGTGGCAGTACCAGACCACGCGCTCGTTCCTGTTCCTTATCCAGTGGCTCGGCGCCATGTGCGCGTTTATGACGTCGTAATCGTCCCTTATCCTGTAGCCGTGGAAGGAGAGCCCGTACTTAAGGCCCTGCATCACCCTCCCGTACGGGAGGGCGTTGGCCAGGGACTTGGACCCTATGACCTCGACGTCGAGGTCCTTGAACTCGGGGAAGGTGGTCTTGGGGTTGTACTCGGCGGTGTAGATCTTCGCGCCGTAGCGCTGCGCTACCTTCAGCACGACCTTCTCGCCGCCCCCGAGCAGCGTGAGGTTTGACTGCGCGATCACGAGCCTCAATCGATCACCAGATTAGACATCTGCACCAAAACTTATATACCCAAAATCGCGTCCGGAAGCGGGCCCGCGTTGCCTGTGCCGGTCTCCGAGTGACGCCGAAACTTATTGTTTATATATTTAATTAGTTACAGTAAGTAATGTTTATATGGGAAGGCAAAAAGCAGCAGTGGGGTCCGCATCCCTGTACGCCGCCTTGCCCCTTATCCTATTCGCCGCAATATTCTTTGCCTTCGCGTCCGCCGTGCAGCATCCCGGCGCCGCCGCGACGCCCGCGCAGGTCCTCGGTTTCTCCTCCCAGGTTCCCGCCGCGACGCAATCCAACACCGTCCTGACTCCTCCCCTGCTGGCGCAGAGCGCCCAGCCCTCCGGCGTCTGCGCCAACTTCTGCAACGGCGCCAGCGGCGGGGCGACGTCGTGCTCCAGCAGCACTGACATAGCCACGGGCGGGACCCAGCTGTATTCGTGCGATCTGAGCGAGACCCTCGACACCCTCTATGCGAACGCAGGCACAGCCATGACCTCGTCGACTGGCGGGCATTTCGATATCTCCCCGGCCAACACTGTGAACGACTTCAACTCTCAGAGCACCCCTCCGCTGCTCACGTGCCCGGCGCCAGCGGCGAAAAACCCCGGCGACGCAAGCTACTTCTACTCAGGCGCGGTCCCCTACGTGGCCGGCGACGCGTGCTCGCCGCTGCAGACGAGCGACCTGAAGACGACGGTGGACCTCCAGACCTACTTCGAGAGCCAGGACGTACAGGTAACCAGCGTGCCCGGGCCGACCATAGAGACCACAGTCTGCAAGCTCGTGTCCTACTGGCTGAGGGGCTATTGCGGCGCGTACGGATGCACAGGGCCGATTCTGGACCAGGTCGATGACTGCACCCCAGTGGAAACCACCTCCTATTACCCTGTCAGCGCGGAACTCACCGAGGCCGTCGTGAACCCCAAGCTCAAGGTGACCAACGCGGGCAACCTCGAGCTCAGCGACATGGCGTACTCCCCCATGCTCCAGCAGGCTTCCGGGAACACCATCTCGAGCGACTTCTCCACAGACGGCTACGTCTTCGACCGCGTCCCAGCGGCGGCGCAGCATTCGATATGGACCTGGACGGCCCAGTTCGCGGACTTCTCCGGCGCGCCGCCAGACTCCCAGACGGTCACGCAGGACGGCCTCATCTCGAGCTACACGTGGACGGACTACGTGAGCTGCGGCGAGACCATCACGAACTACTGCGGATTCACCTACTCCCTCACTTCGGACACGTCGCTGACGGCCATGAACAACGTCCAGACGCCGTTCAACATTGTGGCCCCCGACGGGGCGCAGAGCCAGATAACCTCGCCCGTCATCCCCTACTTCACGTTCAACGCCGCGATGCCGACTCCGGAAGGGCAGACGCTGTCCCAGTCGTACGACGTCTTCAGCCCAGAGAACTACTACTCGCCGTGGAACTCCATAGAGGCGTTCCCGGTGGACACGCCGGGCAACGTCCTCCTGAACTACAACGGCAAGTACCTGCTGCCCCTGCCCGGCGGGGCGCTCAACGACCCCGCGGGCTTCGAGTACGACCTGGACTTCCCGCCGTCCTCGGACGTGCCTGTGTGGCCGAAGAGCCTCACCGCCATTGGGGTGACGAACCCGTACCTCGCTAACCCCATCTCAATAACTGGCACCGACACGGGCTACATCTACGTGCTCAACGAGTCCAAGACCATCACCTCGACAGACTACTACCTCACCGTCCTGAAGCCCACGACGGAGGGCTACTACAACACCTCCAACTACCAGGCCAGCGACATGCTCAAGAACCTGCCGTACGTCGGCACCCAAAGCGAATGGAACGGCAATTGGATGAACTACTGGTCGAACGTCATAGCGATGCAGGGCAACTCCATGTACGTCGTCAAGTCGATAGACCTGAACAAGGAGCTCTCCGCATACGACGGGGAGATCAACAACCAGCAGGGCAAGCTCGGCGGATTCGTCCCGATCAACATAAGCGTCGACGCCAACGGCGACGTCTTCATGACCGGTTCCGAGGGGGCCGTGGTGGGCGCCGGGAAACCCGCCATAGTGGAGATAACCGACACCCTCGGCCAAGACCCCTCCCAGATGAAAGTCATAACGACGTCCCTCGACTGGTCGACGGCCTCCGGCGCGCCCGTCCTCCCTGAGATAGCAGTCACCTACAGCGGCGGGCTCGTCTTCGCGGCGAACCCCGACTACGGCACTGTCTACGTCCTGGCCCCGTCGGGCTCGGGGATCGACAGCCAGTACGAGATAAACCTGACCTACGGCGTCAGCAGCACGGGCAATCCGTCGACCGGGTTCGGCACGGCGATGCTCAACGTGAGCTACTACCTGTACAACGGAGGCCTCTACGGCGTGCCCATGGACGGCGTGGCGCAGACGCCGAACGTGGTCGCGGCCGACGTGGACCACACCAGGGACTTCGACAGCGCGGCCTACCACCACCCCCTGGGGCTGCAGGAGGACGACGGTTACCTCTACGTCCTCGACGACTGGAGGGGATACGCCGGGGGAAGCGAGACCTGCACAATAAACGCCTTCTGCGGCCCGACCGGAGGCACGCAGTTCGACATCCTCTCGGTGAGGGTGCTGAACTCCACGGGATCCAACCTGCCCGTCGACCCGACGAACTTCGACGACATGTGGCAGTCGCAGACGTGCGGAAACCCCGTCTGGGGCAGCGGCACCGGCGCGACGCAGGCCAGCGCGAACAAGTGCTACAGCAACAGGGTGGCGCCCGCCCTGACCGACCCCGCCTGCTCGCCCGCGCAGTGCACGCTGACCAAGACCACGTGCGACCTGCCCACCGTGGCGGGATCGACCTCCACGGATGTCATCGGGACCCAGTACTCGTGCGAGGACAAGAGCTCAGGAAACGGAGCCTACTACACCCTGGCCACGGGCCAGTACCAGGGCAATTCGTACCCTCCGTACGGCTGGGTACTCTCCGCCGACATAGCACCGAACGGCGGGGGCCAGGACGTCAGCTTCTGCTCGTCGGCCTCGTGCACGTTCAACCCGGGCAGGATGCCCAGCGCGTACGCGGGGGGCTACAGACCGATAGGCCCGCAGATCTCTGTCGCCGACGGCGAGATCACAGGGGCGTCGTTCTCCGTCAACTTCAACGGCACGATGGACGTGCTCCTCGCCCAGCCGCCCGAGACGCTCGTCAACGGGGTGGAGCAGAGGCTGAAGGGCCTCTCGTGCGCGATAACGGGATTGTTCCTCCCCTGCGCGTCGTCCGCCAACCCGTCCTCATACTCAGAGCTCATCACGGCCAACCTCAACATCCTGAACTACACGAAGATACTCGGGGGCAACCCGCCGTACTCGTGCTACACAGACAACCCGAGCGACAAACCCAACTATAAGGGAGGATGCTATTATCTCGACCCGATCGGCGGGCTCTCGCCGTTCCAGAGCGGTGAGATCGCAGGGCCGGTGTACTCCTTCCCCGACCCGCTCGAGTACCTGGAGAGCGTCGGCGGTGCGCAGACGCTGAGCTTCGCGGGCGCGGTGTCCTCGTCCTACCCATCGGGCAGCGGCGGCAACAGCCAGGGCTGCCAGAGCGTCATAGCCGGCGGCCAGGGATGCACCTCGAACCCGCTATACAACGCCGGACCCCCCTCGCTCACCATACAGCAGGACCCGGTCGGATGGGGGCAGGCGGACACCATAACAGGCAAGGCCGACACCAACACGGACCAGGTCGAGATTCTGCTCGACGGCGCCGTCATGGCCACGAACTCCGGAGAAGCCACTTACACAGTCTGCAGCAATCCCTCCACGGCGGCCACCACCTGCCCAGCGCCCGGAACATACACTGTGGCGGTGCAGGACACCACTGCAGGCGGAACCCCCACATCCAACTCCCTGACCATAAACCCGGGGCCGGTGCTGAGCATGCAGAGCGCGACCATATACGTGCTGCAGGAGAACGGGGCCCAGACCTGCACAAGCGACCTCCTGACTGCCAACGTCCTAGACGGCGGGGGAGGGGTCACGATATCTATTTACGACCCGAGCGGCAACCCGATGTCGGCCTCCTACGGCCTGCCGGCCGGCGGCACAGGATCGGTATCCTACACGATACCCGTGTCAGGAGGGCTCTGCGCCGCCCTTGGCGACGGGACATACACGGTCACGGCTACGGGCTCCGGCGGCTCGGTCAGCCAGAGCCTCTACGTCATCTCGAGCTCAGCCGCGGGGTCCGCGCCCCCGGCGGCCGAGCCGCAGACTCTCACGACTAACGTGGGAGGCTACGTGGTCGTGCCGTACTCCTACACCTACACGCTCAGCCAGAGGTGGAGCAACTACGCCTACCAGGATTCGCTGTCGAGCCACACCGAGAGCGACTGCCCGTGCGACGGCGACGGATCGTGCACTGAGAGCAGCGGCACCGGCGCCGACTGCCTGGACGCGGACTTCCCTGCGATCCCCACAGTGACCAACACCATATACAGCTACGCCCTGCTGAACGGCGATTCCGACTCGCTCAGCGCGACCGTCGAGGGAGGGGACACCTACCTGCAGAACCTGGGGTCCGGGCTGCTCTACGTCCCCAACATGTCCGACGCGGGCCTGCTGGTGCCGCCGCAGCTGTTCTACAGCGTGCAGAACAACAGGATCTTCGGGACGCTCTACGCCAACGACACCGGCTGCGCGCCGAGCGGCGCGGGCCTGGACTGCTCGTCCAACTACCAGTACGCGCTCAACGCCACCAGGCAGTACACCTACCAGGTAGACACCTACGCGCAGGCGGGAGGCCAGGGCCCGATAGGCTACGAGACCCTCCTGGCAGTTCCCGTGACCCCCGCGCTCTACGGCGCCGGCCTGGTCGCCACGTCGCCCCAGCAGCAGGTTGTGACGACGCAGAACGGGATAGGCTTCTACTACGACGCGGTGAACCTGCCCCAGTTCGTGGCCCTCTTCGACCTCTACAGGGCTGTGACCTACGCGAGCCCGCTCTACCTCTACCTCAACAGCACGCAGCTCTTCGAGAACGGGCAGGCGGTCAACGCCCTGGGCTACCACAGGATCACCTACGTGATGGAGGACAGGTTCGGCAACAAGGTGATGGCGCCGATGGACGTCGACGTCGCGAACCCTGTCACTGTCTCGCTCAGCGTGAACGCGGTCGTCGACCAGGACAACTCGAACCAGACGGTGCTCACTGTGAACGGCGTCGTGGGGTCCTACTCTGACTTCGGCACCACGTTCACGCCCCTGCCCACTAGCCAGCCGGTCTATCTCTACTACAACAGCAACCTAAACTACGTCCAGTACAGCCCGACGCACGACCCTCTCGACGCGGTCCTCTGCGCCTACAACCTCAACAACCCGCTGACGCAGCCGTGCCAGCAGTCGGACCCGATGTACGTCGGCAGGACGACGAACGCGGGCGCCGTGACGTTCGCCACCTCCTATAACTCCCCGGGAGGCAGCTGCAACCCGCCTCCGAACAGCCTGCTCGCCAGGAGCTGGCTGCCGTGCAACGTCCGCGGGTCTGACGGCACGACGCAGATACCGTCCGCGTGCCCGCAGACCGGCGGCGGGGCGGAGCAGTTCTGCATGCCTGTCTACTCCAACGGCACGGGCGAGTGCACATCGCAGCTCGGCCTCTTCGCGGTGGTGTACCCTGACGCCAACGGCAACTTCGGCACGACCCTGACCGCGTGCGGCAGCAGGCAGGACGAGATAATCGCGCAGTACTACGGGTGGTCGCCCGAGGCGCAGCCGATCCAGACTGTGCAGACCCCGCTCGGGCTCTCCGAGAGCAACGTGAACACGCCGGGCTCGGCTGGGGCGTCCGGCGGGTCCGCGGTGACGGTCAACGAGCTGAACTACTACTATGCGCCAGCGCAGGCGTCGACGAGCTTCGAGATAGGCCTGTTCGAGCTCAGCTACGGGGACCTGGGCGCTGCGGCGCTGGGCCTCGGCGCGTTGGCCGTGCTGGCGATCCTGATCGCGAAGAGGGCCAGGAGGAAGAAGGGCGCGGGGGGAGCGTCCAGAAGGCAGGTCGCGGGTGCGCGCGGACGGCGTCCGGCTTAGCCAAGGCAGGGGGATGTTTACACCCGTCAGTCGGGCTTTGACGGCCGTCCATCGGCAGGGATACCTATTTATAGGAATAAACGCACAAGCACATACATGGGATTGGCATTGGTGGTGCTGGGGCTGCTGCCGGTGGTGCTGACCTTTGGCGCGATAGACGCGCTCGTGCCAGTCCTGATCATAATCATACTCATAGCCGCGGCCGCGACCCTGACCAGGGGCTGGAACGCGCTGAACATGTTCGGCATAGGCTTCCTGGCGGGCGTAGCCGGCCAGGCGGGCAACGTCGGCACCCTCAGGGGGAAGTCCACCTTCACCAAGGGCAAGTCTCCGGGACGCGGGTACTCCAGGGTGCTCCTCGGGGCGACTTCCGTCGGGGGCCAGGTCGCAGTGCGCAGCCAGACCAGGGCGGTGGTCCCTCCAAAGAACCCGCTGGTCCAGGCAGCCAATGCTTATGTCCAGCAGAAACCGCGAGGAAAGCTAAGGATGGCAGTGTCAACAGTATATCACAGCGCAATTGCCCCGACCTATCACGGCGCGGTAACGGCTCTCATTGGCTCAAGCACCCCTGCGGGCAATCTCTACGCGAATACCAAAGGCATAGAGCGTAACGCTACAAACCTTCAGAAGGTCAACAAGCGGCTTGAAAACAAGGATCTGAGAAAGGACGAGATAAGAAAATTGGAAAAGGAAAGGGAAGCCCTGGGAGCAACAATCAGTAAAGCGGCCAAGGCCATAAATAATCAGAAAGTGGCTTTTGGTGCGGGGGCAACGGACGAAGGGAAGTTTGTGAGCTACAGTGAGTTCATTGGGGCGGATGCGGCGCTTGACACTGCCGTCATCGCGCGCGGCGCAGAACTGAAGAAAGCCGAGGAACAACGTACGCCTATCCAGGGTCCCGCTATTGCCTTGACTTCGGGAATCTATGATGTTGCGAAGAAGGAAACGTTCCATGAGGAAATGCTGGACCTTAGAGGAGCACTATTAGAGGGTAAAATCGGGAAGGATGACGTAAAACTGCGTATCGAGAATGAGGAGGAAGCATACAGGGAGGGAAAAGGCAGATACAGCCATGAAGAGATAGAAGGCTCTGTTAACAATCTTATGAAAAGCATGGAGAGCAAGATCAACTCAGAAAAAACACTGAATGACGCTATTGATTCAGTAATGAGCAGATGGCAGCACTCGGATACTGAGTGGGGCAGCGCAATAACAAAAGAAATGGGAATACCCGCATATATGAAGACGTACGTGGAAAGCAGGCACAACCTCGACAAGATACTCAACGATACTGGCGTGGAGGAGTACACCCGGCGGGAGACGCTGATGGCAGGGTATGAGGTGATGGCCAGCGCGACTTCACTCGCCGTCAAGCCTATCCCGAACCTCGTCGGGGCCATCTTTAACGTAGGGGCCACCAGGATCTGGACGACGCTAGTACCCAATAAGAAAGTGAAGTAAGCCTTTCCTCTGCAATCCACCTGAAGGAAGGGAGTGGAACTAACAACTAGAATGGAAGGATGAGTATCCAGCAAAAGAAAGAATATTCTACTGACGCTCAGAACTCGTCCGTCTCGTCGTAGTCGTCATCGTCGTCGTCAGTGTCGGAGTCGAAGTCGTCATCGTCGTCGTCATCGCTGTCCGCGGCACCTTCCTCTTTTTTTGGCATATGCATCGACCTATGATCAAATCGCATTCTCATTGTATAGAAAAACTATTTAAAGGTATTGGGGATCCCGCGCAATCGGCGGGAACGCACGCAAAAAGCGTTATAAAACAGATGCGCACGAATACTTCCAGGGGCTTGTAGCGCAACGGTAGCGCGTCTCGTTTGCAACGAGGAGGTTACGGGTTCGAATCCCGTCAAGTCCATCGTACTCCAAGTAATGTGGACGTGGGCATAATCATATATATCTTTCTATACTAAGCCAATCATGGAGAAGGAAGGGGCGGACCTGTCGACTACTGGGAAACGGCTGAGCTTCCTGGCTGCAAGGATTGGCGCAAACAAGGCGATTCCGGAGGAAAATCGGCTCGCGGTGGTGGCCTGGGTCAACTTCATGAAGGCCAGGGGCCTCGCTCCCCGGACAGTGATCAAGCACCTCTACTGCTTCGAGAAGTTTCTGGAGGCCCTGCCCAAGGAAGTCATCCTCAAGAGTGCAACCACGGAGGACATACAGGCCGCTGTGGGCAAGATCGAAGCCAGCGACTACGCGCCGGAGACCAAGCACGTCATGAAGGTGGTGGTCAAGGCGTTCTTCAAGCACTACCTCGGGGAGGACATGTACTATCCCAGGCAGGTCGCCTGGATAAAGACCACGTTCAGCAAGGGGAAGAGACTGCTTCCGGAGGATATCCTGAGCGAGGCCGAGGTCCTGCGGATGCTCAAGGCAGCCACGAGCCCCAGGGACAAGGCAATAATAGCCCTGCTCTACGACTCAGGAATAAGGGTCGGGGAGCTGCTCAGCCTCAAGATAAAGAACGTCGACCTCTCGGGCGACCCCGGGCATGTGCTCGTAAACGGTAAGACCGGCATGAGGAAGATCCCGGTCTACTTCAGCGCGCCCTACCTGGCCGCGTACCTCTCGACGCAGGAGGACAAGAAGAAGGACAACCCGCTGTGGACCGCCATGGGCTCCTGGTCTAACATGAACAGGCCCATCGACGAGGGTGGGGTTAGGAAGGTGCTGCGGACGGTAGCTGAGAAGGCGAAGATAGACAAGCGCATCTATCCGCACCTCTTCAGGCACAGCCGCGCCACCTACTACGCCAACCGCCTCACGGAGCAGCAGCTCAAGGCCTTCTTCGGATGGACCGGGGGCAGCAACATGGCCGCCAACTACGTTCACCTCTCCGGTAGAGACATAGACGACGCAGTGATGCAGGTCTACGGGAAGAAGACGAAGGAGGAAGTCGCGCCGCAGCTCACGGTCAAGATATGCCCGAGGTGCAGGTACGAGAACGGCATCGACTTCCTGCACTGCAAGAGGTGCGGCGCGCCCCTGGACGCCACGACGGCGCAGAAGGGACAGGAGGTCGTGACTCCCTGTGGGAGGCGATGCTCGAGAACGCCAAGGACCCGGAGTTCCAGAAGGACATGATAAGGGCGCTCGGGAGGAAGAAGAAGAGGGATAGTGAGGATACTTGAGAGGTGATTAGTTGTTTGGATGGAAACCGACCATGACAAATATTTGTGACTACCTGCTGAGGAATAAGGAGTTCCTCGTTATGCCTATT
>CAVSOP010000006.1:0-352079 GCA_963729635.1 uncultured archaeon | reverse complement strand
CCGCGCGATTCGGTTGGGTGCGGGGAGGGGCCGCAGGTTCTTGTACCAGGCTTGGTGGTGGCGTTTCCGCCTTCCTAATTCAAACAGTCGAGACTATTGCTCAGGGAGAATGGCCATTCCCCCGCCCTGCCGCGTTTCAGACTTCCCAAACGCGCTGGAAATCCTGATTATCTGCCCCGCATGAGCACCGCATATCAAATTGTCGTTTGTGGCACCATCGTGCCGGACCCGCTCCAGACGCTGGAGCCGGTGACCGGCCCGACCGGCCCGGCGTTGAAGAATGAAATGATGCTGCCCGCCGTCCTCGACCCCTGGGCCAGCCACGCGCTTTACGAAGCCGCCAACCTGGCCAAGAATGCGCCCGGCAGCAAAGTCTGGCTGGTGAGCCTCGGCCCCAAAGCCAAGCTCCAGCAGGTCATGATGACCGTCGCCCAAAAGGTGCCCTTCGAACTCATCGCCCTGGACGGCCCGGCCAGCGGGTTCACCGAGGCCGCCGAAGTCGCCGCCGCGCTGGCCGAGGCCATTCAGGCCATCCCGGGCCTGGACCGCTCGAAGCTGCTGCTGTTCGGCGGCTGGGAATCCGCCTCGCGCGGCGCGGGCGCGACGATGCAGATGGTGGGCGAGCGGCTCGGCATCCTCGACCAGTTCCAAGGCGTGGACGAGCTCAAGGTCAACGCCGACGGCTCGCTGGAAATCCTCGAGCGCATTGAAGGCGGCAAGCACCAGGTTTCGCGCTGCGCCGGCCCCCCTGCCCTGCTCGGCTGGGCCACCGGCAATTTGCCGGAGCCGAAGAACAACCCGCAGGTGGGCATGGTCAACATGCGCACCGTGATGCCCGCGCTCCAAAAGGCCAAGCCCGCCAAACTCGCCGCCGAAGGCCTGGCCTTCGCCAGCGTCTCGCTGCCGAAGCAATTGCGCGAAACCAGGATCGTGAAGGACAAGTCCCCGGACGACATCGCGCAGGAAATCGTCGAATGGATAAAGCAGTGACAAGCTAAACTCTATGGAAACCATTCTCCTCCTTGCAAACACCGAAGCCGATGGCTCGCTCGCCAAGCCCGCGCTCGAAGCCCTTGGCGCGGCCAAAGCCCTCGCCGCCGGCACTGCCCGGCTCGAAGCTGGTCGTCGGGCTCGTGGGCCAAACCGTTCAGCCCGCCGCCGACCGCATCGCCACTTGCGGCGCCAGCGCGTTCCTCGGCGTCGCGGGCGCGGACTTCGCGCCCTCCCGTTACGCCACCGACGCCGCCGCGGCGGAGGCGCTTGCCAAGGCCGCCCAGGCCACCGTCATCCTCGCCCCGGCGACCTCCCGCTGGAATCGCGTGCTGCCCGGCGTAGCCCAGCGGCTGGGCGGACGCGCCGATACCCACGTCACCGGCCTGTCCGCCAGCAACGGCAAGCTCTCCATCAATCGCTGGTATTACCGGCAACGCATGGAAGCCGTCCTGCAGCGCACCCAGCGGCCCTGGTTCATCCTGGTTGATCCCGGCAGCCAGCCCGCCTGGCAAGGCGAACGCCGGGACCGCCACCGTCCAAGCCGTCCCCGTGACTCTGCCGGAGACCTGCAAGCGCACCACCGTGGTCGGCGTGCGCGAACCCGCTGCCGACGCGCAAACCATCCGCCCCGAGGCCGAGCCTGCTGCTGGTCGCCGGCGCCGGCTGGACCAAGAAGCAGGCCGACGGCCAGCCGCACGTGAAGGACGCGGAGAAGCTGATCCTCGACTGCCTCAAGCTCGCGCGCGCCTCGCTGGGCAGCAGCAAGTCGCTGGTGGATCTGGGCGGCGAAGGCCAGGCGGTGCTTTCGTTCCTCACGCACCTGAACCAGATCGGCCAGACCGGCTCCACCCCGCGCCATCCGAAGGGCCTGGCGACCTGCTGCCACGGCGAAGAGCCCCACACGGTCGGCTGGCGCTTCATCAACGAGCGCCGCGCCATCAACCTCGACCCCAACTGCGGCTGGGCGCGCGGCAAAGCCGACGTGCTCTACGTGGCCGACGCCTTCGCCGTCATGGCCAGGGTCAACCAGTTGCTCGCCGCGAACGCGGGCACGTAAGCGTCACGGACTCACTGGACAGCTAACGGGTTGCACTCCGCGTCCGGTGCACCTGATTCTGCTAATCTCTGCCTCGCATGGACGCCGCCGAACGCGAAATCTACCACTACCTGAAGTCGCGGCGACCCAAGTCCGTCCCCGCTCGCGATATCAGCCGCCATGTCGGCAGCAAGCGGAAATTCCGCTACAACCCCGACTGGGCCAAGCCGGTCCTGCTGCGCATGGTCGAGCGCGGCATCCTCGAAACCGACGCCGAGGGCTCTTACCGCCTCAAGCCCATCCCGCGGAAGGACACTGAAGGCAAGCACTGGGCCTCGCCCGCAATCGCCGAAATCCTCAAAGCCAGCGGCAAAGCGTTCGACAACCTGATCACCGCCGAGGACGAGGACGAATACTACGACAAGCTGTAGCCGGAACGCGGGTGAGCCTCACCGGCCCTGTCGCGTTCTACGGACGGCGCTCAACCGCCAACGCCGGGCCACGCTCCGTTCTCGCGTGCCGGCGTTCTCGCGGGCCTCTCGGCAGATTTCGCTTTCTCGCCCTTCGGCGCGCTGGCCGATCCTCGGGGCTGGCGCAGCAGTTCCTTTATTCTTGCCACCAGGTGCTTTGGATTCACCGGCTTGGTAACAAAATCACACGTGCCCGCCTGTCAGAACTGGCCGACCGCGCAGAATCGCTGTTCAAGCCCGTAAGGACGATAATCGGGATCGAGGCCGTGGCCGGGCCTTTGCCGCAGAGTTTCGCACACGGCGAACCCGTCCAGTTCCGGCAGGACCAGATCCAGCAGCACCAAATCGGGCGACAGCGAGTGCGCCTTCTTAAGCGCCTCAATGCCATTCGTGGCGGTGGCAACGGCAAAGCCCGCCGCCTTGAGATTCAGCCGCAGCAGCTCAAGCAGTTCGGTGTTATCCTCGACAACCAATATCTTCTTTCTCATAAAACTCGTCCTTACCCCGCCCCCAGACACCGCTCTTCAGGGCAGCTATTGAGGGGGCCGACAGTGAGTACCGCGCTAAGAGCATAGCAGGAATGATGCCGTCAAGGCAAGGCGCTGCCTGAGGTCGGCGGCGCGGTCGCGCGAGACCGCGCCCACCACACTTGCGCCCCTCAGGCCCTGGCGGGCCGCCCAACATGTCCCACTTTCCTCGAGGCCTGTCCCCCTCTGGGACACATCCCGCCTTGCCCGCCTCAACGCTCCTCCGCCAGCAGACTCACGGGGCCGAGCAAACCGGACTCCATCAGCGGCGTGTCCTTGGTCAGCTTCCGGATATTGGTCCGCGTGAGCCGCTTTTCGGGCGGCAGGAACTGATCGCCAATGATGCGGTTGGGCCAGAAGTTGACCACCTCGATTTCCAGGCTGGTTGCCCGTGGGCTTGATCGCATCGGTCACATCCACGCGGAACGGCAGCGCCCACAGGACGCCGAGGTTCTTCCCATTCAGGCGCACCTCCGCCAGGTTCTTCACGTCGCCCAGGTCCAGCGTCAGACGCTGGCCCGGCCGGCGGAGGGCCTCAGGCAAGTCGAACGTCTTGCGATAGGTCGCCGTGCCGGAGAAGTACTTGATGCCCTCCTCCGGGCGCTGGGTCCAACTGACCAACTGATCGAACTCCGCCGATGCCGGCCCGCCCCATTTGGGATCAAACTGAACCGTCCATGGCCCGGTGATTTCGTGCGGCGTGGAGAATGTCGGGAAGTTCCGCCCCGAGGCCACGCGTGGCAGCATGTGCGAGCGGTCTGCGAAACACAACAAACATTGACCCATACGGCGCAAACTGGAGCGGCAGGATGGTCCGCCCATCCTTCTGCGACCAGACCGCAGCCGGGCGGATGGTCCCGCTGACCGGGTCCCACAGCTCGGGCGCTTTGCCCGTCACGCGGAATGTGCAGTCCGCCTCCTCCCAGCGGTCCGAGCGGTTGGCAACGAAGTAGATGTCGGCGTCGCCAGCAGCCCGATGGATGTAGTCGAGGACGACTGCGGGCTGCGAGCGTCGGGGCTGGAGGTTGAGGCCGCAGGGTGTAATCGAAGTCGGGCTTGACGCCGTCGGCCCCCAGCACCTCACGCGCTGTCTTCCCATAAATGACTCGCCCCTTGCCGAAGCGCCGTTGAAGTGGCGAGGCACTGGACGCCTCGCCCCAAAGTTCATCCGCCAACCGCGCAACTTCGGCGTCGCATTGCGGGTAGTCGGTGAGGCTGTAGGTCTGCGTCGGCTTTGGCCCGATGACCGTCGCGCCGGCCTTGACGAGCTCCTTCAGCTTGCGCAGGACGGGCAGCGAGATGCCCGGGCGGTCCGGCAACACCAACACGCGATAGCTCATGCCGTCCGGCAACACAATGCGCCCGCCGCGCACCGACATGCGCGTCAGGAGCACTTCCTCGGTGGCGACGTCGTAATCGTAGCCGGGCAGCACGCGCGCCGGATCGCTGCGCTTGAGCTGCGCGAAGTTCGGCACGTGGTCGCCGTAATAGTAACAGGCATCGGCGACGAACAGGCCCTGCTGCAGCAGGAACTGGCAGCGATCGATGTAGGCCAGGAACGCGGCCGGACTTCGGCCACCAGGTCGTGTTCGGATTGAAATGCGTGCCGGCAAAATACTGCTGCCCCGGGATGCCCATCTCCGCCGGGGAGCAAACGAACGCGTGCCACACGAGCAGGTTCATGCCCTCGCACGCGGCCTGGTCGAAGGCCGGCTTCAGATTCTCCGAAAGCGACTCCTGCCAGTGCGGCCCGATGTCCGTGAAGCCTTCCGCCACCACCAGGCGGTGGCCGTAAGTGTGCGCCGCCGAGGCGGGCTGCTTCACGAAGAAGCGGTTGGTGTCGCCAATGCGATGCCGTCCACGACCAGGCCCAGAACTCGGACATCGGCGCGTCGTCCATGCCCAGGCAGCGCTGGGCGTCAATCGGCACGGCGTGCGGCCCGCCTGACTCGGGATGAATCTGCAACCCGTGCTTGTGCGCGCGGTCGCGGAAGATGCGGTAGTGGTTGTCTATCGCCAGGTCGCCGAGCGTCTTGCGGAAGTCGTAGAGGAACCGGTTGCTGACCGGGCGCGAGTCCACAATGCGGCCCGCCAGGACCGGGAAGAACGGCAGCGGGTCATAGCCGCGGCGCTTGCGGAACTCCTGGCGCAGCGTGGGCGTCCAGTTGAGGGGCTCGACCTCCCAACTGTCCGTGTGCAGATACTTGAGCGTGTGCCCCGCCAGCGGACCGGCGTCGGCGATGAGCGGCTCGACCACCGCGTCCCAGTAACGCTTGAATGCGCCCGCATCCAGCACGTCCAGCGCGTAGCCTTGCCAGCCGTCGCTGCACGTCGAGACGTGGGAATGGTCGCCGATGGTGCAGCCGAACCGGAGAACCTGCCATGTGCCCGCCGGCACGTCCCAGCGCAGGACGCCATCCTTCGAGAGCTTGGCCGTCAGGTCCAACACCTCGGCTGCGCGGGTGTCCTCCTCCCCGGCTACCGCGGGGAACTCCTCGAACAGCGGCGCCGTGTCCGGCGCCGAGAAGCTGCAGCGGGCTGTACATCGCCTTTTGTGCCCAGTTCTGGATGGGCTGATGGGGCGGTGCGGCTGACGCGTGATGACGCCGGGGTCGCGGCTCCGATACGCCACCACGGCGATGTCGCGATAGAACCCGTCGCGGATCTTGGGCATCGGCAAAGCCTGATTGAACTTCGCCGGCCCGTTGGTCAGCGCTTCCGTCCAGGCCAGCTTCTTGGCCGCGTCCTCGGCCTTGACGATCGGCCCGCCCAGGTTCCAGCCGCTCAGGATATTCAGGCTCATCTCCAGCCCCAGGCGATCCGCCTCGCGCAGCGTGTGCTTGTAGAGCTCGCGCCACTCGGGCGTGAAGAAGGTGGGGCCGTGCGGCACCCGGTCGTTGCCGTCCTGCTCCGCCCCGCCGGCATCGCAGATCAGCGCCCCGCCAAAGCCCTTGGCTTTCATCTCCTCCAGGTCGCGGGTGATGGCGGCCTTGGTCACATTGCCGTTGAGCCACCACCAATAGGCGCGCAGCCGGGCGCTGTTGGGGGGATTGGCAAAGCCCTGCGCCAGCTCGTCGGCTCTGCGCCGCGCTGGCAGCACAGCCAGCGCGGAATCCCCGATTTGGAGCCAGACGCCGAGTCACGTCCAACGCGCAGGCGACTCAACGAGCCCTCTGCGGGCGACTAACATGCTCTCACATTCATGTCTCATTTGGATAAGCAGTTCAAACCGCTGCGGCTTGCCTGGCCGAGCGCGCGCTTGAATTCAATTCTCCCGCGCCATCGGCCGTGAAAGGAGCCGGCCTTTCGCCCGTCGCAGCGCAAGTCATAAACGGCGTGCGGCTGCAGATCCGACACCACATGCCGCACCGTCACGCCCCGGCCCGAACAGGTCTCAACCCACTTTCTCGCTCCAGTCGGGCCGGCCGGCCAGGCTTCGATCTCGATTTCCACCGGCGCGCGGCGCGAGCGCGTCACCGACAGCGCCGGCGTGCTCCGGCTGCCGGGAAAGAACTCGGCGGTATCGCCCTGCACGTTCAAGCGCAAACGGCTCGGCATCCTGCACCGCAAAATCCTCCACCGCCATGCGCGAGCCGCGCGTGCTCAGGTCGATGACATAGGACTGGCCGCGCAAGCTGGTAGCGGAGCTGGGTCCCGTTCAGTTCCGGCGGTCAGGTGCGGCTCCAGATAAAGCCGGTTGTGCTTCGGCTGGATGCCGTAGATGTCGCGATAAAGCCCCACCACGGTCATGCAATTGCCCGCGAGGATGTCCTCGCCCGCACCGCGTTGCGACTTGCGCTCGTAGCGCTGGAAGGACAGCCCATCCGCCTCGTACTTCTCCAGGACGTTCTTGATATACTTGACGGCGATCTCCGGCTTGGACTTCGCATAAGCGCGCACCGCCAGTTCGCCCCAGGAGAGGAAGATGTCCCCGTTCTCGTAGTTGGGAAACGGGAAGTTCATCGCATGGCCTTCGCCGGGCTGGTACGGGAAGAAGTTGAGCGGCCAGAAGAACAGGTTCTCCTTCTGCATCTCCTCTTCCATTCGCCCCAGGATCGCCTCCCGCCGCCCGGCATCGTCGCATAGGCCGTAGCCGATCGCCGCGACGTTCACCGGGGTCACGAGGTTATTGCCATGAATGGAACCGTCCTTGTCGCGCCAATAGACATACCACTGGTTCTGCGGGTCCCAGAACCCGCCTTCGGCGGTGGTCTTGTTGAAGCTCGCCTTCAGCTTGGCGGCGCGCTGGCGATACTCCGCCGCGTGAGCGGCGTCGCCCAGGAGTTCCTCCGCGTCGGCCCACAAGGTCAAGGCGTAATACAGCTCCGCGTTGACGAGCGCGTTCTCGTGCGCGGCCCAGATGACGTCGATCCAATCGCTGCCCCGCTGCTGCGTGTGGGAGTCGGTCATCATTTCGACCAGCCCGTTGCCATCCGCGTCGCGGCGCAACAGGTAATCCAGCACGCGCTCGCACGCCGCCTTCTGGCCGCGCAGCCAGGCCTGGTCGCCGGTGAGGTCAAACAGCTCCGCGACGCACATCACATAGCACGGCTGCGAATCGAGCAGGTAACCCCACTGCGCCTCATAGTAGCCGTTGGTATCGTAGGTGCCGGGCATGGCATCCCCGGCGTTGTAGCACCAGCGGGACTTGACGCGCCCGCTGGCCTCGATGGCATGGTCGCGCTCGTAATCGAACGTGGCGGCGCAGTTGGCCAGGTAGTCCGGGTCGTCGAGGGCAATTCCCATCTGCGAGAACCATTGCTCGTGCAGGCAGGTATAGCCCGTGCGCCAGCCGTTGGCGCCGAGAATCCGCCGGTCAATGACGCCATAGCGGCCAATCGTGTTCAGCAACTCGCGGATGCTCCGGCCATTCAGGCCCTGAAACGTGCCCCGAGCATAGGCCGCATCATAGTCCAACGCCTGAAGGGTGTAGTTCGCGCTGATCTTGCCCGGCGCGACCTCGAACGGCGCCCACAGGTCCTGCCGCGAGGGAAGGAAGCGGCACAGGTCGTGTTTCGGCTTCAGCTCGGTGTCGGTCACGGAGAAGGCGACGGCTTCGATCCCCGAAGGCTGGTGCGAGAACCGCATCGCCATGTGCTGTAGTGGGGCAGCGCTGTCCCGCGCTGCCCGGCGGAAGCGTCTCGCCCGCGTTCGGTTCGCGGGCGAGACGCCCCCGGCGGCAGGCGAGACGCCCTGCCCCACTACATCTGATTCGCAGGCAATCGCCCTTCTCCCGGTTCCAGAACGTGACCGCGTCGGCGTGGGCGCCGTAAGTGGCATTGGGCGTCTCCAGGTATTTGTTCCAAGCCACGCCACCGTCGTCCAGCATTCCACCCGTCCAGGTGCTCATGTCCTTGAAATCCCAGCCGGGGAAGTAGGTGTCGTCGAGCCTGCCGCCGGAAAGGTAGTCGCGGTCAATCTGCCAATCGATCCGGTCCGGCTGCACCGTGAACGTCCAGGTCTCGTTCACCTGCACGCCGCCGCCGCCATAAACAATGTCCCTCACCGTGACCTTGTTCCGGGCGATAGCCACCTTCGGCGACGGGATGCCGGAGCGCGTCGTGAACCATTGATTGGAAACCTGTATGGCGCTGCATACGCCCGTCTCCGGAGCGACCACCTGGCGCCCGCGGACAATCACCTGGTCCAGCAGACATCGGCCGTCGCAGTTCAGGCGCAGGACGAGGTTGCTTCCGGCGTCGGCCATGGTCACCAGCTTGTGGGCCGCATCCTGGATGATGGTGCCGGCGGTGGCGCGAGCAGCTCGGGCCGGAAGCGTCGGCCCGACCTGCTTTGGCTTGGCAACGGTAACGTCCGTTCTCTGCCACCAGCGTCACCGGCCCGAGCAGCCCGGACTCCAGCAACGGCGAGTCCGTCTTGAACGGATTCCACGTCGTCCAGGTCAGCCGCTTCTCGGGCGGCAGCGACTGGTCGCCGATCAGCCGGTTCGGCCAGAGGTTCGCCACGGCGATCTCCAACTGGTTATCCCGGGCCTTCACCGCGCCGGTGATGTCCACCCGCCAGGGAGCGCACCAGACCACGCCCAGGTCCTGCCCGTTGAGCCGCACCCGCGCCAGGTTCTTCACCACTCCCAAGTCCAGGTAGATCCGCTGGCCACCCGGAAGGCTGGGCGCGTCGAAGGTCTTGCGATAGACCGCCGTGCCCGAGTAGAACCTGATCCCGTCCTCCGGGCGCTTGCTCCAGTCCTCCAGCGTGTCGAATGTCACGTTCTCCGGCCCGCCCCACTTGGGATCGAACGAGACCTCCACGGCCCGGACAGCTCGGCCAGCCTGTGGGCGCCGGGAAGTTCCGGAGCCAGTTGCCAAACCGACCTCTTGCGGACGGCAAACCGCAGTTTCCCGCTCACCCGCGGGCTTGCGGAAGACGACGAAGAACGACTGCGCCGGCTCAAACCGCATGGGCACGGTCGTGCGCCCATCGCGCGAGGTAAACTCCGGCAAGTCGCGCATCTGGCCGGTCAACGGGTCCCACAGCTCCGGCGCTTTGCCGGACACTCGGAACGTGCAGTTTGCCTCCACCCGGCGGTCCTCGCGGTTGGCGACGAAGTAGATGTCCGCCTCCCTCGTGCGCCGGTGCGTGTAGCGCAGCGGGCCGTCCGACTCGAAGTCCGGCGGGACGCCCAGCTTGCCCAGCAAATCCGCGACGACGCTGAAGTCGCAGAACACGTCAGGCTCCGCGGCTGGCTTCTCCACGGTTCCCCACGGGGCCATACCCATCGGGCCCAGTTCCATCGCCGCAGCTCCAATCCCCCGCGGCAGTCGTGTCCGTGGTCCACTTGCCTTTGGCGGTCTGGGCCGTCTGCCAGTCCTTGTCGGTCGGCACGGTGAGCGTGTGGCCGTCACGGAACTTGACGACGAGCGTCCCGATCAGGCCGGCGGGGTTCGGCGCGGTGCCGCCGTTCTCCGCGGCCACGGCCAGCACGTTCACGCCCGCCCGCAGCATCGGCTTGATGTCGAGCACGGCGGCCACATGGAAGTTGTCTCCCTCGCCCGCCTTCCGGCCATTGACCCACAACTCGAAGCTGTTGTCCGCCGACATGAAGACGCGGGCCGATTCAATGCCCGCCTTCCCCTCCAACGTGAAGCTTCGTGCGGAAGTAACGCTTCCCGACCGGCGCGCTCACCGCTGGATTCCCCTCGCTGTACCAAATCCACTTGGCGTGCTCCAGCGGGTTCTCGCCCACCGGCGTACGCCTCGCGGAGTCTCTAAGGCCGCCTCCCAAATGACATGGCGGGCAGGCAGCGGAGTGTTGGAGTGTTGGAGCGCTGGCGTGCTGCCGTCAGTCCCTTCCCATCACTCCATCCTCCACTACTCCATCCCCCCATATCTCCGCCGCCAGCTTCTTCACCTCAGCATCGCACTGCGGATAGCCGCTCAGGCTCGGGGATTTCACGGGCGGCGGCCCGATCACCGTCGCGCCGGCCTTGACCAGTTCCCTGACTTTGCGCAGCAGCGCCGGCGTCATCGTCGGCATTTCCGGCAGCACCAGCACGCGGTAGCTCATCCCGTCGGGCAGCACCAGGCGCCCGTCCTTGACCGACATGCGCGCCACCAGCGTCTCCGGCGCGCAGCCGTCGAAGTTATAGCCCAGGCGATCGGGCGGATCGCCGCGCGTGGCCGAGGCCGGCGGCCGGAACACCTGCGGCGAGCCCTCCGGCGCCAGGAAGCAAACATCCGCCACCGGCAATCCCTGCCGCAGCACGAACTGGCAGCGCGCCAGGTATTGCATGATACGCGCCCACCATATCCCACCACGTCTGCGTGCGTTCCCAGTGGACCCCATACGGCCCCGTCGTAGGGCAGGTCGGCGGGGATGGCCCGGCCCACCTTGGCGGCGGCGTTGGCGCCCAGCGGCACCCGGCTCATGGCCTCGACGCCGCAGCCGATCGCCGTGTCGACGGCGCCGGCGGCGATCAGGTTGTTGACGAAGTGGTTGGCCTGCTGCGAGGACCCGCACTGGCAGTCCACCGTGGTGGCCGCCACCTCGTAGGGCATGCCGCTCAGCAGCCAGGCCGTCCGGGTCACGTTGAACCCCTGCTCGCCGGCCTGGGTCACGCACCCCCCGACCACCTGCTCGACGGTCGCCGGGTCGATGCCCGCCCGCTTGACGACCTCGACCTGTGCCGCACCGAGGATGTCGGGGGCCCGGAGGCCCGAGAGCCACCCGTTGCGCTTCCCGATGGGGGTGCGGACCGCCTCGATGATTACCGGCTGCGCCATGACGGACATTCCTCCTGGTACCACTCCCGACCCTCGGCCGGCTGCCCGCGTTGGGCGAAATTTAGAACCTGTTCTAACTTTATCACCGGCCCCTCCGGGCCGGCCCCGGGAAGTCTGCCCGGGCCCGGTCGCCGGGCGCCAACGCCGCCCCGCCGGACCTCAGACCTTCTTGAGCAGCTCCCGGGCGATGACCACCTTCTGCACCTGGTTGGTCCCCTCGTAAATCTGCGTCACCTTGGCGTCGCGCAGGAAGCGCTCGACCGGGAAGTCCTTGGTGTAGCCGTACCCGCCGAGGAGCTGCACGGCGTCGATGGTGATCGACATGGCGGCGTCGGAGGCGAACGCCTTGGCCATGGCGCCGAAGCTGGTCAGCTCGCCACCCGGGTCGTCGTCGACCAGGGCGCAGGCGCGGTAGACCAGGGCGCGGGCCGCCTCGTTGCGCGATCGCCATGTCGGCCAGCATGAAGCGCAGTCCCTGCAGGTCGGCGATCGGGCCGCCGAAGGCGTGGCGCTGCTTCATGTAGGCGGCCGCGCAGTCGATGGCCCCCTGCCCGATGCCGACCGCCTGCGCGCCGATGGTCGGGCGGCTGCGGTCCAGGGTGTGCATGGCGACGGTGAACCCCTGCCCCTCCTCGCCGATGCGGTGCGAGGCCGGGACGCGCACCTCGTCCAGCACGACCTCTCCCGTCGGGCTCCCCCGCATGCCGAGCTTGTCCTCGTGCTTGGCGATGCGGATCCCCCACTCCTTCTCCACCAGGAAGCACGAGATGCCCCGCCCGCCGGCGTCGGGGTCCGTCTTGGCGAAGACGATGTAGACGTCGGAGATCCCGGCGTTGGTGATCCAGTACTTCGAGCCGGTCAGGACGTAGTCGTCCCCGTCGCGCACGGCCCGGGTGCGCATGGAGGCGACGTCGCTGCCGGCGTCGGCCTCCGACAGGCAGTAGCTGGCCTGGATCTCGCCCGAGGCCACCCGCGGCATGTACTCCCGCTTGAGCTCCTCGCTGCCCCAGTTCATGACCGGGAGCATCCCGAGCTTGGAGATCAGGATGGTCAGCGACGTCGAGGCGCAGACGCGGGCCAGCTCCTCGGCGACGATGGCCTGGGTGACCATGTCGGCCCCGGCGCCCCCGTAGGCCTCGGGGATGCCGAGCGCGGGCAGCTCCATCTCCTTGCAGGCCTCGAACGACTTCCACGGGAACTCGGCGTTGCGGTCGACCTCGGCGGCGTGGGGCGCCACCTTCTCCTCGCAGAAGGCGCGGAGGGTGTCGCGGAAATCGCGTTGGACGTCGGTCAGGGCGAAGGTCACGCGCCCATTCTCGCAGAGCGGGCCCGATGCCCGTCCAGCCGGCGTGGCGAGCTGGTCAGTGACCGGGACAGGTGGCGGATCAGCAGGTCGGAGAGCTCGACCGGCGCCATCTCGGGGATCCAGTGCGACACGTTCTCGAGGACCTCGAAGGTGTAGGGGCCGAGCACGCACCCGGCCGTGTCCTCCGCCGCCTTTCGCCCGAACGCCTCGTCGCCGGTGGACCACACGTAGAGCGTCGGGACCGTCACCGGCGTCCAGCCCGTCGGGCGCGGCCGGGTCCATGGCGCGGTACCAATTCGAGCGCGGCGGTCATGGCGCCCGGCTCGGTCAGCGCCGACACGTACACCCGGGCGTCCTCGTCGTCGAGGCCCGTCTCGGCCAGCAGGGTGGCCAGGCCGCTGCCCGACCCGTCGGGACCGAGCAGCAGCCGCTCGGGGACCTCGGGCGGTGTGAACGACGCCATCGCGTCGCCCTGGGCCGCCTGCGCCGCGTCGCCCCCGCGCAGCGCGCCCTGCAGGGCCGAGGGGTGCGGCGTCGACACGACGCTCAGGGTCCGGAGCCGCGCCGGATGGCGCGACGCCACCAGCCAGGCGATCATGCCGCCCCAGTCGTGGCCCACGAGGTCGAAGGTCTCCATCTCCATGGAGTCGGCGAGCGCCAGCACGTCGCCCACGAGGTGCCCGGTGGCGTAGTCGCCGACCGCCGTCGGGCGGGCGCCGCAGCAGTAGCCGCGCAGGTCCGGCGCGATGGCCCGGTAACCCGCCCGTCCCAGCGCCCACAGCTCGTCGCGCCAGGCCCAGGACGTCTGCGGGAAGCCGTGCAGGAGAAGGACGCGCCGGCCCTCGTGCGGGCCGGCCGCCCGGCCGGTGAAGGTGAAGCCGCCGGCCTCTATCTCGAGCCGGTCGATCGCCCCCGTCGCGTCCACCACAGTGAGGGCCCGCCGCGGCTAGGCCGCGGTGGCACCGCCCCGGCCGTGGGCGTCCTCGGGGCTGAGCCGGAGGACCTCCTCGGGAACGGAGTCGACCAGCCGGCCGCTGGGCGACGTAGTCGTGGGAGATGGAGGAGAACAGGGCACGCCGCGTCGCCCGCAGCCCGGGCGTGGCGTCCCCGAGGAACCCCCACAGGCCCAGCGCGAGGCGCACGTCGTAGATGGAGGGGGCACGCCCGAACAGGGCCGCCCGCTTGGCCGCGACCAGCGCCACGCCGAGCAGGACGTCGTGCTCCGACTCGCCCTCCCCCAGCTGCAACTCGTGCTCGAAGCGCCGGGCCAACCGGAGGGCGAAGCCCGAGTCCGGCCCGGGCGTCCCGACGCTGCGCCCCCTGGCCACCGAGGGAGTGACCAGCTCCGCCGGGCGCGACGTGGTCCACGACCCCGGGACGTGCAGGTGCCGGGCCGGCCGCACCTGGTCGGCCTCGGCGATGGGCACGAACGTGGGCTGCGTCATGCGCGGGAGGTTAGCCGAGCGTCCCCGGGACCCATTCCGGCGCCCTCGTCGAGCGGCTGGTCCGCCAGCAACCGCACGACCGGCAGCGCGATCGACGACGGGCGGGCGGCGTCGTGGAAGACCTCCTGGTCCGCCGAGCGCATCGTCGTCGCCGTCGCGAGCGGTTCGCCGGTGCCGGTGTTGCGGCAGAACAGCGGGTGGGCCCCGCTCGAGACCTGCAGCCGGAGGCGGTGGCCGGCCAGGAACGTGTTCGCCGTGGGCCACATGGCGATCTCCAGCCGGAAGACGCCGTCCTCCTCCTTGTGCACGGAGCCGGGCGCGAGCCGGACGATGCCGTCGCTGATGTTGGACGACCTTCCCTTCTCCGACACGTCGCAGAGCCGCACGAAGAAGTCCGTGTGCTCGAGCGACGAGCGCAGGTACAGCTCAGCCGTCAGCGGCCCGATCACGGTGAGGTCCTCGGTGAGCACCGGACTGGTGTACGTCAGCACGTCGTGACGGTGCTCGCGGCGGCGCTGGTCCTTGCGGCCGGCGCTGTGCACGTTCAGCGAGGCCCCGCCCACCGCCGGCGTCGGGTCGTCGGAATTGGTATCGAGGAAATTGTGTCTGAGGTCCACGTAATAGAGGGGCGGCGCAAACGCATTGATGAGCGGATTGATCGTTGTCAGCAGGTTTTCCCCCAGGGTACAGCCAGCGCAGGGAGGGGACGGTGGTGATGTCGGACAGGTCGGTAATCTGGTTGGTGGAGAGGTCAACCGACTGCAAATTGGGGAGGCCGCTGAGCACGGGAAAGGCCGTCAACTCGTTACCCGAAAGTGTGAGGGTGCCAAGGTTGGGCAATCCGCCGAGCGCCGGGAAGGTCTTCATCTGGTTCAGGCTCAAATTCAGAAAGACCAACTGGTCGAGGCCTGAAAGGCCGGATAGGTTGGTTAATTGGTTTCCTGTCAAAATGAGATATTGCAGGTTGCCCAGGCCGGACAACGGCTGGATGGTCGCAAGCCGGTTGCTGGTCAAGTCCAGCCAGTACAACGCACTCAAGCCGAGAGGCCGGAGATATTGGTCAGTTGATTCTGCGCCAGGAACAGGTCGTACAGGTTGCCCAGGCCGGACAACGGCTGGATGGTCGCAAGCCGGTTGCTGGTCAAGTCCAGCCAGAGCAACGCACTCAAGCCGGAAAGGCCGGAGACGTTGGTGATTTGGTTTTCAACAAGGAACAAGTTTTGCAGGTTGTTCCAAACAGTCGCCTGTTCCATGCCCGCGAGGTTGTTGTCGTTCAGATTCAGCCGAACCAAGGCCGGCAGTCCCGCCAGGCTGCTGATGTTGGTGAGGCTGTTGAAGGAAAGATCCAGCGTTTGCAGGCTGGTCATGGCGTCCAGTCCGGCGGTGGTTCGCACGTTGTTGCTCTTTACCATCAGCCACGTCATCCGGGTCAAGCCGGCCAGCGGCGTCAAGTCCGACAGGCCGTTTTTCGAGAGGCTCATGCTGTTCAAGTTGGTGTCGCTGGAAAGGGGGCCGAGATCGAGGACCTGGTTGGAGGCAAGATATAGGTCGGCGAGATTGGTGTTTCCCGCCAGGGGCGTGAGGTCGCTCACGGTTTATTTCCAAGTTGAGCCAGACGAGGTTTGCGGCCCCGCCCAACGGCGAGATGTCGGCGATGTCGTTATCCGCGAAGCTGGCTGGAAACCAGATTTGTCATTCCCGTCGCGAATGTCATGTCGGTCAAGCGCAGGCCGGGCACGTAGAAATAGCCAATGGCTCCACGAGTTGGTCAGATGGTAGAGCGGCGTCACGGACGCGGCGGGGATGTAACTGAGTCGAGGGTGATGAGGTTGGTCATGCTTTCCAGGAAAGTGATGTTGGTCAGCAGGGTGTTGTCCAGCGCCAGCCATGAGATTCCGCGGCATGTTCGCCAGGAAATCAACCTCCGGCAACGGATTGCCGCTGAGGTAGAGCGCGTAAAGGAAGGGCATGCCATCGAGGACATCCGCGCTGGCGATCTGGTTTCCGCCCGCGTACAGCCAGTTCAGGGCCGTGATGGCGCCGGCGGGACTGATGTCGGTGATCAGGTTCTGCGAGACATCCAGCCCGAACAGGGCCTGCAACCCGGAGACGAAGGAAATATCGGTGATGTTGTTTCCGTGGACGTCGAGGTCGGTGAGGTTGGTGAGGGCGGCCAGACCGGGATGTTGGTGCAGATGGTTGTTCTCCATGTGCAGGGTGGTGAGGGTGGCGCACCAGGTTGGTCACCGGCGAAACATCGGTGAACAGGTTGCCGTTTATTTGCAGGTCCCAGATGTTGGTCAGGCCGGCCAGGAAACTCAGGTTGGTGAGGCCGCAGTTGTTCAGGAATAACTGTTGCAGCACGTCAGGCCGCTGAACAGGTCGGCGTTGGTGATCGGATTGTCGTTGAGGTTCAGGTAATTGAGGTTGGTGGCCAGATCCAGGCCTTGCACGCTGGCGATTCCTTGATTTTCCAGCGTGAGAGTGGTCAGGCTGGCCAGGTCCGACTGCAAAATCCTGCCCGACGGAATCCCGATGGCGGCGCGAACCGCCGCCTCGAGGGTCGGCGTTGGCGAAAATGGCGCGACGGGGTCAACACTCAGTTGCGCGGGGTCGCTGTAGAGTCCGGCAAGGACCGTGGTGTCGTCGGTAACGACCACAAAGTAACTGCCCTGTCGGCGCCGCCCGACGTTGGTGATGGTGAGGGTGTCCGTGAGCGTGCCGCTGATGCGGCCGTCCGGCGTGTCTTCAGGGGATCGTCGTTGAAATACCATTGGTAGGTAAATGTCCGGCGAATTGGTGGATGTCGGCCACGACGGTGAAGACGGCGGTGTCGCCCGCCAATCAGGCTCAAATCCGACGGCTGGCTGGTGAGGATGGGGGCGGGGTTTTGCGGAAGGATAAGTGAGGTTGACGCCGCAGGTTCAGCAGGATGTTGACGACGTTGGAGGCCGGGCGAACCGGCAGCCAGGTAGAGGGTGTTGTAGCTCACGTCCACCGTTTGCAGATTGACCAGGTTGGTCAGGGGATTGATGTTGGCGATCAGGTTGTGGCCAAGTCGAGGGTGGTGAGATTGATCAGGCCGTCCAACGCGTCCAGACGGTAGATATCGTTGCCGCCGAGGCTGAGCGCCCCAATTGCAACCAAGCCGGCGAGCGGGGCGATGTTGGTCACGCCATCGTCCTGGGCGGAGAAACTCATAGAGGTTGGTCAAGCCGGCCAGCGGGGAGAGGTCGAGCGGGACGGAGTTGAAAGGGAGGCAGAGGGTTTGCAGGTTGAAGAGTCCGGCCAGGGGCGCGAGATTGGTGATGGCATTGGCGCCGAGAGGCAAAGTGGAAGGTTGGTCAAGCCCGCCAAAGGGGAGAGGTCGGAAATCTGGCAGCCATACATCCAGAGCGTTTGCAAATTGAAGAGTCCCGCCAGGGGCGACAGGTCGGTGATGACATCGACTGCTGAGGACCAAGTTGTTGAGATTGGTCAAGCTCAGAGAGTGGCAGAGACGTCGGCAATGCTGTTGTTATCCGCGCTCAATGATTGCAGGGCGGTCAGGCCCGCCAGGGGTGTCAGAGTCGGTGATGGCGTTTTGGCCGAGGTCCAGGGTGGTGAGATTGGTCAGGCCGGCCAGCGGCGTGAGGTCGGAGACCGACGAATAACTGGCCACCAAAGTTTGTAACGCGGTAAAACTGGCGACGCCGGAGAGGTCGTTGAGAGGATTGGAATCAAGGTACAAAACGGTCAGATTGGTCAAGCCGGGCAGGGTGGCACGTGTAACGTTATCGCCCGAGACATAGAGGTTGGCGAGATTGGTCATGCCGGCCAGGGAGAGAGGTCATAGACCTGGGGGTTGCCGTTGATTTCCAAATGTTGCATTTGCGTGAGTCCCGACACGAAAGAAAGGTTGGAGAGCGAATTGCCGACCACGGCCAGAAAAGTCAGGTTGGTCAATCCGGCCACCACTGCGGCGTTTGTGGCGGGGTTGTAATCCAGGATAAGCCCGGTCAGGGCGGTCAGGTTCTTGCAACGGGGCAAAATTGGTGACGGCATCGGCAAAAAGACTGGTGCTTTGAAGTTGGGGATAATTGGTGAAGAAGTCTATATCGGTGATGGCATCCAACCCGAGGTCCAGATTGGTGAGGTTGACCAGGGGCGCCAAGGCCGCCGGGTTGGTCATGGCGGCATCGTAATAGAAGCTCAGGAGCTGCAAATTGGTCAGCCCGGCCAGCGGACTGACATCCTCAACCGGGTTTCCCGTAAGGAAAGCGATCTGCAGCTTGTGCAAATTGGTCACGAACGAGATGTTCGTGATGGAACAGTACCCAACAATCAATCTCTGTCAGATTCGTCAGGCCGGCGATCCCGGCGAAATTGGTGACGGGATCTCCGTTCAGAGCCACATAGGTGAGATTGCTGGCGTACTCCAATCCCTCGGTGTCCTGGATGTTATAGTCGCCGGCATAGAGGTTGGTGAGGGCCTGGAGCTGGGCCGGGGTGTAAGGCGCCGGCAGCGGATAGAGGTTATTGGTAATTGCCTCTTCCAGATTCGGATCAGGGAAGTTGACAAACTGGGCGCGAACGGGGCGGACGCCGAACAGAAGCCCGGCGGCCAGAACCAGGGTCGAGACACGGAGGCTTTTTTGACAACGGTTGTTCTTAAGTTTCATAGCGGTTCTCAGACTCGTTTTTGCCGTCCGCATTCAATGCCAGCCGGCATGACCTATAACTTGGGTTTCTGCGAACCAACTATAAGTCAACACACTAGCGACCGCTCATTATCTTATCGTTCCATGCGCCCATTGTCAAGGCCGAAAAAATCCCCGGCGCGCGCCGCGGGGCGGATTGCGGAGTGACGGGATCGCTTATTGAGCCGAAGAATTGCCGAATTTTTTCCACCACCTCCACCAGCCGGTCCACTTCCGCCGGGGTGTTGTAGAAATAGAAGCTGGCGCGGGCGGTGGACTCAACGCCGAGCCTCTTCATCAGGGGCTGGTTGCAGTGGTGCCCGCCGCGCAAGGCCACCCCGTATTGGTCGGCAACGGTGACGATGTCGTGGGCGTGGATTTTGTCAAGCACAAAACTAACCACCCCGGCCCGGCCGGTTTTCGGGCCGAAGAGCCGCAGGCCCTTGAGCCGCGAGAGCCGCTCCACGGCATAAGCGGCCAATTCCTGGTCGTGCCGGAAAATGTTGTCGCGCCCGAGGGCATCCAGATAATCCATCGCGGCGTGAAGGCCGACCGCGCCGGCGAAATCCGGCGTGCCGGCCTCGAATTTATGGGGCACGGTGTTCCAGGTGCTGTGGAAAAAATCCACGCTGGCGATCATGTCGCCGCCGCCCTGCTAGGGCGGCATTTTCTCCAGCAATTCCCGCCGGCCATAAAGGACGCCGATGCCGGTCGGGCCGCAGATTTTGTGGGCGGAAAACGCCAGAAAATCGCAGCCGATTTCCTGGACGTCCAGCGGCAAATGCCCCGCGCTTTGGGCGGCGTCCAGCAGGGTGACAATGCCGCGGCGGCGGGCGCGGGCGCAAAGATCGGCGGCGGGATTGATCGTGCCGAGGGTGTTGGAAATATGGGTGAAGGCAAAGAGCTTCACGTTCTTCCCCAGCGCCTCATCCAGCCCGCGCAAGTCCAGGAGACCCTCGTCGCCGGTGACCGGCAGACAGGCAAGGCGGGCGCCGGTCCGTTCCGCCAGCATTTGCCAGGGGACGATGTTGCTGTGATGCTCCATTTCGGTCAGGAGGATGGTGTCGCCGGCGCGGAGATTCTTGACGCCCCAGGTGTTGGCGACCAGGTTGATGCCTTCGGTGGCGCCGCGGGTGAAAATGATTTCGGCGGGCTGGCGGGCGTTGAGGAAGCGGGCGGTCCGCGCGCGGGCGCCTTCGTAGGCTTCGGTGGAACGGCGGCTCAATTCGTGAATGCCGCGATGGACATTGGCGTTGTCGCGCTCGTAAAAGCGGCTCAGGGCGTCGATGACGGCGCGGGGCTTTTGCGCGGTGGCGGCGTTGTCAAAATAGACCAGCGGATGGCCGTGGACCATCTGGTCAAGAATGGGGAAATCCGCTCTGGCGAGTTCGATGGTCATGGGCTTACATCATGCCAAGCTGGAGCTTGGCGGCTTCGGAGAGCATGTCGCGGTTCCAAGGCGGGTCCCAGACCAGAAAGACGGCGGCCTCCTTGACGCCGGGCAGGGCCAGCACCCTGCTTTCCACGTCCTGTTGCAAAATGGGCCCCATGCCGCAGCCCGGGGCGGTCAGGGTCATTTTGATCTCCACGCGGTGGCCGCCCTCGGGGAGGGGGAGGATCTGCAAATCATAAACCAGGCCCAACTCGACGATGTTGACTGGAATCTCCGGGTCGTAACAGGTGCGCAAGGCGTCATAGACCTGCTCTTCCGTCAACTTGCCCGGCTCGGCGGCGGCCATGCGGCGGGGGCTTCCTTGCCCAGGGCGTCGGCGTCGGCGCCGGCAATGCGGGCCATGTTGCCATGCACGAGGACCGTATAGCTGCCGCCCAGGGCCTGCACAATGACCACCGGCACGCCGGCCTGCAAGGTGATGGCCGTGCCGGCCGGAATCAGCACCGCCGGGCAATCCCGCTTCATTACGACCTCTTCGTTCATTCTAATTGGCAACGTACCGTGTCACCCTGAGAAAACAAGTTCTAATCGCGTCCGGCGTTCTGACGCGCGAGCGCGACAGGCTCGCGGAGCCGCGGGGAGAAAGCGGGGTGGTGGAGTGGTGGGGTGGCGGAGTGATGGAGTGATGGGTGGCTAAATTTGACCATTTGCCCATTACTCCAGCACTCCAACACTCCATCGTTTTTGGAGTTGGGATGTCCTGACTGGAAAGGGGGTGAATTGAGAATAGTGAAAGGGCCGGATTCTTGAGGGACATCTTGTCCCAATTCCATGAATCGGATCGGTATGCAAAATGAGACATAATGGCGCAGCGCGGCAAACTGCAAGCAAAGGAATTGAACCGCCGATTTCACGGATTTGATGGATTGTGAGCGGTCCATCCGCGGCGCCCTCTGAAAACAACTCCAACAGAGGCAAACGGAGGCAACGAAGAATGCCGATTCGGAATCGGGATGGAAATATACCGGCGGAAATGCGTGATTCCGACCGGGTGCAGCAAATACGGATGTTGCGGTCTGCTTTCTCCTTTTGTTCAATCCCGCCCGCCCTGTTTGGCATTGCCTTTCTCACTATGGCAAATTAGCAGATGCACCTGGGTTGTCAATGGAAAAATGAGAATTTATTCACTGCCATAATTTAAGCCACTCGCGCATGATTGAAAACCGCATGGCAATCGGGCGGGCCGCTTTCGCCCGGAACGGGGCAAGGGAAGACACTGGACCACAGCGCGGCAGAAGCCCAACCAAGGGGGTGAGCCTGAATTGAGGATTTGTCAGTGAGGATTTGTCATTGGCCATTTGGAAATGGGTGACCAGCTTGCCAAACAAGGAGACCGGGCGTAAGCTGCTTTCGATATGAAAAATGGAGCGAACCACACGCCGCAGCGTTTTCGCGAAAGGGTTGAGCTTGGCCAACACATTGTGGCCGATCCCGAAATCTGCCATGGCAAACCAACGTTCAAAGGCACTCGCATCATGGTCTGGCAGGTCTTGGATGATGTGGCGGAAGGCCGGTCCTGGGAGTTCATCTGCGGCACGCGCTGGGGCGGGAGGATTTCTCTTGCGGCCATCGGCGAAGCGGTCAGGCTCTCGCGGCAATCCTGGCTGGACAAACGCGGCAGATTGGCGCGCTCTTCCTTCTCCAGACTGACAGCATTGCCGGCCGATTGGGCGTGGTCGCGCGAGCGCGCCATAACGGAATCCAGTTCTGGCGCCGGGATGCGCCTGCATTTCAAAGCGCGACCTGGCCGGTAATGTGAAGAGATAATACGATAGATGACTACTGCTATCCCTTGTACCGGCCAGAGCTTTTTTGGCGGACATTTGAAGACCCGCCCCTTTCGACAGAACATCGAAAGGCCATTGGCATTTTGGGGCCTGGCGGTTTCTTTTACAAGGCCGCGCCTGTTTCGCTGTGGGACGGCAGCGCCATTTATGTTTTCAAAAAGGCCGCCGGGGGAATTCCGTGACGTGAAGGCTCCGTGTCGCTGGCGATCAAAATTCCAACATGCTCAATACCCGGTCATCTTCCGGCGCTCGGAGAAAACGTCTGGATCACATTTTCAAACCATGAGTGCCCCCTTAAGGCGCGTAATCCAGGGATGTCCACGGCTGCGCAGGGATTGCAAACGGGAAATTATTCTTGACTTTGTGGAACGGGTGCGAAGCAAGGAGACGGGGAATCTCGGCGATGACTGCCGAAAAGTTTTGGTTGAAATTGCAGCGGGCTTGCAAAAGAATTTGGAAGTGTGAGCCTTGAGTTAAGATCAGGATTAAGATCAGGATCAGGATTACGAGGTGGATGAACGTATTTGACACTCTTTCGCATTCGGCCCGGCGATGGGCCGAACGGCCGGCTATTGTTGATGCCGCCGGCTCGCTGGATTATCAATCGCTTTGGCGGGAAATCGAGGGGCTGCGCGCGCAGCTTGCGCGGCTGGACGTGCGGGAAGGACAGGGCGTGGGCGTCCGCGCGCGGAATGGACGGGGCTTTCGTCATCGGCGCACTGGCGGCGCTGGGATGCGGCGCGGTGGTCATGCCCATCCACCATCAGATGAAGCGAGAGGAAACAGCGGACATGCTGGCCCGCGCCCCCCTGGCCGCGATTCTGGACGACGGCTGCGGCGCAACCCCGGCAGGGGACCCGGCCGGGCATTGTGGAGTTGCCCGGCGGCATTGGGCTGCGGTTCATGCGGCTCGAGGGCCCGCAAGCGCCGCTGGCGCCGGGATTCGAGGACGCCGCTTTCGTGCGGTTTACTTCGGGCACGACCGGCGCGGCCAAAGGGGTGGTGCTCACTCACCGCGGCTGTGCTGGAACGCATCCGCGCCGCCAACAGCGGGTTGGGCCTCACTTGCGAGGACCGTGTGCTTTGGGTCCTGCCGATGGCTTATCACTTCTACGTTTCCATCCTGCTCTACCTGGAAGCCGGGGCCACAATTGTGGTCAGCGCCGATTACCTGGCAGAGAGCATCCTGGACGCGGCTGAATGCCACAAAGCGACCTTTCTCTATCTCACCCCGCTGCATGTGCGGATGTTGACGGGCGACGGGTCGGGACGCGCGTTGCCGCCCTCGTTGTCGCGGGTGATGTCGGTTTCCAGCCGCCTCGACCCGCAGGCGGCGCGGGATTTCCTTGCGCGGTATCAGCGTGCCGGTTGCGCAAGGCTATGGGATCATCGAAGTGGGACTGCCGATCATGAATATCGGGGAGGCGGCGGAGCATCCCGAGGCGGTTGGGCGGCCCCTGCCGGGTTTTGAGGCGGCGATTCTGGACCCGGCGAACGGGAAACCGGCGGCGAGACCGGACAACTGGCCCTGCACGGGCCGGGCATGTTTGCGGGCTATCTCAGCCCGCCGCGGCGCCGCGCGGAAGTGCTGCGTGAGGGGTGGTTTTTGACCGGCGACCTGGCGCATCGCGATGGGCGGGCCGGATCGTGCTGGACGGCCGACTTCTTCCGTGATCCATATCGCCGGGCACAAGGTTTTTCCGGAGGAAGTTGCCGCCGTGCTGGACCAGCATCCGGCGGTCTGCGCTCGCGTGTGACCAGCCGGCCGCACCCGCAACTGGGCGAGGCCATCATGCCGAAATCCAGTTGCGCGGCGGCGGTTCCCCGGCCGCCGGCGAAGACATCCTCCGCTTCTGCCGCGAACGGCTCTCGAATCACAAAGTGCCCGCGTCCCTTGAATACGTCGGCGCGCTCGCCTTGACCCCCAGCGGGAAAGTGCGTCACGGCTGAGAGCGCAGGACAGAATTCTTCGCGCCATCCTCTCTCGCCCCGCTTGCGGGGAGCGAGCCGGAGAAAGGGCTTCCCGAAATTTGTTCTTCACCCATCACGGATGAGCGTTGTCAAAAAAAGTCCTTGCAAAACTGTGGAGCGGGAAGAAAATCATGAACAAGGCCCGCCCTGATCGTGGGCAAAAGGCCAAATGCGAAATGTCAATTTAAGGAAAGAACAAGATATGAGAAAACACGTTTTCCGATCCATGCTCGCCGCTGCCGCCATCCTGTTGTTTGGCGGCTGTATAGGACTGAACTTTGGGAGCGGAGCCAGAACTGAAGCCCACAATCCCACGCTGGGCCAGCAGTTGATTGACCTTCAGAAGGCGAGGGACTCCGGCGCAATCACCCCGGCGGAATTCAACGCCAAGAAAGCCGAGTTGATGTCGAAGAAATGAGGCGGCGCCGGTTGCGTAGGGAAACAACGCTGGGTCTGAAGTGGATGGCGCGGCGATTGCATACGGGCAGTTGGATATGGGACTCCAACCTGTTGCACGAAGAACAAAAACGCTGGATTTGTGTCAATAGCGAGGACTGATGCCGGCATGACACCGGCACCGTTTTCAAGAGCCAGCCGTCGGGCGGAGAAATTATTTTCACTCTCCTAATTTTGATTGTCAACTTAATTCTGCCGGTTTTGAGATCAAGATTGGATTCTGACTTTGAAAATGTCATAAAAAAATGTCTCTCAGGCTCTTGGGCGGCGCGGCAGCGCCGCCCTGCCAGGAATTTCAAATATCTTTGGCCGGGATTAAGAATCACGCCCGGCGCGGGCGCCTGGAATGGCGTGGGCCGCGGAAGAGTTCCAATTGTGGGTCTTTGAACATCTGGTAGTTCTTGAGCACGCGGAGGACCTGCAACGAGTTCTTCACCGAGGCGAGGGCAAACTTCGGCGCCGAGGCCAAGAGGAGGCTCATCCTCGGCACGTTCATCAGGGGTGAGAGCGTCAAGGACAAGTATTACACCAAGGCGCTCGTGATAAGGAGGATGCTGATCAATGAGATGAGCAAGGTCCTAAAGGACGGCTTCATACTCTCACCGACGCTGCCGATACTCACGCCGAAAATCGAGGACACTGCAAAACTCAGCCCGGTGCAGAACTACGCCATGGACATATTCACCATACCGCCGAATTTGGGCGGATTCCCCCACATTTCGTTCCCATATGAATACGTCGACGGGATGCCGATAGGCGCTCAACTGGTGACCGAGCAGGCGAACGACTACGCCCTGCTTGACTTCGTCAGCGAGTGGGAGAAGTCGTTCAAGTACAGATTCAAGAACAACCTGGGAGATTTATGAAGATAGGACTAGAAGTTCACGTTGCGCTTCCCACGGAGTCGAAGCTCTTCTGCTCGTGCAGCACCGAAGAGGAGAAGCCCAACGCGGCGATCTGCCCCATTTGCATGGGCTCCCCGGGGTCGAAGCCGATGCTCAACGAGGAGGCCGTGATGTCCGCTCTCGGGATAGCCAGCGCGCTGCACTGCAAGATAAACAACAGGATGTCCTTCGTCAGGAAGGTGTACTTCTACCCCGACCTCCCGAAGTCCTACCAGATAACCCAGCTCGAGGGGTCCGTGGGAGGCGTCGGCTCCCTTCTCACCGAAGAAGGCGAGGTGAGGATAAGGAGGGTGCAGATAGAGGAGGATCCCGCTAAGATAGTCAGGGAGGGAGCGCTTACTCTGCTGGACTTCAACAGGAGCGGAATCCCGCTGGTCGAGATCGTGACCGAGCCCGACATAACGAGCGAGAAGGCGCTCTGGTCGTTCCTCAGGACCCTCAGGAGCGTCCTCTACTACCTTGGCGTTGACATAAACAAGGAGCTTAAGGCGGACCTCAACATCTCACTGGCCGAGACTAGGGTGGAGGTCAAGAACGTCACCGGAATCAAGAACCTGATCGAGGCCGCGAAGTACGAGATGGAGAGGCAGGGGGAGATAATCAAGGAGGGCGGCAAGATAACCGGGGAGACGAGGGGCTACAACGACAAGAGGAAGACCACGGAGTCCATGAGGGAAAAGGAGACGGACGAGGAATACGGGTACATATACGAGCCTGACCTCACGACTTTCGACCTCAAGGACATGAAGTTCAGGAAGCCCGTCTACATAAACGACATCGCCGCGCAGTTCGAGAAGGACTACGGCATGAGCGCGAAGACATTCATGGAGCTCACCATGTTCGACATGCGGGGGCTGGAGCTGATCGACAGGTTCAAGGACAGGTACGACATAAAGAACGTCGCCCACGCTCTGGAGAGGGTGAAGAAGTACGAGAAGGAGGACATCTCGGACAAGGACTTCGAGGAGATAATCAAGCTCGTCGCCAAGGATATCGTCATAACCGACGAGATAATCGAACTGGTCGAGGCCGGCAAGGCAGACACGATCAGGCACGAGCAGATGAGCACTGGTGAGCTGGACAGACTCATAAGGGAGTTCATCGGGAAGAACGGGGACATACTGAAGGACGCCGAGAAGAACAAGAAGGCGCTCAACTTCATAATAGGAGAGCTGTCGAGGAAGGGCAACCTGAACCCCAAGGACGTAGCGAAGCGCGTACAAGAGATAGTCGCGGGGCTGAAAGGGACCGCGGAGGCATAGGCATGAAAACTTTCGGCGCAGGGGCCACGACATTCAAGGACGGGAGCGACACAATACGCATTGTGGACACGCCTGGGAAGAGGCTCTTAAAGCTGAATGGCACTACCTTCTCCAAGATCAACAAGAGATCGGTCTACACTCAGGACTATTGGGACTATTTCATACCCCTCGCATTCGCCTTCGACAGGCCTAGGATCCTGGTTCTGGGCATGGGAGGCGGCACTATACCCTATCAGATGGGCGTCCTCACCAAGGGGAAGGCGTCCATAGACAGCGTCGAGATAAGCAGGAAGATAGCGGGCCTCGCTAAGAGGTTCATGCCCAAGGCATACGGGAGGATCATAATCGCCGACGCCTTCGACTACGTTGCCCACACGAGGAAGAGGTACGACCTTGTCGTGCTCGACGTGTACGACGGGGCGCTGAACGTGCCGATCAAGTTCCTAGGCAATGAGTTCGTGGAAAATGCGCACAGGATACTCGCCGACGATGGCATACTCGCGATAAACTACGTCAAGAGCCTGGGCAACGTCCTGAGGTTCGGGCTGTTCAAGTACCGCTTGAGGAAGAAGTTCATGCTCTACGCGGTCAAGGCGACCACGTTCGGCGAACTGACCATACTCGTCTGCTCGAAGCGCTTCGACAAGGAAAGGCTGCTCGTCAGGATAAGGGAAAGGTTCGCCCCGAACAAGGAGAACCTCTCCGTCGTGAAGAGATACAAAAAGATGAAGAATGCATAACTGCAAGGTATGTAAATCTTGCGTGAGATGACATACGGGATTGGCATGGACGAAATGGGCGAAGCCGCAATGGGCATACCTGAGGAGATTCTGGAGGAGAGGGAGTTCGGGGAGACGATCAGCATGCTGATGGCGTGCCCGGAAAGGAGGCTCGTTCCTGAATAAGCTTATACAGAAGTTACTCGGCAGCCACATATGTGGGAGCGGAATTACTTGGTGGAGCGCACCGAAGCACGCATTTGGGGAACGGCCGCTAAACTTACACTTTCAGCAGACAGCAATCCCGACACGATGTATTTCTCGAGTATAGGTATCTCCCATGCATAGTGAAATTCCGGAGGAAAGTTTGCGAGAAAATAATTCACAGGCATGCCCTCTTCTGCCCAGTTAATGAGTGCACGCGAGGAACTGAGGTTCTCTTCTTGCAGATAGTTGACGAATTCCATATTTAATAGGAACGGCTTGTCAAAGAACATTGAATCGGAGCCATGGTAGTGCTGGTCGCCACCCTTATACTGAGCCAAGCGGGTCACATTATTCTCGTTAAAAGTTGCGACTCTTTTTGAGTTGGAAGTCTGCACTTCGTAAAGAGCAATCCCGCATTCGTTATTCTTGCAGGAATCAATCATGCGAGAATAGAACTCGTGCGGCACGATGTTATTGCCGTAGGTAAGAAAGAACCCATCGCTTATCTGGCCTATGAGGCTCATTATGGCTTCACCGCTGGAGTGTTTCCCAAAATGGCGGTGTATGACGGCATTACTGAGTTTTTCTCTTCTGATTATGTCCTTAAAAGCGGGAATGATTTCTTCTCTGTCTGCAACAATAAAGATGTTTCTCAAATCCAATTCGTGTAACTCACGAAGGACCCATTCTATGCAAGGTTTTCCGGCGAGGGGGATGAGCGGCTTGCAATTGTGTCTTGATGCAATCTCTCCTGCTCTAGTTCCATAACCGCCCGCCATCAGGATAGCATCCATTCAATCACGAGCTTCTAGTATGCGCGAATTCGTTAAGAAACCTGCTCGCGGCTTCACATAATTCCTCTTTAGTTTCAGTATTTTCTATCACGCAATCGGCGTTTTTCAATATAAATTCTATCCCGAGCTCGGTCTCATTGGTTTCTTTTCTGGTGAAATCAGCACCCGTCCTGGGCCTATTCCTTTTGACCGAGCGGCTCAGTACTCTATCCTGCCTAAGGTTAGGCGGTGCTTCGATATAAAGCGTCGACATGTCTGGAAGCTTGCCCTTAAGATACTCGAAATCTACTTTGCTCTTTGCGACTATGGCGATGTCGCCCCCGGTGTCGGATATCCTTTCCAATGCTAGCCTTGCGAGTATGTCCTCTCCTTGCCGGTTCATCATTTGCTCAATGAGCGAATGAAGGTTCGCGCTCTCGGAGGGAGCCAGGTCTCTGGCGATCTCGCTCAGCACGAGAATGTCAAATCCGTACTTCCGCAGGCACTTTGCGACTTCGCTCTTGCCGCTGCCCTGCTTTCCAGACAAGCACATTATCACAGGATGACCAGAAATACTCTGTTTTCCGCCTATAAAAACATTGTTCACAAATCGTTTTGGCATGCGCTCCGCTAAGGAGCTGAAACAAAAAAGAAAGAACGGAGAAGCAAGCTTGTACTATTTAGACTTTAGTAGCGGTACGCTCACAGATCGCTTGCGCTTTCTGCTTATACGTCCGCCCTATCAAAGTTGTGTAATACAACCGTCATAGTGTCTCGTTTCGGATTGGGCTTCGTCCTTAGATGCTTTCAGGACTTATCCCTTAGCGCGTGGCTACCCGGCCATGCTATTCACAACCGGTAAACTAGAGGCGCCGAGGCCTCATTCCTCTCGTACTAGAGGCTTCTTATCCTCTGACACTTACACTCCCAGTAGATTTTACCGTCCTGCCTCGCGGCGGACTTAACTCAGCTCGTGTTAGTCTTTAACGGGCGAGCAGCCCGGCCCTTGGTGGCTCCTGCACCACCAGGATGACTAAAGCCCATATCGGTGTATCAAACGGCTGGGTCGATGTGAACTCTCACCAGCCACGAACCGGTTACCTCCAGAGTAACTTTTCTGACAGGTTGGAGCCCCATTAAAAGAGCTTCCAACGCTCGGTAAGCCCCTGTTTCCAGTCTGCACATTCCGCTTTTCAATGTACAGTCAGCCCTGCATTTGCCTTTAAGCTTAACGGTGAGTTTCCAACTCACCTAAGCAGAGCATTGGTCACTTTCGTTTCCTTATCGAAAGCAACCGCCCAGTCTAACTATCCACCTGCTGCTGTCCTATTTTACTAGTGAGTCGCGTGGCGGGCGAAGAGTGGTGTTACATTGTCGCTCCACGCTGGCCGAAACCAGCGCTTCGACGCTCCCACTTACGCTCTGCAACGCTCGCTACACGACAACAACAGGATATAGTCAAGCTTCATGGAGACTTCATTTCCCACTGAGAGTACGCGGCATGTTCACCGCGTAGTGAGTTCACCAAGCACCAGATTGGGACAGTGGGAGAGTCGTTACGCCCTTCATGCAAGTCGCCTATTAAGCGACGAGGTATTACGCTACCTAAAGAGGGTCAGAGTTACCCCCGCTCTTTGCTAGCGCTTAGTCCCGTTGAAACGGGGTTTCGCGTACTAGCGGTGAGCAGGCGTCACCCACTGTACTAAGCCTTACGGCTTTGCGGTGAGTTGTGTTTTAAAGAAACAGTCGCTCTCCCCTAGTTATTGCAATCTGCGCTTACTAAGCACAGACATGGCTTGTCGAAAACTTACGCCACTAACTTGCCGATTTCCCTAACCTGATTTAATCTTGGCACGCCTTGGTCTATTCAACCAGCAGCACCTGTACTGGTTCTAGGTACGAATTAACGCGATCGTTGTGTATTCCCTTTTCACGGAATCAGGAATTTGGTCAAAGTTCATTTAGCTGCTTCTCCTCATAATGAGACTCCACAGCCGTTTGCACGTTCTAAATGACCTATCCCCAACTGTCAGAAATACACCTTGTGTCGCCACACCTACGCATTAAGCGCATGAATTTTAACATGCTTCCCTTTTGAAGGGTAGTGATTAGCTCCCCTCTTAGGATCGGCTAACTCCCCGCTGACAATCATCTCGGGGAAAACCGTGTGCTTCCGGCGTACGGGATTTTAACCCGTATTTGCTGTTACTGACACCAGGATTTTCACTGCTGCGCAGTCCATCCGGGCTCAAGCCCGAACTTCTTGCCGCGCAGCACGCCCTTCTACCCATGCTTTCGCACGCTGGGGTCTCGGTACCTAGTTTAGCCCCGTCCATCTTCAGAGAATCCCGTCTCAATCGGTACGCTGTTACGCGTTTTTTAAAGGGTGGCTGCTTCTAAGCCTACCTCCCGACTGTCTAAGACAGAACCCTCCTTCAACACACTTAACTAGGATTTAGGGACCTTAACCTCAGTCACTCTCGTTCAAGTCTCGCGGTACTAGCTTACCCAATACACGCCGACTCCGGGGATACGCAGCATACACATTCGGAGTTTGACTTCGAGGCGAAGCCTTTCGGCTCCCACCAGAAAATCGGTCGCTCTACCGTGTATGCGAGCTGGCCCCGGGCTATCCTAAAGATACTTCGAAGGGGACCCGTTATTGCCATGTTCGAATGGTCTATCGCCCCTACTCGTAGGTCACCCAACAGGATAAACCATGACAGGTAGCGGGCCTCCACCGAGCTTACGCTCAGCTTCACCCTGCCCACGAGTAGTTCACAATGGCTTCGGGTCGTAAATTAGTGACTTAGGCGCTTTCGCACCCTGTGCATAGGCACACTCGCTTTCGCTACGCTTAACGCTTGCCACTAATATACACTCCCTGGCTCTTGCTTCAAGAAGAAGGATATGACACTGCTAGCACATATCGTTCGACGCTTTCGCGTTTTCACTTCGTGTGCAATGACGCTCATGCCATATCTTCTTGTAACCACCTAGTTTCAGATCTATTTCACACCCACACGTGTGGGTTCTTTTCAACGTTCGCTCGCGCTACTTATTCGCTATCGGTCTCTGGTCAATGTTTAGGGTTGGAGTTCAATGCCCCCGTATTCGCACAACGTACTAAGGCTGTGCTACTCTATTACGGGCAATTCCGCACGCGCTCCGCCTACGAGGCTGTCACTCTCTATGGCCGCTCTTTCCAGAGCGTTCGGCTCGCGCGTGCGCAAGTGCGCCCGCACCACATCTCCCATCACTTGCGCAATGGGATTCAGCTTGCCCTTCGTCGCTTTCACTCGCCGTTACTAACGACATCTCTTTTGATTTCTTTTCCTGCGGGTACTAAGATGCTTCAGTTCCCCGCGTGCGCATGCGCCACTATTCATGGCGCACAATTCGGCTATCCCGGGTTCAAAGGTTGACTTGCACCTACCCTGGGCTTATCGCAGCTTGCCACGGCCTTCTTCGCTACCAGAGCCTAGTCATTCCCTAGGTGGCTTAAAAAATTACAAGCTTGCTTCTCCTCAAATCAATTGCAAAAATGCAATCTCATTCGGTGCCACACTGGGCTGACATAGGTGGTTAAACCTAAACACACAAATCTCATCAAGCAAAAACAGTTAGAGATTGCTCTCAAAAATGCGGCCTTTAAAAGCTCAGCACGTGCATCAAAGCACCAAACTAAGTTATGACAAAACAGGTTTATATAGATTATGGTAAGGGGGTGAATAGGGAAGTCGTGTGTAGGGGCTTTCGGCGGCCGGGGCCGGGCCTTTTTCAGGGGGAAGACTTTAATTTTCGAACGCCCATTCCATATTGGTGAACTAATGGGAGTAATCTCCGACTTCAGCGATTTCCTGGAGGAGTACAAGGTCATGAGCCTCGCGATAGCGTTCATAATAGGGACCGCGCTGACGGCGATGGTTCAGTCCCTGGTCAACAACGTCATAATGCCGATTATAGGCATCTTCCTGCCGATGGGCGACTGGCAGGGTGCAACTGTGACGGTGGGGGGAGCGGTGATAGGATGGGGCACGTTCGCATCCGAGCTAATAAGCTTCATCATACTTGCTTTCGTGGTGTTCTTCCTGGTGAAAATACTGGTCGGGGAGAAAAAAAGCGAGAAAAAGAGTGTCCGGAAAAAGAAGTGATAACGGACTTCTTTACTCCGTTCGGCAGCGGGAAGAGGCGCCGCTTCTATTTTCCGCTCTCCACGATCTCTTCCTTCGCTTCCCGTATCAGTTCCGAGTGCGCCCGCACGAACTGGTGCTCCTCCTTCTTACTCCTGAAAACGGCAAGAAGG
Source organism: uncultured archaeon (assembly GCA_963729635.1). Taxonomy (GTDB): domain Archaea; phylum Micrarchaeota; class Micrarchaeia; order Micrarchaeales; family CABMGC01; genus CABMGC01. The sequence goes on along the minus strand of CAVSOP010000006.1, from coordinate 319,543 downwards.
TAGAAGAAAAGGAGGAAGAAATCTACCGAGATGAACAGCAGGACAACGATGGGCTGCGACGTCAGCATCACGATGGATATTCCAAGCACTACGTTGTAAGCCGTGAGCGCTATGAAAAACAGCTTGCCCTTATTATCGACCATCGAATCACCTCCTGTGCTTCTTGTGGTGTTTTGCGTATTTGGACACTGAGTGCGAGACGAAATAGTATATTATGACGTAGTCAACGACAATCAGCGCAAGGAGAGGCAGCGAGCCATATGGATTAGTGACCTTTACAATCACATACCCCAGTATCGAGTTGTATATGAAGAGCAGGACGGTAATGCATTTTATGTATAGATCCAAACACTCACCTATCGTGAAGATGCTCGACGCCCCTCTGCGGACTAGTAGGGTGGTGGTCTTTAAATAATTGATGTTCTTGCGTCTTTGCGGGGACGGGGTCCCCTCCCGGGCCCGACGCCGGGGGCGCTGTGATGGGCTGGGGCACGTTTGCCTCCGCCCTGATAAACTTCGCTATACTAGCGCTGGTCGTGTTCCTCCTGGTGAGGTTCCTGACGGGCAATAAGAAGCCTACGGGAGGGAGGGTCCGGAAAAGGAATTAGTCCGCACTTCTTTCTATTCAGTTGTAGTAATCTGTTGGTCCTGCGGGACCGAGCTTTTTTTCGTAGTCTTTTATATCTGCCAGAAGAGCGGAATAAAGCTCGGTATCGAAACTGGACGAGAGGACGAACTTGACTGAATCGTACCAGTCAGCTATGCTCCTTCTGGTGGCAGATATGGCGGCTAGCAGATCGGTCATCCCTATCTTTCGTCTCACCCCTGTCTTTATGACTTCGGTCCATACTGCCTTGGCTGCCTCGTTGCATATCGACGCCAGGTCCGCGGACGAATAATAGTCGGTGGCACGGACTAGTTCTTCGATGTCTATTTTTTCTGATACCGGTTTGTTCGATAGGAATATGCTGAAGAGCTCCCTCCTTGCCTCGTCATTAGGGTGAGGGACGTATATCATCTTGTCGAATCTGCCCGGCCTCTTTATCGCGGAGTCTAGAAGCCAAGGCGCGTTCGTGGCGGCGACCAGCATGACGCTCTTGTCCGATTCGTTGATTTGGTCTATGCTCTTGAGTAGCACGTTTACCTGGCTGCCCAGTATCGAGATGTTGTTTCCTGCGAACTCCCTTCTTAGAGCGAGACCGTCGATCTCGTCTAGGAACAGTATGCAGGGCACGCTCATCAGGGCGGTAGCGAAAACGCTCTCTATGTTCTTTTCGGTTTCGCCAACGTGCGTGCCGAGAATTGCGGACATTTTGACCTCTACGATATTTATCTGGGCCTCGCCGGCTGCGGCGCGGGTGACGAACGTCTTCCCGGTGCCCGGCGGGCCGTAGAGCAATATCGATGCCTTCTTTATCCCGTATTCCCTAGCGAGTTCGGGATTCTTCATCAGATATATGAGATTCCTGCGCAGCTCCTCCTTTAGCACGGCCATGTCGGCGACATCTGCAAAATTCTCTTTTGGCTTTGTAATCGTACAGCCTTCGGAATACACTACGCCCTTGGCCTCCGCGGCGGTAGGGTATTTCACTTCTTGACCCAGGGGCTCCGTTGCCGAGTAGCTGACTTTGGAAGCACCGGTCCTTTCCAGAATGTGCTTCAGGCGCTCTCTGGCCTGCTCGTAGTTGGGGTTGCTGGCCAGCGACTTCTCGTACCACTGCGCCGCGCCCGCGTAGTCCTGCTTGTACTCGCTTATGATCCCCATCACGTAAGGGGCGTCGCAGCTGTTCGGCTCGAGCGATATTACCTTGTTAGCGTCGCGGGTTGCCTCATCGTACTTGTTAAGTATGGCGTAGGCCAGGGCCCTGTTGAAGTACGCGCTGGTGAAGTCTGGCTTTACCTCTATCGCCTGGGAGTAAAGCTTTATGGCCTCCTCGAACTTGTTCTCCCCGAATAACTTGCTGGCGGCATCGTAAAGGCCGTGCGCCTTCTGGTAGCTATTGAAAGTGGGCAGGCAGTTAGAGGCATTTTCTTCGGACATGCGACCAATTCATTATCTAGGACTGTTTATTTAATAACCAATACGGCGCATTCTGCGGTCTGACGATAGGCGCGGTCGTAGCTGCTCGGCATTGTGCCCTGCTTGTCGACCGCAATGGAAAGCTTTAAATCGAAATGTAGCGATAGATATCGTAAAGTAACGAGCGGGTAGTATGCATAGTGAAAAGGTACCCAAGGCGCTTGCACTCATACCGGACGGGAACCGGAGATGGGCGATGAAGCACAGCCTCTCCTTCTTCAACGGCTACAACCTGGGAGTAAAGAAGTTCATAGACTTCGCCGACTGGTGCAAGGACTACGGGATAGACAACATAACGGTTTGGGCGTTCTCTACGGAGAACTTCAAGAGGTCCACCGCGGAGAGGGAGGCTCTGTTCAACATCTACCGGAAGGTGGCGACGGACAGGGATATCATAGCCCGGCTGCACGACAACAGGACCAGGGTCAACATCGTCGGGAACAGGCTCCTCCTGCCCAAGGACCTCTCCGCTGCGCTGCACAAGATAGAGGTGGAGACGGAGGCCTACAAGGGCAGGGTGATAAACATGCTCGTCGCCTACGGGGGCAAGGACGACATGCTCCACGCGGCCGGCGAGATCGTAAAGGACGCGCTCAGAAACAAGGTGAAGGAGGTTAACGAGGCCGTTTTCAGGAGCTACATGCTATCCAGCGGCGTGCCCGACATAGACCTCGTCATAAGGACCTCAGGCGAGGAGAGGCTCTCTGGCTTCATGCCATGGCAGGCCGGCTACTCGGAGCTGTACTTCAGCAAGAAGCTGTGGCCCGACTTCACCAGGCGCGACCTGGAAATCGCGCTGGATGACTACGAGGAAAGGAAGAGGAGGTTCGGCATCTAGCTCTCTGCGTCTGATCTTTATGGCTGATTCACGCGACTATATCACGCACTACACCAAGTACTTCAACCTGAAGGCGCCGAGCGTCGCCGTCCAGGCGGCGGTGCTGCTCCTGATGGGCGCGGTCTCGGGCGTTGCGATGAGCCTGGTGGTGCACTACCCGCCCATGGCCCAGGACTATTTCGGGCTGCTCGTCTCGGGCCTTAGCACGGGAATACTGGTCATAAGTCTGCCTGCGCTGCTCACCGTGGCCTTCATAAAGGCGACCAAGAGGAAGATGAAGCTCAAGCACGCGATGCTTGCCACGATAACGATAACCGCGCTCTATGCTGTCTTCATGATCGCCGACGCCGTCCTGTTTCACGTCAGTGGCAGCATTGCAATGGCCTACATAATCCTCCTGCTGGCCAACGCGTGCATCTACGGATACTGGTTCCTCATGGGCAAGTTCGCCCTTGGGAAGGGGAAGAGCTCGGCGGCCATCGCCGCGACCCAGCCTGTGCTCAACATACTCCTGTACCTGCCCCTCGGCAGCTACATACTCGCCCTCGGGGCGCCCCTGAACGTCACGCTGATTAAGCTCTTCGCTGGCATGCTCGTGTTCCTGGCCGCTGGCAACGCGCTCCTCTACGTCCTGGACAGGCCGGTGAAAAGGAACATGGACACCAGCGGGATCAAGCTCGTCGTCTCGATGGTGAGCCAGTGGCTGTACGATCTCACGAACGACGTCAAGGTGATAGGCCAGGAGGCATCTGTTACGAGGGACCTGAGCATGGACGTGCTCGCCCTCAGGGGCAAGGGCGGCTACAAGGCGGTCTTCGTGAATCCGGACATCCACTTCGGACCCTTCGCGGGGGTCGGGGGTAGCGTCGCGCCGGCCCTCCTAGGGGATCTCATTGTAAAGAGCCAAGGATGCGCGCCTTTCGTTCTGCACGGTCCTGAGACCCTGGAGGACAACCCAATAAGCGCGGCCCAGATCAGGAGCATCGGCAAGCGGATCGAGGCCGCGCTGTCGGACGGCGGAATGGTGTTCAGTGAGGCGCGCGGGGGCCTCGGCATAGGCCGCAGGAACAGCTGCAGGGCCATCAACATTTCTATGGGCGACTCGAACCTTGTCTTCCTCACCAGGGCGCCGAAAGTGACGGAGGACATGGACAGGGAGGTGGGGGCCTGGCTGAGGGCCGTCGCCGCGGACGCGGGCAGGCGCAGCGTGGTGCTCGTTGATTCGCACAATTCGAGGTTCGAGACCGCCAAGGCCTCGGAGCTCGAGGAGATACACCGCGGTAACCCGTGCGTCGGGGAGTACGAGGCGGCGCTGAAGGAGTCGCTCTCCGTTAAGGGAACGAGAAGGATCCTGTTCGGGTCCGCCTACAACAGGCTGAAGAAGCCGCTCGGCAACCCCAAGGACATGGGCGAGGGATACACGAGCGCGTGCGTCTTCGGCTTCGGCGGGAGGCTTTTCGGGATAGTGTACTTCGACGCGAACAACATGCTGCCCGAATTCAGGAGCAGGATAATCAGGCACGTGAGGGAGAAGTTCGGCATCGATATCGAGGTGTGCACTACCGACACGCACTCGATAAATTCGCTGAGCCTCTCGGCGAGCAACTCGCTCGGCAGGCACGCCGAGCGTCGAGAAGGCTATTCCCCTGGTGGATGAGATTCTCCAGAACGCCATCTCGGGGATGGAGCCGGTGAGCTACGCGCACAGTAAGATAAGGATCAAGGATTTCGCGGTCTGGGGCAAGAACGCCGACGCGCTGATAGAGAGGACCAGCAGGGAGGTCAAGAGAATGCTCAAGTATGTCGTGCCCCTGCTCGTCATTGCCACTTTTATAATTGCCGCCTGGGTAATCTACATCGTGTGAACATGTATGCGTATCTCGTGCCGCTCCTGGTCGTAGCCCTCGTCGCCTACTGCGCGATCGTGTTCAAGAGGAAGTCCGACCTCGTCTGGCTCGCGGCCTTCCTCGCGGCGGGCCTCCTTCTGGCCTCCTATGAAGGGGCGGATGCCGGGGCCATGCTCATAGGCATCGCGCTCTTCAGCAGCGTCGCGGCTACGCTGGGCTCAAAAGAGAACTATGCGATGCTCGCAGTGGCGGCCGCGTACTTCGCGGTCTTCGGCGGCGCGCCCTCGCTGGTCGCCCAGGCCGCGCTGCTGGGCTTCCTCAGCCATGCGCGCTCGTTCGCGGGTGAGAACTTCGCGAGGGACAGGCGGACGGAGAGGAGGCGCGACATCGTGCAGATCGCCATCGGCGCGGCCGTCGTGGCCGTATTCGCAGTCGTGTCCTATGGCGCCGCCGAGATGTTCCTTCTGGCGGCGCTGCTCGTCGGCCTGCTGCTCAGCAACTACGCGGTGTCGAACCCCAAGGCCGGAGCATCTAGGCTGCTCCGTTCCCTGGAGAGGAAGAATGCCGTCTTCGGCCAGGGAGCGATGTGGCTCTCCCTCGGAGCGCTGGTCGCGATATCCTTCCTCAATCGGGACGGGGCAATAGCCTTGCTGGCTTCGATATTCATAGCGGACTCCGTGGCAACCCTGGTGGGGATTCGATACGGCAGGACGCGCTGCCATACAACAGGAAGAAGAGCGCGGAGGGATCCGCGGCGTACTTCGCGGCGGCGCTGCTCGTGTCATTCCCCTTCCTGGGCTGTGCCGCGGTGCTGGTCGCCCTCGTCGCTGCGGCGGTGGAGAGCCTGCCGGCCCTTGTTGACGACAACTTCGACACGGCAGTAGTACTCACGATACTATTGCTGTTATTAGGGTTCGCCTAAGATGTTTATTAACAATAAGGAGAAATGGCGGAAAGGCCATCCTACAGTTAGAACCTCAGTAGAGCTCGAACCGTGCCTAGCTCCTTTGGATCCTGCTTCAGCACACCGTCCATGACTTTTTGGGCTCGGGCTTTCTGATGCGGGCCCACCCAAGTGTATAGCGCCTGGCGTGCGGCATTGTCTGATTCGAAACTGAGAAACTTCAGGTTGAGCCTTCTCTCGATATCTCCCATATCTTTCGTTTTATAGCATTCCACAGAAGTAATCAGTACTGAGGTACAATCATCTGTTCAATAGGAATGAGTGAACAGACGCTACGCACTTCGTCCTTTCCAAGTCTCTTTACGAACCAGTTCAATGACAAAGACAACTGATGTAACGAATCAAAACACCTGTTGTTCAGGAACTTCCGCCGTTCATGTTTCCACATCTGTTCTTGCGGGTTAAGGTCTGGAGAGTAGGGCGGAAGGAACTTCAAGGTTATATTCGGATTATTCTGAAGATACTTCTTCACTTTGACCGACTTGTGCACTTGTCCGTTGTCCAAATAGAGCCAGACAATGTTATCGGGATATTTTGCGCTTATTTTCTGTAGGAACCTCACAAACGCATCGCTTTTTGCACTCTTCGATTGCATTTGTATCGTATCGCCATTTATGGAATCTGTCGCGCCGAAGCAATTCGTCTTTTCCTTTTGGGACTGCTGCGCCTTGACGACAAGTCTCTTGTTGAAGGTCCATCCATACCCCTTCTTTGGTGACCTGTTGGCACCCATCTCATCGCCAAACAGAATTATGACATTTGCGGGTTTCTCCTCGACATCAGATAGGAATTGCCTTGCAAATTCCGCCTGCCTTCCGAAATCTGCTTCGCTGTAATGTATCTCTGCCTTCACGTAGTGCGCGCCCATCTCGTGGAGGGTCCTTCGCAGCGTCTCCTGAGAGACATCTATTCCCTTCTTCACGAAGTATCTCGTCAGTTCCTTCGTATCCCAATAACTGGCATTCATGCCGTGCTTACCGGGGTCGTTCTCATCAATCAGTTTCTTCAATTCCTTTTTCTCTTCTTCTGTAAATGATGGTGGCCTACCACTGCGCGGTTCATCGAACACGTTTCTTTTCTCTTTCCACTTCTTTATCCATGTATATACAGTGTCCTCGTCAATACAAAAGATTTCCGCGATCTCTCTGACAGATTTGCCGATGCTAACTGCGTATAGCACCCTCAATCTCTCATAATCCTTCGCACTCTTGGACTTTTCTGCAAGTTCATTCAAAGTGGAAGAATCTTCTTCCAAGGTCATTTCTGGTCGCGGTTGACATTCAGAAACGCAGATTTATGTATTTTTGTCCCCCGAAGACTTTAGTGGAAGGCTATAAGCACATCCGCGGACCAGCCGGTCGCCTTACGAATCTCGCTCAAGAAGAATTCGACTGGTACTATTTGAGGTGGATTGCGCTCCCGGATCCTAAAAAGGAAGTCTTCTGAGGGTTTACTCAAAGCCAGCATAGCTCAGACCCTCCTTCCCCTTCTTCCGCCAGGCCTCCTTGTGGTGTCCGTCGGTATCGGGGTGACGTCCTCTATGCTTTCTATCTTGAGGCCGCTCCTGGCCAGCGCCCTGACTACGGCCTGCGCTCCGTGGCCAGGCGTCTTGGAGCCGTGGCCTCCCGGGGCCCTTATCTTGATGTTGACGTTGGTGATGCCCTTCTCTATCGCGATGGCCGCGACCTTGTAGGCAGCCTGCATCGCCGCGTAGGGCGATCCCTCCTCCCTGCTGTTGTCGACTATCATGCCTCCGCTCCCGATGGCTATGGTCTCGGCGCCGGAGAGGTCCGTGAGCGTGATTATGGTGTCGTTCTTCGATGAGTAGATGTGCGCGACGCCCCACCTGACTCCCTTGGGCTTGAACTTGAGCGTGGCTTCCTGAGCCAGCTGCTCGAAGGAGACGTCGCTCTTCTTTGTCTCCTGCTTCTTCTCCTCGGGTTTCTGCTTTTTCTCGGTCTTTGCCAAAGTATCAACTCTACTGCCCTTCCGCCTTAGCCTCTGCCTCCTGCTCCGCGTGCTCGACCGGCTCTACCTGAACGTTCTCCGTCTCTGCCGCGGCGGCCGCGGGGGCGCACCGCCTTCACCGGCTGCGTCCAGGTTTATCGGCTTGAAATAGCTAAGCGCGTCGTCCTCAGACGCGAGCACGAGATGCCCGGGAGAAGTGACCCTCCTGCCATTGACCGCGATGAGCCCGTGGGCGACGAGCTGCCTCGCCTGCGCCAGGGTCTTCGCGAGGCCCTTCCTCAGCACCACCGTCTGGAGCCTCCTCTCAAGGAACGAGTCGACGTTCACGACCAGCAGGTCGTCGAGCTTCGCGTCGCTCTTGACTATGTTGTACCTGCTCAGCCTTGCGATTATGTCCCTGCCGACGCTCTCCTCGGACCTTCCGGAAAGGACGTCCCTGACGTTCTTCCTTATCCTCCTAAGCTCGCTGTCGAGTATCCACAGTTCCCTGAGGTTCTTGAGCCCGTACTTCTCCTTGAGCCCGTGCTCGTGCTGGATCCTTATCGAGTCCCACATGATTGAGGGAGTTTCGTATTTCTTCCGTATCTTCTTTGGGTCTCCCATTGGATCACGCTTTCTTCGCCGCCGGAGCTGCGGGGGCCGAGGACGACTTCTTCTCGGACTGCTGGGCTTCCTGTATCTTCTTCTTCGTGACTCCGACCGTCGCTCCCGTCCTGCCGGTCGACCTCGTCCTCTGTCCGCGGACCTTCTGGCCGTACTGGTGCCTGAAGCCGACGTAGGTCTGCTGCTTTATCATGTCCTCTATGTCCTGCCTAGTCTGCACTATCAGGTCGGTGCCCACGACGTGGATGTCCTTGCCAGTTGCCAGGTCCTTCCTCCTGTTAAGCATGAAATGAGGTATCCCGAACTTTAGAGGGTCCTTTATTATCTGCTCCACCTCGGCGAGCTTCTCGTCGGGGAGAGAGCCTATGGCTGTGTCGCCCGATATCCCGAACTTCCTCTCGGCCATCAGGGCCATTACCTGCGCCAGGTTCTGGTTCACGCCCTTTATCCTTAGGAGCGCGTGCGCGATGGTGTAGCTGCCGTTTATGTCCCTGCCTGCTATTCGGACTATGCTCGTCTCTTCCTTCTTAGCACGTTGTGCTGCTTGTTCATTCTCAGCCATTACAAAACCATCAAGAATGCACGTAAATAGCGACCAGACAGTAAATCATGAGAGGTAACTAACGTATCTAACATAATTTGGCAAAGCACCTATAAAAAGCTTGCGCATGGGCGAGCTTTGCTCTTAAAGTGTCGTTTGCTCCTAAAGTCTAAGTTTTGCTCCTAAAGTCAATAGCCTTTAATTTCGTGTTTTTTCAGATGTAGTGCCTTATCTATTGCCATCGTGTTTTGGCTTTTGACCCTTATTACCTTAGGACATTTAGGGCATTTCCATTCGATTATAGCATTCCACAGAAGTAATCAGTACTGAGGTACAATCATCTGTTCAATAGGAATGAGTGAACAGACGCTACGCACTTCGTCCTTTCCAAGTCTCTTTACGAACCAGTTCAATGACAAAGACAACTGATGTAACGAATCAAAACACCTGTTGTTCAGGAACTTCCGCCGTTCATGTTTCCACATCTGTTCTTGCGGGTTAAGGTCTGGAGAGTAGGGCGGAAGGAACTTCAAGGTTATATTCGGATTATTCTGAAGATACTTCTTCACTTTGACCGACTTGTGCACTTGTCCGTTGTCCAAATAGAGCCAGACAATGTTATCGGGATATTTTGCGCTTATTTTCTGTAGGAACCTCACAAACGCATCGCTTTTTGCACTCTTCGATTGCATTTGTATCGTATCGCCATTTATGGAATCTGTCGCGCCGAAGCAATTCGTCTTTTCCTTTTGGGACTGCTGCGCCTTGACGACAAGTCTCTTGTTGAAGGTCCATCCATACCCCTTCTTTGGTGACCTGTTGGCACCCATCTCATCGCCAAACAGAATTATGACATTTGCGGGTTTCTCCTCGACATCAGATAGGAATTGCCTTGCAAATTCCGCCTGCCTTCCGAAATCTGCTTCGCTGTAATGTATCTCTGCCTTCACGTAGTGCGCGCCCATCTCGTGGAGGGTCCTTCGCAGCGTCTCCTGAGAGACATCTATTCCCTTCTTCACGAAGTATCTCGTCAGTTCCTTCGTATCCCAATAACTGGCATTCATGCCGTGCTTACCGGGGTCGTTCTCATCAATCAGTTTCTTCAATTCCTTTTTCTCTTCTTCTGTAAATGATGGTGGCCTACCACTGCGCGGTTCATCGAACACGTTTCTTTTCTCTTTCCACTTCTTTATCCATGTATATACAGTGTCCTCGTCAATACAAAAGATTTCCGCGATCTCTCTGACAGATTTGCCGATGCTAACTGCGTATAGCACCCTCAATCTCTCATAATCCTTCGCACTCTTGGACTTTTCTGCAAGTTCATTCAAAGTGGAAGAATCTTCTTCCAAGGTCATTTCTGGTCGCGGTTGACATTCAGAAACGCAGATTTATGTATTTTTGTCCCCCGAAGACTTTAGTGGAAGGCTATAAACAGGATAATTGATACAACCATCGAATTTTAATTATTCGACAAAAATCCTAATCATTACTTCCTTTCCAATAACTCCCGATAGCTTCGGCGTCCTTATAGTAATGCTTCCGTATTGATACTTTTTCATAGTCCCGTCGGCCAGCTTCTTCGTATCTGTCCCAGAGCTAACCTTTACCCTATAAGTGCCAATTTGCTTCATAGTCCCACGACTATATTCTAATAAGAAAGGTATATAAAGCTATCGTGGTTCTAATAAGAACGCAGTAATGCTTATATATCTTGTCGTGCATATTCTTATTAGAAGATGAGCGTATGAGGCAAATACAAGAACTCTTGCAGGAGAGGAAGGCGAGGGGCTATGAGATAGCCAACACGAGGAAGGTAGTAAATCAAAACGGCGTCTGGGTAGTCCCTTCGGCCACCAATCCGAGGCAGACCTATCGGGTGGAACTCTCCCTTACTGGTGCCAAGTGCAACTGCCCTGACTTCTTGGAGAGGGGTATCAGATGCAAGCACATATTCGCAGTAGACATAACGATTACCAAGCAGTTCAACGCAGACGGCACGATAACCGAGACCGCAACAGTAAGGAAGACCTACCCGCAGATGTGGCATGAATACACGGCCAGCCAGACTAACGAAGGGAGGCTCTTCAAGGAACTGCTAAAAGACCTCGTTGAGAATGTCGCAGAGCAACCATACGTCTTTGGAAGGCCGAAAGTCCCTCTGAAAACGTCCCTGTTCTGCGCGATAGACAAGGTCTATTCCATGCAGTCGAGCAGGAGAGCGTATTCACGCTACAAGGAGGCGGAGGCGAAGCAACAGATCGGCAAAGCACCGAACTACAACAAGATAAACAAGACATTGAACAACGCAGAGATAATCCCTATTCTGAAAGACCTGTTGCACATTACCGCTCTGCCTCTAAAGTCAGTAGAGACAAAGTTCAGTCCTGATAGCACAGGGTTCAGAACGACGATGTTCAACGAATACTGCAAAGAGAAGCACGGCACGAAGAAAGAGCATAAGTGGATAAAGTGCCATGCGATGACGGGCAATACCACGAACATAATTACTGACGTGGCGATTACAGGAGAGAACGGCGGAGACAGCCCTCAGTTCATACCGCTTCTGAATACGACCACGGAATTGGGCTTCTCCATGAACGAGGTAAGCGCAGACAAGGCTTACAACTCGATGGACAACTACAACGCCGTGAACGCCGTCGGCGGAACCGCATACATACCTTTCAAGAGCAACACTACCGCAACAGCCCATAACACTAAGGGCAGAGGGAAGCTATGGCGCAGGGCGTTCCACTACTTCCAGTTGAACCAAGACGACTTTCTAATGCACTACCACAACAGGAGCAACGTCGAGACTACGTTCTTCGCAATCAAGACGAAGTTCGGAGACTGCCTAAAGAACAAGACCTTCGTATCGCAGACCAACGAGCTATTGTGCAAGCTGATAGCCTACAACATCACAGTTCTGATAAGTGCCATGTATGAGTTGAAGATAGAGCCTAAGCTTTTGTCTGCTTAGGTTCTTTCTCCTTGAAAAGACGCTGAATATAATAAAGTTGGATTTTGATAGGGTCAACGCTATAATGGTTTATGTCCTTTACGGCCTGAGCAAAAACATCCCTAAAATCTACAACTTCTATGTGCAATCTTTCGAGCCTCTTTTTAAATATAATTGCCTTTTCTTCTTGGTAGCTAAAAATAGTAGGAGTATATACAAACATTTTACGAAATCTTTTGCTCCTAAAAATATTCCTTACTCTCTCTTCTTTTTCTCTATGAAATTTATTTTTAGCCAGCTCAACTATCTTATCTACTTGTTCACGAGCCAATTGTTTGCGAGGTCGAGGAGATACGGTAACCTCAACCCAAATCTTATCTCCCTGTGGATTTATCGCTAAAATATCTATTTCCTTTCCTCGACTTCCTCCTTTTTTTGGAACAACTATGTTCTGCTGTGTAAAGTAGCCTTTATCCTGCAACCAAACATTTACGATGTCTTCTGCGGGATTTACTGCCATAAAATCAATATAGAACTTGCTCCTAAAGTCTTAAATCTGCTCCCAAAGTAGGCTTAGGAGCAGACTTTAAGAGCAAAGCCGCATGGGCGGGCGTTACGCCGTTCCGCTGGCACCCTGCACTTTGGGGGTCTCTCCGTCCGGTTTGCCATGCGCCTTCCGGGCCGACCGCCTTTTCGCCACGACATAGTCTTTCCATGTGAGCGCCCACGCCCGGAGCGGCCTGTTCCGCGGGCCTATGTGGAAGAACTCCGCGGGGATTCCCTGCTTCACCAGCTCCGCGGACGTGCCGTACCCCACGAGCTTGAACCCGATGGTCTCGAGCAGGGAGGCGCCCTTCATGGTGTACTTCATGGAGACGATGGTCCTCTCCCTGTCCTCCCTCAGTATCTCGGATATCTGCTTCCTAGTGACGTAGCTGTAGATGCCTGCGCCCCGGTACTTCGGCGACACGACCTGCCCGCGAAGCTCTATCCATCCGCTCCGCGGCCACGCGGTGGCGGCCGAGTGCCCCACTATCCTCCCTCCCTTCCGCGCCACGAATGACAGGTTCAGGCGCACCCAGCCGGCGGCCTCGTACTCGCCTACGCGCAGGAGCGCGCCGGACCTCACGTGCTCCTCGTTTATCAGCTCCGTAATCTCCTTGACGTCGTCTTGCGTCGCACGCGATATCCTTATCCTTTCCTTGCGCCATCCTGAAGGAGCAGCCGATTTGTTTTCTTCCATTCGTCACGTCCGTGCAAATTATAGCAGAAATAATGAGAAGGAGATCCTATTTAAATCTGACGTCGGGAAACGCGAGAGGGGCGGAGGCCGCTTCCAGTATAGACAATACTTATTACGCCGAGGTTGGGAATTTCAGCGTGATGCTTTTGAACCCAAAAGGCCCGTGAGAGCCATACGCTTGCAAGGTTGTTTTCCAGGCGTACGCGTTACCGGATTCTGCCACCTCGGCGCGAGTATGGATTGGAGGTTTAACATTATTAAAAGATGCGTGCCGTGTCACTTTCGCTCGATTTCAAAGAGGTCGAGATGTGATTGATAAGACCACTTCCTAAGCAGCGACTGCACTAGGGAATTGTCAAAGTACTCGCGATAGTTCTCAAGGGCTTGGATTTCGGTTTCCAGTGCATGCCCTGCGTGAGATGCTGTATTATTTTCCACTTGACAAAGTATCTGTTCGATTATCGGATAAGCCAGCCGCGCGCCTAGTTCATTGTCAAGGTTTCCATCCTTGCGGGCATTGTTAAGTGCATTCCGGTAGACCTGGGTGGGCCACAAACCCAGATAGTTTCTGACTAGCGGTTTGTCTGACAGTAGGTCCGCCGTCTTTGGGAAGTCGATGTATTTGAAATACGTCTCAATCAAGTGATATTCTTTGGAATAGAATTGGATGCCAGCGGGAGAGGTATAGTATCGGTTGGCGAACTCGCAGAAGGCCCTCGTTACCAAATACTGCAGGTCTTTCTTATCTACGTATCCCTCGAGCCTTTCTTGGCCGTTACGCATTTCCTCGTCGTATTTTCTGAGAATCGTGCCGTAACCCATCTTAGACGGGCTGTTCTGCGCCTGGTGAAGTATTGCCCTGAGATAGAGGTCGCTATCGTTCTCAGTGAGTAGGGGCCATAGGCAGGGGTCAAGAAGCGAATCCGCCGCGTGCCAGAAGGATTTGGAGAGGAGATCGTCCAGCAGGGACAGTCTCATGCGTTCCGGGTTGTCCCTTGCCGAGAGGTATCTCAGATAAAATGCCTTGTCCTTGGTCGATTCGCACGGGACAAGATGAGCGGCTGCCTGGACCTCCCAGAGCCTGTCGGTCAGTCTGGCATGCTCCAGCTCAATGCACGTCATATCGATTCCATGGCAGGTTCTTCCGGATTTTACGACCAAATACAGCGCCCCTGAAATTCGTTAGTTTTCGGGGTATAAATGCATTCTTCGTGATTTGTTTGGATGCGCTGTCTCAGGCTTCGGCCGGCCTGCGCGGCTCCGGCTTCACCGTAGGGAAGAAGATAACTTCCTTGAGCGACGGCACGTCCGCGAAGAGCATCACGAGCCTGTCTATGCCTATGCCCATGCCCGCCGTGGGCGGCATCCCGTACTCCATGGCTTCGAGGAAGTCCTCGTCCGACGGCGGCGCCTCGGGGTCGCCCTTCTTCCTCTCCAGGGCCTGCTCCTCGAACTTCCTCCTCTGCTCGATCGGATCGGTCATCTCTGAGTAGCAGTTGCCGAACTCCTTGCGGGCCATGAAGAGCTCGAACCTCTCGCTCAGCTTCGGATTGCCGCGCTTGTCCTTCGTGAGGGCGCACATGTACCCAGGATAGTCGACCACGAACGCCGGGTCGGTTATCTCCTCCTGCACGTACTTGTCGAAGAGCGCGTCTGCGACGTGGTACGCGTTGCGGATTGGCGTCTCCAGCTTCTCTTCCTTGGCGACCTTGGCCGCCGACGCGTCCGTCAGCTTGGAGATGTCTATTCCGGACTTCTTCTTTATCTCGTCCACGAGCGAGATCCTCCTGAACGGGGGCTTGAAGCTGAGCTTCTCGCCCTGGTAGGTTATCCCGTGGCTCCCGTAGAGCTTCTTGGCGAGGCCGCTCAGCATCTCCTCGGTCAGCGCCATCAGCGTGTTGTAGTCCCCGTACGCCTCATAGAACTCCAGCATCGTGAACTCGGGGTTGTGCTTCGCGTCCACCGACTCGTTCCTGAAGTTCTTGCCGAACTCGTAGACCTTCTCGAAGCCCCCTATTATGAGCCTCTTGAGGTAGAGCTCCGGTGCGATGCGTAGGAACATGTCGGTGTCAAGGAAATTGTGGTGCGTCTTGAAGGGCTGCGCGTTCGCGCCGCCGTACTGCAGCTGCAGCGTGGGTGTCTCGACCTCGAGGTAGCCCTTCGCGTTCAGGAAGTCCCGCACGTAGGTTATTATCGCCGTCCTGGTCCTGAAGGTCTTCCTTACGTCGGGATTCATTATGAGGTCAAGGTACCTCTGCCTGTACCTGGCTTCCACGTCAGACAGGCCGTGGAACTTCTCAGGCATGGTCCTCAGCGATTTCGAGAGCAGGGCTAGATCGCCCAGTTCGATGCTGATCTCGCCGGCCTTGGTCTTCATGACAGCGCCCTTGACCCCGATTATGTCACCGAGGTCCAGGAGCCTGAGGACCTCCGTCTGCCCCTCCTTCATGGCGTCCTCCTTCGCCATTATCTGGATTTTCCCGGACCCGTCGAGCAGGTCGATGAAGTGCAGCTTTCCCATGCTCCTCATCCTGAGTATCCTGCCTGCCACGTTGACTGTCTTGCCGCTCAGGCTGTCGAAGTGCGCGAGCACCTCGTCCGCGTGGTGGGTTTGGTCGAATGAGTAAGGATAGGGGTCCACGCCCAGCTCCCTGAGCCTCCCCAGCTTCTCCAGCTTGCTTTGGTCCAACATGACATCAACATCCTTTTGCGGGCCCGGTGGGATTTGAACCCACGACTTAAAGGTTAAAAGCCTTCCACTCTAGCCAAGCTGAGTTACGAGCCCGTTGCGTAATAAATGCTCGCGAAGCAATTTAAAGACGCCGTTCGCGCTCCGCCGCGAAATGGCTATCGGCGAAGCGCTGCTGCCGGAATCCTCCTTAAGTCACTTGGTTATCCCAACTACCTTGACGCTGAACACCAGCGTCTGCCCCGCCAGGGGCGGGTTGAAGTCCACAGTTGCGGTCGTGGAGTTGAGCGCCGTGACGATGCCCTGGTATTGCTGGCCCGTCGCCGAGGTCTCCGTTATGGGCCCGCCCTGCTTGACCGTATAGTTGCCGAATTCGGTAAGCGGTACCTGGATGAATAGCGCGGGGTCCACCTGCCCGTAGGCCTCGTTAGCGGGAATCGTCAGGGTCCTGTTCTGGTTGAGCGTCATACCTATGACGCCCTGTTCGAAGCCAGGAATGACCTGGTTCGCCCCCACGGTGAACTGGAGAGGCTGCTTCCCAACATTGGAATCGAACACCGTGCCGTTGGTCAAGGTCCCGGTGTAGTACACCTGGACCGTATCGCCAGTAACGACCTTCGGCGCGCCGGCCACGCCAATCGCATAGTACAGCACGCCTATCACGGCAATAACCAGCGCGACAGCTATCAGGGCGTACAGCGGCTTGACCTTCTTGATCTTCTGCAGCATCGTATCACTGTAGTTAAATGGGGCGGGAAACAATTTAAATGTAGGGGGGAGCGAACCGCCTCACTGTAGGAAGGGGGGTCTTCGCCTAGCGCTGCTTTTCGAGCCTCATAACCCTCCTGATGGGCGGTGGGGGCGCCAGGGACGGGCAGGGAGGGCTTGCGAAAACAGTTTAATTATAACGGTAGTATATGTTTGGCGATAAAATGGAAGGATATTGCATGAAATGCAAAGAGAAGCGCGAGATGAAGGACGCGAAGGAAGTGACCATGAAGAACGGAAAGAAGGCGCATTCGGGAGTCTGCCCGGTCTGCGGTACGAAGATGTTCAAGATCGGCGGCTGATTCCTATTTCTATTTGCGGAAGGCGCCCGACTCCCGTGAAGGCGCCCGAAGCGCGGCTAAGGTAAGAGAATGCAAGGGGGCCGCCCCCTTAGATATAGATGTGAGCGCCCCAAGCAGGCGACAGGATGCGAGGTTCTACGCCCACTTGTTTTGGACATAGTCTTCACCGTTATGTATGGGTGCAAGTCGTCTATATATAGGTAGCTACGCGAATCGGGCGTCTATACTTCCGCTATGCTTCCAACTAATTCCTCGACTACAAGCAGTTGCGAAATTGATAAATTATGCCGAAAATCCCTAAGTTTTATCTGATTTCGGTCGGCATAAATAGTGTCGCGTCAAAGTTGATTCATGGTTCAGGCACCAATCGCGGAAATCCTCTCGGCGCCGGTCATGCGCACTACGGTGAGCAACATCCTTGGCAGGCAACCGTATGACATAGTCGAGAGGCCGGGCGCGTACGTATTGGCCCTTAAAAAGGAACCCAGTGACTTCTGCAACCGGATAATAATCCTGAAACCCAGAGGCTTCACTTCCAACAGCCCCTATGAGTTGAGCAGCCATCCGGAAGCTGGCGAGGCTACGATAGAGGTGAAGGGAGCAGTCAGGCCGATGAAGAAGGGCTATTTTCCGGTAAAGAACTGCGTCGAATTCGCCTGGCGCGACAAGGATGGTGCGGAGATCCAGCCAGACTATCCGTATGCGGACGCCAGCAATGCCCTCAGGGAGCTCAAGACATCAAGGACGAGGTTCAAGGTCGTAAAGCGGAATTACCACGGCTTCTACCACAACCTGATAAACCTGACTGACGAGTGGCTTGTCCTCGTCCTAAACAAGAAGCTCAACCTCACGAAGCAGGTCGACTATTCGCTCATCGAGGGCGCCGGGAAGAGGCAGAAGGGCGCGCTCTACAGCCTCGCAGATGGGGTGAGGAGCAACGGGGACGAGATATTCAAGAGCGACCCGAACGTCGTTGAGCGTCTATGCTGCATGAATCCGCGCGTAAGCCTTCCCGCTCTCATAACCCTCCTGAACACTGAAGAAAAGGGCAAGCACGAGCAGTGCACCGTCTTCGCAATCATATTAAAGATTGCAAAAAGGCATCCCGCGCTAGCATACAGGCTGCTGAAAAGGGCAGAGGAAGACAATGCTGCCCAATCCTATTACCTGCGGGAACTCATCAAGAAGGTAAAGGGATATTCCAACTGACGTGGCCCCGTACCTCGCTTTATTCCGCGGCCAAGGCAGGGGTCCATTTGAGCACGCGGTACTCCTTCTTGTTATCCATGCTTCTCAACGGCATCCTTCCGACCAGTATCTTGTCTATGGCTCCGTAGCTCATCTTCACCTTCTGCGTCGACATTGCGTTTTTGTAATAAAGGACGCCCTTGTCGTAGCCGATCTTCTTGTCATCGAAGACGCCAAGGACGAAAAAGTCCCCGCTGCCTATGAGTTGGCTGCAGAAGGAGTACCTGCTCACCAAAGGATATGGATCGTCGTACGTCAGTGCCTTCCTAGCATTAGCCGCGCACTGCTCGAAGAGATTGGTTAGCGTCAGTTTTGCGAAGTAGTACATCATTACCGTATTTGCCACTGGCTTTTCGACTAGGGTAAATCTCCTTATGTAATTGGTCTCCAACAGCTTCTTGAAATTGTAGATGAGGATGTTGAAGTGCATGTCGAGCTTCTCCGATATGTCCCGAAAAGATGCTCTGGAGTCGGTGTTGAGCAGCTTTATGATCTCCTTGTACTTGGCATCGATACTGAGCCGATCTATCATCTCATTTCTGATTGGAAAGAAGCCAAGCTGGTTGTAGGCTATCTCAGAGGAATACCACGATGCCTTGTAGTCCGAAAGCAGCACCTGCATCCCCTTGTCCCAATGCGTGTACTCGCTCCTCGATGCTGAATTGGCATATATGAACAGGTCATAGCCTCCTTTGAGCGTTGCGACGAATTGGGGTATGTGAGACCTTTGAAACAGCTCCTTGACAACTTTGTAGTCTGGTTTATCCTCAAATTTCACCATTATGATATGGGGGTAAACCAAGCCGAGGACTTCTTCGTTGAGCTCCAAGGTATAGCCAATCCCGAACTCCTTTTCCAACTTGTTCAGTCTTTTTGCTATCGCTTGCCTCGTTACGCCCAATTTCCCAGCAATTTCGGTGTTCGATATCCTGGAATTCTCAGAGAGCAACTGCATCGTCTTTCTGGCGACCAGACTGTATCTTTCATTGAATCTGCTCTCAAACTCGTACGCTGCCTCGTCCATGGATTACTATCGCTGCAAAGTCTTTTAGAGGTTGCTTTTTACACACAAAATATAGTAAAATTGGTCGAGCTGCACCATCGGCATGCTATGTGACTTAATTCGCCACCTAGACGGGATAAAGTTGCTAAATTACTATAAAAGCTTATAACTTTGTTAGTTTTTTCGATTTTAGACCTATATATATATCACGCAAACAGTAAGAGAAACAGGGAAGATGAGGTAGTCGGATGGGCACAAGCATATCTTATATGCATTCTGCCTGTTCTTATTTTGTATTTCCTCACCCGAAATCAGAGGCAATCTCTCCTTCCCTATATAGTGGCGCAGCGTAAGCTGCGCCTCATTATTACGTGGGGATAAAATGTCAATATGGAACCTGGTATCCGGAAAAAGCGCAACTGAGGAAAACGGGGAGAAGGCGGCCGAAGAGAGGCCGATAAGGTTCATCCAAGACGGGAACAATTCCTGGCGGATAGTCTACGCGGACTGAAGGAATCTATTATTTTTACATTATACTCAGTGGGGTTGGGTTATGGGCAACAAATTGAAGAGGGTTAGCTTCGGCGCGGTGTCGCGGATCCTCCATAACCCTGGAATAGAGTTTTACGGTCTCCTTTTCCAGTACTCGACTTCGTTTGACATCGGTGTGACATGTCCCGCCAATGGATACATATAGCTTGTGGCGTAGGAGTAGAGCCTAAGGGTGAGCGCCCCAAGCAGGGATTGAACCTGCGACCTACTGGTTAACAGCCAGTCGCTCTACCACTGAGCTATTGAGGCACGAATTATACTTTAATCTGGAAACAAATAATAAGCATTCTCATTTCCGCAGCCTGAAGAAAGGGAAGGGCTCGGCGAGGTTTATCACTTTCGCGTACAGGTAAGCGTGCTCGCCCACCCTGTCGGTGAAATCAAGCCTGTCTTCCCTGTAATCGTACCTGGCGAAGCCCTTTGTCCTTCCTTCGAACGGCGCGAAGAAGAAGGCGGGCCTGTCGTTCGACAGCGAACCGACCACGTCGAACGCCGCCAGGATCCTCTTTCCCTTGAAAGGGAAAGAGTAGACGTGCGCGAACGCAGAGTCCTCCTTGGACGTCTTCTTTATTACCGCGCTGACCAGGTCGATGGCGCTCTCGACAGCTATCGACTCCACGGCCTTGGCGTCGATCCCCTTTGCCCTTGAGAAGCCGGCGAGATCGGCCTTCATCACGTTTATGTAGTAGCTGTTGGTCGTGTCCGCCTTGATGGAAGGCACGAATTCCGCTTTCTCCCCGGCCTCTTCGGACGCCGGGGCGTACCTGATTATCCTGCCGGCCTCCTTCACGTTCACGTAATAGGCGAGTATCGTGTCCTTTATCCTGCCCCCGAACGAGATCAGGTCGTTGCCCTTGGCCGCCTTGCTCAGCAGTAGGATGTCCGCGGTATAGTCGAACCTGCACGCGCGCCGCGCGATGTCCTCGATCGACTCGGCCCTTATGTAGGATATGCTCCCCTTCGCTTCCTTTTTGCTTTTCGGCATGCTATCGGGTCTTGGTCATCTGAAGACGAGCGAGTATGCCCCCTTGGCCAGTAGCATCAGGGCGTAGGCCGGCTCGTATATTATGGGGGAGAGCGGCACTCCCTGCCCGGTGGCTCCGTAATCGTTGATCACGCTCGCCTGCACCACCAGTTCAACGGGATACGACTTCCTGATCAGCTGGCTCGTGGTGGAGTTTATCGTGAGGTTGAAGCTATAGACCCCTGGCTCGTTCATGAAGATCGGGTAGAGATAGTCGTTCTTGGTGGAATGCGCCGCTATCACCTTGACGGGCACGTTCCACGCGGGAAGGCCGTAGGCGTTTATCAGGAACGGATCGTCGGATGCGCCGGTGTTGTTTATCCACAGGTTAAGGTTTATTGGCTGGCCCACCCCTGCGACCAGTTTCGTGGGGGTTACGTTCGAAGTGAAGACGTTGGGGGTTACGTTTATGTATGTGTATATGGTCAGGTTGCCTAGCCTTGAATAGTTGCCGACGTTGACCGCCGTGAGGACGATCGAGTATGTGCCGTTCTGGGCGTTGGGCGCGACGGTGATCTTCATCTTCATGGGATTCTCGTAAAGCGGCGAGGGTTCGGCAGACCAGCCGCTAGGCAGGTTTGTCGCCTCGAGCGTGTCCCATCCTATGTTTATGACCTTCCCGGTCTGGTTTGCGGTGGCGGCCGAGGCGAGGACATAGAAGCTCTCTCCGGGACCGACCTTCCCCAGCGATATCCTGCCCCCGTTCGTGAGGTTCCCCGCGACCGGCCCCTGCACCTGCAGGTAGGTCGCGCCGGCCATGGGCAGAAGGAGGCCGAGGAGCATTATCGACGCAAAAATAGGCAGCATCCCGCGCATATACGTCATAAAATCAATAGACTCTGTATATTAAAACTTAAAATGCTTTTGCATGGCTGCGCGAGCACGTCGGCTGCGACGGACTGCTGGTCGCGGTCCCCGTCTATCTCGCACCACTGCGACCTCTTGGCGTACGGGCTCCGGGACAGAGACAGGTAGGCGTCGTACTGCTTCCTGAGGCTTTCCACGTTGTCGTAGCGGTCCTTCTTCTTGCGCAGCTCGACCCTCCTCAGCGCGGCTTCCACAGGCACGCGTAGGAAGATCACCAGGTCAGGCTTCGGGAAGATGCTGTTGACGCCCATGAGATAATTCGCGAGCTCCGCGCCCCCGAAGGCGCCGGCGTACGCCACCGAGGTTAGGAAGTACCTGTCCACGACCACTGTCCCGCCGGCTTCCAGTCTGGGTCTGATTAGCTTCTTGACGTGCATGGAGCGGTCGGCCGCGAAGAGCAGCTGGAGCGTCCTCGTGTCGAAGGCCTCGGCGCTCTTCGACGGATCCTTCTTCAGCTCCTCCCTTATGAGCCGCGTTACGGGCGAGTCCGGCTGGGGCTCCTCCGTCAGCGTGCACCCGCCCGCGATCTCGCTTATGCTCTCATAGAGGAGCTTGGCCTGCGTAGTCTTCCCCGAGCCCTCTATGCCCTCGAAGACAATCAGCTTCCCCTTTCCAGTCATGCGACCCCTATGCTTCCACGGTGCTTCCGTTGTGCGCGCGGCCCGCCATGGCGGCCTCGAGGTCGTTTATATTTTCTCCGACGAAAAGCAGCTCGATGCCCGAGCGCTTCGCCAGGAGGGTGGCGACGTAGTCGAAGATGAAGTTCGTGCTCGGGGTCCTATCGTCTCCCGCGCGGGCGAGGGCGAGAAGGGCGTCGTGGTTAAGTTTCTCAAGTTTCCTCGCTCCCTTCTCCCTTCGGATTCCTGTCATAGATGTACGGCGTCTCGCCTATGTTTATCACAAGTTTGGAAGATGTGATCTCCGCCGCCAGGATCGTATCTGCATCGGTGGTTATGCCTTCCATGAGACCGCCGAAGACAGTGACCCTGTGCAATGCGTGCATTCCTTTGAACTGCTCCAGGGTCGTGGGAATCACGTCGTTTATGTCTACTCCCGCGACATACATCATATCCTTCAGCACAAGCGCGTTCAGTCTCGTGATGGCTATCCCGAGCTCATCGAGTAAGACTTTGTTGCCGATCTTGCCTGAGACGGAGGATACGATCTCCCGGGTTATCTTCCCGCCGCCCACGCAGATCACGAATTTCTCGTTCTTGTGCTTCTTTACCAATTCGCAGAACTCGCACGCGTATCCTATGTTGTAGCCTTCCTTCTTAGACAATACGCTGCCTCCCAGAGATATCGCGACAGTGCGAGAGTATTTTTCCCGCTCTTTGCTTTCCATTTCTACCCTCTTTCTCTTTGCCCGGACAGATTAAAATACGTTGCGCACCTCCCTAGGAGAATCGCGATTTTTCAGCGCACTCTGCTGCCTTCCTCCATCTCCGGGCCCCTGTCCGGCACAAGCAGTGACACCTTCCCTCCGCTGTCCGCCGCGAGGACCATTCCGCATGACATCACCCCGGCAATCATCTTCGGCTCGAGGTTGACCAGGCAGACAACCTTCTTGTTCAGAGCTCCTCCGGACCATAGGACTCCCTTATCCCGGCCACCATCGTCCTGATGCCGAACTCCTTGCCGAGGTCCACGGAGAGCACGTACATCGGCTTCCTTGCGCCCTCGTGCACCTTCGCCTCGACTATCCTGCCCACCCTGATGTCTGCATTCCTGAACTCGTTCAAGTCTATGGTTCGAGGACCCTCGGCCAGCGCCTCTTCCGGGGGCGCGGCCGCCGGCAACTGCGCCAGGTCCCCCGAAGGGAGGGACTTTTCGTCTTGAGGCATAATATCAAGAATCATTTGCTCGTTTAACTTTATTAGGTTTGGGCGTGAGGGCGTTTATCTCTTTGGAAGTTCCCGATGCGGTGAAGGACAGGGTTGAGGCCGTCAAGGAGGGCCTGGATCTCCCGGGCGTCGTGTTCGTGAAGAGGGGCGCGATGCACATCACGTTGCAGTTCCTCGGTGAGATGGGTGAGAGAGAGGCGGGCTTTGTTGCAGACGCGATGCGCGGAATCGAGTTCCCGCAGTTCAGGGTGTGCCTGCGCGGGCTGTCCTATTTCTCGCTGGGTTCGCCGGTTGTGATATATGCGAAGATCGAAGAGGGCGCGAGCGATATCACGGATCTTTACGGGAAGCTTGATGAAGCCATTTCCGATAAGGGATTGGCCTCCGGCCGGGAAAGATACACCCCTCACCTCACTGTCGCGAGGGTGAAGGGCGCGGCAGACGGTAAGAGGATAATCGACGCGATAGGCAGGCTCGCTGAGACCGATTTCGGCTCCTTCGAAGCCAGCTCGGTCGTCCTTAAGAAGAGCATGCTCACCCGCGAAGGCCCCGTCTACACGGACCTATATGAACTTGAGCTCTGACCTCAGCGCGCCGAAGCCCTCGGCGTCCAGCCCGCTGGCCAGCTCCTCGGGGCGGTATATCCTGTTCAGGAGAAGCAGGTCCAAGGGCATCCCCACCTTTAGGTCGAACGCCAGGTGCCTCTCGCCGTCCCCGAAGAGGTCGGCCTCCTGGAGGTTGCACTTCGCGAGCCCGTGGATCTTCTCAATCGTGTCCAGAAGCGCCCTGTCGCCGTTCTGCAGCCCTATCGCGCGCATCTCCAGGTTTGGCCGCACGAGCCTGCCAAGGCGTCGGCGTATCTCATAGAGACCCTTCTCTTTGATCGGGGACGATATCCTCATCAACAGGGCGCTCGAGGAGTTCACGTCGTAGAGCGAGACGAGCAGGTCGTAGGTGAGGCCTTCCGCGAGGACGTAGCGCGCGCCGTCGCTGTACTTCGCGTACATGCCGCGGCTGACATCGATGCCTGTGGCGCAGGACTCGACAGCCGAGAGGGAGGCGTGGATCCTGTCGCGCGCGCGCAGGTAGAGCCTCTGCTGCCCGAAATCCACTGACGCACGCGCATTTTGGTAAACCTTCCAGAAATCCATACTTACCGCCCGCGAAACGTTAGCTTAAATAATCTTAACGGAGGATATTTATAAGGCGTTTGCCTTATTTTTTGCTGGTTCGATGAAAGTTAGCGTCATTGAAAACTTAGCTGGTGTGATGAGAATGGACGTTAGTAGCATCAGCTACGGGCTGGCCAACGCCCTGAGAAGGGTCGCGGTCGGCGAGGTAGGCTGCTTCGCCGTGGACAAGGTAACCTTCTACGAGAACACCAGCTCGATCTTCGACGAGTACGTCTCGCACAGGATCGGGCTCGTCCCGATACTGACGCCCAAGGGCTACGGCGAGACCGACGCCATCGTCTTCTCGCTTGACGTGGAGGGCCCGGGCACAGCATACTCGAAGGACCTGAAGGCGAGCGACAAGGAGGTCAAGGTCGCCAACGAGAACATACCGCTGATCAAGCTCGCGGAAGGCCAGAAGATAAGGGCCGACTGCAAGGCCATCATAGGAAAAGGCAATACCGGGCGCGAAGTTCCAGCCGGGAATAGTCACGTACAAGGCCAAGGAAGGCTCGGATTTCGAGTTCTACGTGGAGTCCTTCGGGCAGATGCCTGCCAACGAAATAGTGAAGAGAGCATTAGATATAATAAGCAGCGATCTGAAAGAAATACATAAGGAACTGAAGAAGTAAGAACGCGGGGGTGGCAGAGCTTGGTCAAATGCGCAGGATTGAGGAACTCTTTCAAAATTCCTGTGGTCTAGTACCTGCGCGAGTTCAAATCTCGTCCCCCGCAGTGGTGTTCATATGTTGGATAATATAGAAAAGGAAAATCTGCAGACGTTTCTTGAGAAGGTGCTAGTCTCCGGCAAGGGGACGAAGGAATCCGCGCTCAGGACCAAGGTCTACGACATAGCGTCGAGGCCGAGGAGGCGCAGGGTCACGGTCAACCTGAGCAAGATAGAGAAGTGCGTCAAGGAGAACGATAGCGTCCTGGTGCCGGGGAAGGTCCTGGGCGTCGGAAGGGTCGGGAAGAAGATCAGCATCTGTGCGGTCGAGTTCTCGGCGGACGCGCTCGCGAAGCTCAAGGACGCGGGATGCAGCATAGTGAGCGTGGAGGAAATCCTGAAGAAGGACAAAGTAAGGTTAATAATATGAAAGCCATCAAGGACAACGGGAGCCAGGGAAGGAAGTACGTCATAGACTGCAGCTCGAAGCTTCTCGGGAGGCTCGGCAGCAAGGTAGCGAAGCTGCTTCTCACCGGAAACACAGTCACGCTCGTCAACGCGGAGAAGGCGGCCATAAGCGGCCACGGCCGCGACATAGTCGCGAGCTACAAGCAGAAGGTGGAGTGGGTCGACAAGGCCAACCCCGAGCACTCGCCCTACTGGTCGAGGAGGCCCGACTTCTTCGTGAAGAGGGTCATAAGGGGAATGCTTCCCTACAAGCAGCCCAGCGGGAAGGAGGCCTACAAGAGGCTCACAGTCTACGTCGGCGTGCCGGCGGGGATAAGCAAGGAGAGCTTCGAGAAGATCGAGATAAAGAACATGCGCGAGACCTACGAGGGCGCGCTGACGGTGAAGGAGCTCTCCGCCAGGCTCGGATACGACAAGGTGAAATGATGGTCAACGATGAAAAGAGCCTCGACAACCTGAACAAGGAGCTGGCCAGCCTCGGCGGGCAGCAGCCGCAGCAGGCGAAGGCGCCGGCCAAGAGGGCGGTGAGGAAGAGGACGAGCACCAGGGCGAGGGCCAAGGCGCTCATAGAGAAGTCGAGGAGGAAGACGGCGATCGCCAGGGCCACGCTGATTCCGGGCAAGGACAGGATAACGGTCAACAAGGTCGACATAAAGGTCCTCAAGCCGAAGGAGCTCCGGGAGCTCATACTCGAGCCGGTGAACGTCTCCAGCATGACCAGGGAGATAGCGGGCAACTCCGACATCAGCATAATCGTGCGCGGCGGAGGCACCAGCGGGCAGGCGCAGGCGGCGAGGAGCGCGCTGGCGAAGGTCATCGCGAAGGCCGACACCGGCGACGTCGTCAGGAAGGCGTACATCGACTACGACAGGACGCTGATGGTCGACGACGTCAGGCAGGTCGAGCCGAAGAAGTACAAGGGACCGAAGGCAAGGGCAAGGTTCCAGAAGTCGTACAGATGAGGTTGGTGAGCAAATGATGATACCTGTTAGATGTTTTTCCTGCGGCCAGGTCGTTGCCGACAAATGGGAGGAGTTCAACAAGAGGGTTCACACGGACAAGGAGAACCCGGGCAAGGTCCTCGACGACCTGGGCGTCAAGAGGTACTGCTGCAGGAGGATGCTCGTCAGCCACGTGGACCTCATAGACGAGATAATGGACTACGGGAGGAAGTAGCGGCAGCGATAGAGATAAAAACATCTCTCGCCAATATCTATGTCACGGGGTCGTCTGCTAGCCTGGATAGGCTCTGTGCTTAGGGAGCACATGACCCGAGTTCAAAAACGCAATGTTGAAAATCTCGGCGACCCCAATGATGCTTGAACTAATTGTGCAATCGATTAGGTAATTGATATGGAAGAAGAGATGCTCACAAACCAGTCAGAATACTTGGAAGTAGGAATACAGATAGGGACCAGGATAAGGACCCCTGGGATGAGCAGGTTCATCTACAAGAGGAGGGAGGACAGCCTCTACCTGCTCCACCTCTCCACGATAGACAAGAGGATAAGCGCCGCGGCCAAGATGCTCGCCAGGTACGACCAGGCCAGCATCGTCGCGACGGCATCGAGGATATACGCCATAGCCCCCGCGAGGAAGTTCGCGGAGATAACCGGCACCAAGCTGCTGAGCGGAAGGGTCATGCCGGGCGTCTTCACCAACCCGAACAGGACCGACTTCGTAGAGCCGGAGGTCGTGCTCATAAGCGACACGAGGAACGAGAGGCAGGCGATAAGGGAGGCGAGCAAGATAAACGCCCCGGTGGTCGCGCTCTGCGACACGGACAACTGGATAAAGTTCGTCGACCTCATAATCCCGTGCAACAACAAGGGAAGGCGCTCGCTCGCGCTCATCTACTTCATGCTCGCGAGGGAGTTCATGAAGGAGAAGGGACTCATAAAGACCAACGAGGAGTTCAACTACAAGGTCTCTGATTTCGAAGCCAAGGTGGAGATGAGATCCAAGGGATGATAAGGCCATGCTGCTAAGAAAGGCGAAGAGAGGCCAGGCAGCGATAGACTTCTTATCCTCATACGGCATCGCGATCGTGATCGTGACCATAGCGATCGCGGTAATCTACAAGACGAGCATACTGTCCCCGTCGCTCGTCGCCTCCTCCTGCGCCGCGGCCTCAGGCTTCTCGTGCGACGCGTACGCGATAAACGGCATCACGGGCGTCCTTACGGTGACGCTCTCGCAGGGCACCGGCGGGCCCATAACGATAAATGGGGCGGCGTGCTCCTCGCTTGTCAGCGGCACCGGGAGCGGGCCGCAGTTCGGCAACCTTGCGATGAACAGTAACGCGCTCTACTACCCGAGCGGTGCTCCATCGGCGAACACGATCTACAGCGATGCGGGGGCCACGCTGCAGCTGTACTGCTATTCCTCCTCGGGAGTCGCGAAAAGCCCGCTGGGCAGCTCGTTCATAGGCTACCTCTGGCTCAACTACACCGTCCCGGGCTACGGCAGCACGGTGCAGGAGGTCGCCAGCCTCGACCTGATCTACTCCTAGGGACTGCGGCTCGGCCTAATAATGGAAGTGACCGCTTCCCTACAGCCGTATATATAATTTTGGTTTTCCCATTATAGATTTCCGGGGGCTTCTGTGGAAGAAATAGCTAAGAAAGAGATAGAGGACAGGCTCATCGAGTTCTACAACGCCTACTACACGGACGAGATAAACGACATGTACGTGGCGTACCCCCAGAAGAGGTCCGTACTCGTCAACATGAGGGACCTGGAGAAGTTCGACAGCGAGCTCGCGAACGAGCTGCTGAGCAAGCCCGACATGATACTCCCCAACGCCCACTCGGCGCTGACCAGGCTCAACCCGCACCCGGAGAGCCTGCTGACGAAGCCGGTCTACGCGAGGTTCTTCGGCATCGACAGCGCGTCGATGCCCCTCATACAGGACGTGGGCTCGGAGCAGATAGGCAAGCTCCTCACGCTCGACTCCCTCATAATCAAGAGGTCCGAGATAATACCCCGGGTGCACATGGGCGTCTTCAAGTGCTCGATGTGCAACACCGTAGTCAAGGTCGAGGTCGACAGGGACAACGTGCCCGAGATCTGCCCGCAGTGCCATCGGAGGGCGCTGAGGCAGGTCAACAGCGAGTCCAAGTTCATAAACCTCCAGAGGATAGCCGTGCAGGACCCGCTGGAGAGGCTCAAGGGGAGCACCCCGACCTGGCAGCTCGAGGTCTGGATGGAGGACGACATGGTCAACTGCGCCATGCCTGGCGAGCGGGTCGACATAACGGGCATACTCAGGATAAGGCCCAGGAGGAACTCCAAGGGCAAGACGGACAACGCGCTCTTCACGATGTTCCTCGACGCCACGTCCCTCGTGGCGAAGCAGAAGGAGTTCTCCGAGCTCGACATAAGCCAGGAGGAGGAGAGGGCGATAAGGGAGCTCTCCAAGGACCCGAGGATATTCGACAAGATAGCCAAGTCGCTGGCGCCCTCGATCTACGGCTACGACGAGATAAAGAAGGCGCTGGTGCTCCAGCTCTTCGGCGGCACGCCGGAGAAGATGCTCGTCGACGGGAGCAGGATACGCAGCGACATGCACATACTCCTGATAGGAGACCCGGGAAGCGCGAAGACGAGGCTGCTGCAGTCGGTCACGACGATGGTGCCCAAGGGCATATACATCAGCGGCAAGTCCACCACGTCGGCGGGGCTCACGGCGGCCGCGGAGAGGGACGAGTTCTCGGAGGGCGGCTGGACGCTCAAGGCCGGCGCCCTGGTGCTGGGATCCGGCGGGGAGGTCAGCATCGACGAGTTCGACAAGATAACCGACGAGGACAAGAGCGCGCTCCTCGAGGCGATGGAGTCGCAGACCATAAGCATAGCGAAGGCGGGCATAGTCGCGAAGTTCAACGCCAGGTGCTCGATACTCGCCGCGGCCAACCCGAAGTACGGAAGGTTCGACCCGAACATATACCCGGCGGAGCAGTTCGACATACCGCCGACGCTGCTGTCGAGGTTCGACCTCATATTCCCGATAAGGGACGTGCTCGACGAGGAGCAGGACAAGAACATAGCAAGGCACATACTCACGCAGCACTCCGCCGCGGGCGCGCAGATAGCCGATATAAAGGATTACGAGCAGGTGGAGGCGCCTTCCGTCGCCGCTGGAGCTGCTCAGGAAGTACGTGGCCTTCGCCAGGAAGAACGTGAAGCCGAGGCTGACGGACGAGGCCAGCAACAGGATACAGGACTACTACATAGAGCTCAGGAAGATAGGCATGAAGCAGGGCGCGACACCGATAACCCCGAGGCAGATAGAGGGGCTCGTGAGGCTCGCGGAGGCCAGCTCGAAGACGCGGCTCTCCGACCTGGTGGAGCTCAAGGACGCCGAGATCGCGATCGGGATGTTCAACTACATGCTCAACACCCTGGCGGTGGACAGGAGCGGCAGGAAGGACATAGACATATTCATGACTGGCATGCCGAAGGAGAAGGTCGACAGGATAAACTCCATGATGGCCATAATAAAGAAGCTCGAGCAGGACGAGCAGATGGCGAAGGTCTCGCAGGGTCCTCGAGGAGGCGGAGAAGTCCGGCGTGGACAGGGCGACGGCGATGCGCTACATCAACGAGCTCGAGAGGACTGGCGACATCTACAGCCCCAAGCCGGGGATCCTGAAGAGGGTCAGGCACGAGGCGGAGTAGAGCAGGCATGGGTACATCCGAAAGGCTTAAAATATGCTCTGCCAAGATACAGAGCACGCAGGCGCATGCAGGGCGAGAAGGGATGGAATGATAAACGCTGAGCTTAGACAGCCCGGACATCTTCCGCTTCAGGTTCAGGGCGCAGGACGGCGTTGCGGTGGACTTCACGCCGGGCATGTTCGCGATGCTGGCGTACAGGGACGCCGAGACGGGGGAGGAGATATCCCGCGCATACTCGATATCGAGCGTGCCGAACGTCGACTATTTCGACTTCATAATAACCATGATACACGGCAAGCTCACGAGCAAGCTGGAGGCGGCGAAGCCCGGCGACGTGTACTACGTATCGGCGCCCTACGGCCAGTTCAAGATCGACGCGGATCCAGCGAAGAAGTTCCTCTTCCTAGCGGGGGGGTCGGGCATGGTGCCGTTCCTCTCCTGATTGGAGTACGTCAAGAGCAAGGGCGGCTGCCTCGACGCGTCCATGATCTACAGCGTCAGGTTCCCCTACGAGATAATCTGCAAGGACGAGCTCCAGGGGCTGGTGGACCGTGCGATGCGATGAAGCTCACGATCACCGTCACGAGGCCGCAGGAGGGCGACGGCTGGACAGGGCAGACGGGCCGCATAGACGCCGAGATGGTGAAGAAGTACGTGCCGGACATGGCGGAAGGACCTGCTACGTCTGCGGGCCCATGGCATTCGTGAACGCGCTTAAGGCCGTGCTGCAGGGGCTTGGCGTGAAGGACGAAGCGATAAAGGCCGAGATGTGGGGAGAGTAGAAAAAGATTACACTACGGGGTCGTGTACCCGCTTGTCCACGCGCTCGTGTAGGAGATCGCAGTCGGGGCACCGTTGTTGTTGCTGCCGGAGTAGTCGTTGACGTCGCCGTTGAGTGGCCACCATCCGGCGACGTGGGCGGGGTCGATCGGGGCGGCACCGATTCCTTTGAGGTAGAGTGCACGTACCTGGTTCGCGTCCAGGGAGGCGTTGTATATCTGGACGTTGGAGATGAGGCCGTTAAAATCTGCAATGTTGGTTCCCTCAAAGCCAACTAATGCAGGGGCAGAGGGATTATCAGGAGTTCCCGTCATGGCAACAGGTGTAATTACCGCAACACCATCTATGTAAAGGGTTACGTGCACTCCATCGTAAGTTGCTACCACTTCGTGCCACTTGTTATCGTTTAGCGCAGTGGTGGAGGAGAAGGTATTAGCTGTTCCCCCTACTGAAAATCTCAGAGATAGATAACCAGTAATCTGATCCAACTCGAGCCAATAGTTTCTATTAGTCATTGCAGTATCTTTACTTACGATTGTTCTATAGGAGGATACGTCTGAATTTGCCTGAATCCATGCTTCCAAAGTGAAAGTTGATACGTGGAGGCCAGCCCCATTTCCAACATTAACTTGGCTGCTCTGCCCGTTGAACACCGCGACTTCCTGCGGCAGCACTCCGCTGCACGTGCCCTCGAGGTTGGACATGCCCGCGACCCTGAGGATCTTGCAGTTCCCGGTTGGAGCGCGCGGACCGAGATTCGCGGAGTTGAAGACGCCGAGCTGGAAGAGCGCGCCCAAGACGACCGCGACGATGAGTATCGACCAGCCGTAGGTCATGAGGAACTCCATCGCGGACTGCGACCTGACTGCGTTGCGAGTGTGACGCATCAAAATCGAAAGGACATCTCTGTGCAGAAATAATAATCCTTTCAGTCGCGCTTTTCGGATAGGTAGAGTATTATCGCCTGGGCGAGGAGCAGCTTGTTCTTCGCCTGCTCCCAGACCAGGCTCCTCGGTCCCTCGAGCACGTCGGCGGTTATCTCCTCGCCCCTGTATGCGGGCAGGGGGTGCATGACCATCGCGGTCTTGGGGGCCAGGTCGAGCGCCTTGCTGTTTATCTGGTAGTCCGCGAACATCGCCTTCCTCTTCTCCGCCTCCGCCTCGAAGCCCATGCTCACGAACGTGTCCGTGTAGATTATGTCCGCGTTCGCCAGGCCTTCGCTCAGGCTGTCGTAGATGTCGACCACGCCGTACTCCCTCGCCCTTATGAGATACTTGGAGTTCGGCGGGTAGTTCTTGGGCGCGATGAGCGCCATCTCCGCGCCCATCTTGACCGCGGCGAGCATCAGCGAGTTGGCGGTGTTCTGCGCCACGTCCCCGACGAACGCTATCCTGACCCCCTTGATCTTCTTCTTGCTCGTCCTGTATCGTGTATATGTCGGCGAGCGCCTGCGTCGGGTGCGCGACGTCGCTCAGCCCGTTTATCACCGGGACCGTAGAGTAGTTCGCCAGGGTCAGTATGTCCTCGTGGTGGTTGAACCTGGCGACTATGAAGTCGACGTAGAGGCTCAGCACCCGCGCGGTGTCCTCCATCGACTCTCCCCTGGACATCTGCGAGGTCTTGGTGTCTATGTAGACCGCGTGGCCCGCCGAGCCTGCGCATCGCGACCTCGAAGGACAGCCTCGTCCTCGTAGAGGGCTTCTCGAAGAGCAGCGCGAGCACCGCCTCCTCCTTTATCGAGGTCGTGGACCTTCCGGCGACTATGTTGTCGGCGATGCTGAATATCTCGGTTATCTGCTCCTTTGAAATGTCGTCGACTCCAAGGAGGTGCATATCATCACTGCCCAAATATCATTCCGAGGCCCTGCTCGGCGTTCTCCCTCTCCTTCTCTATGGACTCTATGACCTTCCTCTCCGTCTCCGGGTCCAGCCTCCTTATCGACGTGATGTTCTTCTTCAGCTTCTCCTCGGCCGGCACCTGGAATTCCTCGGGGGCGTTGAGGAAGAGGTAGCACTTGCCCCTGTCGAGGCCCATCATCGCCCCGTCCTTGAACTGGTAGTCCTGCCTTGCGAATATGAGGTTCGCCTCCTTGTCCTCCCTGAAGCTCTTGACCGACTCGTCGACCTCCCTGCGCTTCTCCTCCGCCTCCTTTGCGACGTCGGGATGCTCGCGCAAGGTACTTCTCGTCGTCCCACTCCGCCGGCAGCTTGGGTATGAGGTTCACGTCAAGATACGGGTCGTACGCCAGGAGCTTCCTCAGCGGCTCGGCGTCATGCGCGTCAAGAACGTAGACTCTTTCCGATATGGCCCTCACCCTTCTACCAGAACCGCGTTTATGGCGCCTTCCTGCCCGGGCCTGTTCAGCACCCTGGCCTTGCCGAGCTCGGTGTTTATGACCGTGCCCTTGGTGATTATGACCAGCCTTGCGAAGTTCCTGTTGTCCCTGGACTCGACCACTCCGGTTATCTTCGCCTTCTTGTACTTGCCGCCCTTGACGAGCACGTTGGCGAAGGCCACGTACTTCAGCTTGTCCTTGACGTTGCTTCCCCTGCCCCTGGCCTTCTTGATCTTGGTCTCCGCGCCTATCTTCGTCTCCGGTGAAGTAGCCTCCCATCTCGCTCCTTCTCTTGTCCCTGTTCTTGCTCACTCTCTTGCCGCTGCCGGAGACTTTCCTGTCTGACCTTCCGTGGAATTGCGATCCAAACTGACTCATAAAATCACTAAATAAATACGTGATTATATATTACATAGAGGAATTTAATAAACGTTGGTAAACGAGGGCGCGGATATGGAAGGCATGCTTGAGTTCGGGGAGAGGCCTGAGCTGCGCGTCTGCAGGAGCTCGGAGGGCCTGAAGGGCCTGGTCGAGGGCTCGAGGCGGCGTCTCTGGGAAGGGGGAGTTCGTGCTGCTCCTGGACTACGACGCCTGCCTGGCGAAGAGGATGCTGCCCGCCTTCATGAACGCCCGCATCAGGGTGGCGGACGGGATCGCCAGGTCCAGGAGCGCGCAGATGGAGATGCTCCTCCTCGTATGCGGGACCATGAACATAGGGAAGGCCCTGAGGGAGCGCGGCGTGAAGGACGCGAGGAAGTTCCTGGTCTTCTCTACGGGCGGCGCGGCTTTCAGGAGATTCGCTTCGGGGAACGGGATCGAAGTCATCAGAAAGATAAGGCTGGAACTGGACGAGGACGCGGCAGGGGATGTTGCGCTTACCGAGCTGTCGGGCGACTGACACTCACTCCTTGAACTCCTCGTTGAGGAGCTCGTGGATCTTCGCCGCCTTCTTCTTCCCGATCTTGTCCACCTTCATCAGTTCCTCCCTGCTCGCCGAGGCGACGGCGCTAATGGTCCTGAAGTGAGCTACGAGCGACCTGGCCAGCTTCGGCCCCACTCCAGGGATGGAACCCAATATAAGGACCTGCCACTGCGAGTTGGTGAACGCCCTCTTGGCCCCCAGTATCCTCGGCTCGCTCTGCTCCTTGTACTGCTCCCTCTCCGCGAGCTTCGCGAGTATAGACGACGGTCTCGCTCACGCAGGTGGACCTGACGACCTGCACGTTGTGGTCGGAATAGATGCTGACTATCGTGCCAAGGATCACGTTGGGCCCGAGCATGAAGTCCTCCTCGGCGCCCTCCAGCACTAGTATGGGCT
Organism: uncultured archaeon; assembly: GCA_963729635.1. Classification (GTDB taxonomy): domain Archaea; phylum Micrarchaeota; class Micrarchaeia; order Micrarchaeales; family CABMGC01; genus CABMGC01. The sequence continues at coordinate 284,785 of CAVSOP010000006.1, read as the reverse complement.
TCGGGAATCCTGTGCTGAGACGATCCATCTGGTCGAAGAGCCGTGAGTTCATCACCGAGCCCTCGAAGTCGCGCACGGTCTTCCTCTCGACGCACATCCGGTCTGAGAGGACGTAGTCCCCGACGGGCAGCTGGGCGAAGCTCACCTCCACTCCAGAACTGCGAGAGGCCCTCCAGCAGCTCGAGGTTCCTCTCCCTGTTGTCCACTATTATCTTTACGCCGTCCAATAGCTCGCCGTTGCAACGCGGTACGATACCATTTGCGCGTTCAGGTATAAATAAGATGGCTGTGAAATACGATCATGGTAAGGAGGAGCAGGAAGAAGCAGTCCAGCAAGGCGGACTACCCGATGCACGAGCAGATGAAGATAGAGGAGGGCGTCTTCGAGAACAGGACGATGCTCAGGCTCGGCAAGCTCTTCAGCAAGAAGATAGTCTCCAGGCTGGAGTTCATAACCGCCAGGGGGAAGGAGGCCGACGTCTACATCGCAAAGTCGGGCGAGAACGTAGAGGCGGGCTTCGTGATAGTCAAGATATTCAGGCTCGAGACCGCGGCCTTCCAGAAGAGGGTGAACTACGTCGCCGGGGACCCAAGGTTCGGCAAGACTAAGAAGACCCCGTTCGCCGTGGTCAGCGAGTGGTGCAAGAAGGAGTACGGCAACCTGATGCTGGCCGAGGCGGCGGGGGTTCACGCCCCGAGACCGTACGCCTTCAGCGGCAACGTCCTGGCGATGGAATTCATAGGCGACGAGGCAAGCGGCACGCCGGCGGACATGATGAAGGACGTCAGGCTGGAGCACCCCTCGGAGGTGCTCGACGCGGTCCTGGACGATGTGAAGAAGCTCTACGCCTGCGAGCTGGTGCACGGCGACCTGAGCGAGTACAACGTCCTGATGAAGGACGGCGTGCCCTACATGATAGACGTGGGCCAGGCGGTCCTGCTGGAGCATCCGGAGGCCATGAACTACCTGCGGAGGGACGTCCACAACGTACTCGCCTACTTCAGGAAGACCTACGAAGTGACTAGAAGGGAAGAGGACGCATTCGCCACGGTCACCGACCAGGAGAAGATGAAGAAGAGCGACAGGAAAGGACGGCGCTCAGCCAGGCACGTCGTAGCCCCTGGCCTTCAGGCGCTCCCTGTCCCCGAGGCTGAACCTCCAGATTATGTCGGCGCGCTCGTCGCCCTGCACGACCCAGGGCTTCACTATCACGAGGTCGCCCTCCTTTATCCAGAACCTCCTCCTCAGCCTGCCGGGTATGCTGCACATGCGCTGCAGCTTGTCCGAGCACATGACCCTGAAGTTCGATGCGCCGACCGCCTGCATCACGAAACCTATGGACTCGTTTTCCGTGGGCAGCTTCAGCTCGTGGACGACGTCATCCTGCTTCCTGCGACCTCCGCCTCTGCCTCCTCCGCGGCCCCTGCCGCCGCCCCTGCCTCCGCCTCCTCGACCTCTGAATGGCATATGATCATTTACCTCTTTATCGTGTACCTTGCCCCGCAGGCCTCGCAAACCAGGGTCTCGTAGCCGTGCTCCGTGCCCTCTATCTTCGTGTCGGGCTTGTGGCACTCCTTGCATATCACGAATACCTCGAAGTACTTCCTTATCTTGGCGTTGAGCACGCTGCCCTGCACCCTCGTGCTTATCGTGATCTTCTGCTCGTCCACGCTCACCGGGGCGGCGAGTTCCTTGGAGAGGTACTTGGCTATGTCCGCATCCTCCCTCCTCGCCACGTCAGCTATCTGGTGGAAGTTCCTGACCAGGGTCTTGTTGCCCTGTATTATCGAGTCGGCCTCGGGTATCTTGAAGTCCGACTTCTCCTCAGAGAGGGTCGGCAGCTTCGAGAACGCCCTGTCGAGCAGGCCCGAATAATCGCCATCGTTGTCCAACCGAAAACACCAATACTATTTGGGCTATAAAGGTTATTAATTCTTAATACAACAAACTATTGCAGCAGGAAGGTGGGAAGCTAGGGGTTTCCCTTACCGCAAATCCCCTCTAGGCGGGCCGCATGCCTGCGGAGTCGCATCGGCTAATGTGAGGCCCATGCCCAAGCGTTGAAGTCCTGCCTTCGGTGGTGGCTTTGTGTATGAAACGGGCCAGGCCGGAAGGAGCAACCCTAAGTATATAGCTTTCGTGTGTCATTGCACTTGGCGTACAAAAAGCTATGCTCCGGAGATACAGGGCCAAGTGGACGCATGGCAAACCCTGCAGGTGTCGTTGCGGCAACGCGGGCTCCTGCTGCACGGATGAAAGGAAGGTCATGGAGAAGCGAAGACATGCCAGGATCGCCTAGCGGAATGGCGGCAGACTGCTAATCTGTTTGGCCGGAAACGGCCTACGTGGGTTCGATTCCCACTCCTGGCGTTTATATCGCATAGCCGAGCCGCGATTTCAAGCCAATGCTTAAATAGAGCCAGAGGGATATATCCTTGAGGGACATGAAAACCAAGGAAAATGCGCCTGTGGTCACTGGCAGAGCGCAGGAAATCGCCGCTGCCTACGCTAAACAATATGGCCTGTTGGGAATCTACATTGCCCTGCAGAGAACTCAGATAGATGTAACTGCCTGCACCGCGCTTAAGCGCGCCTGAGCATGCGCTAAGGGTATTTTAGAATCCAAAAATAGGGAAACAGGAGCGCGCAAAACGCGCGCCTGATGTTTCATTCTGTAAGCTGGGAGTCAGCAACCTTAGGCCGGCTCGCCGATGGCGAATCTCGTCCTAACGTCCGTTATCTTAACGGTAAGCTTGTCTCCCGGCTTTGCATCCTTCACAAAGATAACAAAACCGTCCTTCTTCGCTATTCCGTCTCCTCTGCTTGCTGTACCTTCGATGGTCACTTCTATCACGTCTCCGACCTTCACAGGCTTAGGCAGGAAGTAGTTCGGGTTCATGCCCTTCCTTTCGTCTCTGCCTTCGTCTCCGCCTTCATGTTCGCTTCTCATTCAATTCATCTTCTGCAGAACTGTACCGTCTGCGGCACTAATATGATTTACAGATTTTATAAATGTTTGCGTGGCTCTCGGGCCTCCGACGGCCTTACCGCGGTCTGCGCACCGCTTCCAGGAAGGCGTCGATGTCCCTGAAGACGTACTTCGCCTTCGCGCCGCCTTCAGCCCCTCGTACGTCTCGATGCCGTCTGCTATGCCGCACCCGTCTACGCCCGCGAACTGCGCGGTCAGGATGTCCGACGCCGCGTCCCCGACGTACAGAGTCCTCTTCCTGCTGACCTTGAACCTGTCCATTATCAGGAGCAGGCCCGCGGGGTGGGGCTTGTAGTACCTTATCGCCTCTGAGCTGAGCTCCAGGTCTATGTACTCGGTCGCCCCGGATTTCCTGGTCTCGGTGTAGAGCCGGTACTTCTTCGCGTCGCTGAACACCGCCACCTTCTTCCTCCTGCGCTTCAGGTACTTCAGCAGCTCCAGCGCGTCCTTCTTGAGGCCGGGCCTGAAGAAGTAGGTGTAGCAGTCGTAGAGCGCCGAATAGAAGCTGTGCTCGTCCTCTGTGAGGCGCATGCTGCCGATCTCTGCCTTCCTGGTGTACTTCTCCGGATGCGCCTTCGCGTACCTGACGGCTGGAAGTCCTTCTTGAGGCACTGTATCGCGTTGACCGGTGCGGTGGAGCTGCTCAGGGTGTTGTCCCAATCGAATATGAACAGGTCGTACTTCTCCAGGAGCGACATAGGGTTATTAAGTTTCTTTAACAAATTAAAAGCCATATGATGACACTGATCGCTGAGCTATGCGATGACGAGAGATAGGCGGTCTGATTATTCATCCTGGGTGCGTCCCATGGCGGAGGAGAGTGTACTTAGTAGGCTGCACAAGACCTCGATACTGGTCACGGACATCGCGAACCAGTTCTGGTGCGAGCGCCAGATGGAGCTGAACTACGTCCACGGCAAGAAGTTCACCAAGGAGATGGCCAAGGGCAAGAAGATCCACGAGGCGCTGCAGGACGAGGTCTACGTGCCCCTCACGATAGAGCCGGTGACTTACAAGGACTACATGTACAAGACGGCGTACGAGAACGTGATGTCCCTCGGGTCCCTGAAGGCCAACGGCGTCTGCCGCGAGGTGAGGGTGTACGGCTCGACGAACGGCTACAGGCTCTCCGGCCAGATAGACGAGATGAAGGTCAAGGGACGGGAAGGTCCAGGTCGTGGAGAGGAAGACCACCGAAGCTGGGAGGCAGCTGACCAGCAGCTACACGAAGCCCCATGTGGTGCAGATCATGCTCTACAGGAAGATGATGGACGACATACGGTCGAAGAGGTACGCGTTCGAGAACTTCTGCGCAGTCTACGGCGTGGGGCCCGGGAAGGACGGGCATGTCCGACGCGTTCATGCGCGAGCTGGTGGCGATGGGGCTCAAGGACGAGAACCTGAGCACGTATGAAATGTATAAGAAAATGTTCGAGTGAGGTCTATAGCATGCCGGAACTGAGCGACAAGCTCGAGGTCGCGTACGTGGACAGGTTCAGCGGGAAGCAGATAGCGAGCCTGGAGGTCGACTACAGCGACGAGGCGGTGAACAGGGAGCTCGTCCACGCGATGGGCTACTGGCTCGGCAGGCGCGAGAGCGCGCCCGTGCCCGAGACGGAGACCAGGAAGTGCAACTTCTGCAAGTTCTTCGGGAAGGAGTGCACGGTCTGGTGGAAGGGGTAGATCATGTGTTGAAGACACCGACGCGGGCAAACTGACCAAGGATTACCTGAAGGAGGAGTTCGGCAAGGACTACAAGAAGTACTACTCGACGAAGATCTTCGAGGAGAAGGGCTTCAGCAGGTACAGGTGCAAGCACTGCGGCATGATGTTCTGGAGCATCGCCGAGACGGACAACTGCGGCGACTCCTCCCACAACGGCTTCAGCTTCTTCAAGGACAAGCCGCAGCGCGATAGGCTACGCCGAGTTCTGGAAGAAGTTCGCCAAGTTCTTCAAGGAGAACGGCCACGCCATAGTGGACCGCTACCCTGTGGTGAGCAGGTGGAGGCCCGACCTGTACTTCACCATAGCTGGCATACAGGACTTCCAGCGCATAGAGAACGGCTTCATGGGCTTCGAGTACGGCGCCAACCCGCTGATGGTGCCCCAGATGTGCCTGAGGTTCAACGACATAGAGAACGTGGGCGTGACGGGCTCGCACTTCACCGCCTTCATGATGGCGAACCAGACCTCGTTCAACTACCCGAAGGAGGGATACTGGCGCGACCGCACCATGGAGCTCAACTTCAAGTTCCTGACCGAGGTCCTCGGCATACCCGAGGACAGGATAATATACCACGAGGACGTCTGGGCGATGGGCGACTTCTCAGAGTTCGGGCCGTGCCTCGAGGGCTTCTCCGGCGGTCTGGAGATAGTCAACAACGTCTTCACGCAGTTCGAGTACGCCGACGGCAGGATACGCGAGCTTGACAGCAAGGTCGTCGACGTCGGCTGGGGGTTCGAGCGGGTGCTGTGGTTCTACACGGGATACAGCAACGCCTACGAGGCCGCGTTCAGCGAGACCCTCTCGAAGTTGAGGAAGCAGGTGAAGGTCGAGTTCGACCCGGAGCTCTACGGCAGGTTCGCCGTGCACGGCGGGGAGCTTAACCGCGACGAGGTCAGCAACGTGAGCGAGGTCGAGAGGAGGATACTCAAGGGCACGGGCATAAGCCAGACGGACTACGACACGAAGATAAAGCCGATGCAGGCCCTCTACGCCGTGGTCGACCACGTCAGGACGCTGCTCTTCGCGATAACCGACGGGTCGCTTCCCTCCAACGTGGGCGGGGGCTACAACCTGCGCATCATACTCAGGAGGTCGTTCGACTTCGTGGACACCTACGGCTTCGGCGTTGACCTGCCTGCGGTGGCCAGGCTCGTCGCCAAGGAGCTGGAGGACATCTACCCTGAGCTGCACGGCGGGCTCGGCACCTTCGACAAGGTCGTGGCGGTCGAGAGGGCCAGGTACGACAAGGCGAAGGAGAACGCGAGGAGGATGGTCGAGCTGACCCTCGGCAAGAGCAGCACCATAGGGAAGGAGCAGGTGCGCACGCTCTACGAGAGCAACGGCATAACCCCCGAGCTGATAGCCACCGTCGCCGCGGAGATGAAGATCGACGTGAAGCTCCCGGAGAACGTCTACATGGACATAATCGCGGGCAACAGCGCAGGCAGGGAGAAGGCCAAGAAGCTCGACGTATCGCTCCCGGATGGCCTGAAGGGCACGCACAAGCTCTATTACGATTTCGTCACGACGGCCGAGGCCAAGGTGGTCTTCGCGACGGGGCAAATACTTCGCGCTCGACAAGACACCGTTCTACCCCGAGGGAGGGGGGCAGGCCGCGGACACGGGCACGGCCAACGGCATCGGGGTCGTGGACGTGCAGAGGATAGGCGACGTCGTGGTGCACGTCGCCGAGAAGGACACCGGCTTCAAGGTAGGGGAGAAGGTTGCGTGCGAGGTGGACGAGGAGAGGAGGAAGGCGATAATCGCCCACCACACCGCGACGCACCTGATAAGCGCAGCGTCGAGGAAGATACTGGGCGAGCACGCCTGGCAGGAGGGCGCCAGGAAGGAGCATGACAAGGCGCACATCGACATAGCACACTACGAGAAGCTCGATGAGAAAGAGGCCGACGCCATAGAGAACCAGGTGAACGCCTGGCTCCTCGACGGGATAAAGGTCGACGCCAGCGACATGAGCAGGGGCGACGCGGAGTCGAAGTACGGCTTCTCGATCTACCAGGGCCACGGCGCGCCCGCGAAGAGCATGCGCATCGTCACGATAAAGACGCTCGACAACAAGCTCATCGACGCGGAGGCCTGCGGCGGCCTGCACGCAGCCGGGAGGGAGAACTACGTGGGCATGGTGAAGATAATCGGCACGTCGAGGATACACGACGGCGTGGACAGGATAGAGTTCGTCGCCGGTCCGGCGGCGCTCAGGCGCTTCCGCGAGGAGCACAGGGAGCTCGAGAGGATGTCCGAGGCGCTCAACTCCGAGCCTCTCCTGGTGAGCAAGAAGCTGGAGGAACTGCATGCCGAGAACGGCGCCATGCACAAGGAGATTGAGAGGGGCAGGGACCAGCTCGCGTTCAGCATGGCCGAGTCGATAGTGGACGAGAAGTTCATAGACAGGGAGCTCGATGTCGACAGGAAGATGCTGGTCAGGATAGCGGACCTGCTCGTCAAGAGGAACGCCAACTGCGCCGTGCTGCTGATGAACAAGGACGGCGACGTCGTGTGCATGGCGGGCGAGTCCTCCAATGTGAGCGCGATAGACAGGCTAACGAGAAGCTCGGGCTGGGGGAGTTCAAGGGAGGCGGTTCCAAGCGCTTCGCGCAGGGAAGGATAACCAAGAAGTAGGGCTGCCATGTCATACGACCAGATCTACGCCTTCCTGCTATATCCGATAATATTCATACTGCCCGCATGGGTGGCGAACGGCGCGCCGGTGATCTTCGGCGGGGGCGCGCCGGTCGACCTCGGCAGGAAGATCGGGGGCAAGCGGATCTTCGGCGACCACAAGACGGTACGGGGACTGGCATGCGGCCTCGTCTCGGGGTTCGTCGTCTCCTTCGCGATATCGCTGTTCATCCCCGCACTGCTCGCGACCGGGATCGCGCTCACGATAGGCGCGCACGCGGGGGACCTTTTCGGCAGCTTCGTGAAGAGGAGGCTCGACAAAAAAGAGGGAGCCAGCTGGGCGGTCTTCGACCAGTACCTCTTTCTCGCCTTTGCGCTGCTGTTCGCGCTGCCCCTCGGGAACCTGCCGGACCTGCTCGGAATCTTGGCGATAGTCGTGATCACAGGCGTGCTGCACAAGGCGACGAACGTCATGGCTCACAGGGCCAGAATAAAGGAAGTACCGTGGTAGGATCCGCCCGCGCTTGGAGCATCCGTTTTTTCGGTTTTACGGCGACAAACTACGAAATAAGGGGGGTGAAACCTTCGAAAGGCATATAAATATTAATGGCTAATTAATTAGCCTGTGTTAAGGTGCATATTTCATCTTATCCCCACCCACCACACCTTAACACTGCTAATCCTTCTGTTTGAGATTCCTTGGTCAGCCGCTGCTCCTGTCAGCGTAGAACATCTGCTGCTTCCGCGGCTTCAGTTTCTTCGCCACGTACTCGAATGCCACTCGAGGTTCGCTCGCCTCGCCGCAGGTGTAGATGTCCAGTGTGGCGTAATTGTACTCATTCCAAGTGTGGAGAACAACGTGACTCTCGGCTATCAGGGCTATTACCGATATGCCCCCTTTGCGCCCGCCGAGGTCCCACGACTTGAGCTCGATGAGGCGCATCTTTGCCTTGCTGACCGCCTCCCTTACCACACTCTCTAGGAAACGCCTGTCATTCAGCACGACCGAATCCAGCCCGTAGAGGTTGCCGAAGACGTGCTTGCCTATAACTCTGTCGACTTGCGCACGAGAAACAGTATCCGGACAGCTGCTTTTGCGCGCCTGCCGACCTGACGATCTTGATTTTGAAACCATTTTAATCCTAATCCTTTGGGATAAAGAGATGTAATAAATAAATACTTAAGTTTAATGAAGATGGGACTGTTATGAAACCTGTGAAGCTGAAGAAATTCCATGCCGTCCTTGGAGACTTCCTCGAGAACGCGTTGGCGGGAAGGTGGATAGCCGGAGCGCGCATGAAGGACGCTATTGCACGGGCAGAGGAACTGAACGCCCATCGGGAGGGCGCGGTGATAAACTACCTGGGTGAGGGTTTCTCGGACAAGTGGGACGTGGCTGAGACCCTCTCAGCCTACCATCGGCTAATAGCCGAAATGGCGCGCGCAGGCGTGGACTCCGGCATATCGCTGAAGATGACGCAGCTGGGGCTCGGCATCGGCAGGGGCGTGGCGAGGAGGAACTACGAGAGCATAGCCAACCTGGCAAAAAAGCAGGGCACATTCACATGGCTCGACATGGAGGCGCACGATACGGTGGACGCGACGCTGTCGGTCTACGAGCGGCAGCTGAAGCGGAAGGGCGGCGTTGGCATCTGCCTGCAGGCCTACCTGCGCAGGACGGAACAGGATGCCAAGAGGCTCGTCGAGAAGGGCGCCGTGATAAGGCTCGTAAAAGGCGCTTACGCGGAAAATGGAAGGATAGCCTTCACGGAGGGGAGGGAGATCGATGCCAACTACGTCAGGCTGATGGGCTACCTTTTCAGGAACGCGAAGGAGTTCACCATCGCGACCCATGACAAGCGCATAATAGACCAGGCCATTCTGCTGAACAGGTCGTACAGGAGGAAGGTGACATACGGCATTCTTGACGGGATAAACGCTGGTTACGCCGGGAAGCTCGCCGGGCTCGGCAACAGGGTTTCGGTGTACGTGCCTTTCGGCCGGAGATGGACGGGTTATGCGTACAGGCGATTCCGCGAGGAATGCTCCGCCGCGCCAGTGCTGGGCGCGCTGCTGACGAGATGACTTGCCAGCGCCGCCTATTTAAATCTGTTCGAAATAGTAGTATCCGATATCGCGGTAACCAGGCATTCGCGGGCGAGGCCGTCGACATTGCAGAGAGTGAATCGGAATGTTTTACGATGACATGGAGGATGGCTACATAAAGACGAGCCTAGGCATGATCCACTACAGGCAGCACGCCGGCAGCGGAACGAAGATCGTATTCATACACGGCTTCGCCTCGAGCACGAAGTCCTGGGTGCGGATGGTGGAATGGCTGCCCGACGACCTGAACGTCTGCCTCGTCGACCTGCTGGGCCACGGCATCTCGGACGCCCCTAAGATAGCCTACGGCACGGCGGTACAGGCGCAGGCGATGGGTGAGTTCATCGAGGCGAAGGGCATGCGGGACGGCTACCTGTTCGGGCACTCCTACGGAGGCTGGATCGCGGGGATCCTGGCGCAGAAGGGCTTCGGGACGAGTGGACTGGTGCTGGAGGACGCGATGGGGCTGAAGGACTACTTCGACGACCTGGAGAAAGAGGGGCTGAAGGAGGCCTTCGACAACAGATGGATCGAGGAGGCGAAGATATTCGGCCTCGCGGAACACGTCATAAAGAGTTCTGTGAGCGCAGACAAGGCGGCGGACCTGCTCACCAAGGAGGGCCTCGGCAGCCTTTCGGAGCAATCTCTCCTCATATGGGGGAACAAGGACGGCGTGGTGTCCACGAAGTATGCCGAGCTTTTCGCCGAATACATAAAGGGCAGCGTGCTGGAGATACTGAACGCCGGGCACGTGCCGCACTATACCAACGCCGAGGAGGTCGCCAAGCTGCTGCTGGGATTCATAGGGCATCAGCAGGGCTCCGGCTCTTTGCGCGGCTGATCATCAGGCGGCGAGGGAGGCGGGGTATCCCGTTCGCCGGCGTACGCCTCGAAGAATTCCGAGGCTGTGTAAACGTCTACCCCTTCCAGCCCGGAGTACGACCCGTGGAGGGAGTCGTTTACGACAAGGAGCACTCGAACGTAGAGCTTCTTCCTCTTCTTGAGCATCTCCAGGGTGTCCTCCCTGCACTTCGTGCCCGTCTCATACTCCACTGCCATCCTCTTCCCCTTGACGTAAGCTACGGCGTCGGGTCCGTAGGAGCTGTTGTGGACCGCGTTCCTCACCCCGTTTGCGGCGAGATGCATGCTTATCAGGTTCACCATGACGTCGTGTTCCGCGCTATTCCTCGGCATCGAGATGTACCAGACGCCGGCGTACCTCCCTCCGGTCACCACGTGGTAGCGCAGCTCCCCGGTCCCCAGGAGCTTCCTCACCCTTTCCATCGCCTGCTCCTTTGGGAAACCCTTCGCCAGGAGCCTCGCGCAGAGCTCGTCCTTGCCCACCGCTTTGCGCGCGGCGTCGATTATCTCGAGGCTCAGGCTGTGCTGCGCGCACTCGCAGGCGTCGAACCTCACCACCTGCGGCTCGCCCCGGCTCCTTGACACTATGGCGCTGCCCATGCCCAGGTTCCGCATCGCCCGCTTCACCGCGACGAACCTGTTGAGTTCGTTGCCGCTCGCTATCATGTTGGCGACGTAGTTCAGCTCCTCAGGCTCCCTCTGGTAGAAGGCCATGAGGAGCTCTGCATTGCTCCTTATCTCCCTATCGAGCGACTTCGCCCTCTGGGCCACCACCATTATGCCTATGCCGTACTTCCTTCCCTCTGCCACCAGTCTTGCGAGCATCGACCCCTCGCCCAGCTTGCCGGCCTCCTCCACCACTATGAAGAAACGGGCCCTGGGCCTCTTGTCGCCCGCAAGCATCGCCTCGTAGATCTTCCTCAGGAAGCTCTCTATGTACACCGCCTGCGCCTCCGATGTACCGAGCCTGCTCAATGCAAAGACGCTCCTGCCCTTCATCAGCTCATCGACCTTCACGCTGCGGGAATGCGCCGCCGCAGAGAGCGGCGTAAGCCTGTGCTCGACGGACCTGAGCACTCCGAGTTCGGCCCGGCCAGCGTGCTTCTCGAACACCTTTATTGTGAAGAGAAGGTCGTTCATGTTGGGCTCGCGGCCCTTAGCTACGGATATCTGATAGGTATACAGGACTGCCTTGTACAGGGCGTACGCCTGCATGTGCCCGAGGCCGAGCAGCCTCCTGAACATCCCGGATATCTCGCTCGCCTTCTCCCTGTCGCTCTTGCCGCCGATCTCGAACAGGTTCACCCCTGTGCGGCTCGCATCGTAGACGTCCGCACCCAGCGACTCGGCGAGGCCGAGGTACTCGTCGTGGGCGTCGAAGACAATGAAGTTTATGCCGTGCGCGGAGAGTTCCCGCAGGATCACCTTGCACGCGTTGGACTTGCCGCTGCCGCTCTCACCCATCACGACTATGTGCGGGTTCAGCATCCTGCCGAGGTCTATGCTCAGTCTCCTAAAGAGCACCCTTCTCCACCTCCACCGCGGGCCGCGGAGTATGCCGCCGAGCCTGAGTTCCTTTTTTATCTTGCCTAGGGCTATCGCGTTTTTGTTTTTGAAAAATAACATCTTATCACCCGGAACCGGAAGTATTCCTTAGGAAAAGCAATTCGAAGGCTGCCAAACTGATGCGAAAGAAGAAGACGGATCAGGTTCTGGACCGCACAAGGCCCTCTACGAGCCTTATCTGCTGCCTGTCCTCCCGCAGGCTGCGGGAGGGGGTCTCCATTATCATCGGCTTGTCCGCTATCCCCGGATAGTTCAGGAAGGTCTCGAAGCCGGACCTGCCTATGTACCCCCGACCTATGTTTTCGTGCCTATCCAGGGCACGCCCGAGAGGATATCTCGCGTCGTTGAGGTGTATGACGCGTACGTCTTTCATGTCGATGACATCAAACACCTCCGAGAGGACCTTCCTGCTCCCTACGTCGTATCCCGCCTCAAACAGGTGGCAGGTATCCATGCAGAATCCGGTGTCTATTCCCCTGGTTCGGTCTCGGATCCTGGAGCGGAGTTCCGCAAGGTCCTCGATAGTGGAACCTATGCTGTTGCGCTGCCCGGCCTCATTCTCAAGAAGGAGAGTGACGCCCTTGGCGATTCCCTCCATCTGGCCTATCGCCTCCACCGCCCTGCTGATGCCCACCTCCTTCCCTTCGCCGAGGTGGCTGCCGAGGTGCGTGACTAGATACCTTATCCCGAGCAGGTCGCAGCGCCTCAGCGATGATTCGAGCGCCACCGTGGATTTCTTGTACGCGAATTCGTTGGGTGAGGCGATGTTTGGAAGGTAGGCCATATGGGCAAAGACCTGATCGGCCCCGAAGTTCCTACCTTTTGCCCTGAACTCCGCAATCTCCTCCGCAGGCAACTGCTTCGCGCCCCATCCTCGGGGATTGCTCAAGAAGACCTGCATCGCGGTGCAGCCTATCATGGCGGCCCTGTCGAAGGCGAGGTCCATGCTTCCTGATATGGAGACGTGATAGCCGATCCTTAGCATGATTGCATTTCCCAAAAAAGGAATATAAGCAGGAGCTCCGGAGGAAGGGGAGGGATTCTCCCCCTCTTCTACTTCAGGAAGTTCCGTCACTTCCCAGCTCCGGACCACATTTCCGTCCATTCCTTCTTCGCTGACTTCGATCCGCATCTCGTAGCGCTTGTGATGGCCTGCCCTACTGCATTCCTTTGCCACCACATACAGCTGCGCGATGTCGCGGTCTATGTCCGCGAGTTCCTTCGCCGGGGCCCAGCTTTCCATTGCTGCCGTATCCTTGTCCTTTGCTCCCGTGCACGATACCACCAGTGCCTCCAGCGCTCCCTCCAGTCTCCTTCCTTCTCTCTTTCCCATTTTCCTATTGTTTCCACTACCTCTCATTCGTTCACCCAGAAATAGAAGCGGCTATGCCGATGGCAAAAAGCCATGCCTGTTTGTATAGCGTTGGCCTACGCGTTTCCTGTGCTTTATTTACTGAAGTAAAATATTTATATCTTGCGTATTTTCTTTTACTTTGGTAAGATATATAAATCTGTGTAACAATAGTATATCGCCAGTTAAGGCTGGCGTCACCCAGAAGTAGAGGCGGCGAAAGCCGCCCTACTGACGAAATTGTGTGATCCGCGCGATTTCGCGCGCTTCTCCTGCCCTGTACGGGAATATTTATATTCGAACGTAGCCAGATAATAGGAAAATTGTGATTGCGGATGGCCGATGAAAGATTGAACATGCTTGGTATCGCGGGGAGCCTGAGGAAGGGCTCCTACAACAAGATGCTGCTGAATGCGGCCTCTGGGCTGCTGCCTGAGGGAGCGACCCTGGAGAAGTTCGACCTCGAGGGAATCCCGGTCTTCAACGCGGACCTCGAGGGCGATATGCCCCAAAGGGTGATGGAGTTCAAGGCCAAGATAAAGGCCGCAGATGCCGTGCTGATAGTCACCCCGGAGTACAACTACTCGGTCCCTGGCGTGCTCAAGAACGCGATAGACTGGGCATCCAGGCCGTACGGCAGCAACTCATTCGAGAAGAAGCCGGTGGCGATGATGAGCGCGTCGCCCGGAATGCTCGGGGGCTCCAGGGCCCAGTACCACCTGCGCGCAGATGCTGATCCCCCTTGGACGCCTTTACCATGGTGAAGCCGGAGGTCTTCGTGACGTTCGTGAACAAGAAGTTCGACGCCGAAGGGAAGCTCACCGATGCGGATACGGAGAAGCACGTTCGGGATTTCCTAGAGAGCTTTGCCAAGTGGACGAAGGCGATGGAACGGGCGACAGAATCTAACCTGATCTGAGTTCGCTAATGCCGAGCCAGTAACCAATAATAACCTTTATTCGGTATCTACACTCGATAGGATGGCGGTGAGGGTCGACTCCAAGATCAGGGGCGTGATGAAAAGGGACAGCGACGTGATGCTGGCCACCACGCGCGAGCACTACGATTTCATCGCGGCCCGCGGCGACGGTGATTACGCCTATGACGTTTCCGGAAACAAGTTCATAGACTTCTCGAGCTTCATCTCAGTCTACAACTTCGGGGTCAACGCGAACAGGGGCGTGAGGGACGCGGTAAAGGGCCAGGTGGACAAGCTTATGCACCCCGCCTTCACCGACTTCTATTCGGAGCAGCCGGTGGCGTTCGCCGAGAAACTTATGACGATGTTCCCGAAAGGTTTCGGCCGCGTGTTCTTCTCGAACTCAGGTACCGAGGCCAGTCGAGGCGGCGGTCAAGTTCGCGAAGGTTTTCACCAAGAGGCAGTACGTGATATCATTCTACAACGCATTCCACGGCAGGACCCAGGGATCGCTTGGGCTCACCGCGTCGAACAACCTGCACAGGAAGCACTTCGGGCCGTTCAATTCAGTCATACACTCGCTTTACCCCTACCCTTACAGATTCCCCTATGGGGACGAGGAAGAGTGCAGCAAGTTCTGCATCGAGCACCTTAGAGACACGATACTGCAGAAGGAGGTGTCCCCAGAGGAGGTGGCCGCAATAATCATCGAACCCATACAGGGAGAAGGGGGGTACATCGTGCCGCCGGAGTCCTTCGTTAAGGAATTGCGGAAGATCGCGAGCGACAACGGGATACTCCTCATAGCCGACGAGGTCCAGTCCGGCTACATGCGCACCGGAAAGTTCCTGGCGCTCGACAACTTCGGCGTCGAAGCCGACATCTACAGCATGGCTAAGGCCCTGGGAGGGGGATTGCCGTTCGGCGCCACGGTGACGCTGAGATCGCTCGGCAACATACCGGGCGGGGCCCACGCGAACACATTCGGTGGGAATCTGCTGGCGGTAGCGGCCGCCAATGCGTCACTGGACTATGTCAAGAAGAACATGATCTCCCTGCAAGCGCAGGTCAGGAAGAAAGGCGCCATAGTCGTAGAACGGCTTGAGGAGATGAAGGAGAGGTACGAGATCGTCGGAGACGTAAGGGGGGTGGGACTCATGATAGGGATGGAACTGGTGAGGGACAAGAGGACGAAGGAGTACGGGAAGAAGGCTAAAGACGCCGTGCTTCTCGAGTGCTTCAAGAACGGCCTGCTACTGCTCCCCGCAGGGAGATCGACGATAAGGATAATACCTCCGATAACCATCTCCGAGTCGAATCTGGAGAAGGGCCTCGACGTGCTTGAGGCGGCGGTCAAGAAGGCAGATGAAAAATCCGGCTGAGGGCAGCTTACAGGAAGTTCGCCAGGTTGAACTGGCCCCTGTTCTCCTCGACGTTCAGCTCGAGGCTGCCGAAGACGCTGTCTATCTCGTCCTTTATCAGCATGAGTCCTCTGCTTCATGTAGGTGTCGAGGTCGTACCTCTCCGCGAGCTTCGTAGCCGTATCGAGGTACTTCTCTATGCTGCCCTTCGATATCGTGAGCAGCAGCTTGCCGCCGTCGCGCGTGCACTTGCCGGCCAGGGGCACGCGCCTGAACTTCGCGTTGCACGAGACGCACCTGAACCTCTGCTTGGAGAAGGAGTGGAGGTTGCCTATCAGGTCAGGTATGAAGTGGCTCATTATCAGCCTCTTGGCCGCGTCCGACTTGTCTACTGAAGTCTAGCATGTCCATGAACTTGAACTCCGCATCTATCTTCTCATCCATCGTCTTCAGCTGCGTGTAGTAGCTCTTCTTGGGCGCGAGCCTTATCGCGTTGATGAGCGCGCCGTGCGTGAAGCGCAGGTTCTCGTAGATGCCCTTGCTGCCGAGCCTGCTCTCCACAAGCTCCATCTTGACCTCCGAAGGCGAGGCGCCGGAGAGGGTCTTCTCGTAGAACTCGAGCGGATATGAGCTCACGACCTCCATCGCGTGGACCTCGTCGTCGACCTCCTCGGGGGCGACCCTCGTCGCCAGCAGGAGGGGCTCGTCCATCGTGCCTCCGATGTTCGTCGGGAGGTAGCCCTTCGAGAAGTTTATCAGCGCGTCGAGGAGGAGCATCGTCGTGTCCTCGTCGCCGTCGCAGTTCCTCCTCCTCGCGCAGATGGTGTAGGGGTGCGCGAAGCCCACGTTGGCGTCGGTGAACCCTACGACCCTGTTCAGCACGGCGCACGAGGTGTGCGGGGCCAGGGTGAGCACGAGCTTGCCCACGAGATCCTGGATCGTGACCGCGTTGTAGTAGGGCTTGAGCCCGTAGAGCATCACGAGCATGTCATCCATGTACTTGGCCACGTTGAGCAGGTACTCGGCCCCGCGCCTGTTGAGTATCACGTCCTGGTGCTTCATCTCCAGGAGCTGCTCGTCGCCAGTGAGGTCGTTCCCGTCGAGGTCCTTGTCGTAGCCGAGCTCCCTGAGCCTCTCGAAGCCGACGCCCATCTCCTTGGGGTAGAAGTGCGTCAGCGGCTGGTCCGTCGCGTCGAACCTAGACGTACCGTCCTTGAATATGAAGATGTTGTGCCTCGCGCGGAGTATGCCCTTCTCCAGCGGCTCGGCTATCTTGTCGCGGTTCATCAGGCCCTTGACCCCCTTTATCAGCTTGGGCATCTTGGCGATGCCGAGCTTCGCGGTGGCGTTGGCCACAAGCTTCACGAAGTCTATGTTCCTCTGGCCGTAGGCGATCGTGTCCGACCCGCAGTGCGCGCACTTCTCATCCTTCTGGGGGGTATTGCACTTCGGGCACATCCTCTCTATCGACGCGTGCTTGCCGCACGTGTAGCAGTACGGCCCGTCGAGGGACAGCCCGCACGAGTCGCACCTATACCTGGCCATCTCCACCTTTATGCTCTGCCTGCCGAACTTGTTGGAGTCGTAGGAGTGCGCCGTAGACAGGTTCCTCTCCTTGCCGCCGAAGTCGCCTATGGGGAAGAGCACGTGGGGGGCCGGGACCATGAGCCTCTCCCGCGCCTTCTCGGGCCTCCCTATCCTTGCGCCGACGAAGGTCGACCTCTTCATTATCCTGAACGGCGCGAGGGCGTTCGCCAGAGCGAGAGTGCTCTCGTATTCGCCCTTGTACCTCTCCATCGCGGCCTCAGTCAGGTCCAGCTCGCCGTCGGCCGCTGGCGAATCCCAGCGAGGCGAGCAGGCTCTGCGCGAAGCCCCCGGCGATTACGATGTTGCCCCCGGCGAGCTTGTGCGGTACGTTGAGCAGCTCCAGGGTCCTCTTGGTCCCCTCGGTGGACGCGGGGAGCTCCAGCCTCTCGACATCGAAGAGGCCTTTTGCTCCGTGCGCCTTCGCGGCGAGCACGCTCCGCGCCAGCGACTCGAGGTCGTCCTTGCCGACCGCCTGGAACTCGAAGAGGAACTTGGGATGGATGGGTATCGAATGCTTCCGGGACAGCGCGTACGCCTCCCTGAAGTCCAGAGTCGCGTGATCTAATCTTCATGGGTTCTTTCGCGGCCGCGTCGAGCTGCGCCTGCCAGAACTCCTCCACGTAGCTGCTGGGCTGCAGCGGGGTGTTGGTCTTCTTGAAGTCGCCGTAGGTTATCAGTATGTCCCCGAGCGAGATTATCTCCGCAACCTCGTCCTTCAGCAGCCTGGCGGTCTCGGCGTCGTTCACCCTAAGCGCCTCGCCTGACTTGAGCTTTATGAAGGGCCCCTCTATCGTGTCCACCGGCGCGGCGACGCAGCCCTTGCCCGGGAACTCCACCTTGAGCTGGGTTCCAATCCCGATGTACTCCATGGTTAGTATCGCGGTCGCTGGGCTGAAGCCCTTCGCGGCTATGCCTGTGGTCCTGGCCCTGCCGTACCTCAGCCTGAAGCCGCCGATGTGCTTCGGGTAGGCGAAGATGGGCCTGCCCGCGACGAGCTCCTCGAGGAAGGTCGCGGTCTTGTCCTTCTCCGCCTCGCCGCTCGCCTTCTTGGACTTGTCCACCATTATTATGCCGTTCATCCAGCTCCAGTCGAGGTCGGACTTCTTCACCTCCTTGGAGACGCTCTTCGCCTTCTGCACTATGCTGCTCAGCACAAGCGGCACCCCTCCCCTCACCCTGTTCGTGATCCCGACGTCCTTCCCGTCGAACTGCTTCCTGGACAGGTTCGCGTGCACGTTGACCTCTATCTGCTCTGTCGGCAGGCCGTCGACGCAGACCGCCAGGTTGCTCACGACCGTCCTGAGCTCCTCGGCGGAGGGCTTGTACTGGAGGTTGACCACCCTCTCGTGGTAGAGCTCCACCTCCTCGAGGTAGCGCTCTATCTCGTCCTGCGTCGCCCTGTAGGGGCTTATGTTGAAGAACTTCCTGGCGTAGTCCGCGAATGCGACCGACAGCGCCACTGCGGTCCCGCCCGGCGCTCCTGATCGGGCCGGCGTAGAATATGGATATGTAATCGGAGTTGTCCTGGTTCTTGAAGTGCCCTATCCCCTGGACGCCTTCCGTAGGCGCGACGAGGATGCCCTCTGTGCAGATCGCGAGGCCGGTCCTGCACTGCGAGCTCTATCCTCCTGATAACGTCGTAGCCGTCGAAGGCGTCGTTGGTGCAGATCTCCTTCACCAGGCAGAACGCGAGCTCGGCCCTGGACTTGCCCTTCTGGTTGTCCGTTATGAGCTTAGCGAGGCCCTCCACGTTCATGAGCCCCTCCACCTTCCCGGCCAGGTCTGGCGCGGCCTTTACTTCGACGTAGTTCTTCGGGTCGAAGCCCAGCGCCTTTGCGCTGCTCGCGACCTCGTAGGCCTCTTGGAAGCCCTCCTCGAGCAGCTTGAAGTATGAATCGATGTCCAAGGGAACACCTAACCGTTGAAGTCCACGTGCGACACCGGCGCGGACTTCGTCTCGTAGACCGAGAGCAGCGCCGGAGTCGGGATGTGCCCCTGCTTTATCTGGAATGACGTCCGGGCCTGCCACGTGCCGCTGTTCACCAGGGCCGTGCCGTGGTACTCGTCGTAGCCGTTCTTGTGTATGTGGCCCATGTGGAGTATGTCCGGTGCCTCGTCTATCACCAGGGCGTCGTTCTTGCTGGGCGTCGTCACGGTGTTGCCGTATATCGAGCACAGGTGCCTCCGCTTCAGTATCTCCTTCATCGCCGAGGTGGCGTTGGAGTAGCTGCAGCCCTGGATGTTCTGTATGACCGAGTCGAGCGACGCCGCCGTGGTAGGACAGCACCTTAACGCCGTGGAGGTTCAGGTAGCAGGGATTCGCCACCGAGTGGACGTTCGCCCTGGCGAAGTCGCCCAGCAGCTTCTTGCTTATCGCGGGCTGGGGCTCGGCCCTCTGGACCGCGTCGTGGTTGCCTGGGAGCACGAAGACCTCTATGTAGTCGGGTATGCTCTCCATGAAGTCGAAGAATACGGAGTACTGCTTGTATATGTCGTCGATGCTCAGCTCCTTCTCCTGGCGGGGATACACGCCTACGCCGTCCACGAGGTCGCCCCCGACGACCATGTATTTTATCTTCGCGGCGAGGTCCTTCCTGTTGTCGACGCCCCCGTTCAGCCACTCGAGGAACTTCCCGAACTGCTTCTCCAGGAAGAGCTTGCTGCCCACGTGCACGTCCGATAGGAGCGCTATGGCTACGTCGTCCTCGGTCCTCTTCCTCACGCGTATCGGGACGTCCGGCCAGAGGATCTTGTTGGCTATGAAGAAGGGGCCCGAGACCTTTCCCTTGACGTACAGCACGTCGTCCTTCGCCACCCTGGAGGCCGTATCGAAGACCTCGTTGGAGAGGTCCTTCGCCTTGGTCTGCGGCTTGTAGGCCAGCACCTTCGCGGTTCCGCTCTCGTCCTCGAGCGTGAGCATGACGTGGCCGTTCTTCGTCACCGTCTTCTCGTAGACCATGCCGATGAGCCCCATCTCCCTTCCGCTTATGTACTGGTTCATGGCGCCTATGTTGACGTTCCCGCCGTAGCCGTTGCCGCTGGCCTTCATTATCGCCTTTATCTTGTTGAACCTGTCCCTGAAATGGTCCGTGAAGTCGCCCACTGTGTTGTTCGTCCTGCCTATCGGCGTGTCCCTTATAGTGTACCTGGCGTCCACGTCCTTGGCCAGGGGCTTGAAGTCCCCGGACCTCACGACCTCTATCTGCACGGGCTCCTTCTTCTTGCCGATCTTGGCGAGTATCTCCTGGAGCTCGGGCATGCCGAGCACCTTCATGCCTTCCCTGCCTTCGAAGTGGTCGGTTATGTGCGCTATCAAGGATTCGGCGTCGGCGCCGCAGAGGTCCGACGCCTTGATGTCTGAGCTTATGACCACCTTTCCGCTCAGCCTGTCCGCGAGCTCGATTAAGGTGTCCTCTGGCATGAAAAGCACATCCGCGTCCCCCGACGCAGTAGATAGGATTTCGCTTAAATCTTATATAAAGGTTTAGCAGGGCGCGTTGGTAGGGGTTACATGAGAAGAGGTTTGGAGCAACCCAGGGCTAACTAGCTTCGTTCTGCGGAAGCAACTGCGGGACTATTGTGTTTTCCGCTTTATCTTCCGCAGGGCGCGCCCATAGTCCTTGACACTCCTTCCTTCGTTATGCG
Source organism: uncultured archaeon (assembly GCA_963729635.1). Classification (GTDB taxonomy): domain Archaea; phylum Micrarchaeota; class Micrarchaeia; order Micrarchaeales; family CABMGC01; genus CABMGC01. Next base: position 264,032 of record CAVSOP010000006.1, on the reverse strand, counting down.
AAACATCGGCATTGAGGGGTATTACTGTGGAGTGGTTGTAACCCCACGCGCTGGGGGTTAAGCGCTGAGTAGGCGTAGATTCTGAGGCCGAGTCGGAGTTTATTTTTTGAAGAAACATTTAACCACGGTAAATATGGAGCCATTTAGGTACTTATATGCTTTTGCTTATTTTATTCATATATGAATAGGGGTGGGCGTGATTGCAAGAAAGTTCGTAATATGCCAATCTCTCGATGCGAAAAATGACTATCTGTACGGAAAATCTGGCGATCTGAAACTGTGTTTGCGGCGAGGCGATGTCTTATTATTCGCATCGTTCCCAGCATTTCCTGGCTGGCCAGCCGCTTCGTGATCGTGTCTGGAGAGGCAGGTAAGGTTGGGATCCGTTTCTTCCTTTCGAAGGCCTGCGGGAAAAAGATTTGTGGTAACGATGGGAGGGCGATAGGCCATTCAATCACAAGGGTTGATGGGTAGGCAGGGTATTTATGCGCTTCTGCTTATATTATGCATATATGAATAGCAGTGGACAAACCCTTTACACAGGACATCATACTTCTGATTTAGTAAATTGGCAGGATATACCTGGAGAATTATTCAAAAACAAATAAAGGAGGAAACGCTTATATTTTCCTGCTGCGATAACCTTCCATGTTCCCAGAGCTCAAATCCATATCAGGCAGGCGCAAGAGCCTCGGCTGCACGCAGCAGAGGATGGCGAGGGAGGTCGGCATCAGCCAGTCCATGATAACAAAGATAGAGCGTGGGGTTGTCGTGCCTAATTACGAGATCGCGTGCAAGATATTCGATTTCTTGGACGAGGCCGCGCACAAGGGGGAGAGGACGGTGAAGGACGTCATGAACAAGAAGCCCATCGCGCTGACGCGGAACGACAGCGTCGAGAAGGTCGGGAAACTTGTGAAGAAACACGCCATCTCCCAGTTTCCCGTGACGGAGCACGGCAAGCTCGTGGGATCCATAAGCGTGTCAGACCTCATGGGCGCCGAGAAGAGCGAGAGGATAAGCGGGTATGTCGGGGAGCCTTTCCCAACGGTCGGCCTGAATACGCCGCTAGACGTAGTGAAGGCGCTGTTGCATACGAATAGGGCAATCATAATATCGGAGAAGGGGCAGATGGTTGGAATAGTGACTCCGGAAGACCTACTTTGAACTGCAGGTCTTAGGACGCCTCTGCGGCTTCTACTGGTCTCCCACAGACTCCAGCAGGCTCAGTATGTTCCATATGACGGTGCGAGCGTAGGGCGGCAGGTTTATGTCGTTGCTGACCTCGTCTATCTTGTACGTGGCCGTGGATGACTTCTGGGAGTACTCGTTGCCATCCTGCGACAGGGCCTTCTTGGCCTCCTCGAGAGCCGCCTTGACATTCCTCGGCACGCTGTTGTCGTTCAGCAACAGGTCTATCTGCTGCTTTATCTGGGTTATTGTCTCGTCGTTCTTCTTGTCGTCTTTCATTAAACCACCAATGCGGGTCCGGCGGGATTCTCATCGTATAAAAACTTTGGGAGGTTCTATCGAATTTGAACCCGCGACCTTTAGCTTGCCTCAAGCGTTAGAAGGCTACCGCTCTATCCAAGCTGAGCTACGGACCCTCACTAATCATATGTAAAAATGCCTTCTTATGTTTTCCGTTGTTGACTCGGCAACATCTTCCAGAGGCACGCCTTTTATTTCGGCCATTGCCTTGCAGACGTCCAGGACGTCCGCCGGAGTTTTGCCAACGACAGGCGAGTCCGTTTCCGCTACTAGATTACTTAGGCTGGTGTTCTTTATAACCCTTTTCCTCCTGCCGGTCATCACGGGCGGCACCGATATCAGATGGCCCTCGTTCGGCGAGCATTTTTGCCTGCTCCTCGCCGCCCTCGAAGAAATGGAACACTGCGTTCCTGATGCCCCTCTCTTCGAGCATTGCGGCCACCTCGTCCAGGGAGCCCCTGGAGTGTATCACCACTGGCACACCAAGATCTTTCGCCATATCGAGCTGCGCGCCGAAGACCTCCCTCTGGATTTCGATGCTCACCCTGTCCGCGGCCTTCGCGTCTATGCCTATCTCCCCTATCCCCACCACTTTGTTGCTGCTCTTTATCAGGCCTTCCAGGCCCTTCAGCGAGCCAGAGTCCGAAGACGAGAAGTCGGGGCTTATCCCCACCACGGCGAAGACGCCCTGGGCTCCGTCCGCGATTCTTATGCTCTCCCGGTTGTCCTTGTCGCTGCCTCCGGCGGTTATCATGAGGCCCACCCCCTGCTCCCGAGCCCTGGCGATCGCGCCCTGCGGGTCACTGAACAGGTTGAGGTGGCAGTGGGCGTCGGAGAACTCCGCCAGCTTAAAGCTACGCTCTGAGCGCGTTTGCAATGACTGGACTTGCTGCGACGCCATAATCACTATAATCACAACTGATGATGTCCTCTGTGTTGAAGGTTGGCCTGCCTCTTTTAATAACGTTTCCGATTTCGAACACGAAGCCCGGATCCAGGAGCGTCTGCTGGCGCACTTCTTTGCGTGGCTCGGGCGCCGCGCGCCTGGCGTTCACCTGCATAAGAATCTCCAACACCCTTCCGTTGAGCACGTAGGATTCCTCCTTTGTCAGCGCGCGGCCGAGCTTGCCGCGGTAGATTCCGAAAACGTCCGTCTTGAAATCATGCCAACTGCGTGGCAGGGTTTGCTTTTCCAGCGGGTCCGTCCAGCCTGACTGCCTTTTGACATCCTGTCGTTCCCACACGTGGTCCCTGTCCCTTAGCAGTTTGCGCCCGTCCTGTTCCACAAGGTTCAGTCTTGCAATCACCGCGTCTATATCGAGAAACTGTCTGAGCTCAAGATGGTCATCGAATGCTGATCTTGCGCGCGCTATGTCGTCCTCGCTCGCCACGTAAGGCTCGTTCCTGAATCTGGGATCATCGAGGTACTTATAGAGGATGTCCATCAGTTCGGCCTTGCGCCTAGCTGGGCGGATCACCACATCTTGGTCGCTCCTCTTGAGCAAATCCTTCAGGTAGAAGTCTATCGCCTTTGCCGATTTCCTTCTCCCCTCAGGCGTCGAGTCCTTCGGTATCTGCAGATAGGTGAAATGGGCGGCGTCGGCCAGGCCGCTCAGTGAAAAGTCGGTTCTCGATCGCACCTGCCTGAATAGCTCCTGCTTCGGAACAGGTCCAGTCAGGACTATGTGGAAGTCGTCGCTGTAGATCTGGCAGAACGAGGCGAGTTTGTGGGCGTGCCAAAGCAGTTCCGCCCTGCTTTTCTGCATGGAAAATACGCAGTTGTCCAGTATCAGGTACCTTGCGCCGCCCTCGTTTTCGGCCGAAGGTTTACCGCGGATCTGCAGCGCGAGCGTGTACTTCGGCGAGTAGGTGTGCTTGTTATCCAGGGGGAATGAGAAATTGTACAGGACAGGAATCTCGTGCGCGAATTCGAGCTCCTGTATCTTTTCCCTCAGCACAGATTCCGGCTGGACGGCCTTTTCCGGCATCGCGTGCCGCACGGACACCCCAGAACTCCCGGAGCTGAACGCTGGCCTGCTAGACATCTCCCCTACCTACTTTAGTAGACCTAACTGTTTTTATATACCTTGTCCTGCAGAATATAACTGATAATCAAAGCTGGTCGCATGAACAAAGCAGAGAGGGCAAAAGAGAGGGAACGCATTCTTGTGTACGCTTCGATAGTGATAAGCGTGGTCGCGCTGGGGATCGCTTCCGTAGCGCTGGCCGCGCCGCGCACCGTCTATGTGACCAACACGATATTCGTCAAGGGCAACGGCACGAACGTGACTGTCACGCCCCTCGTCGGCTACAACATAAGCAGCGCCCTGATAGCCCCTTCGGCCAACCTCAGCGACGCGCCGGTGATAACTGCGGTGAGGGCCCCGGGGAACACGCTAACGGGCATCAACGAGCCTCTGGACGCCGTCGACCTAGGCGCAATCAACAACGCGCCCAATGCTTACTTCGAGATCGCCGGGAACATGCTGCTGAACGGGACCCTCAACAACTCCGTCGGGCTCAAGCCCGCGGTCGTGCAGACATTCGTGGTGAATGGCAAGCCCTCTGTCATATACGTCGGCTCCATAACCTGCATCTGGTGCGCGGCCAACAGGTGGTCCATGGCCCTCGCCCTGTCCAGGTTCGGCAACTTCACGAACCTCTTCGAGGGATACAGCTCTCTCGGGGACGGCGACGCCCCGACGCTGTACTGGGCGCCGGTGCACTACGAATCGACATCCGTGACGCTGGGTTCGTTCTACAGCAGCAAGTACATAAACTTCCTGCCGATAGAGGAGTCCGCGCCAATCACCGGAGGGTTCTCCCTGCAGCCTCTCTCCGCAGTGCAGCAGGTCGTCAACCAGACGGGCAACCTCGCCTACATCGACGCGGCCAAGTACATAATCGCGATCAACACCTTCGGAGGCACCCCCTACACCATATGGGGCAACTACGTGGCAGCTGGGGCCGACGCGAGGGCCTTCGGGAACAGCTCGCAGTCGTACAGCCTGCTGAACATGACACACGAGCAGATGCTGCAGCAGATAGCCATGCCGAGCAGCCAGCTGGGGTGGACGGAGTACGCGGGAGCGGACTACTACACTGCGATGATATGCAAGACCATCGGGAACACCGCTCAGGTCTGCGGCCTGCCGGCCATCCGGGCCATGGAGCCCGCTCTGGGTTAGTGGGATGACGACTCCGGTGCCCGGCATCAGGGACAGGGCGAGGGCCTTGAAGAGGGTATTCACGGCGCCTCGCTTTGTCCTCGTGGCGGCCGTCGCAGCTGTGGCCTACTACCTGCTGTTCTTCTACGTGATCAACTACGGCCTGGGGGCCGTCCTTGTCACGGTGCAGGTCTATCCGATCTACGCCCTGATCGCGAGCTCGGCCGCGCTGGCGGCGCTGAGCGCATACGAGCTGGCCAGCCTGCTTGACGCCCTGGACGCCGGGGAAAGCGGCGTTGTGAGCGTGTGCACGGCGTCGTTCGGGGTCATGATAGCCGGCTGCGGCTGCTACGCGCCGATCGTCTCGTCGCTCCTGTACCTTCTCGGGCTCGGGGCGATCCAGGTCAGCGGAATCATATCCCTGCTCGGCAACTACCAGGAGTGGCTCATATTCCTGATGATAATAATAAATTTGGCATTCATTTACTACCAGTCTGGCAGGATAGCCCGCAAGGCGAAGGCCTCCAGGCGCAGATGAACTTTCTTGGTGTTCGAGTGGCCAAAGGCGCGAAGGCGAAAAGGAGGGTCCCGGTGAGGCGGAAGGCAGCGAGGCGCAGGAAGCCGCCCAAGGGATCGGTCTCCGTCACGACGGCCCGGAGCGGCAGGGAGCTCCTCATAAGGAAGATGCTCGGCACGGAAAACTCCGGGGAGAGGCGCCTGCTGGTGCAGGACCTAATATACAACGCTACGGGGGACCTGAGGAAGCTGGCCTACGGGTCTGGTTTCGACCTCGGCGCCGCGATCTACGACAGCTCGGACAAGACGGTTGGCGCGCTGGAGAGGACGCTGGAGAACGCCGGATTCGGGAAGGTCCTCTACAGGCCGTTCGAGTCATACAGCACCATCACTTCCTACAAGGCAAAGCCCGGGGCGGAGGGGCTGGGCACCGACATCCACGCCTTCGAATCCGGCCTCATAGCTGGCTATCTCTCGGCGCACGCCAGGAGGCCCGTCTACGTAAGGGAGCCTAAGTGCGTCTACAACGGCTCCAAGTTCTGCCAGTTCGTCGCGTCGCCCAGGGACGAGCACGGGGACGTGCGCGAGCGGGTCGCGGACATGGGGAGGATGACCCGGATGATAGAGGAGAACGTCATGTTCTCCGGCGGCCACGGCACGGGCAGCTCATACAGCATGCTGTTCTCGCAGCCCCTCTTGGAGGAGCCCGTATTCACCGAGGCGTTGAAGCTTATGTACCTCACTGGCAAGAGGATCGCGGACAGGGGCAGGGTCGGGGATTTCGATGACAAGATTATCAGAATGGCGAAGTACCTCGGTGTGGAGAGCGCGAGCGTGAAGAGGAAACGGGGCAGGGTCATAGAGATAGACCTCACCTACGGCAACGACAGCTCAGTCGCTAACTTCGTCGACCTGACCACCTCGATGCTGGCGGGATTCGCCCGGGGCGTCCTTAATAAAAACGTTTACATCCAAAGAAGGTTAAACGGCAAGCGCAAGTATTCCGTCAGGATGGAGCTCCTGGCAGGGTCCGGCGCGCGCGCCAAGAAGGCATGACCATGAATCTTAGCGTTCTGGATCCCATACTCAAGTTCATACCCAGCGTGAAGAAACCCGCGGCGCCCCTCTCGTTCAGGGAGAAGATGAAGTGGACTGGGTTGATCCTTCTGGTCTATTTCATGATGTTCAGCACGCCGGCGATAGGCGTGAGCATCTCGTCGCTGAACCAGCCCTTCGTGCAGATCGTGAGCGTTATTTTCGCGGCGAGGATAGGGTACATCATAACGGTCGGGATAACCCCGATAGTGCTCTCGAGCATCCTTCTGCAACTGGTGATAGGCGCGGGGGTCTTCAACGTCGACATGAACGACCAGGAGCAGAAGGGACGTTTCCAGAGCATACAGAAGCTGATGGCGATCTGCATCGCCATCATAGAGGCGTACATATTCGTGGTCACGGGCTACGTGACGCTGGTCTCCGCGAGCTTCTTCTGGCTGGTCTTCGCGCAGCTGGCGATAAGCGCAATCTTCATAGTCTTCCTGGACGAGACGATGACCAAGTACGGGATCACTTCGGGGATCAACCTGTTCATCGCCGGAGGGGTGGCTTTCTCCATAATAGGGGGCACGGTGACCATACTTTTCGCCGAGGCCTCGGCGGCCATAACCGCTGGGGGCGCGACGGCCATACCCACCGCCATACTCGCCTTCGGCCCGCTGTTCTTCGCAGTCGCTGGTCTTCCTGGTCTGCATATACGTCTATGACATAAAGGTGGAGCTGCCCCTCGTCTTCAGCCAGCTCAGGGGGATAGGAGGCAGGCTGCCGATACCCTTCCTCTACGTCAGCGTGCTGCCTGTTATACTTGCAACGTCCTTCGAGACGAGCCTCAGCGTCTGGTTGCGGTTCATAGCCGGAGTCACCGGACCGCTCGCCAACCTGGCGAAGTTCTTCGCTTATTACACGGCGCAGCCCCTGGCAACCGGAGGGACCCAGCAGACCCTCGTGGGGGGTCTCGTCTACCTCATATCTCCCTACTTCCCGACGCCATACTCGACCACCTACGGCGGCGCAGGATCCTACCTGCTGTACTTCAACCACTTCATCACCGCTTCCAGCCAGCTCTACCTGCCGTGGGGAGGGATGCTCCTCGTGCCGGAGCTGGTGCACATACTGGTCTACACCCTGGTCCTGGTTGTGCTCGCCGTGATCTTCGGCAAGTTCTGGGTCGAGATGACCGGCCAGAACCCCAAGGCAGTGGCGGAGCAGCTCGGCGACGTGGGATGGCAGATACCCGGTTTCAGGAGGGACCCCAGGGTCGTCGAGGGCGTGCTGAACAAGTACATACCGACCATAACAGTCCTCGGGAGCGTCTTCGTCGCGCTGCTGGCGGCCCTGGCCACGCTCAGCGGGGCCATAGGCACCGGGATGGGAATACTCCTCACCGTGGGCATAATGTACTCAGTGTACCAGCAGCTTGAGCAGGAGCACGCGCTTGAGGCGTACCCTGCCCTGAACAAGGCGCTTTCCTAGGATTGGTGCAATCCGGCCTTTGCGGGCGCGGATCGCTATAAGGAAGAGAATGGGCCTCCGCAAGGCGGAGGCCGGTTGCGGGGGACTACGCCTTCTTCGCGTGGTGGTGCGGCGCGACCAGCTTGGAGGGTTCGACCTCTATCGCCTTGGCCAGCTGCTCCTTGTTGCTCACGTCGACCTTCTCGGAGAGGAGCTCGAGGTGCTTCACGTTGCACTTCCTCTCCTTGATCCTGCTCGCGGTCATTATCTCCACGAAGCCGTCGTCCACTACCTTCGTTATGACCGCCCTCTCCCCGGCGTCCCTTCCGAACTTCTTGATGCATACCCTTCCTACTTCTATTAGTGCCATTTTTTCACCTAAACTTCTTCTTGCCTTTCTCAAGGGACAGCATGGCAATCACAGCCACAATCTCCTCCTTCTTTACCCTGTCAGTGTTAATGTCGATGTCGAAAACGCTGCGGTCCTTCTCTATGTCAATCCCGTACAGCTTTATCCAGCGCTCCCTGTTCTCCTGGTCCTTGGGCTCGAGGTAGGCCCTCGCCTCATCCACAGAGCAATGCATGTCCCTTCGCCTTCCTCTCGGCCCTCGTCTCCACGCTCGTGCTGAGCCACACGTTGAGCGACGAGTCCTTGATCATCCATGGACCGAGCCACGTGGACACGACGCTGTCCTCCTTGTGGGCCTCTTCCCTGATCTCCTTGTCCAGGTCCCTGTCGACCTTGGGCTTGTCCTCGATTTCCTCCTGGAACTTTATCAGGTCCTTGCCCTCCTTGGCGAACTCCTTGAACGACCTGTTGACGTGCCTTATGTTGAGCTCCTTGGAGAGCATGTCCCCTATGGTGGTCTTCCCGGAGCCGGTGAGGCCCGAGCATGCAGATTATCATGGGAATACACTAGTGCGCTATCATCTGCAGGACGTAGTTCTTCTGCTTCATCCCTATGTCGTTGAGCTTCATCTCGCCGTTCTCTATCCTGCTCGCGAGCTTTATCACTTCGCTGGTGCACTTCGTGCACAGCACGCCGCCGAATATCCTCGCGGTGGTCTTCCTTGACTTGCCCTTGGGGTTCTTCGCGGTGCTTATCCCGTGGAGCCCCGAGCCGCAGATGGCGCAGTGCGGAGTGCCCGGCTTCCTCCTCTCGTAGTGTATGACGTGCCTGCCGGCAGGCGTCACGCGGTCCAGCTTCCTGAAGCTTCTAGATCTGTGCATTGGTTTTGGCAAAAAAAGCACCTTTTCCTGTAAAGATATTAGTAATACCGTTTAAAGGTATTTATAATTAACTATTGGCCGCCGTCTCGGGATTATATAGATTTCTCGACAAAAACAATCATGGAGCACGTCGCCATAATGAGGAGGTCGTGGGGGCTGACCCGGAAGATACTCTCCGGGGAGAAGACCATCGAGTCCAGGTGGTACGCGTCCAGGCGCTCGCCGTGGGACGCCGATCCGCCAGCGGGACGTGGTTTATTTCAAGGATTCGGGGGAGCCTGTGAGCGTGGTGGCCCGGGTCGCAAGGGTGGTCCAGTTCTCGGACCTCGAACCGCGCAAAGTGGCTGAAATACTGAAGAAATACGGGGACGCTGCCGGGATAGAGAAACGCGACCTGCGGAAGTTCTACGAAAGGTTCAAGGAAAAGAGGTACTGCATCCTGGTATTCCTCAGGGATGCCCGGAAAGTGGAGCCCTTTCACATAGACAAGAGGGGCTTCGGGGTGATGTCCGCGTGGATTACCGTGGATTACGTCAGCAAGATCAGGAAATGACTTGATGATCATGAAAAGGAAGGAGAGCGCGCATTGACAAGAGGAAATGACTCGCCCGAGCCGAAGCTGCCGAAGAGCCTGGCCGAGAGCATGAGGAAGCAGGGCTACCATTTCGTGGGCAGGCACTCCGCCACGAAAATCTGCGCCTACGCCTCCAGGAGCCTGAAAGGAGGGGGGACCTGCTACAAGCACCAGTTCTACGGGCTGAGGAGCTGGCGGTGCGTGCAGTCCACGCCCTGCCCTCGGCTGCAACCTCGCCTGCGTCTTCTGCTGGCGCACCATACCGGAGGAAGTCGGGCACAGGTGGAACGAGCTCAATGCGATGGGGGAATGGGACTCCCCCGCGGAGATAGCCGACGGGCTGGTCGCAGAGCACAGGAGGATAGTGACAGGCTACAAAGGGAACGGCAAGGTCGACATGGAGAGGTGGCGGGAGTCCAACGACCCCGCGCACATCGCCCTGAGCCTCACGGGTGAGCCGCTGTTCTATCCGAGGATGGGCGAGCTGCTTGCAGAGTTCAGAAGGAGGAAGATAAGCACGTTCCTGGTGACGAACGGGACGATGACCGGCGCGCTGAAGAGGCTCAAGGTCCTGCCGACCCAGCTTTACGTGTCTGTGCAGGCTCCGAACGCGGGAGATCTACGCCAGGACGGTGCGGCCGAAGGGCGCGGGAGCCACCTGGGGCAACTTCCTGGAGTTCCTGGGGGCCTTCTCGAAGCTCAAGACAAGGAGGGCCTTCAGGCTTACGCTCGTCAAGGGGCTGAACATGATGGACACCGCAGGGTACGCCCGCCTTATCGGGGTCGGGAAACCACACTACGTGGAAGTCAAGGGGTTCGTCTTCGTGGGCGGGGCGAGGAACCCGAAGAGGGGCCTGGAGTTCGACCAGATGCCCAAGAAGGACGAGATCATAGGGTTTGCGAAGGCCATTGCCTACGAATCAGGTTACATTCTAGCGGATTATCATGAGAGCAGCAACGTGGCGCTGCTCTGCAGGGACAAAAAGGCGTATGACAACAGGATCATCAAGTTCCTGAAATAAACCAGCGCGGCGGCGCTATGTTCCCTGGGTCCTCTTCTTCCGCAGCCTCTGGTGCAGCGCCTCGACCCTTTCGTGCCGCCTCCCCAGGTGGTAGCTGAGCCATATGAATAAGATATAGGATATCGCTGCCAGCGCGGTGGCGCTCGTGAACAGGTCCGGGAACAGCTTCGCGACGACGATCTCCATCAGGGAGAGGTAGTAAAGCATCGATATGTAGGGGCTCAGGTAGATGGTCCAGCCGACGTTCACCCTCTCGTTGATGATGTGCAGCGCTACCGCAGCGTATTTCAGATGCTTGTGGTCCTCGATTTTCACCATGTATGAACAACTCCGTGCGATGGCCGTATCACTGCGCGGCCGCTTCTTGCTGCGCGACCCGGGCCGCCTCCTTCTTCATCTTCGCCTTGTCAAGGACCATCATCGATGTGGAGATAACCAGTCCCACTACGAAGGATATTGCGACGAAATAGGTCTTGTAGCTAAGGGTCATCGAGAACAGCGAGACCGTGGCGGCCGCGGAGAAGAAGTTCGGAAACACCAGGTAGTAAAGGACCAGGAAGAGCGGCAGCACCACGAACATCGGCTTCATCGAGAGCCTTCATGCTCTGGGAGAGCAGGCCAGTTATCTCTTTCTGCTTCGCGTCGATCTGTGCCTGGGCGGCCTTGGTCTTGGTCAGCTCGGTGAGCTCGTTCGACTTCTTCTTTATGTCGTCCTGCATCTTGTAGGTGTTGCGCGGGTTCGCCAGCCTGCGCTGCAGCGATATCGATACGAGCACGTAAGCGACAGCCACCAATGTAACTTCTATTCCAAGCAGGTCCAATTGCTCACCGTCAGTATGCCCTTATCAGTTCGGAGACGGCCTTCTGCGTGGCTTCCAGGTCGTTCCCGTTCTTTATTATGTAAAACGGAACCTCGAGATAGAGGGAATATGTCGTCGTCAGGGCGATGTTGACCTCCCTGTGCTGGTCGAGGTCGTCCTCCGTATCCTGCTCCCTGACCCTGGTCTTGTCCTTCTCTCTCCTTTCCAATAGGTCCTTTGTGTTCGCATCTATATAAATTATGGCTTTGATTTGGCCTTTCAGGAGCTCGAGGTCCTCGTGCGAGAACCCGGGCAGGTAGCCCGTCCCCGATTTTATGCTGGCGTGGGTGTCTATCGCCACCGTGCCGCTCTTCGCGACCACCCTCTTGAACACGCTGTACCTTATCCTTTCGGCGTCGTCGGGGTTGGGGATCATCAGCTTTCTCATCTGGTCCCTCTCGGTCACGCCGAACTCCTTCGAGTACTCGGCGAGCATCTCGGTCCCTACGCTGAACAGCTCCGCCTCCTTTACTCCCCTGATGACGGCGGTCTTGCCCGCGCCGGGGGTCCCGAGTATCAAGAATAGTTTGGCCATGTATACACGCGTTGGTTTACGTTTTATAGTATAGACTTAGCAGTAACTGAAATAAAGGAATAGAAGGAAAGAGAGGACATCACTCCTCTCCCATCCCTCCCGGCATCATGCCTCCAGGGCCTCCGCCGCCGGGGCCTGGGCCCCTGCCCTTCGAGCTTATCATGTCGTCTATCCTCAAGATCTGGACGCTCGCCTCCGTGGCGCTCGACATGGCCTGCTGCTTTATCTTCACAGGCTCTATGACGCCGAGCCTGCTCATGTCGCCTATCGCGCCCCTGTAGACGTCGACGCCGTAGACCTTGCCGTCCTTGGTCCTCTGCTTGCTCCTGAGCTGCACGAGGGTGTCTATGGCGTCCATCCCCGCGTTGTCCGCGAGGGTCTTCGGTATCGCCTCGAGCGCGTCGGCGAACGCCTGTATGGCGAGCTGCTCCCTCCCGCCCACGTTGTTCGCGTAGTCGCGCAGGCCCTTGGCGATGTACTCCTCGGTGCTTCCTCCGCCGTAGACGTACTTCCCGACCTCCAGCGCGCTGACGAGCGCGCCTATCTCGTCGGTTATGGCCCTCTCGGCCTCGTCGACGACCTGCTTCGTGCCTCCCCTTATGAAGATGGTCACGCTCTTGGGGTCCTTGCACCTCTCAACGAAGACCATCTGCTCCCCTGAGACCTTCCTCTCCTCGACCAGCCCGGCGAAGCCGAGGTCTTCCGGAGACAGGTCCTCCAGGCTCGTGACGATCTTCGCCCCGGTCGCCTTGGCGAGCTTCTCCATGTCGCTCTTCTTGACGCGCCTCACTGCCATTATTCCGGCCTTGGCCAGGAAGTGCTGCGCCACGTCGTCTATGCCCTTCTGTATGAAGAGTGACGTTGGCGTGGCTCCTGGCGGCCTTGTCGACCATCTCCTTCAGCATCTTCTCCTCCTGCTGCAGGAAGGACTGCATCTGGTCCGGCGAGGTTATCTCTATCCTGGCGTCGGTCTCGGTCTTCTCTATCTCAAGGGCGACGTCCAGCAGGGCTATCTTGGCGTTCTTTATCGACTTCGGCATTCCCGGAGTGCGCGACCTCCTTGTCTATCAGCACGCCGTTTATGTACTGGGTCTCGTCTATGCTCCCGCCCTCCTTCTTGCTCAAGGGTTATGAAGTCCTTGTCTATCACTATCTTGTCCGCCCTTCTTCTCCGCGACCTGCTTTATCGCCTGCAGGGTGAGCCTCGACAGGTACTTCTTCGTCGCGTCTGTGCCTATGTTCTTTGACCCGACGGAGACCATCGCTATCTTCTCCAGCTTGTCCGTGTCCTCGAGGTCTATCGGCTCCGCGCATTCCATGAGGAGCTCGTTAGCCTTCTCGTTGGCGATCTCGTATCCCTTGATCAGCGTGTTCGGGTTGATCCCCTTCTCTATGAGGTCGCCGGCGTTCTTCAGCAGCTCCCCGGCGAGTATGACTGCGGTGGTGGTCCCGTCCCCGACCTCCTTGTCCTGCGTCTTGGCGATCTCGACCATCAGCTTGGCGATCGGGTGCTCCACGTTTATCTCCTCGAGGATCGAGGCCCCGTCGTTGGTTATTATTATGTCCCCGAGCTCGCTCACGAGCATCTTGTCCATTCCCTTGGGGCCGAGAGTGGTCCTTATCAGGCTGGCCACTGCGTAGCCCACCGCGATGTTCCCCCTCTGCGCCTCCCTGCCGATCATCCTGGATGCCCCCTCCGGTAGTATGAGATACTGTTGTTCGCCCTTTGTTCCTGCCATCATTTCACCTAATAAGCGTAAGAATCGTAAGATTTAGACTGAAAATTAAGACCCGTCATGAAACCCCCTTTGGCGTTCCCTTGGGCATTTGATACTATTGGGCTCTTAAAGCTTTTTATAGCCTTTCCGAGCCTGCCGTCAAGGAATCTGCATTTTAGGCTGACGGGGTCCGGCTAGCCGGGCATCGTGAAGTTGTTCTGGATCCAGGACGGCTTCGGCGTGACTGGAGGCAGGCCGCCGGTGTAGTTGTCGACCTGGTATATCACGACCTGGTGCGTCCCGTTGACGAAATTCACCCCGGTGAAGTTGCTCGGGTAGGCCATGGTGAAGCCCGGGAGCTTGCCCAGGTAGAACGCCGCGGTAGTAGTTCGAGTTGTAGAACTCCGTCGGGGCGTTGGTTATGGTGTCGTTGGGCCCGTTGGGCAGGTAGAGCGACCATGAAGCTCAGGAACTGCTCCCCGCTGACATTCGACCTCCCCGGCGTAGAACTGCTGCGTGGCCGAGAGTATTATGTTCGTCTTCGTGCCGTTCGGGTATAGCAGCCTCGTCGAGCTCGACGGTCTGCTCAGCGGGACGCAGAAGGTCTGGTTGGAGATGCGAGCTGCCCATCACCATGATGCCCTTCAGGGCGGAGACGTTGCTGTTCGGTATCTGGCAGTAGTCGTTTATGTCGCTGGCGCTGGCCGGGAGGAACACGTACGCCGGGTCGTGCTTCAGCTCGCACTGCGAGGTGCCGAGCTCGTAAGGCGAGCCCGTGCCGTTGGCCGCCTGTATCGCGAACGCCCTGCTCGTCTGGTTCGTGTCCACGCACGCGAGGAAGTCCAGAGCCTGCCACTTCTGCGTGAGCTGGTCGTCGAAGAGCACGTACTTCGCCTGGACGCTGTCGGAGAAGTTGGCGAGGTTCTGCCGGGCCGAAGCCGTCAGCGGAGCCGAGCACGTACCTCGCGGCGGTCTGGTAGTCCAGCTTCGCTATGGAGTTGTCCCCCCTGAGCACCGCGTTGCTGTTGCCGAACCAGTTTATCCAGTCGCCGTAGTCCCACCATGAGAGTATCCTGGGCGCGTACGGGCCTACGTTGGTCGACATCCACGATGTGGCTGAAGCCAGTAGTTCGGGACGACGTTGTGGTACAGGGTGTAGCTTATCGCCGCGCCCTGCATGGAATACGGTGCTTCCGACTTCGAGCAGGACCAGGAATATCGGCGAAGGCGAAGACGATCCTTCTCCATGCTCCTTGCCGTACTGCTTGGCGAATATGAACAGCTCCCCAAGTATGACCCCTATGGCGATTATGTAAGCCACTCCGAAGTGCGGCAGGTACTTGACCTCTATCATCGCGGCGACGGCGAGCGGCAGGATGGCGGCCAGCGCCAGTATGCTCCCCTTGGAGTTCCTCTTGTACACCGCGTAGGCGGTCGCAAGGGTGAAAAGCACCAGGACGCCCCACACGATGATGTTGACGCCCAGGATGCTCGCCCCTATCAGCGCCGAAGCCGCCCGACCCGAAATCAAAGTTGAATCCGGTCGGCTCGTACTCCTGCACGGTCATGAAGAGCGCCGTGGAGGGCGTGGTGTAGTGGGAGCTCAGGGCGATGTACCTGTCGACAGGGTTGCCGACGGGCGTGAACGCTATCGAGCACGAAGCCCGACCAGGCCCATGATGACGATCCATCCGAGGTAGATCTCGGATGTCGGTCTTCCAACGAGCTTCATCCCCTTCGCAAGCACGGGCACGTACTCGAAGACCGCCACGAAGCGCGAGCGCCAGCAGCGGGAAGGCGATTATCACCGGGACCCCGAGTATTGCCAGGTATGGCGTTGGCGAGGACCGAGCTGTACGGGCCGAACGACAGGTAGAAGAGCACGATTATGCCTATGACTATCAGGTTCATCTTGTAGAAGTCCTTCAGCTCCTCCTTGCGCAGCACGTTTATGACTCCCTGCAGCACTATGTATGCTGCGAGGACGCCCGCGTCCACGGTGTAGTAGTGCGCGCCGAGGAACGTCGATGCGAAGGCGATGCCGGCGAGTATGGCGAACCTCTTGTCCTTGAGGTTCTGCGCGGCGAGCAGGTACGCCGCGTAGAAGAAGAACATTGAGAATATGCCCCACGGCTCGACGAGCTGCTCGCCGGCTATGAAAGTGGTTATGAGCGTTGGCATCGACGGTTGCGAGGGCGGCGCCTATTATCGCGGGTTTCTCGCCGTACATGTGGTACAGGAACAGGAACACTATGAAGACCAGCAGCGCCGCGGTTATCGGCGGGTATAATCCGCTGACGTTGCTGAGCAGGGTCTGGTTTATCGCGTTGGCTGGGAGGATTGGATATCTGGTACCAGTAGGCCTCGAGGTAGGGCACTATGGGCTCTATCCTGTGGGCGTGCCCATGGCGGCGGTAGGCCACGCCGAGTGGTCGTACAGCCACTGGTAGCCGTGTATAAGCAGGAACTCGGTGCTCTGCATGTCGAAGTACGGGTCGAACTCGAAGAACTTCGGGGTTATGCCTATGCTCAGCATCCTCGTCGCGAACGTGATCAGCATCAGCGCCATGAGCGCGTACCATACCCAGTTGGTGCGGTTCCCGGCTTTCTCGCGCGGGCCTGTTGCCCTGCGAGCAGGAGCCTCTCCTCCCGCTCGTGGGACTCCATCAGCTTCTTCTCCTCCGTCCCGTGCATCTCCCGTATCTTCGCCCTCTCCTCGGGGCCCGCTTCGGTGAGGGAGCGCGCCTCGACCTCGTGCTTCCTCGCGAGGTCCTCCTCCTCCCGCTCGTGCTCCTTTATCAGGCGGAGGTCGATGTTGAGCGAGGCGATGGTCTTCCTGAGCTCAGGCGACGCGCTCCCTGTAATCCTTGTGCATCTGCGCAGAGATCTCGGTAGCGGGCTTGCGCTTGAGGAAGTCGAGGCTTATCGCCCCCTGCTGGAAGGACAGCAGTACCCCGACTACCGTGAGGACGACGACGTTGGCCCCGTAGAGGCCTGCGGAGAACGAGAACGCGTGGACGTAATTGATCAGGTAGGATTCGAGCCAGGTCATGGTAGGCGGGAATATCAGGCCGAAGATGAAGCCGATGACGGTTATCTCGAACATGTTCAGCTTCGTCTTCTTCAGGAGCGCCAGCGCCAGGAAGAATCCGGGCACCATTATCGATACGAAGGCGATGAGCGCTGTTACTATGAGAGACATTCGAAACACGAACCAAAAAGTTGACAGGCTATCCTTGATTCTGAGCCTTAGGAATTGTATAGGATATGAGGATAAAAAAGTATATAAATGACGCTAGTGATGCTTCGCCCGTTCTGATTATATAATAGATTCGGGCCTTAACTTACTGATGACATGCGCGATCGGGTAGTCGGTGGTGGGTGCCGGGACTGCCGGCCTCATCGCGGCCAAGGCCTCGCCGCTTCTGGCATAGACACGAGCGTCTACGAGCGGAAGAAGACGGCTCGGCTATCCCCCGAGGGCGAGCGGGATAGTCTCGATAGAGGGCCTCAAGGGGCTCGGGATAGCGCTACCGCAGGGCGGTGACCAACACCCTCTACGGCGCGAACATCCATGCGGGCGAGGAGGTCATGCGCGTCCTTTCGAAGAAGCCGGTGGCGCACGTGCTTGACAGGGAGAGGCTGAACGCGCTGTGCTACGACGAGAGCGTCAGGGAGGGAGCGCGAGGTGTTCACCGGCAGGAGCGTCGATCGGAAGATGCTGGACGACCTGCACAGGGACAGCATAATCGTGGGGGCGGACGGGGCGGTGTCGGCGGTCGCGAGGCACTTCTCCATGGGGGCGATAGGCAGATCACGTGCTGACCTACAAGGCGGAGTTCGACGCCAGGCCGCAGCGACAGGAAGGTCGTGGACATGTTCTTCGACAACAGGGTATGGCGCCGGGATTCTTCGGCTGGATGTGCCCGAAGGCCAAGGACACGCTCGAGGTCGGCATCGGGATAAGCCCGGGCACGGCAACAGCAAATCCGCGTTCGACAGGCTCCTGAAGGTAAGGAGGTATCGGAGGCGATAGGCAAAGGCAGGATGCTCAGCAGTTACGCGAGCATCATACCCGTTCAGGCAAGGGAAAGGATAGTTGACGAGAAGGAGGAGGTCCTCCTGGTAGGGGACGCCGCGGGCCAGGTAAAGCCGACCACAGGCGGGGGCATTGTCTTCGGGGGGAACGGAGCGATACTCGCGGCGCAGCGCCATATCCGAGCACATGAACAGAGGGCGAGCGAGGCTGGGGGAGTATGAAAAGGCGTTCGACAGGCAGATTCGGTAAGGATCTTGTGATGCACAGGATGCTGAGCAGGGTCTATTCGGGGATGGGCACGGGCAACCTGGCCCTTCTCATGAAAGCGGCGAAGGTCGCTGGGCGCCGAGGCTTCCTTTCTAAGTACGGCGACATGGACAGGCCTAGCGTGATGCTGAGGCGGTTCTTCCTCAGAGGATTAAGAAGTCGTACGGGGGGATGCTCGGCGATTCGCTCAAGCACGTATCTTAGCAGGACTTGCCCTTTCCAATCGTAAGTGAAGCTGCCGCTATTTTCCTTCCTGCGAGGACATGCGGAAACCATATCCTGTCCCCAGACCACATGAACTCTGCGGGCAGGGCGTCTGCATCAAACCATTTCAGCGGACCTTCGTCGCTCTCCTTTAGCTCTCCTGCTGAACTTCTTTGTTGAGAATACGTGGACGTACCAGTCTCGCTCCGGCCTTCCCTCGAATGCGAAAAACAGCTTGCCATGATATTGCGCCTCGGATATTGTGAAGCCTGTCTCCTCCAGGACCTCCCTGTCGCTCGCCTGCCTTCGGGGGTCTCGCCCGCGTCAATCTTCCCGCCGGGGAAGTTCCACCTGCCCTTGCTTATGCCCCTGACGGCCAGCTTCATCAGTATCTTGTCCTCCCTGATTATCAGGCAGACCGTGCCCTCCATTCTTCCTTCTGCCTCGTTGAGCTGTCTGGGACGGCAGCTACTGCTGCTTGGGCTCCTGGCCCTTCCTTTCCATCAGCCTCTTGCCCAGCTCCTCCCTGTGCTTCATGTCGTCCATCAGCTTGTCGTAGTCCTCCTTCTTGAGCGCCCTGCTCAGTATGAAGTTGGAGTAATCGAGCGATACTGCCGCGACGTTGAGGACCAGGGACTGAAGGTCGCCGGACTTGAGCACGTACTCCCTCTCCGGCTTCAGTATCTCTATGCCCGCGGGGGTGAACGCGAACGACACGTTCACCAGCGACCACAGGTCCTTGAACAGCACGGTCACTATCGCGCTCGTCGAGTAGGTCTTGTCCGGTCTTGATGGGCTCGTCTATGGCGCCGAAGCAGTAGACGACGCCCGGGCGACTTCAGCAGCCTGTTGTTTATCAGGTCGGCCATCAGCGGCTGGAGGTCGTCCTGCTTCTCGCTCTGCATGTCGAAGTACATCTTCGCCAGCATGCCTCCCTTCGCCAGCGTCTTGTGCGTCACCTCCTCCATTTCTGATTTTGGCATATTCATCACATCTTCAGCTTTTCCACAGTCTCCTCCACGCTCAGCATCTCCTCCGAGCCGTTGAGCATGTCCCTCAGGTTGACCTTGTTCGCCGCCTTCTCCTTGTCGCCCACTATCGCCGCGTACTTTATCCCTAGCGCGCCGGCGTACTCCAGCTGCTTCGAGAGGTTCCTCTTCATGTAGTTCAGGTCGGTGTAGATGCCGCTCGCGCGCAGCGCGTTGGCGACGTGCGTCAGCGTAGGCCTTGTTGTCCCCGATGAACGCGACGAACACCCTCGCGTGCGTCCTGGTCGCGCTCTTCCCGCCGATGAGGTCGAAGACCCTCGACAGCCCTATGGACGATCCCACCGCAGGTATGCTCCTGCCCGAGTAGGTCCCTATGAGGTTGTCGTACCTGCCGCCGCCGCCGACTGCTGGGCAGGCGCTTCCCGCCCTCCTCCATCGCGAACTCCCATACGAAGCCGGTGTAGTAGTCGAATCCGCGCGCCAGGGAGAAGTCGACGATGACCCTGCCCCTGAGGCCGTAGGGCTTCAGCAGGTCGAGGAGCTCCCTCATCTTCGCGACCTCCTCCTTCGGCTTCGGGCGATTCCGGCCGTCAGGCGCTCCAGCTTAGCCTCGTTGTCATCCTCCTTCTCCAGGAACTCCAGGAGCGTCCTCTGCCGGCTTGGCGTCGACGCCGAGCTCCTTGAGCTGCTTCGAGCACGCCGTCCTTGCCGACCTTCTGCAGCTTGTCCAGAACCCGTATCGCCTGCGTCTCCTTCTCCTTGGGGATCTTGAACGACTCGATTATGCTCTGGAGTACGCGCCTGCTGTTTAGCAGCAGCGCGTACTCGGTCACGCCCAGCGCCTCGAGGGAGAGCAGCGTCGCGGCGATCACCTCCGCGTCGCTGTCCGCCTCAGAGCTTCCCACGACGTCGATGTCCGCCTGCATGAACTCGCGGTACCTCAGCCTCTGGGGCTCGTCCTTCCTCCATGAATTGGCTATCTGGTACCTCTTGAACGGCAGCACGAGGTCCCGATTAGAGGCCACGTACCTCGCGAGGGGCACGGTCAGGTCGTACCTGAGCCCGGCCTCCTCGCCCTCTAGCTTGAAGATCTCCTTGTCCTGCTCGTCGCTATACGCTGACTTGGCGTCGAGGACGCTCAGGTTCTCTATCGCGGGGGTCTCGATCGGGCGAGAAGCCGAACCTCTTGAACATCTCCTCCATCACGCCCATCATGTACCTCAGCGATATCGCCTCGCTGGGGCCGAAGTCCCTGACTCCGCGCGGTGTGCTGGGCTGCAAGGAATCACTGAATAGACTTGGAAGTTAGCAAATAAAGAGTTATCTGTGGCGCGTGCACGCGGTCTGCCGACAGACGGAAGCGGGCGGGACTTGTGCCTCTCAGAGGTTGCTGTCGAGCCACTGCTTGAACTTGTCCTTGGGCACCGCGCCCACTGACATGGACTTCACCTCGCCGCTCTCGAAGAAGAGGACGGTGGGTATGCTCATTATGTTGTACTCTGCGGAGATCTTCTCGTTCTCGTCCGTATTGAGCTTGAGGAACTTCACCTTGCCCACGTAGTCCTTAGAGACCTCGTCCAGAGTCGGAGAGAACATCCTGCACGGGCCGCACCACGACGCCCAGAAATCGACCACGACAGGCGTCTTGGACTTCAGAACCTCCTTATCGAAATTGCTCTCAGTTACATCGCTGACCATATAATCATCCGCAGCATTTATGCGTGACGCAGGTATTTAATATTTTGCAGGAGCAATAGGAAACGTGATGAGTTCAACTTCTGACCAAAATGTGATGAAGATCTTGAGTTCTGAATAGGGTATTTCTGTGGCGAACATACCGAAGCAAGCGATAAAGAAGCTTATAAAAAACTACTTCAAGGTTAATATAAGCGATGACGGCGCCGTGGCCCTCGCGAGGATACTCGATGACAAGGCCAAGCGCATATCGAAGTTCGCGGTAAGGAATGCGAAGAGGGAGAAGCGCGACCGCGTGACCAAGAAGGACATTGAGGAGTATGTCCTCAAGATTGGTTTGGATGAAGATTGAAGCCCGCAGGAGCGCGGATGGCAGGCTGAGGACTGGTCATTACCTTTTCAAGGGTGAGACGCGCTTCGGCCTTGCGGAAGAGACGGGAGCGGGAGCGCTCGTGACCGAGTTCAGGGCCAACGGCGAGGTGGTCGGTCAGGTGTGTTTCAATGCAAAGTCCGCCGAGGACGCGCTCGCAGGCCGCTTGGAGGGCATTGGAGTGCTGGAAATCCTGGATTCCGGCGCGTACGAGAGAATAAGGGTGGAAGCGTGCTGCGCCAAATGCAAGGGCGAGATAGCGAGGGAACTGGACCTGAGGCCTCCCCGTGAAATAACTTCGGTGCCGGTAATACCGATGTTCGTGTGCGTCGAATTGCAAGAGCAGGTATTACGTGCTTGCCGACGAGTACCTGGACGCCCTGGTCAAGAACAACGCCTCGCTCTTCGGGAAGGACGAGATCCGCGAAAGGGGGAAGGACGGGAGGGCCTTCGTGAACACGCTACAGGAGTACGTAATAAGAATTTTTGCTTCTAAGAGAATAAGCAGGCTAAAAATTGGTAATTGAATGACGTTGACCGTATCACAGCTCTATGGGAAGAAGATAATATCGAACACGGGCCACTGGATAGGCGAGGTCGGCGAGGTGGTCCTCGACGTCGAGCAGGGCGTGGTGTCGCACTTCCTGCTGGGGAAGGTGGGCTCCGCCAAGGCTGACGTGATGCGCGAGATGGTGAAGAACAGCGTGGAGTTCAACAGGGTCAAGAAGATATCCGAGACCATTGTGGTCGGCGGGATATCCGAAGTGACTCTCAGTCGCTCGACACTTCCTTCGCCAGGGAGGATCTCTTCTTCGACAGCACCCTGTATCCGCAGTAGGGGCACCTGACGAAGTTCTTCTCGAGGCTCTTGATCTCTCTCTTGCAGTGCAAACAAATGTATGACAATCGATTCACCTTTTTTTACCGTTAGCCTTTGCGTTCTCCTTCACGTTCTCCTTCAGCCAGTTAATGAACTCCGGAGTGCAGCAGCGATGCGCTCGTGTCTATCACCCGTACGCTCATCGTCGCCTTGTACTCCTCTGACTCGAAAGTTATGACAGGCACGTGCTTGTCCATCCTGGCGAAGTGCACCTCCAGCCAGTGTATCCTGCCCTTCAGGTACTCCTTGACTATCTCCTCCGTCATCGGGACCGATGAAAAGCCGAAGAGTATGCCGCCGCACCAGTACAGGGGCATGTTGCCCGACGGCGTTATCCTCTCGCGCAGTAGGTCGTCCTTGTCCATGGCCACAACCTCGTGGACCACGAGTTCCTGCGCTGGGGAGAAAGTTATCCTTATCAAGCACTCACCTTCTTGGTCTGACCGAGTATCCTCTCCGCGGTCCTGCCAGCCTCGGTCTTGAGGTTGTAAGCCCCGCCGGCGAAAGTCGCGCCGCAGTGCCTGCACTTCCAGATGCCCGTGCTGATCCTCTTGACCGTGCTCTTGCCGCACACGTCGCACTTGTAGAGCGTCCTCTTCTCCTTTGCTACGACAGTGAATCTCTTCCTAAGGTTTACTCCGTATCTAATGCTCCAGTTCGCCATTTTAATCACCAATAGCCTTTTTCACTATATCTCTTAGTCCCTTCGACCTTTCAAAGGTTTTGTCTATCGCCGTTTCCACTTCTTCAAGCGTGAACGACCCGCTCAGGCCCTTCTGCATCGCCCTGATGTGCTGTTCGTCGTTGGCGATGGTGAGCCTGGAGGACATCAGGTCCTCCTCGTTGCCGTCCGGGTCCAGGAGCAGGTTGCTGCCTACCTTGCCGTACGTGCACGAAGTGATCATGCTTCCGTTCGTCTTGAGCAGCGGTAGGTTGCCGTCGCTTATTGACCACTCCGTCCTCGTACTTGGGCTGCTTCGTCGTCAGCAGCGCGGCCACCGCGGAGAGCGTGCCCGCGTCGAAGAGGTTGCCGTCGTAGTTGAGGACGTATATGTCGACGAAGACGTTCCAGACCTTCTCCTCCTCTATGGCCAGGGCCGCCGTGTCTATCAGGCCTGACGGCCCTGATGCCCCTGTCAACGACCCTCGCGAACTCCACCGCGTCAGGAGTAGGCGGGCCGGTCTCGTAGCGCCCTGATGCGAGCGGAAGCAGCTCCGCTGAGGTTATCAGGCTCCCTTCGCCCACGGTGTCGCGCTGCGGCTCGCCGACCGCGAGCTTCACTCCGGTAAGCACCTTGGTGTGGCCGATGTCCACTGTCGCGGATCCCTCCGCGTGGGGCATCCTGTTGACCTGCAGCCTTATGTCCCTGTAGTCCAGGAACTTCCTCCCGAACTCCCTGCTGCCCTTGCCGAGAAGCTCGTGCATGTATTCCGCGTTTGTTATTCTGACTTGCATGAAAATCACCCTTACTTCAGGTACCTGCCCTCGAGCGCCGCCCTCTGCAGCCTGTTTATCTCGATGCCCGCCTTCTGGATCATCGCGATGGCCCTCTTGTACTCCTCCCTGTGTCAGGGAGCCGTCCATCTGCAGGAGCATTCACGTCGTTCTTCCTGGGCCCTATCGCGACGGGCATGTCCGAGTCCGAGCCGCTGTCCTCGATGTAGTTGAGGTCGAGCAGAAGGTGCTCGCCCGCCCTGCCGACCGAGACGGCGTAGGGTATGTCCGTCATCGGTATCCCGCTCGCACGCGACCGCGACGGCGGCGGCGGTTATGCCCGCCGCCCTGGTGCCGCCGTCGCTCTGCAGAACCTCGATGTAGATGTCTATCTCGCATCCCGGGAACCTGTCCAGCATTATGACGTTCTCGAAGACCTCCTTGGTCACCTTGGATATCTCCGTGGCGCGCCTGTTCGGGCCCGGTCCTGCCGTGCTCCTCGCGGGACGAGAAGGGCGCCATCAGTGTACCTGCACTTTATTATCGCCTTCTGCGGGTCGGAGACGTGCTTCGGGAACGCCTCCTTCGGGCCGTAGACCGCAGCGAGGACCTTGTTGTTGCCCCACTCGAGGTATGCGGACCCGTCCGCGTTCTTGAGCGTCCCTACCTCTATCTTTATCGGCCTGAGCTCGTCGACGGCCCTCCCGTCGAGCCTCTTGCCGTCTATCATTAGCTGTGGTTTTTCCTTCATTGAATCTCCTTTGACAGCATCTGCGTTATCCTCTGCGTGAGGCCAGACACGTGCGCCTCGTCCTGTATCCGCCTTATGGCGCTCGATCGCGAGAGGCACGTCGCCCCCCTTCAGCCAGACCATCCCGTTCATCCCCACGACTATGTTGCACTTCGTCTTGTCGATGAGCAGCTGGATCATCGTGTTGGCCTTCCCTATAATCCTGGGCACCTTGGACGGCTTGACCTCGATGACCTTGCCCCCGTACAGCTTCCTTGGCCTGGCGAGTATGAGTATGATCTTGTCGCTCTCCCTCTTGACGCTCCTGACCACGGCGTTGACGACGTCGCCCATCTCGAGGTCGGGACCGTTTCCGAACTTTGAGATTATCAGTCCCTTGAAAGGCGACTCCATTCCGATGGTGTATACCCCGTTCCTCGAATCCTCGACCAGCCCGACTATCTCGTCCTCGGGCTTGGGGTACCACAGGCCCTCGAGCGGTATGAACGACTTGTTCGCTTCGTCGAAGAGCCCGATCACCGTCGCGTACGTCTTCCCGTCCTCTATCAGGGCGTTCTCTATCCTCAGCTGGACGTCCGCCAGCTTGTCTCCCGGTAATACTATCCTGGACATAAAAAACACATCAATATCATACGCTGACTACCTTGGCCACGGCCGTGCCCTTGGTTGCGTTGTTTATCTTGTCGAAGAACTCGCTCTGCAGCCCCGCGGGGAACTCTAGCGGTGACGAAGAGCGAGCCGTCGTCGAGCCACTTCTCCGACTTGAGGCCGTACTGCTTCAGCACGCCGTAGCTCCTGTTCGAGAACTCGGGAGATATCGTCACCTCTATCTTGACGACGGCGAACTTCAGCGGCAGCTTGGTGACCAGCTTCTTCACTATCTCGTCCACCTGGTCATTCGCCTGCTTGAACGGGTCTATCGTGACCTTCGCCTCCTTCATGGCCTGCTCAATCCTCTGCGGAGGGTGCGGCGTGTGCGTCCGCGGGTCTATCGCGTTCGTGGCGATTATGTTGATTATCTGCTTGCGCTTCTCCTCCAGCAGCTTGCGCCTTCTGCTCGGTCGTTAGCGGGACGTTCCCGTGCTTCAGTATCGTCGCCGACTATCTGGGAGAGGTCCTCGGTGCCGAACGCCTTCTTGAGCTTGTCCTGGCTCTGCCTGTCGCCCTTGTTGGCGTCCTTGAAGACCTCCTCGACCTCTAGTGCGGTGAGCGGGTTGCTCAGCTTGCCAGTTATGAAGTCGTAGGCCTTGTCCGCGTCAACGAAGATCTCGAACGTCTCTCCCGCGACAGAGTACTTTGCAATTACTGTCTTAGACATGATTTCACAATCAGAAGTACTTTGCGGCTTCGGCGGACTTGAGTATGGTGAACTCCTCGCTGTCCTCTATGTAGCCGATGTCCACGTGGTCGCTCTCCAGCTTGCCGTCGTTTATCTTCTTGAGTATCTTGACGCCGAGGTCTATCGCGTCGTCCACGGACATGCCCTCCTTGTATTCCTTGACGAGCATCTCTGTGGCGATCTTCTTACCCGCGCCTATGGCGTCGGCCTTGTATCCGAGCACGTTGGCGCCCGGCTCGACCTCGTAGAGCCTCGGCTCCTCGTCTATGCCTCCTAGGAGCAGCGATACGCCGTACGGCCTGACTCCGCCGTAGAGCGTTCCCTGGAGCATGTATGAAGAAATGTCCTTCGCGATGGCCTCGACGGACTTCGTCTCGTCGTAAATCATCCTGTGGGACTGCGCGCTGGAGCGCGCTGCGTCGATTACGTGCAGGCCGTCCGCGGCGAGTCCGCTGTAGGCCGCGCCTATGTGCGAGTCCACCTTGAAGACCTTCTGCATGCTAGACAGCACCGAGAGGGGCTCGTCTATGTTCTTGTGCGCTACGAATACTACGCCGTTCTTGGTGACCAGGCCCATCGCCGTGGCGCCTCTGCGGACCGCCTCCTTGGCGTACTCCACCTGGAAGAGCCTTCCGTCGGGGTTGAACATCACTCCCCTGTCATAAGCTTGTATGTTTGGGTACATGTCGTCACTTCGAATCGCGAGCAAAAGCAAAATTAAGGTGCGGTTGCCCCTGAATTAGTACTCTAATATGCTTCTTTATGTTTTTAATACCTTCGCCTGCCCTAAGGCGGCACCCGGGGCGATGGGGAGGGGCAGTCAGGTGCACTTGCTCAGAAAGACCTGGAAATCCTGGCCGCGGCTGGTATTCATCACAAAATAATAGACGATGCTCTGCCCTATCTGGCATGATTGCGTTGATGTGTAGAGGAGGCTTAGCGTTCGATTTGCACCGAGCGTATAGTTGCTCAGGGCACTTAGCGGGATCCGGGCGGCCGACGCCTGTTTCGCAAATCCCGTGCCGTTCGGGATATAACTCGTGTTCGACGCGCCTGTAAGCGTGAAGTTGCTTGTCCTGGCCCATGAATATGACGCGTTGTAGAATCCGTACGCGATGACCTGCGGATATCCTGGATTGGTTATGGCTGTGGGATTGCTTATGCGTATGCCGGCATTCGACGGATTCCACAAAGTTATGCTCATGCCGTTACCATTGTCCTCTGTTGAAGCCTGGATGAAAGGGGAGACGTAAAACGAATCCGAGAGTGGCTTCGCATTGCCTATCGGAACCGTTAGGTTGTGGAAACCAACTCCGTACACGGTATTGCTTGACAATAGGTAGTTGTAGTATCTTGTGAAATTGGTCCCTCTGCCGTCCACGTACAGTTTGATGGGTTTGTTATCGGTCAGGTTCAAGTTTCCGAGATTGACTATCAAATAGTTGCCGGTATAACCCACGAACTCTATGCTCGGGCCGAAGGTTCTGTTGTACAGGATCTGCTGATATTCGTAAGCGCCGTACTGCGGCAGAGCAAACATGTAGAAGAATTGTTTCGTGGTGAGCCCAGTGGTGTTGACTGTTACGTTGGAATTGGGGGCGACACTCTGTGAGCATTGGAAGTATCCCTTGTCCAGGCTCCTTTGGAAGCCGTTTCCGTCTAGGATGAGGGCGAGATAGCCTATGGGCAGTTGCCCGAGGGTCCCTAGGATGCTGGCATTCGTGAGCGAGAGCATGCTTGTCAGCGAGGTGGTGCCCAGGAATTCGGCGTCCGCCACGGGCATTGATATGCTGTACTGCCCTGGAGTGGGGACTGATTTGTATGGGCTGAAGATATCGCATTGGAAGGCCTTTCCCAAATCTACGGCCCAGAGCAGCAGCTGCTCTCCCGATGACAGGACTTCGTAAAGGCTCTGGAGAGTCGATGCGCGCGGGGCCACAAGATACTCGATGGGGAATCCATTGATTGAAAGGCCCCCGCCAAAGTCGTTGATGTTCACAGGGATTCCCACCGACCATGCGGCCGCTATCTCCGCAACTCTTACAAAGGGGTTGTAGGCACCCCAGTCAATCTGGTCTAGTCCGGACTGGGTTAAAGATGCGGAACTCTCGCCGGACCCTGCGATAGCTGAAGCGAGGCTCATGTTGGGGCTCGCGGCCGCTAGCAGCTCGCCATACAGGCTGTCCTTTGGTGAGATTGGAGAGGCGGTGTAGCCGATCGTTGCGTTGTAGAGCGTGTGGTTCGACAAGAGGTACCTAAATCCGGCCCCGTTCTCGTTTATCTTCTGGTTTAGCTGCGCAAGGCTCGCGTTGTTGTCGCGGTTCACCAGGTAGAGCGACAGCAGGGACAGCGCAACAACCAATATCACCGTAACTGAAAGGGCCTTGATTGCGTAGCCCTTGTTCTGAATGCCGAACCCGTACGCTGCGCCAAGCATGGCAAACAGGCCGCCGAGCAAGCCGGCGCATAGAAAGACTGGGGACGCGCCGGAGAGGAGTGCCAGGAACTGCGCGCTCCCATATCCGCCACCATAGTTCGCAATGGCAGAAACCGTGCCATTGAATGAGGCCGTAGGAGACAGAAGGGAGTATGCAAACGAGGCGTTGTCGAAGATCATCTGCGGCAAGCTTACTTCGATGACAACGAAAGCAATGGCAACTAAAAAGGCAATCTTTGACCATTTGACGGCTCTCTCCTGATTTTCATTTCTTATTCTGGCCGAGGAGAGGATTAGTGCTATGAAAAGCAACGAAGCGATAATCCCGAATGCCGCCAAGCCCGCATAGAAGTCAGAGATGTTCTGCGCCAGAACAGTGTAGTAATAGGATGGGATTCCGATGGATGAGATAACCGTTTGCAGAGCATAGTGCATGACAATTATCTTGATCAGGGAGACCGCGAACATCAACAGGCCGCCCGCAATCAGGAGCCGGCGGGACAGCATTGTGTTATCGCCCATGCTCAACACTTTCGTTGAGAATGGAGCGTATGATAGTGAACTGCTGAGGGCTGAAGCCCTCAGCTTCATGCAACGCAGCGCAGTTCGACGAACCTGCCAGATATGTCCTGCCTTCTGATGTAATTCTGCACCGTGTCTTCGCCCTGCGGCCCTACGCTTCCGTTGCCATAATGTTTACCCCAGAATTCGCCTCCCCAGAAATAATCCGTCCTCAGCGACGGAATCTCCTTGAAGAGTGCCCACGACGAGTATCCCTTCAACATTTGCGCCGCATACGCAACCGTCATAGTATTTGGTATGTTCACCTCCACGTGGACGTGTGCGTAGTCTTCGCCGAAGGAAAGCACCTTTATCTCGATATGATGATTTGCGGCCGCGTGGTAGAGCGCCTCCTTCGCGACTGCAATAACATTTGCATTGTTGAAAACTTTGTTCCGATATTTCGTCGTTAAGACGAAATGTTCGTAGTTGTAGTTCGGTCCACGGTACTCCGCTTCTGTCTTTTTAATTTTCGGAAAGCTTATGCTCATGTCAATCACGTTTCCGGCAGAATTGCAGCGCAAAAATTTGGCGATGCTCTGCCGTTAACGTCTTATCCTCGAATTTCTTTAAAAATTAGCCTGGAATCAAAGTGGGGTACGCTTACTGCAGGCTAAAGCCGCTAGTTTTCCGCGCACCCCACACCCCGACAATAAAAATAGAGCACAGAAAATGGCGGAAAAGCGTTACATCACGTCTATGCTGCTCTCGGAGAATCCGAGGAGCATCAGCTCGTTCTTGACCTGGTTGAGGTGGTCGCCCTGGAGCTCGATCATGCCCTTCTTGAACGTCCCGCCGCAGGCGAGCTTCGTCTTCAGCTCCTTGGCGGTCCTCTCCAGCTCGTCGCCGGTGAGCCCCTCCACGATCGTCATGTACTTCCTGAACCTTGCCTTGACCTTGTAGATCTTTATCCTCTTCGTCGCCTCCCTGTCGAGGATGTCGCAGACGCAGAGTTCCTTCGGCAGGCCGCAGCGCGGGCACATGTCAGGCATTAAGCGTTCGCACCTCTTTCCTTCAGCAGAGTGAGTATCTTCGCCCTCGCCCTGCGCAGCTCCCTCGTCTTGACCTTCTTGCTGGCCACCCCCGTGGCCGCGATCTTCCTCTTCTCGATCGCCAGGTCCAGGTTCAGCTGCTGGAACCTGACCTTAAGCGCGTCCGTGCTCATTTCCCTGAAATCCTTTATGTGCATCTTATCAGTTTTGGTTGGTTCAGATATATATTGGTTACTTGGCCGCCTCTATCGCCTTGGGCAGCTCTATCTTCTTCATCTCCCTGTCCGGGAAGATCGTCCCAGGCTGGACTATCCTGACCGTGACCCCTATGGCGCCGTACTTCGGGTACGCGGCCACGTGAGCCTCACCGACGAGCTTCACCGTGTCCCCGGCCTTGGGCAGGTATCCGAACCTGACTTTCATCGTCCTGGCCTTGGCTCCCTTCGGCCGCCAGCTTCCCTGCTGCGACTATCTCGGCACCGAGGGCGCCGGCCTCGATTATGTTCCTGAGCATCGAGTGGAGCAATCCCCTCGAGTTCACGCCCCTCTCCAGGGCGTTGGCTATGTGCCTTGCCACGAGACGGGGCTCAAGCAGCTCGTTCTTGACCTCGGCGACGCTTATCTGCGGGTTGTCTATGTGGAACCTTGTCTTTATGTCCTGCGTCAGCGCGTCTATCGTCGCGCCTCCCCTGCCTATGACGCGACCGGGGTTGGTGACGTAGGCGGTAATCCTCGTTATGACAGGGGTCTTCTGGATCTCGACCCTCGAGAAGCCGGCCCTGTTGAGGCTCTTCTCGAGATACTTCGATATCTCGTTCTTGACCATCGCGTCTTCTATGAATTTCCTTTCGACTACCATCATCTCACTTGGGCTCGCTCTTGACCAGCGGCGTCTTCTCTACGGCGTGGTCCTTCTCGCTGTGCTGGTGCTCGTGCTGATGCTCAGGCCCGTGCTCGTGCGCCGGGTGCTGGTGCTCAGGTTGGCGCTCTTGCTGATGCTTCGTGCTGCGCTGCCGGCGCCTGCTGCCTTCTTCACGGCCTTTGCCTTCTTCGGCGCCGCGGCGGGCTTCGCCCGCGCCGGGTTCCTCACCCTTATGAAGTATTTCATGTTCTTCGAGAGCTCCTCCTCGTCACCCCTGCCGAGGCCTATCTCGATCCTGGCGTACTCGATGTCGCTGTGCGTAGGAGATGACCTGCCGTACTTGCCCCTGCCCCAAGAGAGGGATCCCTTCGCGGGCTGCCTCCGCTCTATGTGCGTCTTCGTCGCCATGGCGTGGATGACGTACAGCTCATCGGCGTCCATGCCCTTGCTGACCGAGTTGGCCATCGCGTTCACGAGAATGGTCTTGACCTCCCTCGCCGCCTTGAGCGGGTACGCG
Source organism: uncultured archaeon (assembly GCA_963729635.1). Taxonomy (GTDB): domain Archaea; phylum Micrarchaeota; class Micrarchaeia; order Micrarchaeales; family CABMGC01; genus CABMGC01. The sequence continues at coordinate 233,072 of CAVSOP010000006.1, read as the reverse complement.
CCCTTCGCGCCGCCGAGCTCGTGCCTAGAGCCCATGTACTTGTTGTGCCTCCTGAAGGGCACGGGCCTCTTCTTGGCTATGACCTCGTCCAGCATCTCTATCGCGGGGCCGGTCCTCAGGTACCTTATCGCGTCGCAGACCGCGCCGAGGTCCTTGTAGCTCGCGTTTATGTCGCGGCCGTGCGCGAAGGCGAACGGGCCCTTTCCTAGATTGAATGAGTAAGCCATCATTTCACCGACAGGAACTTGCTGCCCCTCGTCGCCCTTATTCCAGGGGCCGAGTGCTGCACCCTCTTCGTCGAGAGCACGTACTCGCCGAGCCTGTGCCCGACCATCTCGGGCAGGATCTTTATGTCCTTGAACTCCTTCCCGCTGTGCACGGCGAACCTCAGGCCGAGCCAGCCTGGCAGGATCACCGCCTCGCGGGTGTCCGTCTTTATCACCTTGGCGGCGTCCTTCTTCCTGATCCTCTCGACCTTCTCCTGAAGCTCCTTGTAGACCATGCCCTGCCTCTTCAGCGACCTCCTCTGCCTTGACGGGACCAGCTTCTGGAACTCCGCGGGCTGAGGGCCTGAAGCTCCTCTGCGCTCTTTCCCCTGTACATGTGAATATCCTTAGCCATGATCAGCTCCTCTTCTTCCTTCCTACCCTGCTCGCGGCGATGTGCCCGACCTTCGCTCCCGGAGGCGCGTTCCTGGACACCATGCTAGACGCACCCTTGTGGTGCTGCTTGCCGCCGAACGGGTGGTCGACAGGGTTCATCTTCACTCCCCTCTGCGTAGGCCAATGGGCGTTAGTCGCGTGCTTTATGTAGTGGTTCTTGCCCGCCTTCATTATCGGGCAGGACTCCGCTCCGCCGCCGGCGACCGTCCCTATCTCCGCCCTGCAGAGAGGGCTGAGCTCGATCGTCTGCTTCGAAGGGAGCAGCACGCTGACTATCCCTCCGGTGTGAGAGACGACCGTCGCGTAGTTTCCTGCCGCCCTGACCAGCTTCCCCCCGTCGCCCGCGCGGCACTCGAGGTTGTAGACTGGCATTCCGTCCGGAACGTTGGAGAGCGGCAGCACGTTGCCGAGGTTGAGGCTGGCCGCGGTTGCCCTCCTGGATCCGGTCCCCGACCTTTATCCCCTCCGGGGCGAGGAGCATGTTCTCCGTGCCGTCCTCGTAGACGATCCTCATCAGGGGCGCGCTGTGGCCCGGGTCGTCGATGAACTCTATCACTTCGCCCTGTATCCTGTCTCTGCTGGCGCTGCTGGAGAACATCACGTCGGCCTTGAAGTAGTTAGGGGGCTTCCTGTAGGCGTTGCTGCCCTTGCCCCTCCTTTGCTGCCTTAGTTTCTTTCCCATTCGTACTCACTTGTCGACTTCAGACCAGTTTCAGCTTGAGAGCTATGTCGCTCGCCTTGAACTGCGCGCTTAGCTTTATGAACGCCCTCTTCCTGTTCTTGGGCTCTATCTCTGTGTTGACCTTGTCGACCTTCACCTTGAACACGTCCTCGAACTCCTTCTTTATCTCGGCCTTCGATGACCTCGTGTCGACTATGTACGTGATTACGTTATTCCGCTCTATCATATTTATTGCTTTCTCCGTTGCGATTGGATAGAGTAGGTTGTTCATGTGATCACGCTGCGCATTTCGGCTTCGCCTTGGAGACGCTCGCTTCCAGCTCCGGTATCGCCGACTCAGACCAGACTGTGAGCCTCGGGTTCGCCCCGGGAGCCAAGCTTCTCTATGTCGAGCGCGGAGACGCTCGAGACCGTCACACCCGGTATGTTCCTTCCCGACTTGGACGAGGGACGACGCGTCCTTCGCGACTATGAGCACGCTGTTCCTGAAGTACCTCCGCTGCACCTTCCTCCTCATGCCCGTCTTTATCTTGGGCTCGTGCGACCTCTCGACGTCGTCCATTAGGGAAGGGCCTCCAGCACCTTCAGCAGTTCGCTGGTCTTCCCTATCTTCTCTATCTGCGAGGACACCACTATGGGAAGGTCTCCCCCTTGTAAGTGTGATTCTGCTTGACCACGTCCGCCTTCGCGGTGCCCGCCACCGCGCTCTCGAGGGCCAGGACGTACTCCTTCCGGTTTATCCTCTCGACCATGTTCTTCTCTATCTTGTGCGGGTGCGCCCTCCTTCCCTTCACCGAAGAAGGGATCCTCCTGACGTCTCCCATCGCGCCCTTTGCGAGCTTCTGCCTTGGCCTTATGGCCTGGCCGACGTGCCTCAGGGTCCTGTAGGTCGAGTATCTTCCCACGTATGTCGCGGTCGTCTGCAGTCCGGCCATCAGGTAGTGGCCCTGCGGCTGGTACCTTGTGCTCTGCTCGGAGAGCAGCGCCCTGTCGCACCACGCCCTCGTTGTAGCTCTTCTCGAATACTCTTCGGGAGAGTTATCTTCTTCTCCACCTTCCCGTCGATTTGATAGACATTTGCCTGCATGATCATGCGCCCTGCTTTGAAGTCGTTGATACGTAGATGAGCTTCAGCTCCGTGGGCTTCTTCGTCGCCCTAACCGCCTTCCTGACCCTCAGGAGCCTCTTCGCCGGTCCCGGAACGGACCCGTCGAGGAGCACGAAGTCCCCGTTGACGTTGCCGAAGTGTATTAATCCTCCCTTAGAGGTCACGGCCCCGGCCTCCTGCGCCGAGCCCATCTTGAGGACCTTCTTGTTGAGCTCCGTCCTGTAGTTGTACCCCATGTGTCCTGCCATAGGCACGGAGAAGAGCACCTTCGGAGGGTGCCACGCGCCGAGGCAGCCGACGTGCCTTATCTTGTTGGTCGACTTGTGGATACTGCCTTGCGACGCCGAACCTCTTTATTACTCCGCACCAGCCCTTGCCCTTGGATATGCCGAGCACGTCGATGAACTCGCCGGCGCCGAGCATGTCCGCGGGCTTCACCTCCTTGCCCAGCCACTTCTCTATGAACGCGAGCTTGCTCTCGGGGTCGGACGCCTCCGACTGGGCAGCTCGAACCTTATCGGGTGCTTTATCCCGATCTTGAGCGTGCGACGGGTCGGCGTACGCCAGCGCCGCGACGTCGGTGCAGTCCTTGACGTTCTTCTTCGCCTCGTCGAGGTCGGTGTGGGCCGTGTTCTTTATCCCGACCTTCTGGGCCAGGTTCTTGTCGTAGACGACGCTGGACGGCTGCTTGTAAAGGTAATCCTTCTTGTAGAGCCTGATCCCGTAGATGAAGATCTTCGGGAACACGATGAGCGGTCGCTGCCCTGGTCACCTCCTGTCCCTTCGAAGGGGACTCCGACGCGTCGGTCAGGCAGACGTGGGTCATGCCCGCCTTGAACGCGAGAAGTGACGAGAAAGAGGGCTCGGCTAGGTTTGCGCAAGTTCTCATCCTTGGCAAAATGTTTCGTGCCCTTCTGTGGGGCCAATACTCTAACGAGCCTCTGTGCATGTTTGGACCTTGCTAAAAAGCGAAAAGTACAACTATCTCGGTAAAGTACATTTAGACGCGTTTATATTTATATTACTTTGCGACGCGGCGGTAGTTGTGGAATTACTGCTCGATTTGGCAAAATACGGGCTTCCTGTGGATGTGTTTGGCCAGAGCGTTCAGCGACCCCAAGGAGTCTATGAGTTTACGCCTGTTGTTGAGTTCCTCTGCCTCCACGAGGATCTCTTTGCTGCGCATGATGAACTGCTCGTAAGCAGCGCTCTCGTCCTTGAGTGCCTCTGCCAGAGCCCTCTGCAAGCCATAAATCTCTACGAATTTCTTGACCTCCGAGGAATTCTTCTCAGTTATGTGCAGGTAAAGGAGAGGCGGCTCGCGTTCCGTCTTTTCAAGGCTGGCGACGAGATGGCCATTCACCCTGATTTTGGAGTTTCTGTCTATCGCTACCCCTTCGGCCGCGCGCGGACCGTCTATACGCCTCGCCCCAGGAGCAGGAGCATCTCCTTACTTGCATCCGCTCCTTCGTGCACGGCCTTCATCGATGCGTTAAGCCCAGACATCACCAACCCACCTCTATGATATTGATTGCGCTCTGCGCCATATATAAACATTGTCTCCGAAACTGCGAGCTGTCGTCAGGAAACGAAGTCTTCGGCAAGCGGTGCAAGCCAATAATCAATCGGTCTTGCCCTCTTTGGAGATTAGCCTCGAGACAGACCTATCAACACGGGTGACAACTCTCAGCTGCTTCAGGGCGCCGTTCAGGGAGGAGACGAGAGCGACGGGGTCCGAGCGCCGTGACCCTTATCTCTAGCGCGCCTTTGCCCGATCTGTACTCGACAGTGCTCCGCTTGCGGCCTCCCTCTTTGCCGAGTATCCTGACGATGTCCTTCGGCGTTCTTGCCCGAGCTCGATCCTCAGGGTCGCGCTCGGCAGAGAAACACCTATACGACCTTGATGGCCCTCTGGTTGTGCCTTATGCTCGGCCTGTTCTGCGTCGTACCGAAGCCCTTCTTGATGATTCCCCTGTGCTTCCTGCCCGCGCTGGTGAGGCCCCTGTAGGACCTGCCCATCGTGTTGGCTATGGGAGCGTAGATGCGGTCGTTCCGCATCGCGGGGTGCGCCCTGTCGACCAGTATTACCTCGAAGAACTTGCTGGTCCCGTCGGATCCGACGAAATATGAGTTGAGCACCTCGCAGTTGGAGAACTTCCTTGCCGCCCTGTCCTCGGCCCTGGCCTGTAGGGACTTCCTGTAGGCGAAGTACCTTCCGTACTTCGACGGCTTCCTCCCCCTGTGCGGCTTCGGCCTCATGCTAAGGCCCCTCTCAACCTTGACCCTGGCCATGGTTATGCCCTGCTTGGCCTTGTACCCGAGCTCCCTGGCCCTGGCCACGTTAGTGGGCTTCTCGATGCCGACCACGGTGCCCTCGGTCCTCCACTGGATGAGCCTGTTCTTCAGGGCCGCGGTCCTCGTCTTGTACTCCGCTTGGAAAGATTTCGTGATGTGCTTGTACGCATTCATGTCGACACCTATTCGTGAAAATGAAGCAGAAAAAGCTGCTTAACTGACGCTCACTATATTTGCTACTCCCTTTAAATATAAATATGTTGCCACGTAGGCACGGCAGGGTCGCCGCCTCGTTCTTGTACGGCCCGAAGTCCTCGCCGTTCATCCTTATGCCGTACTTGGCGCTGGCTATCACCTTGATCTCGCCGCCCTTGAAGGCTATCGCGTCCCTCATGGGATCAAACTTGTCGAGGGCGCCCAGCGACGGGATCTTCCTCGCTACGAGGCCGGAGCCCCCGTGTATCGTGTTGGGAAGCCTCATCAGGTGGGACGGGTCCTTCGTCACGTTCTCGTCTATCCTGACATTGCCCCTTCTCGATGATCTTCTCCGGCTATCTGCGGTCACGACCTCGTCCTTCTTCGGGTATCCGCACCATGTCCCAGTTCCCGTTGGCGAGGCCCATGGCTATGAGAGCCCTCTTGGAGTGGAGCTTGCTCGCGAGCTTGGGGTCTGAGACCATCCTTCCCAGCTCCTCCTCTGATTCCAGCGCGGCGGCGAAGCCCCTCGCGACCCTGCCGTACCATCCGCCGTCCTTGAGCTTCGGGCCCAGCAGCTGCTTGCCCCGCTCGCCGATGCTCGGAAACATGGCCTTCACCAGCAGTCCGCTTCCCCTTATGTAGCCGCTGATCTCGGCCCTGGCAGCGGCGTCGAGGCCGAGGATGCTCTTCCTCCTCACGTGGACGTGGTAGCCCCTGTTGCCGCTGAAGTTTATCTCCACCTCCTTCTCAGAGAAGCCGAAATCACCCATCAGGAAGTCCTCGGCGAGCTTGACGGTCTCGGCCTTCACCGCTGCCAGGCACTCGTCGCAGAGCCATCCGCTGCCGTGCCTGAGCTTGCACTCTGTGGGCACGTCGTTGGCGTCGATGTCGAAGCCGAGGTCCGAGCCCAGCCACTCCTTCTTCTCCATGGGCCTCGCGTCGGGAAAACGGTAGTAGGCAGGCGAGCAGTCGACGAACGCCGGGGCGGTGTCGACAAGGTACTTCCTGAAATCGGCGTCGCTCTTGAACGCGACGTGCCTGAAGGCGATCTTGTCCTCGAAGGTGCCGAAGCCGAACTCACGCTGCTCGAGCAGGTGCGGGGCCGTCGACGGCGACGCGCGGTAGTAGCTCCTTATCAGCTCCGTTATTGTCTTTCTCCCCAGTACGCTAGGCATATGCCAACACTTCGACAATTACAGTATGGCCTAAAAGAGATTAAAAAGGAGCAGCGGGCATAACACACCCCATGGCAGAAAGGATGAACACGTACGACCTTGACGGTGTCGTGATGATGACGCCGAAGGCCGAGTCCGAACGCATACTTCCCGAAATGCTGAGAGGAGGTATCACGGAGCGGGTGATCGCAAACATCTTGTTTCCAGCGTACGACCTGCTGCCCGGGAGAAAGCTGAGCGTGGAGAACGGAATAATAAAGATGGGTGCGGTGAATGCGGATCCGGACATTTTGGAAGTCATACGACGTGATCTTGATGGTGGGGTAGGCGTATGGATACTTACTTCCAGAGAGAATTCGAATGGCACCGTCAGAAAGATGTTTGACGATAATGACTTGAAAGAGGTTCGGATGAAGCATACCGGGGCAGGAAAGAAATCCAAATCCGGAGTTGTGCGCGGTTTCATGGAGGAAGATCCTCAATTGAAAGTCAGGCACGTTGATGACGGCATAGGGGATGCGTTCCGTTTTGTAAGGGAGTTTGGAATGATGCCGGGCTGTTTTACTTATTTTAAGACATGGCACAACGCCGCGGCCGCCTCGCTGCTTAGGGGGAATAGTTCAGGTCGCAGACGTGAAAGAGCTGCAGTCCGCGCGGCGATAGCCGGTTCGAGAAGTAATAAAATACTTGCATGGGAACTATACGCATGGACGAGATAAAGCAGGCGATAATAGTGAGGACCGACATAAAGATGGGTGTTGGCAAGCTCGCCGCGCAGGTCGCCCACGCGTCGCTGATGAGCTACTTCGAATGCGGCGAAGAAGGACGGCGACGTCGCCGCAGAGTGGCTGAGGGAGGGCGAGAAGAAGATCGTGCTCAAGACGGCCGACGAGAAGGACCTCGAGAAGCTGTTCGCCGCGTTCAAGTTCAAGAAGATTCCCTGCGCGCTCGTCGCCGATGCGGGGCTTACGCAGATCCCTCCGGGGACGAAGACGGCGCTGGGGGTGGGACCTTGGAATGGCGCAGAAATAAACGCCTTCACTTCCGCGCTCAAACTTCTCTGAGCCTATCAGGCCTTGCTTGATGTAGGTCAGCCAATCCCTCGAACTCCTTTGTTTCCCCTGACGCTGCCTTGGCATATGCCTCGCTCAGCATCATGGTAACCGGACCTGGATGCCCCCTTCCGACTCTCCTGGAATCGATCCTGGTTATCGGGGTTATCTCGGCGGCGGTGCCCGTGAAGAACGCCTCGCTGCAGGTGTATAGCTCCTCCCTGTGCACCGCTCCTCTCCTCGACCTCCATACCCGCGCCTCTGGCCAGCTTTATCACGGTGTCCCTGGTTATGCCCAGGAGTATGTCGGATCCCGCGGAGGGCGTCACGAGGACGTTGTCCTTGAAGAGGAATATGTTCTCGCCCGGATCCTTCGGCGACATGGCCGCCTTCGGAGAGCATTATGGCCTCGTCGGCGCCTGACTTCTTCGCCTCGAGCGAGGCCAGCACGGAATTGAGGTAGTTGCCGCTCGCCTTGGCCTGCGGCGGCAGAATCTGGGAGTTTATCCTGTGCCAAGACGAAACCTTGCACGATATCCCCTTGCCTTTGTTCTGGAAATAGTTGCCGAAGGGATCGCCGCCACTATCGTGCTCACCTTGTGCCCGATCGGGTTGACCCCTATGTGGGCGTCGTTGTAGAACGAGAAAGGTCGGATGTAGCACTCTGTCAGGGCGTTCTTCCTCACGGTTGACATCGACCGCGTCGCGCAGCTGTTCCGCCGAGAGGCCGATGTCCATGTCGTATATCTTTGCGCTGCTGATGAGCCTGTTGACGTGATCGTCGAGCCGGAACACTGGCTGGCCCGCGGTCGGTGGAGTACGCGCGCATACCCTCGAAGACTCCGCTGCCGTACTGGAGCGAGTGGGTCAGGACGTGCACGTTCGCCTTGTCGAAATCCACGAACTTGCCGTCGAACCAGATGTATTGCTTGTTCTGCATGCGAGTTATATGAAAAAGAAAAATTAAAGTGGCTTGCCGTTTCCGTGCCAAATGTTTATAAAACACAAAGGGAAATGAGAATATAGTCGGGTGGCTTTGTGAAGAAGCAGGGCAGGTTCATAGTTCTTGAGGGCCTGGACGGGGCGGGCATCTCGACCCAGGCGGTCCGCCTGGAGAGCCACCTGCGAAAGCTCGGCTACGAGACCTTCCTGACGAAGGAGCCGACTACCGGCCTGATAGGCGGCCTCATACAGTCCGCGCTGGAGGGAAACTGGCACGCGCCGGGACACCTCGCTGCAGCTGCTGTTCAGCGCCGACAGGGCCAAGCACATCGCCGACGAGATAGAGCCCGCGCTGAAGCAGGGGAAGATGGTCGTGTGCGACCGCTACGTCTTCTCCACGCTGGCGTACGGCTTCGCTTCTGGCGTGGACTTCGAATGGCTCTACGCGATAAACAAGACCTTCAAGACGCCCGACCTCACCGTCTTCATCGACGTCTCCCCTGACGTATCGGTGAACAGGATAGTCAACGGGAGGGAGCGGAGCGAGCTCTTCGAGAAGAGGGAGATGCTCAGCAAGGTGAGGAAGGCTTACCTGAACCTCGCGAGGAGGTTCAAGTTCAGGATAATCAGCGGGGAGGACGGCGTGGAGGAGACCGGCGAGGCGGTGGCCAAGACGGTCGACGATTTCTTGGCCCTCAAGGCAAAGCATAAATAAAACGAGCGCCGAATAGAATAGTCCTGCTGCTCCTATCGTCTAGTCCGGCCAAGGACGTGGGGCTTTCAACCCTAAAACCCGGGTTCGAATCCCGGTGGGAGCAGACGTGCCGTCTATATCATCAGAAGAATCAGGTTCCCGAACAGCAGCGAGATAACTACTCCGGCAAGTATGAACACCGCGAGGGGGGCCGCGTTCCTGTACACCGGCAGCCTCTCTTCGGTTCCCTTGATCTCGGCGATCAATCTCCTCGTTACTAGGCGTCCGAATCCCTTGTATTTCTTCGCGAGCCGCGCGGACTCTTTCGCGCTCATCATGTTCAGCGCGAGCATGTCGCCTTCCTCGACCTCGCGGGCGGGTATGATCCGTACCATGCTCGCGGTTATCTTCTCCTCGAAAATCATCGTTATTACGGAAGGGACGGCAATGGCCGCAAGTACGGCCAGGTTGAGCGGCGAGAAGCCGTACAGGAGATATATCGCTAGGAAGAGCGCCGCGTACATCGCGAGCAGGACCGCGCCGAGGACGATCCTCCTGCCGCTCACGCGGGACTTCACCTCCTCGTGCCTGTCGATGAGGAGATAATAGATCGGGACGGCCCATACCGCAGCGAATCCCGTGGCTATGAAAACAGAGAGCACGAAGGGGAGCCCGAGCTTGGCGAAACGGGTACCAGAGAGCGAGGCGGTGTTGCGATGGGAAGCAGGAGGCTCACGGCCACCAGCTCGAAGATGTCCCCTGCGCCCCAGAAGCCCGTCTTGTAGACCAGGTATCCCAGCGCGCCGACGAGCAGCGCGAGGGCGAGGCTGAACGCCAGGATGCCCGAGTTGAACAAGACGGTCACCGCGAGGCCGAAGACGACGCTCGCGTAGGCGAATGCGTCGGGCACGTTCCTGTCGTTGAAGACGTCGAAGGCGGCGTAGATTATCGTGACGGCAGCGAGGGCAAGCAGACTTATCGAAAAAGCGAGGTACGGCATAAACGCATCTTTAGCACAAAAGATTTAAATATGAGAGGACTTGTAATAAATCAACAGATGAATCGTTATGCAAAACGGACAGCGCGCTAGCAGATTCTTTTTCTCATGGCTAGCTAGGCACGTGTCCTTGACAGTCTATTGCATTAACGGAATGAAGCCCGCTGCATAAGGGCTCCAAAAACTGAAATCTTTTGGTGGTTCTTATGCAAGTGGGTCACTAGATACAACGATGCGCTTGACGCGTTCCGGATCAGCGACAAGGCGGCTACGCTGATAATGGAGATAGGCTTTGACGAGATAGCCACGGCGACGAGCTTCATAGATTACATCAGCGCCAAGTACGGCGTCTCGAAGAGCGGGGCGTGGTACTGCCTCAAGAAGCTGAAGAAGGCGGGCATAGTCGAGTTCACCGAGAGCGGCGAGGAGTACAGGCCGCTGGGCCTGACCGCGAAGGGCGTGGACCTGTTCAGGCAGTTCAGGAGCGTCACCGCGCGGGCCGAAGGGACCGAAGAGAGCCAGCAGGAGGAAGCGCGGGTTACGGCTACAGTTTCGATAATATAACCTATAGGTGGAGAAAATGAACGAAAATACGGTGGTAAAACCACAGAATAACGAAGACGATCGGGGTCATAGATGCGCCTAACATCCTCAAGTTTACTGGGGATTCGGAGGACCATTCTAACAACAAGCTGCGTATGGTCCCAATCGATCTTCACTTCTGACCGGGATCTTATGGATAGGACTCTCAGGTGATGACCGACTGCGGAAGAAGGGCGGATGTATTGTTCGAGGACCTGGAGAACCTTATCAAATACGTTCCGGAGGTGAATGTCAATGTGCATTGTGACGCTCCGCTGGGGCTCGACAAGCTACTAGTAAGACCATCAATCGTGGTCATGGACAAGAGCCTTGCAGAAACGCTTGGAGTCGAGATACGTAACGGAACCCTCCAATATGCAAGAATTGCAGCAATGGTAAGGTCTTGAGTCCTTTCAGAGAGGACATGGGACGGTCGTTCGCTAGCCTCAGCTGTTGTCTTGACTAAACCGCAGCGAACGCGCTGCGTGCACGGAAGGATTAGCGAAGAAAGGAGGGAACTACCTTGACAGGTCGCTCACTTCGTCCTTCGTCGTGTTGTCGACAGAGGCGTTCGGGGCCGAGACGAGCACCACGTCCTCGACGTTCTTGACGCTCTTGTAGAGTATGCTCTTCTGCCTCAGCGTGACCTTGACGTCGCCCTTCGCGGTCTTCCAGGGAATCATGAGGAGCCTGCTTATCTCGCCCTTCTCAAGGTCGACTATGACGTCCTGCACTTCTCCCAAGTACTGACCCGCGTCGCTGTATACGTCCATTCTATATAATTCTGATAGCTTCATTTTTTCGCCCTGTCGCCCTTGATAGCTGTTAGGTATATCGATGCAAATATTAAAAAGCCTATTCCGCCGAGGCAGGAATTCTCCTATTGCGAACGACGGCCTCCAGCCATCACGAGAAGGCGGTCAGGGCTGGAACCAGTCTATCTCGAAGTAGTCGTACTTGCTGCCTGGGAGCTTTATCTGGATGACCTTGTAGTAGGTGACCGCGGTCTCCCTGTCGGCTATCGCGAGAAGCAGCTCCATCTTCCTGCTCTTCGCCTCGTTTATCGCGCGCGCGAGCTCCTGGCCCCCTATGTACTCCTCCTCGCTCAGCGAGAGCATCGCGTACCTCGGCCTCGAATTCTGCGGGCTGTCCGCCTCCCCGCCGTGCCTGTGGTAGAGTATGAAGTCTATGGCCGACCTCCCGGCGCTCGTCTTGCCGGGTATCGCCAGTATGAAGGTCTTCCTCACGGAGTGGGCGACCCTTATCGCCCTCGCCCATTCTGAGATCAGCAGGGTCGAGTTCTTTGGGAAGACGTGTATGACGTGCTTCGAGTGCGTCCAGTTCTTGTCGTCCTTCTTCATCGGCTTGGCGCCGGGGAAGTACACCCTGAAGTGGGTGCCGAACTTGAATCCGGTCTTTATGACGTAGCCCTTCTCGCGCCAGTCCTTGTAGACCCCGTAGAGGCTGAGGAAATCCGCTCTCCTCTCGCGCGCCTGCCTAAGGACCCCGGCCCTCGTCATTCCATTGAACGTTAGCGCCTTCTTCTCCGCTAGGAAGAGCGCGTCGTAGATGTCGAGCTTGTTCAGCTTGCCCCTCTCGGCGGCCTTGTACGAGCCGTACTGGCCAAACCAGAAGTTCTCGTACAGTTCCCTGCCTGGCTCGTCCTCGTCGACTATCGTCATGAGGTCGGTCCTGAACAGCGTTCCGTGGAGGTCGTACTTTGGCAGCTTCAGCCTGGAAAGGGGATACTCCTTGATTGGGGTCTGGTTGGGTTCGGTGTGCTGCTTCTCGGGGGTCACGGCCACGAGCCCCCTGTCGCGCCAGTCCTTGTACGTCACGTACCTGGCGAGGAACTTGTCCGCGCTCCGGAACTTCGAGGCGACCTCGCCGAAAGTGGCGGCCTTGCCGCCGCGCGTGCACGAGGCGTTCCTGACATCCAGAAGGTAGAGGCCCTCCTCTATCCCGATGTCGAGGTCCCTGCTCCTGTAGTTGCCATAGAAGCCCCTCCGGAGTATGTCCGTGGTGGAGTCGTCCGCCGCGTTGAACGTGCCCCTCCCAGTCAGCCTGAGTTCCAGCATTGAGTTACCTTGAACGTAATTCTTATTAGTGTAATCAGGTTATTAAGTTTGAATTCTCAGGCGACCGCGACATGGCGAAAAGAGGGGGTAGGGAATCCGCCCACAGGGAAAACGAACGGAAGCTCGACAGGGCGAAGTACACAGTCATAACGATACTGGTCCTCAGCCTCGTGATCTTCGCGGCGATAGCCCTGCTCGCGGTGCTCAACGAGGGAGCCGGCAGGTTCCTGGCAACGCTCGCTTCGATAAACCCATTCTACTACTTCCTGGCGCTGGTCTGCGTCTTCGCGGGGGAGCTGCTCGGCTTCCCGAAATGGGAGCTGTTCATCAGGAAGCTCGGGGTCAAGATTGACAGGCTCAAGAACCTCGAGATATACCTGTCCATGTTCTCGATGGAGATAACCCCTGGGAGATGGGGCAGGGCGGTAGTGTCCTACACGCTGAACAGGCACACCGGCGTCAGGTTCGCGCGGACCTTTCCTGCGGTCGTGGCGGACATATTCACCGACTTCCTGGGATTCGTCATACTGGCGCTGGTATCGGCCTTCCTCGTGCACACCTACGCGCTGGTTTCCCTGGCAATAATCGCCCTTCTGCTCATACCATTCATCTTCATATACGTCAGGGGACCCTTCGAGTGGCTGAAGGGCCTGCTGGGCGGCAATAGGAGATTCGCCGGCTTCTTCGAGATCGGGGACGCGTACTTCGACAGCAACAAGCTGCTGGGCGGCGGGACCTACGCGTACGCGATGGTCTTCACCCTTCCCTCGATGCTGATGAGCGGGTTGGCGCTCTACTTCGTCATCCTGAGCTTCGGGGTGCCGATAGGCGTAGGGCTGCTGCCCACCGTGCTGTTCGTCTACACCTCCGCCATGCTCCTGGGCATGGTGAGCGGGATGCCGGGGGCGCTCGGACTCGCCGACGCCGCTTTCCTGGGGTATCTCGTCACGTACTTCGGGGCCGGATTCGGCGTGACCCTGGGGGTCGCGGCAGCGATAACGATAATGTTCAGGGTCGCGAGCATATGGTTCGTGGAAGGGGTGGGGTCTGTGTTCCTGGTGCGCACCATGCGCTACTGGGAAGCCAGGAAAGGGGTCAAGAGGAAGCGAGCCTGAGGTTCTCCTCTTCGGCGAAGCTCATCTGCGCGGGGATCACCAGGGCTATCGCCTTGCCAGAGAGTGATTTCGCGAGCTCATTGGTTATCCCTCCCAGCGATACGTACTTCACCTCCTGGCCCTCCCTGCCTGCGTTGGCTATGACGACCACCTTCAGGCCGTCATTTATGACGCCTTTATGCTGCGCCGTCTCGGCCGCGCGCAGTATCCCCAACGCCTCTTCAAGGCCCATCGGCCTGTGGGCCTTCTGGTCTATGTCCAGCAGCGCAAGCGTGTGCTCCTTGTTCTCGAGGTTCTTGCCAATCAGGTCGAGGAATGAGGTCGGCCTGTAGTTCTCGAACCAGAACGGCACTGTGACAGTGGGCCCGAACTTGTATATGTCCAGGCCGCTCTCCCCGATGGCGGCCGTGAATGCGCTGGCGGAGTGGAAGACCTCGACCCGGATCCCGAGCTTCCTTTGCGGTGTTGATGATGAGATGGTGCGTGGTAGCCACAAGGGGGTCGCCGGGGATCAGGATGGCCACGTCCGCCTCTTTGGCCCTGCCGACCGTGGACTTCACGTTGTCTTCGAGGTCCTGCCGGGTCAGGCGTACGGCCTTCTTCCCGGCTTCCTTCTCCATGAACTCGACGTAACCTTCGGGGAGGAAGGAGGTGTACTGGTCCAGCAGCAGCGAGTCCGCCTTCTTGACGGCGTCCATGGCTCGTAGTGAGACGTCCTTGAATGAAAGGCCTAGGCCGATTAGGAATAGCATGTGACCTTCTTCGATCTCAATCCTTTATCCCGTTGGTGGTGATTTTTATCACCGCCTCCCCCTCGGGCATGTTCGGCGAGTCCACGAGCCTGACTATCCTCTTGTCCTCCTTGCTCTTCCTTACGTAGAGCCTCGTGGTCGCGGCGTGGGCGACTATGTTGCCTCCGACCGGCTGAGTTGGGTCCCCGAAGAGTATGCCTGGGTTGTCCATGACCTGGTTGGTTATGTAGACCGCGAGCGAGTTCGAGTCCGCGAGCCTCTGGAGCTTGTGGATGTGCTGGTTGAGCTTCTGCTGCCTCTCGTTGAGCGCGCCTCTGCCCATGTACTCGGCCCTGAAGAGGGACATCAGCGAGTCGACTATTATGAGCTTGACGTTCTTCTCCCTGATCAGCTTGTCCGCGCGCTCGGTGGTGAGGATCTGCTGGTCGGTGGTCGTGGCCCGGGACAGGAAGATGTTTTCCAGCACCTTCTGCGGGTCCAGCCCCGCCGCCTTAGCTATCGACTCTATCCTCTCCGGCCTGAACGTGCCCTCCGTGTCTATGAACAGCACCCCGCCGTCGAGGCCCCCCTTGCCCACGGGCAGCTGGACGTTGACCGCCAGCTGGAAGCCGAGCTGGGTCTTGCCGCTGGCGAACCTCCCGTAGGTCTCGGTTATGCCGTTTGTCTCCACGCCCCCGCCCAGGAGCTCGTCCAGGCTCTTCGAGCCCGTGGAGATCCTGCCTATCTGGTTCCTCTTCTCGAGGTTCTGCGCCGCGGTCTCGACCTCTATGTTCGTGGCCTGCCTCGCCGCCTCTATGGCCTTCTTAGCGTTCTCGGCGCTTATGCCCGAGCAGCTCGGAGAGCTCGTGCGGGGCCGAGACCGCCACCTTCTCTATGTTGTCGTAGCCGGCAGCGCGCAGCTTCTCCGCCGTGGCGGGCCCTATCCCAGGCAGGTCCTCTATCTCCTTTACGCTCTTCTCCTTGGGCATGGTTTCACGACAGTATTAGTGTACGGTTATGCACGGCAAAAAAGTTAAAGGTTTGGAATAACGTGACTGGTTTAATTACTTTGCGAAAGAATATCTGAGAAAAAGGCCAGCACATAGTTCACATGTGCTGGCAAGGCGACCAGTTACATACGTTCCCCGAAGGAAACGTAAGAGAACTTAGTTGAGTATGGGTTCCTTAGATTTAAAAAGTCTTCGGATTTGGGAGTAACTTCCAAAAAGATGGAATTGTATGTTTAGGCTGCTAACTTTGGACATGAGGGGCGTATTGCTGGCGGCAGCGATGGGCATAGCGATATTTGTCCTCGGGGTAGGGCTCGGACCGCTGTTCCTGGGTTCTCTCTTGCTGTTCCTTGTCCTGTCCGCTGCGGTCACGCACGCAGGGAGAGTGAGGAAGCAGGGGATAGGGGTATACGAGGCGGGCAGGGGCTGGAAGAACGTCGCAGCCAATGGAGCCATGCCTCTGATGGCGGCGTTCATGTACTGGTTGAACCTGGCCTACCGGTGGCTTCCGCCGAACGCGCTGGCCCTGGCTTACCTGGCGAGCGTCTGCGCGGTGACTGCGGATAAGTTCGCCAGCGAGATAGGCGTGCTTGACGGTGAGCCGCTGGTCCTCCTGACCCTGAAGAGGACCAAAAGGGGCGTCTCGGGCGGAGTCACAGGCATAGGGCTGCTGGCCAGCCTGATAGGGTCTGGCATAGTTGGGATGAGCGCGCTCGCGCTGGGCGTGCCCATGGCCTATGTGGGGGTGGTAGTGCTCTGCGGATTCCTGGGCAACATAGTCGACTCTATACTGGGCTACTTTGAGGAGAGGGGCATGGGGAACAAGTTCACATCCAACTTCTTCTGCTCTGTCGCGGGCTTCCTCCTGTGCACATTGATGCTTCTGGCGATCATCTGAAAGTGCTGTTGTACGGGTTCGAACCTTTCCTGGGCCTTGCCGAGAACCCTTCCGAGCAGGTCGTAAGGGCGCTCGACGGCAAGACCTTGGGCGGCAGCGGCATAACCGGGCCGGTCCTGCCGGTCGAGTAAGGTAAAGTGGGAACCCTGCTGTCCGCAAGGATAAACGGGCTCAAGCCGGACATCGTCCTGGGCACGGGCCTGTACAGGAGCCTGCCTAAGATGGGAGTCACCAAGCTCGCCGCCAACTTCAAGTTCACTACGGAAAAGGATAACGCCGGCGCCAGCCCAAAAGGAGGGCGCATGGACGAGAATGAACCCGACGGCATATTCATAAGCATAGACTCCGAGGGCCTCGGCGGAGAAGGGGTACCCGCAATGCTCCTCCTCTCCGCACCGGATGCCTACTTGTGCAACCTGTCAATGTTCGTGGCTGCCGAACGGTCTAAGAAAGAGGGATTCGCGTGCGGGTTCATACACCTTCCGCTCACCGAGGAGTTCCTATCGAAAAATCCGAAACTGACCTTCCCAGGTATGAGCTTTGCCACGATGCTAAAGGGAATCGAGGCTGCGGTCGGGTACTGCGCCGCGGCTCGCAATAAATGAATGATGCGCCGACCGGGATTTGAACCCGGGCAGCGAGCTTGGGAAGCTCGTATCCTACCAGGCTAGATTACCGGCGCACGCCCGATGTCCCTACCTTATATAGCTCTGCGGCTTCATGTCCGTCTGCTGGGCCGTCTTCGTCGCGTCCTCCATCTCCTGCAGCAGCTTCTCTGTGTCGGCCTTGAGCTTCTCTATGTTCTTGAGGTCTATGCTCAGGCCGAGCATCTTGCTCAGCACCTGCAGGACCGCCTTCGCGGAGTTGGCGTCGACGTCTAGCATTCCCGTCTCGCCCATTATGCACGCTGCGTTAAGGCCGTGCTTCTTGGAGAAGGCGACTATCATGCCCGCCGACCCCCAAATGGGGGTCCCGTTGGCGAGCGGGGGCACCACTCCCTGCTTCCTGAGGTGCTTGACCATCGCCGCGTCGGCGCCCACACCGAAGACGCGCGGCGCCTTGACGTACTGGTTGGCGCCCAGGTTGTAGCCCCCTATCGTGTAGATTGTATTGCCCCCGAGCTTCTGGAAGAACTCGACTATCCTCTCGTTCACGTCGTACTGACCCTCTGACGTCATAGGCTGCACGTCGCCCAGAAGGATGACTAAGTCGCTCTTGCCCTTCTGGCCCTTGCAGTAGTAGAACCTGTTGCTCACGAGCCTGAAACTCCCGTTCTTCTGCATCAGCACCTGGAACGGGAAGTTGGGCGAGTAGAGCGTGGCGAACTTCTTCGCCATGAGCTCGTTCTTGAGGTGCTCGGCGACGAGGTTGCCCACGTTTCCTATCCCAGGGAGCCCGACCAGCAGGATCGGGTCGCTGAGCTTGACCTTCTTGTAATAGATCTTCGTGTCTTTCATGGGCGCACTCTATTTCTTGACTGTTATCGCGAATTCGTTCGCGTACTTCTGGAGCACCTGCTGCGCCTCCTTGATCTTGCCCTCCGCGACGGCGTAGCTCGGGCCTTCCGCTGATATCTTGTAGTGCGGCGCGCCCTCATAGATCACTGTGACGCCGAGCTTCTCGACTTCGCCGTACGCCTTCTTTATCTGCTTGATGCTTCCCTTGCCGCTGGATGCGGAGAGTTCCACAGTGTAGGAGACGGTGTAAACCTTGGGCTTCACGTTCTTCGAGACGATCTCGTAGAACGCGCTCTTCAGGTCCTCGTCGAGGAGGCCCTTCTCTAGCTTGTTCTCGTAGACCAGGTCGAGCAGCTCGGTGTAGGTCTGCACTTTGGGGAAGAGAGTCCTCTTTATCTCATCGGCCCTGCCTTCCTTGTGCACGGCACCCAAGGCCTGAATGAAGAATTTCTCGGCCCTCTTCTCGAGAGTGTACTCGCTGACCTTCTCCTTCTTCTCCTTAGTGCTTACCTTCTTCAGGGAGACGTCTATCGCCCTGCGGCTGGGATCGACGAAAACTACCTTGGCGACGTCCCTCTGCCCCTCCTTTATCCGCTCGTGGATGTTCTTTATCCATCCGGACGCGATCTCCCCGATCGGCAGGTACGCGTCGACCTTGTACTCGACGAGGTTGCAGTACGCGCCGTGCGGCATTATTTTGTTTATTTTGACAAGAACGATCTCGCCGAGGTCTGGCAGATTCTTTTGCAGTATCAGGGGTCTCACCTTACCTCTTTATCTCTATCTTCTTCTTGGTCCGCTGCCCGAAGATCCTCTGGACGGACTTCTTGCAGACCTTGCACTCCAGGAGCACGACCTGCCTCTTGCCCAGCTTCTTGGGCTTGAGCCTCGTCTCTGCGCTTCCGACATAGCCCTTGATGGCCCTGTTGTGCCTCCTGGTTCCGACTGTCTGCCCCCTTTGGGCCCCTTTCGAAGTATACTTGACCTTGTGCTCTGTGTGTTTAGCGCAATAAGGGCAATATGTGTTGATTTCGCTTTCTATCTTCATGAGATCACTGTGTTATGGGTTCGCCTATTTTGTTCTTTACCATGAATTCAATGTCGCCGCTGTTCGGCACCTCTACTATCTCCCCCTGCTTGTAGGGGCCTATCTTCCTGCCTTCCGAGGTGAAGACTTCGGGGATGTCCGCAGTTATCTTTACAGTTGCGACGGAGCCCTTCTCTTCGCTCCCATTCAGTATTTTGCGTATTTTGTTATATAAAGCTTCTTCCTCTTCGGGTATGGGATGGGGGAGTGGTTTTTCATATGCCAAGTAGATCAGGAGCTTCTGCCTCCTCTTTTCCTTCAGGTTTTCAATAAGTCTTCTTGTGTTCTCGGCCTGCCTTTGCCCAGGGTCGTTTTCAGTTCCCACTTCCAGCGTCTTCGTAAATTCTGTGGTTGCTGTGTAGAATTCCTTCTGCAAAGGGATGAGTTCGCCCTTGCTTTTTTCTTCGTTCAGCCTTGTAAAAAGCATTTCTGTAGTTATTTGCAAGGACATTTTGACACCAAAGGGGGTGTGGGTTTCCACTATTATTTTTGTTTTTTTCGGGGTTTTCTGTTATTTGTTTGTTTTTATGAATGATTATATATATAATAAGACAATAACACACGAATAGTGGAACTGTAGGGTCATAGCGAGGGGAGGATTTGGACCTCCGGTCTTCGGGTTTCCCATTCGCAGCAAAAGACGCCGTCCGGGACGGACGTCCTTCTTTGCCCAATACCGATGCGCCGAGCTGGCGAATCGCGACTATTATGAGCCCGACGGGTACTCCAGGCTACCCTACCTCGCTTCGCTATACAATAGGCATCTCAAACTATTAAAGCTTTATTCAGGGGCTGGCGCCGCCTCCTGCTCGAACAGGGACGTGGCCTCGCTCCTGCTGAGTTGCTTCAGCTTGCTTCCGCAGCCGTCGCACTTGAACTGGTTCTCGAACGCCGCATCGAAGGGCAGAATCATCTTCTGCTCGTCATAACACTTCGAGCAGTAGAAGAAGTCGTTGCAGTTCTCCGGAAGTGCGTAGGCGCTCTCGGGCTTCTTTGTCGCAATGGTGTTGTCGAGTTCGGCGAGCTTCTCGCTGTCCAGGTACCACTCGAACGTCAGCCAGCCCTTGCTATCTTTGTTGGCGTCGTACCTCGCGACCCCATAGCTGCTAAGAACGTTCAGGATTCTCCTAGCCTCGTTTATCTTCATGCCCAACGTGGCCGCTATCTGCTCGTCCGTCTGCGGGTCGTGTATGAGCTTTATTATCTCACCGGCCCTCTTGCCTATGTTCTGGGACATGAACTCCGAGAAGGAAGCCCTCTCTATGATCTCGCCGATCATGTTTTGCTCGGCTTTCTTCCTCTCGAGGGCCACGACGGCCGCGGCCTTCATCTTCTCAAGGCTAAGCTTCTTGGCCTGAGCCCTAACGCCCAGTTTCTTGACCTGAACCGTCTTTGGCGCTGCCGTCCTCTTCGGAACGTGTGCCTTCGGCTTTCCTGCCTTTGCCCTGGCCTTCACGGCCTTCCTCTCAGGAGCGACTTTCACAGTTTTCTTCGACTTAGAATGAGAGAACTTCTTGTTTTGCATAAACATACACCACGCGACCGTTTTGGAAAGAAGTCATAAAATGACTGCGCATGAACCCGTGCGCAACCCCTGTCGCCATACATATTATGTGTTCCGTGATATTTAAACAATTCTATTGTTTCGTTTAAGCAGATACTGTGACTTACGGGCCCGGTGGGATTTGAACCCACGGCTTGCT
Organism: uncultured archaeon; assembly: GCA_963729635.1. Classification (GTDB taxonomy): domain Archaea; phylum Micrarchaeota; class Micrarchaeia; order Micrarchaeales; family CABMGC01; genus CABMGC01. Next base: position 212,606 of record CAVSOP010000006.1, on the reverse strand, counting down.
GGTTAAGAGCCAGCCACTCTGACCAAGCTGAGTTACAGGCCCCGAGTGCTCTATTCATTGTTCGGCGAACTTTTTAAGCTCTTCGTCTGGCGCTCCGCCTCCCGGTTCTATCCTATGCGATACCTGCACTATTATTGAACGTCTTCTTGTCCGTTCCCATACCGTGGGTCTTCGCGCTAACCACCACCGCGGCGCCCAATAAACTTATCTTTTTAGCAGCCATGGCAATCCAGAACTGGACAAACGGCCAACATTTATGACTCGTTTTCAGATTGCACGCGGGCACTTTTGGCCGCACACCTTTTCACGCACGATTCTCCTGGCTTGTATACGTAGTTTTATGACGACAAAGCCCTCTCAAAAGCTTTATAAGGATTGAATCGCAATATAATAGCGGGAAGGGCGACTGATTTCCATGGTAGAACTGTCGGATGAGTATAACGCATCCAAGATAATTGTCTTGGAGGGAGCGCAGGGAGTCCGAAAGAGACCCGCGATGTACATAGGCTCTACCGGGACGGCCGGGGTCGTCCATCTGCTTTTCGAGGTATTCGACAACTCCGTGGACGAGGCCCTCGGAGGATACGCCAAGGACATAGAGATCAGGCTCACGCAGACCGAGACCGGCGACGTCGCGGAAGTGAGCGATAACGGCAGGGGAATACCCATAGATCTGATGCCCAGCTACGGAAAAAGCGCGCTCGAAGTAATAATGACCACGCTCCACAAAGGGGCGAAGTTCGACAACGAGGTCTACAAGGTATCGGGAGGTCTCCACGGCGTGGGCCTCACTGTCGTCAACGCGCTCTCCGAGTTCACAGAGGTCAGGGTGAGGAAGGGAGGCAAGGAATACACGCAGTCTTTTTCCAAAGGCCTGCCTACGTCCGAGCTTGCCGTGGTGGGCGACAACACAGGAGCCGGGACCACACTAAAGTTCAAGCCCGACCCGGAGATATTCCCCTCACCAGCCTTTGATTCGATTTCGCTTAAGGAGAGGCTCAGGTACACCGCCTTCCTCAATCCAGGTCTCCGCATAAAGCTCGTGGATGACAGGTTCAACGCCCACGAGGAGACCCTGTTCTTCTCTGAGAAGGGTATTGAGGACTTCGTGGCGTACATAAACCGCGACCAGCAGACGATAGGCAACATCCTGCACACCAGGAAGGAGGAGGGCGCAGTAGTCGTCGACTTCGCTCTCCAGTACACTGGGTCGTACGACGAGAGGATGGAGTCCTTCGTGAACAACATAAAGACGAACGGAGGAGGAACCCACGTGGTGGGCTTCCGTTCTGGGCTGACCAGGGCGATCCTCAACTATATCGCGAAGAACAGCAAGAACAACATCAGCGGGCCGAAGATAACTGGCGACGACACGCGTGAGGGTCTCACCACCGTGCTCGAGGTCATGATGCAGAATCCCGAGTTCGAGGGCCAGACCAAGGAGAAGCTCGGCAACACTGAGATGAAGAACATGGTAGAGACCGCCGTCTACTCCACGCTCTCCAGGTACTTGGAGGAGCATCCCGCCGACGCGCGACGCATAGTTGAGAAGGTCATGAACGCCATGAACGCCAGGGAGAGCGCCAGGAAGGCCAGGGACCTCGCCAGGAAGAGGAGCGTTTTCGAGAGCGCAGTGCTGCCAGGCAAGCTCTCCGACTGCATACTTGACGACCCGGCAAAGGCCGAAATCTTCATAGTGGAGGGAGAGAGCGCAGGCGGATCCAGCAAGCAGGGGAGGGACAAGAACATCCAGGCGATCCTCCCACTGAAGGGCAAGATCCTGAATGTGGAGAAGGCCAGCGACGAGAGGATCTTCGAGAACGTTGAGCTGAACACTCTGGTGACCGCACTGGGTACCGGCATAAAGGAGCACTTCAACGCCGAGAAGGCGAGGTACCACAAGATAATCATAATGAGCGACGCGGACGTGGACGGCAGCCACATCAGGACGCTGCTGCTGACTTTCTTCTACAGATATATGAAGAGACTCATAGAGCTCGGCTACGTCTATGCCGCCCAGCCCCCCTTGTACAAGGCGACGGCAGGCAAGGAGGTGACCTATTGTTACACCGACGATGAGCTGGAGAGCGTCAGGGCGAAGTTCGGCGGGAAGCTCGAGGTGCAGAGGTACAAGGGTCTCGGAGAGATGAATCCCGAGCAGCTCTGGGAGACGACCATGTCGCCTGAGAAGAGGGTGCTCAAGCAGATCAAGATATTCGACGCCGAGAAGGCGAACAGCCTCTTCGTGATACTCATGGGGATGGACGTCGCGCCAAGGAGGAAGTTTCTGGAGGAACATGCAGGCGACGTGAAGTTTCTGGACGTGTAGTGTGGTCCCGTGTCAAAGGTCAATATAGTAAACCTGGAGGAGGAGCTGCAGTCGAGTTACATCGACTACGCAATGAGTGTGATCATAAGCAGAGCCATACCTGACGTTAGGGACGGCCTGAAGCCAGTCCAGAGGAGGATACTCTACGGGATGTACAACATCAACAACCTGCACAGCCAACCGACTAAAAAGAGCGCCAAGATCGTCGGAGAGGTCATGGGAAAGTTCCACCCCCACGGCGACGCGGCGATCTACGACACAATGGTCAGGATGGCGCAGGACTTCGCGATGAACCACCTGCTCGTCGAAGGCCAGGGCAACTTCGGCTCCATGGACGGCGACCCTCCTGCAGCCATGAGGTACACTGAGGTCAGGCTCACCAAGATGGCCGAGGAGCTGCTCAACGACCTGGATAAGAAGACAGTCAACTTCATACCTAATTTCGATAACACCGAGGAGGAGCCGGAGCTCCTACCGTCTGCTTTCCCAAATCTGCTGGTCAACGGCGCTGCAGGTATTGCAGTCGGTGTCGCCACGAGCGTGCCTCCACACAACCTGGGCGAGATCTGCGACGCGGTCGCCCAGATCCTGGACAACAAGGACACCACCGTCGACGACCTGCTAAAGATAATCAAGGGGCCCGACTTCCCCACAGGCGGCATCGCCATAATGTCTGGCAACGCCCTCAACGGCTACAAGTTCGGGAAGGGCCAGCTCCACATAAAGGCCAAGACCAGCATAGACGAGAAGAAGAACAGGATAATCGTATCGGAAATGCCTTACAACGTCAACAAGGCGACCTTCGTGGAGACCGTCGCGCACCTCGCCAGGGACAAGAAGATAATAGGGATACGTGACATAAGGGACGAGAGCGACAGGCACGGCATAAGCGTGGTGATAGAGCTCAAGGAGGGAGTCAACCCGCAGCAGATACTCAACCAGCTCTTCAAGCATACTCAGCTTGAGGTCACTTTCCCGATAAACAGCCTCGCCGTGTTGGGGAAGACTCTGAGGAGCATGAATGTCCTGCAGTTGCTCTCCGCCTTCGTGGCTCACAGGAGAGACGTGGTCACCCGGAGGAGCATGTACGAGCTGAATGTGGCCAAGGAAAGGCTCCATCTGGTCGACGGGCTGCTCATAGCGATTACTAACATAGATGCGATAATCAAGGCGATAAAGGAGAGCGCGGAGGTCTCGGAAGCGAGGAAGGGCCTGATGTCTGGGTTCGGCCTGACCGAGAAGCAGGCGAACGCGATTCTTGACATGAAGCTCAGCAGGATAACGCGGTTGGAGAACGACTCCCTGAACAAAGAGAAGGCGGAACTCGAGGGCAAGATAACGCACTACTCAGGAATCCTGGCGGACCCGGCGAAGGTCGACAGCATCATAAAAGCGGAGACGCTTGAGATACGGAGGAAGTACGCAAGGCCCAGGAGGACCGAGATACAGTTCATAGACGAGTTCGCGGGCATAGAGGACGAGGATCTCATAAGTGACGAGCCGGTCACGCTTATACTCACCAATTCGGGGTACGTCAAGAGGCTCAACATAACGAACTATCACGAGCAGGAGAGGGGCGGCAGGGGTGTCATAGCCATGAACCTCAAGGAAGGGGACTTCGTCAAGCACGTGACCACCGCAAAGAACAAGGACTACGTCCTGTTCATCACCGATCAGGGAAGGATATACTGGCTAAAGGCGTACAACGTGCCCGAGGGGTCGAGATACTCAGAGGGTAGGTCGGTGGCGAACCTGCTCAACCTCGAGGGAGAGAAGGTGGTGACTATGTTCAACATAAAGGACTTCGCCAACTCGAAGATCTTCTTCCTAACGAGCAAGGGACTCGTAAAGAAGATCAGCGCGTCTCTCTTCGCGAAGCCGAGATCTACTGGAGTCAGGGCGATAACTCTCCGGCAAGGCGACACCATAGCCGACACTGTCGTGTACAAGAAAGAGGAGTTTGTCATAGTCACGACGAGGAACGGTAAGGCAATAAAGTTCAAAGAAGCCAGCGTCAGGACGCTCGGAAGGTCTGCAGCCGGAGTGAGGGGAATAAGGCTCCACGGCGATGACATCTCCAAGAACGTCATAGCCGCGAGCGAGTCTGGAAGCCTGCTGACCGTTTCCGACAAGGGCTACGGGAAGATAACTGAGGTCACCAGGTACCGCATACAAGGCAGGGGAGGCGGAGGAGTGATAAACATGAGGGTCAACGACAAGACCGGCCCGGTCGCGAGGTCGCTCTTCGTGGACAGCGAGGCCAAGGGGCTACTCCTCATGAACTCCTCCGGAGTGAGCATAACTATCCCGATAGCATCTATAAGGATAACCGGCAGGTCCGCGAGCGGAGTCAGGCTGATGAAGCTCGCGCCGGGAGCGAAAGTGATAGCCGCCAGGGTCATGGGTGACGCTGCCGGAGAACCAGTAGTCGTGCCCAGCGCCACGGCCTGAGCAGGCAACGCCATCTGGTGCCGTTCCCAAACTTTATATTAGCTAAATTGCAACTCCTATGGTATGCTGATAGGAGCGTATCTGATAGAGACCGTCCTTTGGGTAGTGGCCACGATTGTGGTATCGATCTGGGCCACCAGGGTGTACGCACACGGCATCATCGCCCTGATGCTCGGCAAGTCGGAGAAAAAGAGCGACAATTCGTCCCCTGAGAAGCTGGCGGCAGCACCGCACGTCACTCTGCTTCTTCCTACTTACAACGAGTCGAAGGTAGTGGACAGGCTCCTCTCCGCGGTGACGAGAATCGACTATCCCTCTTACGATGTGATCGTGGCCGACGACTCCACCGACGGCGCAACGATGCGCAGCCTCGAAAGGTGGAGAGATAAGGGTAAGATAACTGTAGTGCACAGGAGCTGGAGGTCTGGCTTCAAGGCGGGCGCGCTCAACAACGCGCTAAGATTCGTGAACCCAGGCGGCAAGTACCTGCTGATTCTCGATGCGGATTGCGTGCCCCACCCTGACCTGGTGTGGAGGATGGTATCGAGATTCTCGCAGCATAATGTGGATGTGGTGCAGGGCTACTCCGAACTGTCTCTCAATTCGTCCCAGAACGTATTCACCAGGAGCATGCGCGTATCCTCCGCGTCTTACTGCCTCGTCGACGTCGTCGCGAGGAAGGAACTCGGCGGTTTTATTCCAATCTTCGGCACCGCATTCATGATCAAAAAGGCTTCGCTAGACAAGCTCGGCGGTTTCGACGAGTCCTCCATAACGGAGGACTGGGCGCTGGCGAGCAGCCTGGCGGAGAGAGGCGGAAAGGTGTTCTTTGACGAGGGCATAGTCGTTCCTGGGGAGTGCCCTGCGCGGTTCGGCAGCATCGTGAGGCAGCAGCTGAGATATTCGGAGGGGATAACTCGCGATACGAAGAATCACGCCGCGAGGCTGCTGCGCAGCAAGAAGGCCACCACCATGGAGAAATTCGATTACCTGTTCTACGGCTTCAGCTCCCTCAACAGTGCGTTCGGCCTGATGTCGATAGTCCTGAGCGCCTTCGCCCTCCTGATAGGCATGGGCCTCTTCGAGAGCCTGGGCGTTGATCGCGGCCTAATACTCGGGCTCGGCCCGCTAGGCCTATTTACCCTTTTCGTAGTGCCGGTGTACCTTCCCCTGGCTTTCTTCTTCGCGTGCTCCGTCGCACTTTACAGGGAGGACAAGCTCCGCGAACTGCCATGGTGCGTCTCTTCGCTGGCCCTGAACTTTGTGCTCATACCCGTCATAGTGTACGGCAGCTTCAGGGGAATGGTCTTGAAAAGGGGGGAGTGGGCAAGGACCCCAAAGACCGGTGCGATGCCAGGCTGAATTCATTTCCAGTACTTTTTGGTCTTTATGAAGTTCTTCTGCGCCTCAAGCAGGTCTATGATGAACTGCTTGTTGCTCCTCCTCAGGAGCTTCAGAACCCTCGCCGCGTTGGTCGGCCCGACCCCGTACGTTGCCAGAGCCGCTAGCGCCCTGTTGCCGTAGGATTCTACGAGGCTCGCCTCCTTCAGTGCCTCGCGGAAACTGGCGTTCTCCTTCGCTCCCAGCGGCTTGCCCGAGCGGCTCTTCCTCACAGCCTCTGCCTTCTCCTCACCGTAGACGCACACCATCGGGCTCGCGCAGCGTATGCAGGTTACCTTCTCGGCGCTTCCCATCTCCATGTCCCTGAAGAACTCCAGGCCGCAGAACGTGCACAGCAGCTCCGCGCGCTTGCCGTTTATCTTGCCCTCGAACTCCTTTACCGTAGCGTCGTCGGGGCGAGCGGGCATCAGGAGCTCCTTGTAGTAATATGACGACTTCAGTAGCTCTTCCCCGAGCGGGGACCTCGAGTCCTCCAGCACGCTGACCTTGACCCTGCCTTTTTTTAGCCCCTCCAGGAACTCCGCGGTGTCCTCGACGTCCAGGTAGTTCTTCTTAAGGTCCCGCATCGCCTCGTCAAATACGGGCGAGTCCCTGTAGAAGTTTATCAGCCTGTCGGCGTCGCGCTTCGTCACGGTCGCCTTCTTCGCCACGACCCCGAACAGCTTGCACACCCTCACGAACTTGTACCTGAAAAGTTCAGTGTTGGCCATTATGCCTTCGTTCCCGAAGACGTCCTCCATGGCGTAGTTCCTCACCGTCTCGAGCACCTTGGCGGTGCTCGGCCTCTTGCGCGCCCCGTTGTAATCAATTATTATCACGTAGGGCGTGGACTTCACAAGCAGCCTGCTGCCAGCCATCTGCGATGCCACGTGACCGACTGATCCTGGCCACGAGCTCGTTGGCGAGCTTGCCGAGTCCCGTGTGCAGCAGGGCGTAGTCCTCGAGTTCCTCGACGTACAGGACGCCATCTACCGGTAGGAAGCACTTCTTCTGCGCATCCCGGAACTTCTCCAGCCGCGCGACGAGGCCCCTGCCCATCGCCCCGTCCGACTCCCCAAGCCCGTTCGCCAGATAGCCGAACACCTTCCGAGCGGTTGCGTAGGATACGGGTATGTCCTCCCCCTCCCAGTCGGGTATCGCCGCCTCGAATTCGGCGCTGGGCTCAACGAAGATGGTGCCCTCTTCTATGCTGATCACTTTCCACGGCAGTCCCTTGGTTATGAATACCGAGCCCTCGTCAAGATAGTTGGAGACGAATTTCTCGTCAAGGGAGGATATGGTCCTGTTGCTGGCCGCCTCCTTCACGAAGAAGCGCACCGCGTCTGGGATAACGCTTATGTTCGAGTAGAAGTACTCCCTGCACCGCGACCCCATCCCGATGTCGTTGCCCCTTGTCCTTATTAGCCTCTCACCCTCGAGGAACTGCAGGACCCCGTCGAAGTCCTTCCTGTCCAGGTGCTCGTAAGGTGCCGCTCGCTTCACGATCCGGTAGATGGCGTCCGCGCTGGTCTTCTTGTATTCCAGGGCAATCGCGCACGCCTGGTTGGCCAGCACGTCTAGCGCCATCCTCTCGATCCTCTGGCGTTCAAACCCTCCCTCCTGCATCTGCTCGACTATCGCCGCGGATTCCAGCGTGTCCATGTAGTTGGCCACGATGATCTTTCCGTACGATATGGCCCTTTCCCTGTGCCCTCCCCTCCCCATCCTCTGCACGAGCCGCGACACCTGCCTGGGCGAACCGTACTGCACGACCATGTTGATGCTGCCTATGTCTATCCCGAGCTCGAGCGAGCTGGTCGCCATTATCCCCTTTATCCTGCGCTCCTTGAACGCGTTCTCCATGCCGATCCTCTCGTTCTTGTCGAGAGACCCATGGTGGATCCCCATGCTCCCGAAGGGCCGGATCTTGTCAAAATAGATGAGCTTGCTGCCGAGCGACTCCACGACCTGCCTCGTGTTCGCGAAGATGAGCACGGAGTCGGATTTCTCGACAAGCTCGGCCATCCTCTCGATCCTGGCGAGGGTCGGGGCATCGAGGTCGAATTTTTCCCTGAATTCCTTATAGTCCCTGCCAGGTTCCTGGGGCATCTCGATGTCGACCCTTATCTCTTTCACTGCCTTGGACTCCACGGCCACTCCGGTCGCGCCCGCGAAGAGGAACCTCTGCGCCTCATCGATGTCGCCCATTGTCGCGCTTATCCCTATTCTTTGGTAATTGCCCGCGAGTTCAGCTAGCCGTTCCAGCGCGATGGAGAGCTGCGCTCCCCTTTTGTTGGCGTAGAGTTCGTGCATCTCGTCGACTATCACCGTCCTGACGTTCACCAGCGAGTCCCTGAGCCTCTGCGAGAGGAACAGGTTCTGGAGCGTCTCGGGCGTCGTGATCAGCATCTGCGGCGGGTGCGCCGCCTGAGCCTGCCTCTCCTTCACAGGGGTGTCCCCGTGCCTAGCAGACATGCTTATGCCGAGCTCCTTGGCGAGGGATTCGAGCCTCTTCATAAGATCCCTGTTGAGGGCCCTCAGCGGCGTGACGTATATCGCCTGTATCCCGCCACCACCACCGTCCTTCAGTATCTTGTCGAATGTGGGGAGGACCGCCGCCTCGGTCTTCCCGCTGCCCGTCGGCGCGGTTATTATGCAGTTCTTCCCGCTCCCTATCGCGCCGAAGGCGGACTTCTGTATATCGGTGAAACTGCCGTACCTGTCTATGAACATCCTGTAGGGGTCTGGTGTCATGCGCTACCCAGAAGTATGTACGCGTTTCCGGTGAGGGCGTGCGTCGTGTTGGCCACCGAGTAGTTGAGGCCTATGCCAAGATTGAGGTTGTATGCGATGCCGCTTATCCTGCCCTGGTAGTTGTAGCACGGCACCGTGGCGTTGTACGATCCCCCTGCGGCGACCAGCGAGTTCACAGGCGTGCTTATCGGAACTGAAACGCTTGCGGCGTAGCAGCTCATGCTGTTGATTCGTATGCCCTCGCCCAGTCCGTTCTTCAGTGTGAATCCTAGCGCTCCGTTGCTGAAATTGGCGCCCGTGCACGGGAACGAGGCGTTTAGTGAGCACGTGTTGACCAGGCCCGACTGGAACGCCATCGACGAGCCGCTGATGTTGAAGCCCCTGATGACGCCCACGTTGGTCTGCACCTGTTGGGTAAGCAGTGATGAGTTGAAGAGGGATATCACCGTGAGGTTCTGCGTGCCCACGTACTCAGTAGTCTTCACGAGGGATTTCGCGCCACCTATCGCGCCGGATACCGGGATCTGGTATGTGCTGCAGTAGCTTATCCCGTTGGCGCTCTCAACGACCCCGTAGCAGACGTTGTTCACCGTCGTGTGGTTGGATATCCTCGCATAGATGAAGGACGAATTGCCGAGCAGGGAGAGCGTCGCGACGTAGTTGGTAGCGCCGCTAATTCCGGTGTAGTTCGCAAGGAGTTTGGCGTCGATGAGACCGAGCCCGCTCGGGACGGGATAGGCCAGTGCGCTGTTCGGCGCTCCCGAAGCGCTCTCGTTCAGCGCCTGGTGGCAGGTCACGCTGCCGGAGTACGCCAGTATCTTGAGCCAGCCCCCTGCGTACCAGCTGCAGAGCGTCGTGCTGTTCGATATCTGGACGATCGTGAGGTTTCCGAGGCCGGTCTGGATGGTGTTGGACGCCATGCCCCTGCCCTGCGCCGCGGCAGTGAATATGTTGGGGCGGACGTAGCCGCTCAGCCAGATGGAGTACGCCCTGTCGCCGTTCCCGTACTTGGCTGTAGAGGCGCGTATGTTGTTTATGTAGTCCGCGGTCAGGTTCAGCACCGGCTCTATGAAGTTGTTGATTTGGGGGTTGTCCACCAGCGCGAACGCGCTCGTGTTGTAGGTGTCGTAAAGGTATGAATCCACCGCGTAGCCCGAGTTGCTCATGTTCAGGTCCTCGCGCGAAATCAGTCCGTTCGCGGGCAGCAGAGCGTAAGCCGTCGCGTTCGCGGGCCGCATTATGACGAGCACCGCGCCAGAGGTGGTGTTGGCTCTGTCGGATATGTCGTACAGCCTGCTCGGGTCCGCCACCGCAGTTATGTTGTAGGTGCCCGGCCCGCTCGGGGTGTAGTTGAAAGGTATCTCTGTCTGCTTCCCCGCAGGCAGGGTCACCTTGTAGAGCGTCGTCAGGTTGCCGTTAACGAACAGGCCCACGCTCACGTTCGTTATCGCGCCGCCCCCGTTGTTGTACACTGAAATCGGCAGGGGGGCGTTCTGGTAGGGATATGAGACCGACCCCGCCGACGAGCCGTTCATCCGCAGCACCATGCTTATCTGCTGCTGGTAGAAGTACCTGAAGTACAGCGCAGCCCCGGCTATGACAACTATGAATAGCATCCAAAGATATATCTCTCTCCTCATTTCGATCCTCCCATCGCGCTCTTGTTCTTCAGCTCCTTTATGGCGTCGCCGACCTTGGCGGCTATCTCCCTGTAATCCTTCTCGTAGAGCCCCATGACCCACGTGTATGCGTCCGACCCGTCCCCGGTGCTCGGGGGCCTGAGGTAGAACTTCCCCTGCGAATTCTCGACCAGCCCCATCCTCCTCATCCTGAGCAGGTGGTACCTCAGCGTCTTCTCGTTGATCTCCTCCCAGTACTTGCCTATGTATGACATGAGCTGGCCAACGTCGGGCGTCGTCTTCTCGACGAAGTTATAGTGCACGAGCGCGTCCAGCACCGAGACCGCGCTGAGCCTGGATTCGCCCGGGTTCAGCACCCCAAGGGAGAGAGCCAGCCACCTCACTATCGACCTCCGGGTCTCAAGGACTTCCTTGGTAAGCCTGAGGTTCCTCAGCGTGACCTCCTTCTCTATAAGCTCCAGATTCGCCTAGCTCCGCCATGATGTCAAGCCAGTTATGTAGCTCAATACTTATATCTTTATATGCAAACTTTATATGTAATTTGTCAGGGGCCGCGCTACGGTCCGGACGGCCTTTTGCGTTGATATGTCTGGCGTAATCAGGTGTTTTTATGGCCACTCAACCACAGCAGGGAGGACAGGAGGAAGCGGAGCAGGCGGTCAGGGACTACCAGGCGGTGCAGGAGCAGATGCGCGTCGCCGCGATGCAGCTCAACCAGTTCCAGACCCAGAAGGCGGAGCTCGAGAAGGCCAAGGGGGAGGTCTCTGGCGCCGGCGGGAAGGTCTACGTGACCATGGGAGGAATCATAGTCGAGACAAGCAAGGAGAAGGCGCTCGCCGACATAAAGGAAAGGGCCGAGTTCGCCGACCTGAGGATCGGCTCAGTGACGAAGCAGTACAACGAGCTCAAGGCGAAGGAGAAGGCGCTCGCCGACAGGCTCTCCCAGATGTACAAGCAAAGCCAGGGATCGCATTGATGCGCAACGTCTCGTTCGACGAGCTCTGCGGCATTATCAGGGAGCACAGGGACAGGAAGGTCCTGCTCACGTTCCATTCGATCGGCGACCGCGACGGCGTCGGCGCCGCCGCGGCGCTCTCGTCCTACTTCACGAATTGCGTAGTGGCCACACCAGACTTCATCACAAACAACGCCAGGAAGATGCTAGAGTACGTTGGCTACGGCAAGCGCATGGAGACGCGCTTCCACGAGGACGCCGACCTGGCTATAGTGCTTGACGCGAACACCCCTGAGGTGCTGGGCCCTTTCAGGGAGCGGCTGGAGAAGTTCCGCGGGGAGATCCGGTCATAGACCACCACGCGCCGCACGACGGCTTCGGGATCGAATGGGACGACCTACACGACCGCCCCGGGCTATTCGATACAGGGCTCGAACGTGGTCGATTCCCAGGGCAACGTGGTTATGAGCGCCGCGCAGGCCTACCAGCAGGCCAATCTCGCGGCCGGGCTGGAGAACTCCGCCCTGTCCTACGGAGGTCAGAGCTACATCCAGACCACGGGAGCGATAGGCTCGGTGACTCAGGGCAAGGACGGGAATTACTATATGGCGGTGGGGAACGGGCAGAGCGTGCAGGTGACTCCTTCGCTGGTTAATGGCAGCCTTGCGTTCACGCCAGCAGGAGGGCAGCAGGCCGCGCAGCCGGCTTCACCGACTTCCCCCACGGTCCTGCAAATCCCCTCAAGCATCAACGGGGCCATGGGATTGACCCAGCCCCAGATGGACGCATGGCTGGAATCCCAGGGATTGGCCCCGCAGGGTGCCACCTATCCCGGAGAGCCCATCCTTGCATTGCCGCAGGGATGGGTGCGCGATGCGACGACCAACAGCATTCTGATCAATGGGCAGCCTCCAACGCCAGCGCAGACCCTGGCTTACGAGAACGCGCTCGTAGAATACCGCGACTTGGGAGGCGGAGCGCAGCTCCAGTCCAACAACGCCCCGATGACCGCACCAGTAGAGCCCAACTGGTACTCGATCCTTCAGGCAGCGGGACCGGAATACGGCCCCGCCGTGGCGAATGCTGCGGCGGTATTGGGGATTACGCCGCAGACTTACCAGCCGAGGACGATTTCTTCAGCGTTCACTCCAGGAATAGCTCCGGCAGCAGGAGTCACGCAGTATGCTTCATCGCTGCTGCCCGCTTCGCTTCAAGCTGGTGCTTCTTTTGGAACCAAGCCTTCGACCACTGCCTATACTTCAAATCCGACCAGTACCATACCGCTACTGCAAACACGTAGAACGCCCCCGTCAATACCCAGCTCATTAACATCAACAGTAAGAGATATATCCAGCAGCATATATAAATATTCCGCTGGATTTGGAAATGCTGCACTGGGCGACATCAATGGCGCTCTCACCAGCATACAGAAGACAATCCAGCAGGAAAACGCACCTATCTCCCAGCAGGCGCAGTCGCAGATAGCCTCGTATTTCCCTATGAAGACTTCCGGCAGTGTCACATTGCCCAATATCAGCCCCACGATCAACGACTACATGGCCCTCGCTAAGACGAATCCCCTAGCTTTGATCGATATTCTCAGGATAACCGACGCCTCCAACGCAGAACAGATAGGAAACGCAATAGGGGCTACCGTAAACGCGTCCCCCTTCGGCTATATAACCAATCCAATCAAGAGCTATATCGCACCCTACCTTGCCAGCTCAGACCCTACGACCAGGGCAGAGGGAGTTGCGATAGGGCTGGGGGCTTCATTCGGGATTGCGAGCGTCATTGCGATAGCATCTGCGTATGGCGTTGCTGGAGATGCTGCTAGTGAAGGTCTTGAAGTAGGGACCCAAACGTTAGGGGATATATTTTCAGCAATAGCAAAGGAATCCGTCAGGAACGCCGCAATCACGGGCGGGCTATATGTGGGAGGCGGCGCACTTCTTGAGGGGCAGACCTCGCCCTCCGAAACCGCTTCCAATGCGTTAGGCGGACTCGGATTCGGCAGACCTGCACAACTCCTCGCCTGAGACCTTCAGGCAGATCGCCGACCTGCTCGAGATATCAAAGGTCGACTTCTCGTTCATATCCGAGTACTTCCACGCCAACGTGCCCGTGAACAACAGGTACGAGACGATTGAGGACATCTACGCGTCCAAGGCGGAGATAGTCGGCGACTATGTGATAATCTACGGCAGGGCGCACGCGCACGCGAACGTCGCGGCGGACGCCGCGCTCAACCTCGGCGCGGACGCCGCTGTCTTCTGGGTCGACTACCGAGAAGGAGGCGGCGCTCTCGGCCCGGCTGCTCTCCCCCCTGGACAAGAAGCTGGGCATCCATCTGGGCATAATGATGGAGAGCGTGGCCGGACTGGTGGGCGGCACGGGCGGCGGCCACGCCTGCGCCGCGGGGGCCTACGGCCCCAGGCGCGAGGGCGCGCAGGGCGCAGGGGAGGAAGTAGTAAGGAAGATTAAGGAGAAGATGAAAATATAATCGTGCAGATCGCGCGCACAGGTCGCTGCCATGATGCTGGCCATATTCTCGGATTTCCACCTCGGCTACGACAGGTTCCACGAGGACGCCTACCAGCCAGGCGCAGGAGGCCCTGGATTCCGCCGCCTCGGTCGCCGACGCGCTCCTGCTCCCCGGGGACCTGTTCGACATAAGGGCGCCCAAGCCGGAGGTCCTCGCCGAGGCGATAAACCTCTTCAGGAGCGTCTCGAAGAGGAAGTGGGAGGCCAGGGTGACGAGCGTTCGAGGCGGAGGGCAAGGCTTACACCGACGTGCCCGTCATTGCGATTCCCGGAACGCACGAGAGGCGCGCGCAGAGGATGGAGAACCCGGTCAACCTCCTCGCCCTCGCCGGGATGCTCATAGACGTGAGCGACGGCTTCGCCGTGATAGAGAAGGGACGGGGAGCGGGTCGCAGTCTACGGGATAGGCGGCGTCTCAGAGGAGCACTTCGCCGAGGCGATAAGGAAGCTGGACCCGAAGCCCATCGAGGGCTGCTTCAACGTGTTCATGTTCCACCAGTCGACCCACGAGCTTCTGCCGTTCGACAGCGGATGCGCCAGCTTCGATGACCTCCCGAAGGGCTTCGACCTGTACGTCGACGGCCACATACACAACAAGACAGAGATGACCGTGCACGGAAAGCCCCTGCTGATCCCCGGCAGTACCGTGCTGACCCAGCTCAAGGATTCGGAGCAGGAGGAGAAGGGCTTCTACCTGTACGATACCGTCGCGAAGAAGTACTCCTTCAGGAAGATAAAGTCGCGCAGGCTGTCGGTGGTGAAGGTCAGTGCGGAGGGCAAGACCCCCGACGAGCTCGCGAGAGCCGTGCGCGAGAGGATAGACGCCGCGGTCGCCGCCGGCGGGATGCCGATAGTGAAGGTCGAGATAACCGGCGCCGTGAAGGAAGGGTTCAAGAGCATCGATTTCGACCTCAGCGGAATCGCCAAGAGCTACAAGGACGCAGCGACCGTCGAGATAACCAAGTCCAAGCTGGAGAGCATGGCGAAGGACGGCGAGATCGACGCGCTCAGGAAGGGCTCGCTCGAGAACATGTCCGTGAAGGACTACGGGCTCGGGATATTCGTTGAGAAGCTCAAGCAGAACGGCTACGGCCTGGACCTGGGCCCCTCCGAGATGTTCGAGATGCTGAGCTCGGAGCCCAACAAGGAGAAGGCCATCAAGAGGGTGCTTGAGGTGCTGTTCTCTGAAAACGCGGAATGAAATGATCAGGCCCTGTCCTTGAATCTGGAGTACCTGTAGAGCTCCTCCAGCGCCTTCGCCGCGGAGACCGGGGAGTCGTAGACCGGCACCCCGCAGCTCTCCAGCATTATCCTGTGCAGTCTGGTGTACTCTGATCCCACGCTGATGACGAGCATCGGCTTGCCCATAGAGTCCTTCTGGTGCGCGAGCTCTGCGGCGACCTTGGAGTCCGCCCCCGGCGTCTGGAACAGCGTTATCACTATCAGCATGTCTATGTTCGGGTCGTTGCCAACCAGCGTCAGCGCGTCGCCGTACCTGCCCGCGTCGGCGTCGCCGGCGAGGTCCATGGGGTTCGCGATGTTGACTATCGGCGGCATCCTCTTCCGCAGCTCCTCTTTTGTCTTGTCCGTCAGGCTCGCCCATCACGAGCTTCTGCGACGAAGCTATAGCGTCAGCGGTCGAGCACCCCCGCCCCGCCGCCGTTCGTGATTATCGCGACCCTGTTGCCCTTCGGGGCGATCTCCGAAGCGAAGATCTTCGCGTAGTAGAGCAGTTCGTCCAGGTCGTTGGCTATGGTGAATCCGAACTGCTTGAATATCGCCTCCTGGACCTGGTAGTCCCCAGCGAGCGCCGCGGTATGGGAGTGCGCAGCGGTCACCCCCGCGCTCGTCCTTCCCGCCTTGAGCACCACCACAGGCTTAATCCGCGCCGCCTTCCGCGCCACTTCGACGAACTCCTTGCCCCTCTTTATCCCCTCTATGTACATGACTATTACTTTCGTCTCCTCGTCGTGCATGAGGTATTCGAGCAGGTCCGTCTCGTCCACCCCCGCGGCGTTGCCGTAGGATATGAACTTCGACAGACCTATGCATTCGCTTGCGATGACGTCGATGACAGTGCTTCCCACGGCCCCGCTCTGCGATATGAAGCCCACGCCGCCCACGGGCGGGGAGCTTAGCTTGTACGAAGGGAGGAACATGGTGTTCACGCGCGACCGCGTGTCCATGACACCGAGGCAGTTGGGTCCGACCAGGGCGATGCCGTATTTCTGGGCAATCTTCGTTATGCTGTCCTGCAGGTCCGCCCTCCCCACCTCTGTGAAACCCCCGCTGACTACTATTACTGCCTTCACCTTCGCCCTGCCGCACTCTTCAAGGACCCCCGGGACCTCCTCCGCGGGTATGGCTATGACCGCGAGGTCCACCTGCCCTCTTCAGGGCGCCTACGCTCTTGTAGGTGCGCAGCCCGAGTATCTCCTCGGCGTTTGGGTTTATGGGATACATCCTGCCGTCGTATCCCGCCTTCATGAGATTCTGTAGTATTATGTGCCCGACCTTGTCCGGGTTTCTCGAGGCGCCGATGACCGCCACGCTCCTCGGCTTGAACATCGGTCTGAGGTCTATTCTTCCCGGCATGCCATCACTTGATTATCCTGATGTCCACTACATCGTAGGAATCCTCCCTGACTATCACCGGATTCAGGTCCAGCTCGCTGACGTCCTCGTTCTCGACGAGCAGCCTGGAGACCTTGGTCAGGAGCGAGGCGAGCATCTCCGTGGCCGCGCCCGTTGTAGGTTATCACTCCTCCCGACCTGAGGTCCGCGAGCATCTCCTTGGCGTCGTCCTTGCTTATGGGGCACAGCCTGAGCTCCACGTCCTTGAACGTCTCGACGTACACGCCTCCGAGCCCGACGAGGAGCATCCTGCCGAACTGCTTGTCGGTGCTGCCTCCCATTATTATCTCGATGCCCCCGCCGGACATCTTCTGCGCGAGTATCTTGTAGGGCTTTAGCTTCTCGCCTTTCTTCACGAGGTAGTTGAACGCCGCGGTTATCTCCCCCTTCCCCCTGAGGTCGAGCTTGACGAGCCCCTCCTTCGACTTGTGTATCGCCTTGTCGGAGATGAGCTTCAGGACTATCCCCTTCCCCTCTGGAGAAAGCCACGGCGTCATCTGCCGTGCCGACGTACGCGCTGTCTATGCTGCGGATGCCGTACTTGTCGAGCAGCTTCTTTGCCTGCAGATAGTCTAGCAGAGGCATGGAACACACGCTATATAGTATTACCCAGGTAGCTCGTGACGGAGGCCAGGTGGCCCGTGAAGTACAGCGCCATTATGGCAACGACGACCGCCACCACCGCAACGGCAGCGACCTTGATCGTCCGCATCCCTCCATCGCTCTTCGGCATGCCCAGAGGCAGCCCCGCGGCCTTGGCCACCAGCGCATCGCTCTCCGGCATGCCCTGCTTGGCGCGCAGCAGGGGGTGCCATCTGAGGCGCCTTCGGCGCCTGCGCTGTCTTGGCCTTCAGGAAGCCCTGCTCGGTGAGCATGAGCTCCACGTTGCCGTTCCTGAGCTCGTAGCCGATCAGGCCCTGCTTGCTGAGCTTGTATAGCCTGAGCGCGAGGTCCTTCGGCCTGATGTTCAGCGAGCTCTGGAGCTCGAGTGGCATCCTCTTGCCCCCTGAGAGCTGCACGAGCACCTCCTCGTCGAGGTTGTCGAGCGTCTCCGCGCTCTTCGCCTCGGCCTCGTCCTTCAGCGCCTTGCCGGCGTCTGTTATCGTCATGCTGTTGGGCCCGGGGTAGTATGCGGTGAAGTCTATGAGCCCCTTCTGCTTCAGCGTCCCGGATATCTGCGCGGCATCGTATATGCTCGCGTTTATGGTGCTTCCGAATTTCTCAAGGGTAGTCTCCGGCGTTATCTTCAAGAGGCAGGCGAGATCGGTGAATGTTATGATTTCTTCATCAGCCATCGAACCATCCTTCCACTAGCATATAAATGTCAACAATTAAAAAGGATTATACGCTGATGGCCATGTCGGAGCTGCATTTTCTCGGGGGAGCCGGAGAGGTCGGGCGATCCGCGATCCTGCTTAACGGAAGCAAGCGCATACTCCTGGACTACGGCATCAAGCTTGACGACAAGACAGAGTATCCCCTTCCCGCCGGGCAGGGTCGACGCGTGCGTGCTCAGCCATTCGCACCTCGATCACTCCGGCGCGATGCCGATGCTCTACGACACGGCTTTCCCCACCACCTACGGGACCGAGCCGACCAAGGAGCTGAGCGAGCTCCTGATAGACGACTCGCTGAAGATAAGCAGGAAGAACCACCAGGCACAGCAAGTTCTCCAAGCGCCAGCTCAAGACATTCCTGAACCACTTCGCCCCTTACGAGTACGGCTCGGTCACGGAGATCGGGGACTACTCGCTGTCGCTGCACGACGCTGGCCACGTGCCCGGCAGCGCGATCACGCGATCAGAGAACAAGAAGGGCAGGCGTCTGGTCTACACCGGAGACTTCAAGCTCGAGCCGCAGATACTCCAGGGACCTGCGGAGGTCGTGAAGAGCGACATACTGGTAATAGAGTCGACCTACGCGAACAGGGAGCACCCGAACAGGGACGCCCTCGCCAAGGGATTCATTGACGACGTGAGGGGCGTGCTGGCCGACGGCGGGACGGCGCTCGTTCCGGTCTTCGCGGTGGGGAGGGCGCAGGAGATCATAGCGCTGCTCTACAAGAACAACCTGATAGATTACGTCAGCATCGACGGGATGGCGAAGACGGCCACGGAGATAGCGATGCGCCACCCAGAGTTCATGAAGAACATCGAGCTGCTTCGCAGCGCGTCGAAGCGCATGGACTGGCTCGGCTCCGCGCAGTCGAGGGAGGCCGCGATGAACTCGCCCGGCATAATAGTCACCACCGCCGGGATGCTGAACGGCGGCCCCGTTCTGAACTACCTCACGAAGCTCGGCCAGAACTCGAAGATATTCCTGACCGGGCTACCAGGTGGAGGGGACCAACGGGAGGAGGCTGCTTGAGGGCAAGCCAGCTAAACATAGACGGGGAGAAGCTGCGCATCCACACTCCCTTCGCCTTCTACGACTTCTCGGCGCACTCGGGAAAGAGCGACCTCTACAGCTACGTAAGGGAGAGCGCGCCGGAGACTGTCGCCTGCGTGCACGGGGAGAAAGCCGCGGCTGACGAGTTCGCCGAAAACCTGAGGATGGAGGGCTTCGACGCCCACGCACCCAAGATAGGAGAAGAGCTGAAACTGGATTTCTAGTCCAGCTTCAGCTTGCCTTTTCAACTACCTCTATCTTTCCGTACTTGCCGGTCGAGAGCTGCGGGGTTCCCCTGAACTCGCCAACGTATCCGTTGGTGACCTTGACCTTGTCTCCCATGTTTATCTGGTCGATGTTCTCTCCCCAGAGGGATATGGAGATGCTTCCAGTGTCGTCACTTATCACGGCATTAGCAACGTTAAGCCTCTTGCCATACTTCGTAATGACTTCCCTAGGTTCGCTCTTTTCTGTAACAGTTCCTTCCAGCTCCACGTTCGTGGCGCCGGCTTTCAGTTCACTTATTTTCATGTATTCACCGTATTTCTACGCGGTAGTGATATGTTCGGCAAGGTATAATAAATTTTCCGTGGAATCCGACGGCAACCCGCCGCTGCTACTGCGCCGACAGAACGATCCTGGCTTACCTAGGGCCCGACCAAACCCCCGCGTCGGCATCCGATGCGTTTACTGGCGTACGTCTTGAAGAAATAGTCCTTCAGGCTCCTTATCGTGCCGGATATCTTTATCGTGTAGAAGCCCATCCTATTCCCGCCCAGCTCCTTATGAATGAAAGCGCAAGCACAAGGTCCCTCTCCTGTCCCCTGTTCGCGCTGATCACGAATACGTCCTCCCTGAGCTGCGCGGCGACGTGCAGGTTGGCCCTGAAGTACAGCGCCTCCCCCATCGCCCCGTGCAGCCTCGACTTCAGGTCGTCCACCTCCCTCTTGTCGGCCAGGTTGACCTCGCGGCTCGCCTCCACAAGCACGTACCTCAGCTTTCTCTTGAATATCATAGCGGACCACCCAGCGCGGAGAGCATCTCGCTCGCGATCTTGTCGCTCGCGCCCAGCAGCTTCGCGATCTCCAGCATCTGCCCGCTCGAGAGCAGGCACTCCTTCTCGGCGGCGAGCGTCACCAGCGACACGCTCGCCTTTCCCATGAGCGCCGTCCTGAGGATGCCCTTGGCCCAGAAGAGGCTCCGCAGCCTGCTCTCCTGCGCCGGGCAGACCAGCGGCGAGACGGGGATGAACAGCAGCTTCTCGTGCGTGCGCAGCTCCTCTATGAACTTCCCGCTGACCTTGCTGTCGTCCACTATGACGCCGATGACGCTGTTGCTCCTCACCGCCTTGGAGAGCGTCTCGTTGTTCCCGCTCCTCACTATGAAGCTGCCCTCCTCGTTCAGGCGTTTCACGTCGCTGACGAGCTCCACGTCCTTCCCAACGCGGAACATCTTCCTGTAGCCGAACCTCGGAGCAAGCTGTTCCAGGTCGATTTCCTCCTTCAGTGCAACGATATCGAAAAACTGCATCGGATCAGACCACCGCAGTGCTCACGTCTCCCTTCGCCTCGCTCTCCATGAACAGGCTCTTCTCTATGGTCTCCTTTATCTTCTCCGGCGGATAGGCGAGCTTTATGAGCTTGGTGTGGCCCCTCACTCCCTTCCCTGACTCGTACGTTATTATGAGGCCCTGCATCTCAAGGTCGGAGACGTACTTCCTATACCACCTGCTGCTCTTCGAGTCCTTGTGCATCGCGTCGGCGAGCTTCGTGTACTTGTTGTACACCTCCCCGCTGAATATCAGCGTGTCGTCGCCGTCGACGAGCTTCTTGTACCTGCTCCCCTGCAGCGACAGCATCGCCACGGCGTATAGGACGAGCTTCTGGTGCTCGGGCAGCGTGGATATGACCTCGTAGGCGATCTCCTGCTCGGCGTCGTCCTGCGCCTCCTCGACCTCCTTGTCGTTTATGAAGCTCAGCCCGTGCTCCTCTGCGAGCTCGCCGGCCTTGGAGAGTATCTTCAGCGCGAGCCTCGCGTCGCCGCTCTCCTTCGCGGCTATGGCGGCGGCGAGCCTCACGGTCTCGGGCTTCATGACCCCCGGCCTGAAGCCCTTCTCAACCCTGGCCTCGAGTATCGCCGCGAGCTCCCTGGAGTTGTAAGGAGGGAAGACCAGCTCGTTCTCGTAGAGGGTTGAGAGGCTCCTAGGGTCGAGCGACTCCTTGAAAGACAGCTTGTTCGACACCCCTACGATGGTTATCCCGCCGGAGCGCAGGTCGCTGTTGGCCCTAGTCAGCGTGTACACCAGGTCGTCGAGGTCCTTGACTATGTCTATCTCGTCGAGCACCACTATGAGGACCTTGCTGTCCTCCTCTATCCAGCCGATTATCTTCTCGTAGATCTCGACGACGCCATAGCCCCTCTTAGCGTAGAACGGGAAATGGTCGCTGGCTATCTTGCTGAGCACCCTGTACCGGGAGTTGTATATCCTGCAGTTGACGTAGGATATCCTCGCCTTGACGACCGGGAGGTTCTTGACCTCGTTTATGACGTGCTTGATGCACGAGGTCTTCCCAGTGCCAGTCTTGCCGTAGACGAATATGTTCCGCCCCCTCTCGCCCTTGAGCGACGGCGTCAGGGACTTCACGATGTCGTTTATCTGCTTGTCCCTGAAGGGCAGCAGGTCCGGCATGTAGTGCGGGGACAGGACCTCGCGGTTGGCGAAGATCTTCGACTCCTTGAATAGATCGGCGAACTGTTCGTGCATTCTCGGCCCCTTAGACTGTTTTATGATTAATTCTTATTAAACTGTTCGTCATTCCGCGATCGCCGGGATTTCCAACCAAACGTGCAGATTCAGGGCGGCGTGTATCCGCTACTCCACGAGCCGGTGTAACTGATCGAGGCCGCTGCACCGTTGTTGTTCCCCGAGTAGTCGTTGGCGTCGCCGTTGAGGGGCCACCACCCGACGATGTGGTTCGGGTCGATGGGGGCCGCGCCGATTCCTTTCAGGTAGAGCGCCTGGATCTGGTTCGCATCGAGGGAGGTGTTATATATCTGGACGTCTGCGATGGAACCATTGAATATTTCACTTGGGACGGACGTCGAACCAATTATCAAATTGGCCCCACCTACGGCGTCAGTAGTGGTATCGGGTGTTGGGGTCGCATCCGAAATCCCATTCACATAAAGTTTCATCATATTTGACGTGTCTCTGACCCCCACGACATAAACCCATTGATTCTTTGCTATGTTAGTACCCCCGTTAATGGTGGATGTTTGGCTGGCGTCATGGTTGAGAAGCTGGAGTTGTAATTTCGTTCCCGAAGTTCTCAATAGATAATACCCATTCGACCCCGCTCCATCCCTTCTCGCTATTTCCTGGGTAGCCGACGAACTTGTTTTAATCCAGGCTGAAATACTGAAGCCAGTACTGTGGGAAAACTGCAAACTTGCACCGCTGCCAACATTTATGTAGCTGCTCTGCCCGTTGAACATCGCGACTTCCTGCGGCAGGACGCCGCTGCACGTGCCCTCGAGGTTTGACATGCCCGCGACCCTGAGGATCTTGCAGTTCCCGGTTGGAGCGCGCGGACCGAGATTCGCGGAGTTGAAGACGCCGAGCTGGAACATCGCGCCCAGGACGACGGCGATGATGAGTATAGACCACCCATAGGTCATGAGGAACTCCATCGCGGACTGCGACCTGTTCTTTCCGCTGCGTCCGACATAATTCATAGGACTCGCAATACCATCGGAAGGAAAAGATAAAACGATATCTGTCTGCGAACCTCTCCATACGCGACGCCCGCATGCTCAAAATCTATATAAACTTGAATTTGTTTCTCTATACCGAAGCCCGCCGCCCGTGATACATTGTTCCCCCTGTTGCCGATCATCGTTCTCATCCCACTGCTGTCCATCCTGCCCCTCTTTGCGTTCCACAAGCGCCACTCCTTCAAGATAGCGCTCGCGTCATCCGTCATCGTGCTCCTTCTCGTGGCTTACGTGTCCTACGTAGGCCTCTCCGCGGGCTTCGGCTCCCTGTCCTTCAGCCAGAACTACCTCCCGTCCCTCGGGGTATCGTTGAGCCTGCAGGTCACGCAGTACAGCGTAATACTCCTGGTCATGTCCGCGGTCGTGCTCCTCTCTGCGGCAATCGTCGCAAAGGGGTTCATCAAGGAATCCGGGCGCATCTACAACCTCCTATTCCTCTTGGCCGGTAGTTCGGCAATCGGGCTCTTCCTCTCCGGCAGCCTCTTCCTGTTCTACGCGTTCTGGGAGCTGGGCGAGGTGGCGATGTTCTTCATGATATACCTGTTCGGCGGATTCGACAGAAGGTACGCCGCCATAAAGTTCATAATCTACTCCGTGTCGGCGAGCCTGTCGCTGCTGGTCGGCATAATGCTGATCTACTCAGGCGTCCCGGCGCACACGTTCGACATGGGCTCCATCATAAGCCAGTCCGCGGCCATGCCTCTGCAGACGCAGCTCGCGGCGATGCTCCTGCTGGCCTTCGCGTTCCTGGTGAAGCTGCCCGTCTTCCCGTTCCATTCGTGGCTGCCCGACGCCTACTCGGAGGCCCCTGCGCCGGGGAGCATGGTGCTGGCGGGCGTGATGCCGAAGTTCGGCGCTTACGGGCTGCTCCTGATGCTACTGATGCTTCCCGCCGCGGGCGCATACGCGAACTACTTCGCGGTGCTCTTTGGCTTCTCTGTGCTGTACTGCGCGGTCGTCGCGATACGGCAGTCGAACCTCAAGAGGCTCCTGGCGTACGCGAGCGCGGCGGGGATGGGCATCGCCTCCCTGGGCATGGTATCTCTGACCACCGCCGGGACCGCCGGCGCGCTCTACTCGCTACTGAGCCACGGCATCGTGATCTCGCTGATGTTCCTGCTCTCCGGAGCGCTCGACGAGTCCTTCGGGACACTCGCACTGGAGAGGATAAAGGGAGTCCTGAAGAGTTTTCCGGCGCTGGCCTACTCTTTCATGTTCGGGGTGTTCGCGACAGTGGGCCTGCCCCTGACCGCCGGATTCGTCGGGGACCTCCTGGTCTTCTCCGGCGCGTTCAAGACTTTCGGAGTCATTGGCATAATCCCAATCGCCGCGCTCGCGCTCCTCGGGGTGTACTTGTTCTATGTCCTGGAGAAGTCTTTCCTCAACGTCTCAGACGCGGTGGAGCCCTATCAGGGCCCTAGAAAGAGCGTCTACGTGGCGATAGCGCTGCTTGTCGCTGCCGCGCTGCTGTTCGGAATCCTGCCGTCGCTGCTGCTCTCGCCGTTCGCGGCATAGGTCAGCCATCCTCTTCGACGGTCTCGCCAGCCACGTACCCCGTCCCGATTATCTCCTCGAGGACGTCTATCAGATAGCTGGCGTTCTTGGTTATGTCCGAAGACGTCAGTATGCCCGCGACCTTGTTGGAGTCGTCAATCACGCAGAGCTTCTTGATCCTGTGGGTCGCCATATAGCGTGCAGCCTCCTCGAGCTTCATGCCCCTTGGAATGGTCTTGACTGGCTTGCTCATGATGTGCTTGGCCTTCGAGAACATCAGGTTCCTCGTCCTGGATACCAGCTTCCTCACTATGTCCCCGCCCGTGACCATCCCGACCGGCTCGCCGAGCCTGTTCGTTATGACCACCGCGTCTATCCTGTGCCTGCCCATGAGCTTGGCTATCTCCTTGACGTGCGTGGACTCCTTAGCGGTAACCACTGGGCTGCTCATTATCTCGCTGACGGCCAGCGATCTGCTGTCGATTCTCGTATCGGGATGCTCGTAAGGCCCTTTCACTTTCCCACCTTCGGAAAGACTCCTCGCTCAAGCTTTTTAAGCAGATTGCGCTCCGGGTTTACCTGGCATAAAACAAATGCAAGTTCCCTTCCTTGCGCCTGGAATTCGGGTGGGGCCTAACGTAGAGGGGAGAATTTCTTCTTCTCCAGCTCCCTCAGGGCGTCGGCAGCGATCCATCTCGCAGCGGGCGAGTTTATCCTCTGTATCTCCGCGGCCGTGGTCATCGCGGCGTCCCTCAGCTGGGGATTCCTCTTCCCGATCTGGCGCAGCGCCCAGTTCACCGCCTTCTTCACGTAGTTCCTCTCGTCAGTGGCCTCTCTGACTATTATCGGCAGGAACCTCTTGAGGTCCTTGTCCTTCGCCCCCTTGTCGTGCACCGCAAGAGCGGCCATCATAACGAAGCCGGCCCTCTTGACGTACTCCTCCTTCTCGTGGCTCCACTCTAAGGCCTTCTTGTACGCGAATTCCGTCTTATCGAAGAGGTTTCCGCATATCTGGTCGCAGACGTCCCACGAGTCGAAGTCCCTCACCCACGCGTCCATCTGCCTCTCAGTCACCCTCTCGGGGTCGTCAACTATGCCAGCCAGTATCCGGCCTCGTGGACACCCGATCCCCACAGCTTGAGGGCGAGATCGTGGTTCTGCCCTATCATCCTCGCCATCTTGCGCAGCTCCGTGACTGAGACGCCGTACGCCCCCTTAGTGTTTATCCCGAACTTGGCCATGCCCTCCAGGGACTCCGGCGCTGCCCGATTCCTTAAGCCTCCGCAGGATGTTCTCGTACTGCATGTCGATACCTTTTGGAAAATAAGCGCCTTGGCCGGGATTCGAACCCGGGTCACAACCGTGACAGGGTCGTATGCTAGTCCACTACACCACCAAGGCACGCTTTGGACCTATTATATTTGACCAGCAACCTACTTATATCTTAATTTCAGCGCCAGCAGCGCCAGCGCGAACACCAGCGACATGGCGCTGAACAGCACGAGGGGCATGGCATCGGGGTCATGCGGCAGCCGTAGTAGGTCCAGAGGACGAAGCCCGCACTGGACGTGACCAGCCACGTCCTTGACAGGTCCTTGGCGGACTTCCTCCTGATCACCTTGAAGAGCTGCGGCAGCAGCGAGAAGGTCGTCAGCGCGCCCGCCACGACCCCATGATCGTCACAGCATAGTCCAAAAGATCTCCTCAACAGCGATATCCCGCTGGGGTTATTCGAAAACCCAACCTACCGGTATCTTCTTTCGCTTCAGAAGAAGTGACAAACTACAGCCGGTCGCTCTGCCATTGAGCTACAGCGGGAGATATGACTATTAGGGACTGAATAATATTAATATAACGGTTAATAAGCTATACAGGATTTAAAACTATGTCCGGCTCGCGCGCGGACATCGGTGACCGGTGGCGTTATTTGCGGGTGACTTGGGCTTGGATACCGAAACTACGGGTGAAAGGCTGAAAAGGAAGCCCATACCGCTCTTCACTCTACTCGCTCAAGGACTTCGCCGCCCAGCTCGCAGGCAACAAGAACTTCCAGGACGCGCTCATAACCTCCTTCGCCCTGGCCAGCATAGCGATCGCCTTCCCCTTCCTTCCCGCTCTACGTGCTGATACCCCTCATAATCTGCGTCTTCATCCTCACGATAATACATCCGCTCCTGGGCCTGATCTCCCTGCTGCTCTCCGCGCCTCCCGATGCTCCTGTACCAGGTGCCCCTGCTGGTGTGGATCTTCACGATAATGGTCAGCATCTCGCTGATCCTGGGCTACAAGTACTACCGGACCATAACCTACGCTTACGCGCTGGTCTTCCTCTCGCTCTCCTACCTGGGCTACCTGTTCGTCATACCCGGCTTCATCATAGCGGTGCTGGTCCTGGGATTCAAGCGCGGCGCCGCCCTGGCGGCAGTGGTGATAGCCATGTCGGTGATGACCTCCGGCCTCACTGGCATCGCCCTCGCCGGGCCCGATAGTGTACAACCAGACCCAGGTGCACTCGCAGCTCGAGGCCCAGCCCTTCGCCGCTTACCTCACAGCCGTCCAAGAACGCGACCACCCTGGATCAGCTGCTCCCCTCCCTGCACAGCCTCCCTCGGGACCCTGTTCCTGAAGGCGCCGGCCTACCTGTACAACACTTTCTATTTCGCGCTCCTGAGCATCGCAAACCAGTTCCTGTTCTCCTTCCTGCAGCTGTGCGTGTGGCTCTTCGCCGTCTTCACGATAAGCAGCTACGCGGTGAGGAGCAGGTCCCCCTACAAGGGCTCGCTCTCCAGCCTCTTCGGGGTCATGCTGCTCCTCTCCTACATCGCGTTCTCCAGGCTCGAGGGGACTCGGCTTCAACTACGCAGTGATCCTGAGCTTCGCGATAACCCCCATATTCCTCTTCATGCTCGAGTCGGAGAACATCGACGTGGTGATGGCCCTCGACGTGATGAAGCAGGACATACTCGGCAAGTTCGGCGTGGCGTTCGAGGACCTCACCAAGGGGTCCAACGAGACCCTGGACGACGTCGCCGACTACGAGGAGACCAAGAAGGAGCTCCGCAACGCGGTCCTCGCGCCCGATAGAGCACAGGGAGATGGCCGGCGCCTACGGAGTCAAGCCCGCGAAGGGCATCCTGCTCTTCGG
The DNA here is from genome assembly GCA_963729635.1 of uncultured archaeon. GTDB lineage: Archaea > Micrarchaeota > Micrarchaeia > Micrarchaeales > CABMGC01 > CABMGC01. The sequence continues at coordinate 185,118 of CAVSOP010000006.1, read as the reverse complement.
CCCTCCCGGGAACCGGGAAGACGCTCATCATGAGGGCGCTCGCCAACGAGATAAGGGCCAGCTTCTTCTACGTGAACGGATCGTCGCTGCTCTCCGGGATTCCCGGATCCAGCGCGCAGGCGCTCATCAGGATATTCGCCACCGCGAAGAAGAACTCGCCCGTGCGTGCTCTTCTTCGACGAGCTCGACAGCATAGCGGGCCGCAGGGACGTGCAGGAGAACGAGTCCAAGAAGGAGCTCCTGACCGCGATCCTGAGCGAGATGGACGGGTTCGAGAAGATCTCCAACGTGGTGATAGTCGGGCGCGACGAACGTCCCGCAGCTGCTGGACCCGAGCATAATGAGGCCCGGCAGGTTCGACAAGATACTCTTCATGCCCCTGCCTGACCAGAAGGGCAGGGCCGAGATATTCAAGTACTACCTCTCCAGCCTGCCGGTGGACAAGAACATAGACTACGACAAGCTCGCCAGCCTCTCCGCGAGGTTCTCCGGCGCGGACATAAAGAACATCAGCGACGAGGTAGGCAGGCAGGTCGGGGAGAAGGCGATCGAGAAGCACGAGATGCTGATAATAAGGATGCAGGACATACTCGCGGTGCTCAAGTCGGTGAAGCCCTCCACCTCGCTCTCGCAGCTTGAGGAGTACAACACGTTCAAGCTCGACTACGAGAGGAGGTCCCACCCCGAAGTGCAGTCCGAGGAGGAGGACAAGGTGATGATAGAGCGACGTCGTCGGCCTCGAGGAGGCGAAGAAGGCGCTGCACGAGGCGGTCGAGATACCGATACTGCATCCCGACCTGGTCAAGAAGTACGACATCGGCGGCATAAGGGGCATCCTGCTCTTCGGGCCTCCCGGAACCGGGAAGACGCTCCTGATGAGCGCAGTGGCGAACGAGCTGTCGGGGGTCAGGGTGCTGACCATCTCGGGCTACGACCTGAGCAAGCACGGGTCCGAGAAGGCGGTTGTCTCGATAAAGGAGATATTCAACAGGGCGAAGGAGCACTCCCCGGCCATCGTGTTCATCGACGAGATCGACGCCCTGGTGCCCTCCAGGGACACGTCCACCGAGGCGGGAAGCCAGCTCACCGGGGAGTTCCTGCAGGAGTTCGACAAGATAAAGGACGTGCCTGGGATAGTCGTCGTCGCCGCGACGAACAGGCCGGACGTGCTCGACCCGGCGATCCTGAGGCCCGGCAGGTTCGACAGGCTGATCTTCGTGCCCTCCGCCGGAGAAGGCAGAGAGGGAGGCCCTCTTCAAGGCGAACCTGGAGAAGGTGCCTCTCAGCGACGACATGGACATGGGCAAGCTCGCCGAGGTCACGGAGGGCTTCACAGGCGCCGACATAGCGAACCTCTGCAGGCAGGCGAAGATAAACGCGCTGGAGTCGAGCCTGTCGAAGGGCAGCGAGGTGAAGCTTGAGATGGCCGACATGACGAAGATGCTCCAGAAGACGAAGCCTTCGGCGCCGAACATGATAATGGGCAGGTACCTGGCGTTCTTCAGCAAGTACGGCAAGCGCTGAGCGCTCCTGAGTTATCATTTTTCCTCAGTGCCCAATATCCCGAACAGGTAACCCGCCCCGTTTTCTGCCATGCTGATTATGGGCTGTGGGTAGACGCCGAAGACAATCGCAAGCGCCAGGCACGTCACAACGACGGCAGCCGTAGCGATATCGAGCCTGACCCGCTTCGCTCCCAGCTTGTCGGTGTAGACGGCGGTCAGGATCCTGGCGAAGAAGAACACCGAGACGACGCTGCTTATTACGCCAATACCGCGAGCCACAGCAGGCCAGAGCCTATCGCGCTCAGGAGCACCAGGAACTTCCCCACGAAGCCCGTCGTGAAAGGCAGCCCTATCATCGACAGCAGGAACACTGTCAGCGCGATCGCCGCGAACCTGTTCTCCTTGTAGAGCCCGATCAGGTCGTCAGTGCCGCTCCTCCCGTTCTTCTCGAGCCATGCTATTATCCCGAGCACGCCTATGAACAGGAACGCGTGCGCGAACATCTGGAAAAGGCTCCCGGTGATCCCTGAAGCGCTCTGCGTCGGCGATCCCCAGGAGTACGAATCCCGCCTGCGATATCGAGGAGTATGCCATCATCCTCTTGAAGTTCTTCTGCACCAGCGCGACGAGGCTGCCGAAGAGCATGGTGAGCGCCGCGAGCGCGGCTATCGCCGGAACGCGGAATTGAATGATACGAAGAGAAGTATGGCGACCTGCATCAGCGCGGCGAACGCCACCGTCTCGTTTATGCCTCCGAGCATCGCGGTCACGTGCGCGGCCGAGCCCTGGTATACGTCAGGCGTGAATACGTTGAACGGGAATACCGACGCCTCAATCCCCAGGGAGGCCAGGAAAAGCGCGGCGGCGAACAGAGTAAGCTCGCCCTGCTGCTGCGGCGCGAGCGCAAGCGAACCAGCCGCGCCGTACACGATGACGACCGCGAAGGACGAGCAGCGCGATGGCCACCGAGGTCATGATGAAGAACTTGGTCGTCGCCTCAAGGCTCTGCCTCCTTGACGTTAGCATGATGAACACGGTGGGCAGGCTGACGCTCTCCAGACCGATGAATATCGCCACCAGCGACCCCGCGGACGCGACAACGTAGGCGCCGACCAGCGCGAACGAGCTGAGCAGCGCGAAATCGCGGTAGTCCTGGGAATAGCGGTACGCCAGGACGTTCACGAGGAGTAGCGCCGAGGGTCACGATCAGCATGATGAAGAGTGAGAACGGATTCGCGTTTGACGACAGCCGAGGTAGGTGGCGGTGGTCCCGCTCATGGCGCAGATCGCCGCGCAGATGAGCGACAGCACGACCACGTTGTACCATATCTGGAACCTGCCCTTCCGCGCCAGCCTGAATAGAGCATTGCCGGCTAGCAGCAGCGCGAGAAGGGATACGAAAGCGTACGTGTATAAGATCAAACAATCGCCAGTGCAAATATCAACAAGACCATCCCGACCGCAAATATCACTACGTACGTGCTTATCTCACCCGAGGCGGCGCGTTTCACGGAGTTGCCCGTGCGCATCGCCGCGTGCCCGAGCCTGTCGAACGCGCCGTTCACCGCTGAATCGAAGTAGCCTATGCCTTCACCCAGCGCGAGGACGAACGCCGCGATGTACGCGTAGACGGCGTTCATCGACGTTGCGAGTTATAGCCGACGCCCTGCCAGGTCCCTGGAAGGAACCTTCATGCCGGCCTTCTTCTGCGTGTACGCGAAGTAGCCCAGCGCAGCCCCCGCAGCGACCACGACCGTCTCTATGACGGCGCCGTACGAGTTGACCTGGAGAGATACCATGTCCCCGGCGAAGCCGAGCGTGCCCGCGACGAATCCGGGAATCAGGAAGAAGGCCGCACCGGAAACGAGCGCGGCTCCGGCAAGAACGGCAAGGCCGCAGGCCATGCTCCTCGGGGTGGCGCTGTAGCCGGCCGCGACGCCGGCCCTTCCGGTCTTCTTAGTCTGGAGAATGAACCACCTGAAGATGAAGAAGCTCGTTCGCGAGGCTGACGAGGGAGATGAACGCGTACACCGCAAGGTTGGCCCCGAACGACGCCGCGAGGCCCAGGTTCGCGAAGAAGCCGCCGAAGGGAACGAATCCCGCGAGAGCCAGCACGCCGAAGAGCACGGTGAAGTATGCGACCCTGTTCTGGGACAGGCCCCCCATGTCGTTCAGGTCCTCCCTCCCGTTCGCCTTCGCGCTCACTCCGGCGCCGAGGAAGAGGAGCGCCTTGTAGAAGCTCTGCGCGAAGAAGAAATAAACGGCCGCGAGAAGCGCCCCTCCGCCGACAGCCATCAGCATGAGACCCAGCTCCTGCGCTGTGGAGTACGCCAGTACCCTCTTCACGTTCTTCTCCCCCATCGCGTTCAGAGTGCTGAGCACCACGGTCACGAGCCCGGCGTAGAAGAGCACGGGCAGCAGTCCCGAAGCCAGAGAACAGGGGGAACAGCAGGATGGCAGACGAAGACCCCCGCCTTGACCATCGTGCTGGAGTGCAGGTAGGCGGAGACGGGCGTCGGCCCCTCCATGGCGTCGGGCAGCCACTCCTGGAACGGGAACTGGGCGGATTTCGAAAGCACCGCGACCAGAAGCAGCACCGCCGCGGAGACCGGCACCTGGGAGACCTGCGCCGCGGCGAGCACGCTCCCGAAGTCCAGCGTCCCGAAAGCGTTGAAGAGGATTACCATGGCCCCGAGGAGCGCGAGGTCCCCGATCAGCACCAGCGTGACGGCCTTCCGCGCCCCGCGGTTCGCTCCGCCATTGCCGTTCCAGAATCCTATCAGCAGGTAGCTGGTGACGCTCAGGAATTCCCAGGCGATGAACAGCGTCACGAAGCTTCCAGACATTGCGAACGCAAGCATCGCGGCCTCGAACGCGAGCATCTCGAGGTAGAACCTGCGCTGCTCGCTCGGCACGCTCATGAAACCGAAAGAGTAGAGGAGCACGACCGGACCTATGAGCAGCACGATCGCCATCAGGAGCATGTTGAGCGGCGCGGCGGAAAGCCCTATGTCCAGGACCGCGCCTCCTATGCCGAGCCATCCGATGCTAGCGGTGCCTCCGCTCAAGAAGGGGAACAGTGCGAGGCTGGCGAGGCTCCCCGCCAGAGCGATGTACTTCGCGGTCCTGTAGTTCCTGCTGACAGCGACAGCTAGGAGGGCCGCGGCCATTGGCGCTAGGAGTATCAAGGGGAGCATGCTACCACTTCAGCCTCGAGAGCTTCGCCATGTCGAAGTCGAATCCCTGCGATTTCATGCAGACGTAAAGAGTGACCGTGCCTATGACCCCCGCGGCCGCTGCCGCCCATATTCCGACAAGCATCATCACGGCGTCAGGCCCGGGCGAGTTCGCGAAGGAGAAGAAGGAGACCAGAAGTATTGCGCTCGCGATGAACATCAGCTCTATCGCGAGCATCACAACGATGAAATGCCTGTCGGAGATTATGCCAGCTAGGGCGATTGCGATAAGCGCGATTGAGATTGCGGCAAGGTATTCCAGCATCACACCACCATCTTCGAGAACCTCTTCATGGCGAGTACGCTCCCCGCCGCCGTGGAGAACAGCAGGAATGCCATGGCGTAGAGCATCGCGTACTGGCTGCCGAAAGCGCTCTCCGCGCTGGAGACGAAGCTGTTGCCTGTCTGAGGCTGGCCAGGATTTATGCCATTCAGTAAGACCGCGAGCACCGCAGCAATCACCACAGCGGCAACGACGAATCTTGCTCTGCCTAGCGTGGCGCCGTTCCTCTCCTCTGAGGCCACGGCCACCACCAAGTAGGTGGACAGCCCGCCCACGAAGACGAAGAGCTGCAGCAGCCCCACGAGCGTCTGGCCGAGGTACATGAACAGCAGGGAGCTTCCCGCGGCGCAGGCCGCGAGGCAGACGACCGCGTTCAGAAGCCTCCTCTCAATGAACACCATGATTGCGGCGGCTACGGTAACGGCGGCCAATGCTAGCAGTACGTAATCCACCATCCGCTAACCCTTCAGCTCCTCCGGCCTCTTTATCAGGGACCTCTTGTCGTAGACCTCGAAGTCGTATCCCTTGGTGAGCGTGAGGCACTTGGTTGGGCAGACCTCCTCGCAGAGCCCGCAGAACATGCAGCGGTCTATGCCGATCTGCGGCATCTTCACGATTCCTTTCCTGGAAGGGGTGCCGACCATCGTTATCGTCTTGTTCGGGCATATCCTCTCGCACGAGGCGCAGCTTATGCACGTCTCCATGTCGAGCCGCATCATGTACCTCTCTGCATCGTCGAGCGACTCCCTCTGTTCGGGGAACTCCACGGTCGCCCTCTTCCCGAAGAGGCTTCTTATGCTTCTGGCCAGGGGTTCGACGAGCATGCGATCATCCAAGGAATATCACTGACGTAATAATTAAATTGAGTATCGCGAGCGGCAGCAGGACCGTCCAACCCAATCTCAGGAGACGGTCGATTCTCATCCTCGCGGTGGTGGCGCGCACGATTATTATGAACAGGCATATGACGAACGCCTTGATCAGCAGCCACACAAACCCCGGCAGAACCGGCCCCGCCCAGCCCCCGAAGAAGAGTACCGCCATCACTAGGCTGCCCAGGAACATCCGGGTGTAGTCGATGAAGAGGGCCAGGGAATAGTAAGGCGCGCTTACGTCGGTGAGCCAGCCTGCGATCAGCTCCGAGTCGGCCTCGCGCATGTCGAAGGGGGGCCTGTCCATCTCCGCGAGCATCGCCACGAAGAACACACCGAAACCCACCGGCATCAGGAAGACGAACCAGGTCTGCGTCTGGGCGCCGATTATGCCGACGAAGTCGTAGCTGCCGGCCAGCAGCGCCACCGTCGCTATGACGATCATCAGCGGTATCTCGTAGCTTAGGAGCATGATCACTGACCTCTGCGCCCCGATAGCGGAGAACTTGTTGCCGCTCGACACCCCGCTGACGAAGATCAGCAAGGGCATGAACGACATCACGACGAAGAGCGCGAGCGCGCCGAGGCCGAGGTCCGAAGCCACCAGCGCAGGCGAGAGGGGGACGAGCATCACCAGGAAGATCGTGACAGCGAGCATGGCCGGGATGGCCAGCAGGAACATGAACCTCCCCGCGCTCCTTGGCGTGGAGTGCTCCTTGGATAGCAGCTTGGTCATGTCGGCGAAGTTCTGCAGCAGGCCGTATTTCCCCACCTTTGTCGGGCCGTGCCTGGATTGTATCCTGGCGATCACCTTCCTCTCCGCCCATCCGAAGACGTAGTCGAACGCAACGATCAGGAGCACGACCAGCACTGCGTAGGCGGCTACGGCAGCGGCCCTGACCGTCAGGTCCGGCGAAGCCAGCGCTCCCGAAAGGACGGCCACTACGGAAGAGACAAAATCACCTATCGACATCTCCCATCACCAGATCCAGGCTGCCCAGTATCGCGAACAGGTCGGCCACCCTGCAGCCCTTCGAAAGCTCCCTCAGGGCGGCCAGGTTTATGAAGCAGGGGGCGCGTATCGAGAGCCTGTAGGGGCTCTGCGCGTCAGGGACGAGGTACATCATGCACTCGCCCCTGGGCATCTCCCTGCTTATCTGCACCGACTTCCTCGCGGCCGCGGGCAGTATCAGTCTTATCGGCGCGCCCACGGCGCTGCCATCGGGAATCTGCCTGAACGCCTCCCTAACCAGCCTTATGCTCTCTCCCATCTCCATGATCCTGACCCTGTACCTGGCTAGGCAGTCGCCCTCGCCCCGTGACTGAGCCCTGAAGTTGAGACTGCTGTAAACGTAATACGGCTTGTCCTTCCTGACGTCGTATTCGATCCCAGATCCCCTGAGGACCGGCCCGGTGACGCCCAGCTCGATCGCCATCTCCTTGGTGAGCCTGCCCACCCCCCTGAGCCTCTCTACGAACACGGGGTTCTTTCTCACGAAGGAATCGTACTCCGCGATCCTCTTTTCCAGGTGGTCGAGCACGGCTCCCGCCCTCTCCGGGAAATCCGGCTGGAAGTCCCTGGAGAGCCCCCCGAGTCTCATGTTGACGTAGAACATCCTGGCCCCTGCCGCCTCCTCGAGCAGGCGGAGCACCATGTCCCTGTCCCTGAAGGTCCACATGAAGACGCCGAAGAGCTGGCCCAGGTCGTTGGCCATGGTGCCCAGCCAGAGGAGGTGGCTCGCCAGCCTCTGGAGCTCGAGCAGTATGGTCCTGGCGTAGGCGGCCCGCTCGCCCACCTGCAATGCCCATCGCCTCCTCGACCGCGGCGACGTAGATCTCGTCGTACGCCATCGGAGACACGTAGTCGAGCTTCTCCATGTACGGCGGGCACTGCATATACTTCCTCGTCTCCACGAGCTTCTCGACGCCCCTGTGCAGGAAGCCGATGTGCGGCTCGACGCCCACGACGGTGTCGCCGTCGATGTCAGCCACCAGCCTCAGCACCCCGTGGGTGCTCGGGTGCACGGGACCTATGTTGATTCTGGTTATCATCTCGCTCTCCCGCCCTCGTAGGGCTCCCCCCATTCGAAGTTCTTCCTGAGCGGCGCGGCCTTCCCGTTCCATTTCTCCAGAAGCAGCCTCCCGACCGGCCTTCCCTTAACCTCTATCCCGAACATCTCGCTCATCTCCCTCTCGTACCAGTCCGCCGCCCCGTAGACGCCCATCACGGTGGGGACCCACGCGTCCGCGGGGCCGACCTCGACCTCAATCGTCTCGTCCTTCCCTTCGTTGATGTTCCTGACGAAGTACACCACCTCCAGGTGACTTGACGTAGTCGACCGCGGTGATCTTGACAAGGTACGAGAACCCGCCCTTCTTCAGCTCCTCGGCCTTCCCCACGAGGTCGTTCCTGTCAATCTTCAATCGCACCACCTATCTTCTTCTGCAGCTTCATGAACGCGGCGAAGAGGTTCTCCGGCTTCGGGGGGCATCCCGCCACGTAGACGTCGACCGGCAGTATCTGGTCTATTCCCTTGATTATGTTGTAGCTCTCCCACCACGGCCCGCCGCAGGTCGCGCACTCGCCGTAGGCTATCACGTACTTGGGCTTCAGCATCTGCTCGTAAAGCCTCTTGACCTCCGGGGCCATCGACTTCGTGGTCCAACCGGCGACGATCATGACGTCGCTCTGCCTGGGCGTGCCCCTGAAGAGCAGGTAGCCGCCGCGTTCCGCGTCAATCCGCGGCGATCCGAAGTCGAAGAGCTCCATGGAGCAGCACGAAAGCCCGAACTGCAGCGGCCAGAGCGAGCTCTTCCTGGACCACCTGACCGTCCCCTTGGCCAGCGCCTTGGTGATGTCCGACATCGCCGCGAAGACCGCGCCAGGTTTTGCCTGGTGCTTGGAGAGCGTGCCCGCAAGCAGCCTGTTCATCTCCTGCTCCGCGTTAAGGAACTCCCCGTCTTCGACCTTAGGCCCCATTCAATCCCCCTGCCTGCTCAGCGCTAGCACGAACATCGCCATCACGAACCCGAGCGCCAGGAGCAGCCCGACGCGCAGGTTGCCCGCCGAGCCGAGCTGCCTGGCGAAGGTGCTCCACAGTGATCACGACCGCCCCGAGTATCTCGAACGCCAGGAAGATGACGAAGTAGTGTGCGTACTCGGTCATCATCGTGACCCCCTTGCCCACGCCCTCCACAGCGCTCTCGTAGTTCTGCGTCTCGACGTCGTTGCCGTCGCTTTCCCTCCTGACGAGCTTCGAGAACGCGAGCATCAGCGCAGGTACGAGCAGCGCTACCGCAGCGAATATCAGCACCGCCAGGTACGCGTCCGCCATCGGTTACTAATCGACTCTAACGTTAATATTTGTTGTCATGTTTAGTCTAGGCCCGCGGGTCGAATCGCGCGCAGTTTCGGCCCTGGGGCATGGTCATCTGGCCGCTCCGGCGCGTCATTATATTAAGCTTTTCTTTCCATTATCTCCGAGAGAATGCAGAGGAGACGTCCGCCCAGGGCCAAATCCCAGTCCGCGATGGAGTACCTAATGACTTATGGCTGGTCGATACTCATCATCGCGGTGGTCCTAGGGGCGCTGTTCCAGCTCGGTGTCTTCAACTCCGCGAACTTCGCGCCCAAGGCGCCGACCGGGAACTGCAAGATCCTGAGGGTAGCCGGAACGTACAGTCTCGAGGGCACGTGCACCGGAGTGCTCCCTCAGTCCGTCGCGAGTTTCTCACAAAGCCCAGCGGGCTATATCGCAGCAGCGAATTCGCAGGGACTCAGCAACCAGATAACCGTATCTTTCTGGTTCTATCCCGTCAACAATGGCTACTGGGGCTATAACTGCGGAGCACCCGGCAGCGGATGCTATTGGGAGACCGCGGTGAACATCGCAGGCTCGCACTTTTACATTGAGTCGGGCCTGAATCCGCCAACGGAATCGTGGAAGATATCCAATGCGGGGGAGTTTCCCGGGGTGGGAATAAAACCCAACACATGGCAGTTTTTCACGGGCACTTTTGACGGCTCCACGCTGAATGCCTACATCAACGGCCAGGTGGTCGGCACCCCGGTCGCGGCAAACGGGAATTCCCTTACCCCTGCCACGCCTCTCCAGATAAGCGGCACCGTCGCAGTGACATCGAATTACGGCAATAATCCACTATCCGGGCTAGTCTCCAACGTCCAGGTATACAACACGTCCCTCGACTCGAACCAGATACGGGCGCTCTATCTCAAGGGGATCGGCGCGGCGCCAATCGACCCTGCCCACACAGTCGGGTGGTGGCCGCTCAACGGCGACACCAACGACTACTCGGGCGGCAACAACAACGGCGCTGCGACCGCGATGACTTACACGGGCGCGTGGACGAACGGATACGTCCCTCCCTGAGCAGGCGGACCCCGCGCCCGTTATGCGCGGGTCTTTCGATAGTCAGGATTCTCTCTCAGTCCCAGAGTTCGCTCAGCTTCTTGCTCTTGTTGAGAATTTCCTTGATCTCCTTGGCGAATTGAGGGTCGTTCCTCCTGAGCCACTCCAGCAGCAGCGTGGCGTGTTCCTTCTCGTCGTCCCTATTGTGCGCCAGGACCGCTTTCAGGTCCTTGTTGGAAGTCGCATCTGCGCGCTCGTCGTACCACATGATCGCCCCGAGCTCCTCCACTAACGACTGCCTTGCCCTGTTAAGGTCCAAAACCTTCCTGCTTATTGTCCCCTTCTCTACGTAGTCCATGAAACGCACCGTCTCTGCTGAAACATCTACACCAAGTAATATATTACTGCCGCGCCATCTTAGTTCGGTCAGGGAGGTGCTTTGTTGAAGATGACGCCCAAGGGTGAGGAGGCGATAAGGCAGGGCTCTGTCAAGATAAAGGTTACCCGCGGCGGCATCGGTCAGCAGATAACCTTCAAGGTCAGGCGCAAGGACGTCGCGGGCATCATCTACTTCGAACTCTTCACCGACAGGGTCATCGCGCTCACCGAGCTGGAGAAGATAGCCGAGGAATTCGGCCTGCCTGCCGAGGCGCCGAACGGGGAGGCGTTCCCCGCCGGGACGGTAAGGTCTGACTTCAGTGTCGTGGAGGAGTGAGATCATTGCCACCCCCGCCGGGCTTGGTCAATTTCATCAGAAAACTATATTAATGCTGAAAGCGCCTGTACTTGTGGTGGAGGGATGCAGGAAGTTTGGGTCAAATATGGACATATGGGGGTAGAATGCCCCAAAACGGCCGAGGCCAATGCAGCTTGCGTAATAACAAGAGAATCCATACATGTGTCGGTCCAGAATAGGCGCATAGTCACATCGGACAAAGAGTTAGGACATTCCGATGCAATCAGAGAATCCCAGGCCACTCCCTTAGATAAGGGCACGGTCTCCGAATTGATCTGGAATCTTGATCAGCTGGATGGAAATGCGGTCTGGCCGGCTCCAGATCCTGTGGTAGACCAGCTGATTGGAATATTAAGGAATCGCGAAAACCTCAAGTCCAATCTTTTCTTGGCAAGCCGCAAAGCCAGCCAACCGAAGAACCTGTCCCTAATCAACATAACCTTGGAGGAGGCGGCCTGCCACGCAAAGGCAATAGCTCAAGTAACCGAACGTCTGCAGCAATACGGTTGCAACATTAATTCTTCTGAAATAGTCTATGTTTCCGACACTATCGCTCTGCCTGGCACGCCCTACATAAAAAGATTCCATGCAGCGTCTTTTTCATGGGGATTTGCTACCGTGGGCATATTCGCAGACACGGACGCTTCCGTCAAGGCCGTGAATGCGTACGTGCTGTCTTAAAGCCCGGGCATCCCTCCGGCCCCGTGCTTCCCGCTCTTTCCGCGTCAGCGTTTTCCCTTCCTGCACGTCGAGCACAATCCCGATGCGGGGTCGTAGTGCTCGCCGCAGGACGGCTTCCCGCACATCCTGCACGTGTGGCCCGCGGGCCTCCCGCACACGTGGCACAACCCATATACGTCCGCCATAGGATCAACCGAACTCTATCATCTCGGCCAGCAGCTCCTTCGCCCTGGACGCCGCCAGGGGCCGCATCCCCTTCGTCTTGGAGTAGCGGCACTGGTACCTTATGTAGGACTCGTTGACGTTCGTGCTCGGGTTGACGAGCTTGCACCGGTCTATGTACTCGCTTATGACCTTCACCGCGGCGTCCTCGTCCAGCTTCCTCACGTTCATCATGTAGGGCGCGAGTATGAGGTTCACCGTCCTGTGCCGCACGTCGGGTATCGGGGTCGTGAGCAGCTTCTCTATCCACGACGTAGGAGCCCCGTGTTCTCCGCGGCTATCGCGCGCTTCTCCTCGAGCCTTATGCCCCTGGACATCTCCACGACCTCCCTGGGCAGCGCCTTCCTGTCTATCGGGCAGCCTCTCGGCTATCTCCCTCCCTATCGGCGTGCTCAAGCAGCCTTATCGCGCGCTCCTTGGTCATGCGCACCGCCCCCCTTCTCGAGCTGCTGGTTCGCGAGCAGCAGCGCCTCGCCCTTCTGGTGGATCATCGCGAAGTCCTCGAAGTCCATCAGGAACTCGCCGCCGCCCTCCCTGAGGTTGAGCTTGAGCTCGCTCGGCTATCCTGGTTATGCTCTCCGCGCGGTCCTCGAAGAGCGCCTCGCCCGCCCTGCCTGCCTCGGCGGCGACGTACCTCGCCAGGGCGTACCTGTCGCCTGCGGCGCTTATGAGCATCCTGGCGTAGACGTAGCTCATGAGGTAGGTGTACTTGAGCTCCGTGAGGGGGGCCCTGAAGAACTCTATCCTGGACTTGCTTATCGCCTCGTTGACTCGCACCAGCCCCGCCGTGAGGTAGCGCTCGTCCACCTCGCCCGGACGTTGAGGGATGATATGAGCTCCTTGGCCTCGGCGGAGAAGGGGTACTTGTAGGCAAAATCCAGCTTCGGACTGTCGGCCCTCGCCATGCTAGGCATTTGCAATCCAAGATTTATAATCCAGACGCATGCCGTCAAAGCGGCGGCCTTCACTCCTCGACGTAAGGCGCGAGGAAGTAGGTCACGTTCGCGTCGCCGATGTTGTAGCTGAGCCTGAGCGGCTGGTCCGACTTGAGGGACAGCTTTATTGAGTTCCCGACCGGTGTAGACCTTACCATGCTCTCTAGGAACTCGAGGTTGAAGACCGCCGAGGCGTCCTTCGTGACGTCGACCTTCTTTATCTTGCCGCCGTCCGTCTCGTGGATCTCCTCAAGCTCCCCCGAGTCTCCCTTGGCGTTTATCGCGAACTGGCCCTTGGAGGCCTTGAACGATATGTAGGACGAGATGAGCGTAGCGTCCTTGAGCGCGTTCTTCAGGTGCTCGCTGTCCACCTCTATGTTCGCGTCGAACTCGACGCTCGGTTCCTTCTCGACACCCTTCTTGACGTCGATGAGCTTGAGCTTGTACCTCCTCCGGCTATTGTCTCCAATGAACTCGAGGGACATCTTGCCGTCAGTGTCCTTCATCACGAGCGCCTCGTTGTCCCTGGTCCTCGCGAGTATCTTGCTGAGGTTGTCGAGGTTGAGCCCTATCGACATCCCCTTCTCTATCTCGAACTTCGAGAACGCCTTGCTCGGCATGAAGAAGGAGACCATGCTTATGCCCGAGGGGTCCATCGCCTTCAGGCGTATGCCCTCGTCGCGCTATGCTAAAGAGGCCCTCGTCTATGAGGCTGACTATCGCGTCTATGCAATCGCGCCAGTGCTTTGCATTCTCAAGCTTCAATTCGAACATCGCAACCCCGCTTTAATAAGTGATTAATCATTGATAGTAATTAAATATAATGGTATCGCTTCATAAGCATGAATAAAAATACTTATTTGAGGGGCGCCGGCCCCGCGGACGGACGGACGGGGCCATGATTGACGGAAAGAGAGTGGTATTGACTATGAAAAGATACGGCCTCCTTGCGATCTCGCTCATTGCGTCCCTGCTGCTACTCGCGGCGCCGGCCGGCGCGGGATACTGGTTCCAGAGCGGCGCGAGGGCCGGCGCGGGATCATTCCCCAACGGAGGAGCCAGCGTCTCCATACAGACCGTGACCCCTCAGGGCGGCAGCTCCGGCTCCATGGCATTCTGGGTCGGGGAGAACCTGCCCAACGGGGCCTTCATCCAGGTTGGCTACGTCGTGGAGAACGAGACGGGAGACTATCCAGCGGTGTGCACCGCGTCGGGCTGCTCAGGCATCGAGCTCCTGAACGCTGGCGACGCCGAGTGGTTCTACGAGTATTTCCTCCCTAACGAGAATGGATCGTTCATGGGCCGCATAGGGCCGGACGCCTCGGCGGGCCCCAGCGGCACCTTCCACACCTACTCTTTCTTCTCCTCTGGCAACACCTGGCACGTCGACTTAGACGGGAACGAGATAGGCAACATCAATCTAGGAGTGTCCTCCTCGGGCTCCGACTACCCCGTCGCCCTCGCCGAGGTGGCGAACACGGAAAGCAACACCGCACAGATGAAGAGCGTCATCTTCGCGAACCTCTCCGCCTACGAAGGAGGGTCGTTCCTCCCCGTCTCCAGCGGCTACGCGACGATAAGCTACGGGGTGGGCAGCGACGATACTCTTCCCAATCCATACGGCGTCAAGGAAGTCGGAACCAGGACGAACTACTTCGCCGTCGGCTCGGGCCTGCCCCTGAATACGAACAACTCCCGCCTGTGGACCCTCGGCTACTCCGTGAGTATACTCTCGAAGTACGGGGGCCTGAGCGGGAAGAACAGCTACGTCGCATACACCAATGTGGGCCTCTCGGCGCCCCGGGCCATATACTTAGGGAATTCATCGCAGGTCCTGTTCGCCGGCTGGACGGGCTCCGGCCTGGGGGCGTACACAGGACCCAGGGAAAACGTCTCCCTGCTGCTCGACGGGAACATAACCGAGAGGGCGAACTGGCAGCAGCAGTACCTCGTGAACGTCTCCACCCCCTTCTCCTCCGCATACGGCTCCGGATGGTACAACAATGGGTCCATCGTGAGATATGGAGTGGCCAACGCGTCCGTCTACGAGAGCGCCGCCGAAAGGCAGGCTTTCGAGACGTGGAGCAATGGAAACATGTACCTCAACGGCACGGTCACGGCCACGAGCCCGGTCACGCTCACCTCCCTCTGGCTGCACGAGTACCTCGTGAACGCGACCTCGTCGTATGGCAACGCAACGGGAAGCGGCTGGTACCAGTCGGGCAGCTACGCGAACCTGAGCGTGCCGCAGCCCGTAGTGAACCTAAGCCAAGGGGAGAGATTAGCTTTCACCTCGTGGAGCAACGGGAACGCTAACGCCACCATAAGCGAGAAGGTCGTCTCCCCGATCGGCCTGAGGGCCCAGTTCGCCAGGCAATACCTGGTGGGCATGCTCGGCAAGGACGCCCAGGGCAACCCCATCAACGTGTCTTATTTCGTGATCAACGGCCGGCAGCAGTCAGGCAGCGGCTTCTTCCTTGACGCGAACCAGACCTCACTGCTGAGCGCCGCCTATTACAAGGGGGTGCTCCTGCCCGCGAACCTGAGTTTCACGGCTAACGGGCCGTCCGCGTTCAACGTTTCCCTCCCCGTCTACGACGTGAGGATAAGGACCGTCGACCTCTTCGATCTGCCGGTCAACGCCACCGTATCCCTGGCCTACGACAACGCGAGCATCTCACAGAAGTACTCCGGGCCGTCGGGCGAGGTCCTGGTCGCAGACGTGCCCAGCGGGGGTGCGAACGCGACGGCGAGCTATCTCGGCATTACCGAGCGCGCCTCGGTCTCGGACGGGAAGGAGGCCACGCTCTTCTTCGTCTCCTTAGGTAATCTGGTCGGCATCATCGCCATTATTGTCTTGGCGGCATGCCTTGCGGTATTGATGAGAAGGCGCATAGCGCCTGCGCAATAGGCCATCGGAGGGAGTGCCCCCGGCAGGGTTGCGTATTTATCTTATTTCCGTTGCTACATATGAGGTAGGCGAGTGTATGGATGAAGTCAAGGTTGCGATAATAATACCCCCCAGGAACTTCAGGGACGAGACCCTCTCTCTGCTCGGTCTCCTGCTGGCGAAGAAGGACATGTCTAAGGTCGTCGCGAGCGTGAATTCGAAGGACTGCACTGGCTACCACGGCGCCGTGGTGAAGCCCGACGCCACCTTCGCTGAGCTGGATCCGTTGCGCTTGTCCGCCATCATCCTCGCCGACGGCAGCGGGGTCGACTCCTTCAGGCTGTATGAGTACCGGCCGCTGCTCGACATAGTGAAGGCCTTCCACGACAACAACAGGCTGGTCGTAGGGATAGGGAACGGCATAAAGATCGCCGCAAAGGCGAACGTTCTCAGAGAGGCAAAAGTGGCCGGCACAGAGCCGGAAACCGAGAGTCTTGTGAGGCTCTATCGCGGCGTGCCCGCGAAGGGGCATCTCGTGCTTGACAAGAACATCATGACCCTCTCAGACTCGGGCAAGATAGAGGAGCTGGTCGAGCGCATGTCGGAGGCCCTAGGCACCGCCTGAGGCCTTCGCCCTGTAGTGCACATGCACCTCCTTCCCGCACTCGCACGCATATGCCACGTAACCGTGGACGCTTGCCAGGCGCACCCTGCAGTCGATCCCAGGCACCAGGAAATTTCCGCACTTCTTGCAGACCTTGCCGTCCAAGGCCTTCGGTATCTTTACCTTGTAGTGGGTGCTTATCCTCTCGGCTATGCCAGCGTACCTCTTCGCGAGCCTCCTCGAATTATCGGTGTTCTCCAGCGTGCGCTCCTCAGCCAGGGCGAGAAGCCTCCTTATCCGGAAAAGCGCGGTGCGCTTTACTAGCGACTCGTTTTTCATAAAATTAGTTTAACGGGAACGTATTTATAGGCCGGATGCGATCTATTAAAGCATGCAAACGCATCGCGAACTCGCCGGCAATCCCAATCCTATATGGACCCATCTAAATCTAGAGCCATTGACGTGCGAACGTACCCAAATAGCCTATACCATAAATAAGATTGAAGCCGTCCCAAAACGTTTGGGAAATGAAGTTACAAACTACATCAGAAAGATTAATCTGCTCTTTACGTTGCATCCTGTTCCAGGACAGGGGCCCCTGAACGCATTTCCTGAGCAAATCAAAATTTCTGTCTTCCAGGACAGAAGTAACAAGGATACTGCGAATCGAGGAAAAGACGAATTCGAGCAAAAGAGCTTTAGGAAATTCCTGGAATTGGTAGAGGAGCTCGACGCCAGAAAATATCTGAACCTGACCATTGACGTAAAGCTCAAGCATATGCGGGACTGGCCAGACGATTGCGGCGAAAATGTTACCCGGTCAATCATCAATGGCGCAGGCATGCAGTTCAGATTTGTTGGCATTTTCCTCGGGTCAGATAAGAATCACATTCGGATAGAGCTTTCGGCCTATCGAAAAACGGCCTCTGAAAGCTATAGCAAAGAGGCGCAAGTAACCATTGTGCTGAGGCAGGATGACAAGAGCGAAATTATTTCGCTGCCGGAAGGTTCCCCGCAAATCCGCGGATCAGAAGCGTCGAATTAGTAATCGTGTACTGGGCCCGGAGAGATTTGAACACTCGACCTACGGCTTATAAGACCGTCGCTCTAACCAAGCTGAGCTACGAGCCCCTGACTGCATTATATATTTGTTAAGATTTTTATTAATATCAGGACTGCTGCTATTTGGGTCTGCGAATGGATCTTGGAGAAGGACTGAGGAAAGCGATCGCAAAGCTTACGGGAGCGACCATAATAGACGCCAAGACGATAAGGGAGTTCAACAAGGAGCTGCAGAGGGCGCTCATCTCCGCTGACGTTGACGTCGGCCTCGCGCTCTCGCTGACGCAGAAGATAGAGGACATAGCGCTCAAGGAGAAGCTGCCCGACGGGGTCAGCGCCAAGGACTACATAACCAACATAGTCTACGACGAGCTCGTCAGGCTCATGGGCGAGAGCTACGAGCCCGAGATAAAGCCGAAGAGGATACTCCTGCTCGGCCTCTACGGCTCCGGCAAGACGACGACTGCGCGCGAAGCTCGCGAAGTTCTACCAGGACAGGGGTCTCGGGCAGCGCGCTCATAGCGTGCGACGTCTACAGGCCCGCGGCCTACGAGCAGCTGGAGACCCTCGCCAAGAGCGCCGGAGTGGGTTTCTTCGGCATAAAGGGCGAGACCGACGTCAGGAAGATAGTGAGGCAGGCGCGTCGAGGCGCTGAAGGACAAGAAGGTGCTCATCTGCGACACCAGCGGCAGGAACGCCCTCGACAGGGAGCTGATCTCCGAGCTGAAGGCCATAGCGGGGGAGTTCAAGCCCACCGAGAACCTGCTCGTGATAAACGCAGACACCGGCCAGGTCGCGGGGAAGCAGGCGAAGGAGTTCGACGACGCGGTGAAGCTCACCGGGGTCATAGTCACGAAGCTCGACGGCTCCGGAAAGGGGGGCGGCGCGCTCAGCGCGGTCAGCGCGGCGCAACGTCAAGGTCTCATTCATAGGCACCGGGGAGAAGCTAAACGCCCTCGAGCTCTACGATTCGAAGAAGTTCGTCGGCAGGCTGCTCGGCATCCCGGACATCGCGTCGCTCATCACGAACGTGCAGCAGGCCATAACCGAGGCCAACATAAAGCCCGAGGACGCCAACATGGAGGAGCTGAACTTCAGCACCTTCTACACGCAGCTCAAGGCCATGGGCAGCATGGGCCCGATGAAGAACGTCCTCGGCATGCTCGGCGCTGTCGACGTCCCGAAGGGCGTCGCGGAGCAGAGCGAGGAGAAGATCAAGAAGTACAAGTCGATAATCGACTCCATGACGAAGGAGGAGAGGGACAACGGCGCTCTCCTGTCCAGCTCGAGCAGGATAAGGAGGATAGCGGCTGGGCAGCGGCTCCACTGAGAAGGAGGTGAGGGACCTGATCAGCGGACTTCAACAAGATGAAGAAGCTCTTCAGCAAGTTCAAGAACGACAGGAACATGAGGAAACAGCTCTCAAAATTCATGCCCAAGTGATAAAAAATAAGGAATAGAAAAGAAAAAAAAGGAAAGAAAACAAAACAAACTTTATCTCTTTCCTTTTCCCTTAGTCTTCTTTGCAGTCTTTCTTCTTCACTGTTCTCTTCTTTGCCATTTTCTTTGCCATTTTACCACTTTTACGTAACATTTATAACCTTTTGTAAGAGGGTATTTTAATTTATTCATCAGCTACACATTCATCATGATACACGTATTTTCCTCAGGTATATGAAATTCCCAGCGCTGGAGAATGCTGGAACGGCAACGGAAAGGTTA
The DNA here is from genome assembly GCA_963729635.1 of uncultured archaeon. Taxonomy (GTDB): domain Archaea; phylum Micrarchaeota; class Micrarchaeia; order Micrarchaeales; family CABMGC01; genus CABMGC01. Next base: position 166,000 of record CAVSOP010000006.1, on the reverse strand, counting down.
AAATTTTTGAGATGCCGATGAAAACGCATGGCGATCAAGTACTGGGAGTTCGAGGACGCACCGCTCAAGGAGAAGCTCAAGAGCCCGAACGTCAGGGAGCTGTCGAGGATATACTTCGGCAACGAGACCCGCGCATACAGGTTCGCCAAGGCGCTCCTCGCGGTCAAGCAGAGGGGGACGCTGAGGCTGAAGGACTGCGGGGACTCGCTTCCCATCGCGACGTGGAAGAGGTACCTCGACTTCGGCGTCGAGGTGGGCATACTCAAGCACGAGAACAGCGAGTACGCTTTCACCGACAGGTACTCCAAGCCCTTCAGGAACATAGCAACGTACATAAAGGCCTGGATGGAGCAGCAGTCGCCGGAGGACGCGGATGTGCTTTTCGCGACCGCCAGGACCGCGAAGCAGAAGAAGAGAGGAGGCAGGTCGAGCCCGCCCACCGCCACCCAGGGAGAAGCCGCGGTCCAGGTCGCCAGTCCCTCCGCCGACCCCAAGCGGGAAACCGCCTCGGCCGAGGAGAAGCAGGCCTAGCCGTCAGCTCAGGCTCTGGTTCACAAGTATTCCCGCCACCGACTCGGGCGTCTTGCTCATGTAGAAGTCCCCGACTGCAATGTAGCCCTTGCTCGACGTGGTCCCTACCGTGCCGGAGACTACGCGCACGCTCACGTTCTGGCAGAAGAAGGACGTATCCAAGATAGGTATGCTCGCGTTCAGGAACGTGCTGGACGCCTTTATGTTGCCGGTGGCATTGTACGTGTTATACCAGTACCGGGACACCTTCGCGCCCTGCAGTACCTCCACATAAAGCAGGTTGCTCTGGGCCGAGACTATCCTGAAGTTCAGGTAAGGTTCGGTCACCTCGAAGGGCTGCGATGTCAGGTTTCCCGCCTGGAGCGACCGTCCGCCCGCGTAAGTCGTGGCGAAGTAGCCGCCAGAGTATCCGCTCCAAGGGGAGCCGTAGTAACCTCCCACCTTGTTGGCGTACGTCAGGTTGAACGGCGACGCGCCGAACCCCGGGCCGCTAGCGTTCCATCCGTAGTACGTGCCCGTAGAGAAATTGCCGTTGAGAATGGGTGCCACCGCATTCTTGGACTGGCAGGAGCTGAAATATACGGAAGTCGTCGGAATGGTGGTCGCCGAAGAAACGACGGTAGTCCCAGTCTGGTTCGTCGAGTTCTGCGGCACCGAAGTAGTAATCCCCCCAATTATCCTGCCAGCTCCCCCCAGGTAGCCCGAAAGCAAAAGCGCCGCCGCCACGATAAAAACCAGCCCGACTATATAAGCGATAATTCCATTGCGCAAGAAACCACTTCCTAATATAAATGTTACATGCATTAATAAATATTAAAATCGGTGCACACACGCAGGTGCACAAAATCAGCCGGTGTCTATTTGGGAAGCATACCTAGGAAATGGAAGAAGAAGGGAAAGATGCGCTGGAAGTGGATAAAGAAGCGCAGAAAGAGAATGAAGAGATCGCAGAAGAGGAGAGTAGGCGAACTGTAGAGGCCTTTCTTCCGCGCTCGTTGTCAGAATGCTTGGAGGGTAGCCGCGGCCGGCCGCTCCCCCGCGCATCTTCAGAGCAGAGTCCTTACCTGGTATCTCCCTCTCTTCTCCACGTCGGACAGCCGCCTGAGCGTCTCCCTAGCCCCGTCGGCCTTCTCGGCGTATCCACTTCTGAACTTCTCGTAGCAGTCCTTGGATACGGATCTTTTCATGAGCAGCAGATCTATGGCCCTCTCCTCGGCGCTGCCGCTCTCCTCCGCGAGGCCGAAGTCTATTACGCGCAATCCCCCTTCGCAGACCATCACGTTGGCCGGGGTGAAGTCGCCGTGCACCATTCCCGCGTTGTGCATGCCCGCCAGCAGCGCGCCCACCCTTCCGTACTCCGATCTGCGCACCACACAGTCCTTGAGCAGCTTCCCGCTAAGCCTTTCCATGTAGATTGAGAACTTGCCCAGAGCCACTATCCTGGGCGCGCCCGCGCCTGCGGCGCGCGCCTTGAGCATGAGCCTGGCCTCCCTCCTCGTCCTGGAGAGCCTCAGGGAGAGGTCGAGCGCGCCCACCCTGTATTTCTTCTCCTGCCTGATTTTGACCACGACGTCCCTCCCGAAGACCCTCGTTGCGAAGACCTTCGCTTCAGCGCCCTCTCCGAGTTTAATCATATGACCACCGCCTGATCTATCCTGAACTTCTGTTCCACGCCGCATTCGCTCATTTTTGCGGACCGCCCCGCCTTGAGCATCCTCTCCGCGGTGTACGCGATCATCGCGCCGTTGTCTGCGTTGAGGTCGTCGCTAGCGAAGCCGAATCTGGTGTCGTGCTCCTTGCAGACCTGCGCAAGCATCGCGCGCAGCCTCCTGCTCTGCGCGACACCGCCGCAGACGCAGAGCTCCCTGCCTCCGGTGAGCAGGAGGGCTCGCTCCGCGGCCTCGCAGAGCATCGCGAACGCGGTCTCCTGCAGGGAGAAGCAGACGTCCTTCATTCTCTCGTTCTTGGCCAGTTTTGACGCGTGCGTGAGCAGCCCCGTGAAGGCGAAGTCCATCCCCTTGACCGTGTAAGGCATCTCCACGTACTTCCCTCCCTCGGCGAGCCTTGCCACTGTAGAGCCCCAGGCCGGCTTCAGCCCGGCCGACCTCGCGAAGGCGTCGAGCATGTTGCCGACGCCTATGTCGAACGTCTCCCCGAGTACGCGGTAGTGCCTGTACGGAGTGTCAGCGATCTTCAGTATCTGCGAGTTGCCCCCGCTGACGTACAGTGCCACGGGGTCCTTGAGCCCCGACGCGTGCTTAGTTATCTCGACGTGCGCTACCGAGTGGTTGACGGGAGCCAGCTCCAGTCCGAGCCGGTCCGCCAGGGTCTTGGCGGCGAGCTGCCCCACCTGCAGGCACGGTCCCAGTCCAGGGCCCTTCGCGTATCCCACTCCCTGCACGTCGGAGAGCCTTATGTCCGCTGCCTTCACCGCGCGCTCGATCACCCCGCCGGCGTTCCTCGCGTGGAACTCGGCGACCTTCGCCGGTATCATCCCCCTCGCGCCGACGTCGTACATCGCCTTCTCGTTGGCGAGCACCTTCCCGTCAGAGACTACGCCTACGCCGAACGTGTGCGCGCTGCTTTCTATTCCTATGACGAGCACGAAAACCACCTGACCTGAATGTCAGTCCCTGACTATGAAATCCTCGAGCTTCGGCCTGAGGCGCTCCTTCCTTTTCCTGTGCTCCTCAAGGAAAGAATTTATCCTCTTGGCAATGCGGCCTTGTGCTCGCCCGCCAGGAGGGTCCCGTCGCGTTCCGCGCGGAATATCGCCGCCAGCTTCTTGTCGTCGGGCTCGAAGAGGTACTTGTAGTATTGGCAGATAGCGCACTTCTCCGGGTCGCCGCCGTGCTTCCTCTGCAGCTCCGCCGTGGCCTGCTGCCCGGTCAGAGCCTTGTTTATCTTCTTGACGACAAGGTCGGGCGCGTCGCCCAGGTATATTGCGTTGTTGGGGTCGCTGGCCGACATCTTCGGCCTCCCGTCGAGCCCCGGCATGAATTTTGTGTGCATTATCGCCGGCTTGTAGTAGCCCAGCTTCGGGAGCACGTCCCTCGCGACCCTGAAGTGCACGTCCTGGTCTATGCCCAGGGGTATCAGGCACGGGACGTTTCTTCCCTCCTCCACGGATCTGAGGAAGGCGGGGACCGCCTGCATGCTCGTGTAGAATATCTGGCCGACGTTGGTATCGTTCGTGTACCCGAACGCGTCCTTCATCATCGAGAAGGTTATGTGCTTCGCGACGCGCACCGCCTGCTTGTACAGCGTCTTCGCGTACTCCGTGTCGAAGAAGATCTTCGTCTTCTTGGGGTCGAAGCCCAGAGCCACGATGTCGAGCGCGTTCTCATACGCCACGCCGCGTATGCCCTCGAGCGTCAGCCCCTTCTTGGCGAGGAACTTCTCCTCATCAGGTATCTGCAGGTAGACCTCGACACCGAACCTCTCCTGCAGCCACTTCGTGAACATGAACGAGATCAGATGTCCGCAGTGCATCGCCCCGCTCGGCGCGATTCCGGTGTAGAGGTAGAAAGGGTTGCCCTTCTCGTATTCGTCGAGCAGCCAGCCCAAGTCCCTGTGGGCGTATATTATGTGCCTCCTGAGCGCGTAGTTCGACTCTCCAGCTAGCCCCTCTATCTTCTTCTCGAGCTTCGCGTCTATGAGGTCTATGCCGAAATTCCTGGCGAAGACATCGTAGTCTATGTTGCCTTCCACTTCGTAGGGCGTTACCTTGAAATCATCTGCCATGCGACTCGACAATATTTGGATGATTAAACTAATATAAAGAATCGCTGGGCTTCCTGACCCTGCCCGCACCCTGGAATGCGACCTAATAGTGGCACGACCCCAAAGTGCAAGAAAATATATAAAGCTTATCTATCATAGTATAGTAGACGCGCCCTCTGTTAGTATTATCCTTCTTTAGGTGTATCCTTGGTCGATAACGATAAGCAGGAACATGAATTCGTACCGGTGCACAAGATCATGAGCGCGAAGGGGGTGGAGGAGCTCCTTGACAGGCTCGGGATAAAGGTCAGCAACCTGCCGAAAATACTCAATAGCGACCCGCAGGCCGTGAAGCTGCAGGCGAACGTCGGGGACGTACTCGAGATAAGGCGGAACGATTTCGGGAAGGCGTACCTGCACTACAGGCAGGTAGTCGAAGGCTAATCCAGGTGTTATGATAAGAGATAACCTCTTGCTAGAATCTTATTTGACTACCACATCTCTGGTGCATCACCAGATAGACGGCTTCAACAGGTTCGTGGAGACGGACCTCCAGAAGATCATAGACCAGCAGTCTACGATACAGCCCAGCGTCGAGGGCTTCGCGCTCAAGCTAGGCAAGGTGCGGCTCGACAAGCCCTCCATAATAGAGGCGGACAGCTCGAGGAGGAGCATACTCCCCAACGAGGCGAGGCTGCGCAACCTCACGTACGCCGCGCCGCTTTTCCTGGAGTTCGTGCCGGTCATAAGGGGCATAGAGAAGGAGGCGTCCTACGGAGAGGTCTTCATAGGGGAGCTCCCTGTCGTAGTGAGGAGCAACCTCTGCCACTTCAAGACGATGACGCGCAACCAGCTGGTCGAGAACGGCGAGGACCCGGACGACCCCGGCGGATACTTCATAATCAAGGGCACCGAGAGGGTGCTCATCGGCCTTGAGGACCTCGCGCCCAACAGGATAATGACGGAGAGGAGCGGCACGGACACGGTCAGCAAGGTCTTCTCGACCGCTCCGGGCTTCAGGGCCAGGACGGTCGTGTCGAGGAACCAGAACGGGTTCTTCACTGTCGAGTTCCCGACGCTCCACAAGGCGGTGGACCTGGTCCTTATACTCAGGGCGCTGGGCACCCCCGTCGCTGACATGCTCGAGGCGTCGAGCGACATCGTGGGATTCAAGAACGACGTGCTCCTCAACACCGAGCTCAGCCCGGCCAAGGAGATGGGGCCCACGGAGGCGCTCCTGGAGCTGGGCAAGCTCTCCGCTCCGGGCCAGGCCAAGGAGTACCAGACCAAGCGCGCCGAGACGCAGATAGACACGTACCTGCTGCCTCACATAGGCACCGGGACTGAGGAGAGGAAGGTCAAGGGCGCGTACGTGCTCCAGATGGCGAGGAGCTCCAGCATAGTCGCCAACAGGCTCGCGCCGCCTGACGACAAGGACCACTACTCCAACAAGAGGGTCAAGTACTCCGGGCAGCTTATGGAGGAGCTCTTCACGTACGCCTTCAGGTTCTTCGTGAAGGACGTCAAGTACCAGATCGAGCGCGCGAGCGCGAGGGGAAGGAAGCTCAGCATACCTACGATAATCAGCCCCGAGACGATAACCGAGAAGATCGCGTACGCGATGGGGACCGGGACGTGGGTCGCAGGGCCAGACAGGGGTCTCGCAGGTGCTCGACAGGACCAACCTCATTCACACTTACGCCGACCTCAGGAGGGTCAAGTCTCCGCTGGCGAAGAAGCACCCGCACTTCGCCGCGAGGGAGGTCCACGGGACCCAGTGGGGGAAGATCTGCATCTCCGAGACCCCAGAAGGTCTTGACGTGGGGCTCACGAAGTACATGGCCCTCATGGCGAAGATCAGCGTCGGCGCAGACGAGAAGCTCGTCGAGTCGAAGCTGATGGAACTGGGGGACATAAAATAAGGTTTAATCTCGCGATAGCATGGCAAGCTCAAAAATAAGCGAAAAGTGTTACGTGCACCTCAACGGGAGGGCGATAGGCCACGTCGCCGACCCGGAGTCCTTCGTTAAGGAGGTCAGGAACTCCAGGAGGAAGGGCGCGCTCTCTGGCGAGGTCAACGTATCATACCTCCAAAGGCTCAACGTCATCCACATAAACACCGACAGGGGCAGGGTCAGGAAGCCCTACATAGTAGTCGAGGACGGGAAGTCCAAGCTCACGAAGGAGATGCTCGACAGGCTGCAGAAGAAGGAGGTCGACTTCGGCTACCTGGTGAGGAGCGGCATAATAGAGTTCCTCGACACGGAGGAGGAGGAGGACGCGCTCGTCGCGATCAACGAGGCAGACATAACCAAGGAGACGACCCACCTCGAGGTCGACCCCACGACGATCTTCGGGCTCACCGTCAACACCGCTCCGTTCCCCGAGAGCAACAGCCTTGCCAGGCACCTCATGTTCGCGAGCTACATCAAGCAGGCCCAGGGTCTCTACGCCACGAACTTCAACCTGAGATTCGATTCGAGGGCGTACATACTATTCTACCCGCAGGCGCCCCTCGTAACGACCACCGCCTACGAGGCGCTGAACTTCAGCAAGCACGCATCGGGCCAGAACCTCGTCGTCGCGCTCACCACCTACTACGGCTACAACAAGCAGGACGCGGTCGTGGTCAGCAAGGCCGCTGTCGACAGGGGTCTCGGAAGGAGCATGTTCTACAAGACCTACAGCGACGAGGAGAGGAGGTATCCGGGAGGGCAGAAGGACGTCTTCAAGATGCCTCCGGCCACCACCGACGGATACCTCGGCGAGCACGCTTACGCGAAGCTGAGCGAGGACGGAATCATAGAGCCGGAGATGGAGGTCGAGGAGGGCGACGTTCTCGTAGGCAAGGTCGCGCCGCCAAGGTTCCTGGAGGAGAACATCGGGGCAGGCGGCCTCGAGGAGAAGACCAGGGACGACTCGACGGTGGTCAAGCCGGGCGAGAAGGGCGTCGTCGACAGCGTCGTATTCACCGAGTCGCCGGGCGCGACCAAGATAGTCAAGGTCCGCGTAAGGGGCATCAGGGTGCCCGAGGTCGGGGACAAGTTCGGGAGCAGGCACGGGCAGAAGGGAGTCATAGCGCAGGTCGTGCAGAACGAGGACATGCCCTTCACCGAGAGCGGCATAGTTCCGGACCTGCTGCTGAACCCGCACGGGATCCCTGGAAGGACCACTTTCGGCCACCTGCTCGAGACGCTCGGCGGCAAGGCGAGCTCCATGAAGGGTTCGAAGCTCGACGGCACCGCCTTCTCGCAGAGCGGGAAGGAGAGGATGGAGGACTACGCCAAGATACTCGAGGCCCACGGCTTCGACAAGTTCGGCGAGGAGCTCCTCTACGACGGGGTCACCGGCAGGCCGTTCAAGGCTAGGATATTCACCGGCGTCGTCTACTACAACAGGCTCTACCACATGGTCAGCAACAAGATGCAGGTCAGGAGCAGGGGCACCGTCCAGATACTCACGCACCAGCCCACTGAAGGGAAGGCGAGGCAGGGAGGGCTCAGGTTCGGAGAGATGGAAAGGGACGTGCTCGTCGCTTACGGAGCGAGCCTGCTGCTTAAGGAGAGGATGCTCGACCAGAGCGACAAGTGGCCGGTCCTCATCTGCGAGGACTGCGGGTCCGTAGGCTACAGGGACTACGCGAAGAAGACGAACGTCTGCCCGCTCTGCAGCGGCAGCAAGCTTACTGAGGTCGAGATAAGCTATGCCTTCAAGCTGCTGCTCGACGAGATCAGGTCGCTGCACATAAGGCCCAGGATAGGAATGAACGAGTGATGTGATCCCAATGCAAGCCGAGGTAATCAACCATATAAAGTTCGGGATATTCTCCCCCGAGCAGATAAAGAAGCTCAGCGTGGCGAAGCTCACCGTGCCCGACACCTACAACGAGGACGGCTACCCGATTGACGGAGGCCTGCTAGACCAGAGGCTCGGCGTCATCGACCCGGGTCTGGTCTGCAAGACGTGCGGAGGCAGGAACAAGAACTGCCCAGGCCACTTCGGCCACATTGAGCTGGTCAGGCCGGTCGCGCACTCCGAGTTCGGCAAGATAATAAACATGCTTCTGCAGGCCACGTGCCAGAAGTGCCACAGGATACTCCTCAACAACGACCAGATATCCGCCTTCAGGGACAACGTCGCTGCGGAGCTGGCGGCTGAGGCGGGCAGCAAGGAGGGCGGAGGGGAGACGCAGGCAGAGGTCACGATGCTCAGGAAGCTGAAGAGCGTCCACAAGTGCCCGCACTGCGAGACCGTGCAGGAAAAGCTCAAGTTCTCCATGCCTACGTACTTCTACCTCGGGGACAGGAGGCTCAAGCCCGACGAGATAAGGGACATGCTCATGAAGATAAGCGACAACGACCTTGTGCTCCTCGGCATAGACGCCAAGACGAGCAGGCCGGAGGGGCTCATACTTGATACGCTCCTCGTACCGCCGGTCGACGTGAGGCCTTCGATAACGCTGGAGACGGGAGAGAGGAGCGAGGACGACCTGACGCACAAGCTCGTCGACATCATGAGGATCAACCAGAGGCTGGAGCAGAACATCAACGCGGGCGCGCCGCAGATAATCATCGACGACCTGTGGGAGCTGCTGCAGTACCACGTCACGACATACTTCAACAACGAGACGAGCGGGATACCGCCCGCAAGGCACAGGAGCGGAAGGGCGCTGAAGACCATAGCGCAGAGGCTCAAGGGCAAGGAAGGAAGGTTCAGGTACAACCTCAGCGGGAAGAGGGTCAACTACTCGGCGAGGACGGTCATCAGCGTCGACCCGTACATCGACATAGACGAGGTCGGGGTCCCGAAGAGCATGGCCGAGAAACTCACCGTGCCTTTCTACATAACGGAGTGGAACAAGGACGAGGCCACGAGGCTCCTCACGAGCGAGGTCTTCCCGATGGTCGTCAACATGATCACCCCCGACGGCAAGAGGAAGAGGATCCTCGGCACCAACAGGGAGGAGCTGATCAAGGAGATAATGCCGGGCTCCATCATGGAGAGGCAGCTCAACGACGGCGACATAGTCCTGTTCAACAGGCAGCCGTCGCTCCACAGGATGAGCATAATGGCCCACAGGGTCAGGGTCGTCAGCGGAAAGACCTTCAGGATAAACTACTGCTCGACGGCGCCCTACAACGCCGACTTCGACGGAGACGAGATGAACCTCCACGTCCCGCAGACGCTGGAGGCGCAGGCGGAGGCCAAGTACCTCATGCAGGTGCAGGAGCAGATCTTCTCGCCCAAGGACGGAAGGGCGATAATAGCGCAGGGCCAGGACGGCATCATGGGGATGTACCTGCTAACGCAGGATGACACTTACCTGACGGGCGACGAGGCCCAGTACCTGCTCAGCCTCGCCGGGGTCAGGCGCATGCCCAAGGAGGCGAAGAACGGGATGTACAGGGGCAAGGACGTCTTCTCGATGCTCCTCCCAGAGGGCCTCGACTTCGAGCTCCCTTCGAAGAAGGAGAAGTTCGTCATCAAGAACGGAGTCATAACCGAGGGAGTGGTCACGAAGTTGGTCTACGGCGAGGGCAACACGCTTTTCATAAAGATAACGCAGGACTTCGGCTTCGAGGAGCTGAGGAAGTTCCTCTCCAAGTCCTCGAGGGTCGCTGACGCGTGCTCCACCTTCTTCGGAATCTCGATAGGAGTCAAGGACTACGCGATGACCGGCGAGACGGACAAGCTCAGGGAGAAGCTCCTGGTCGAGACCAACGCGAAGGTCGACGGCCTCATAGAGTCCTACAAGACGAGGAAGCTCGAGCCGCTCCTGGGTTACACGCTGAAGCAGTCGCTCGAGAGGATGATCGTCGCGGAGCTCGACATAGCTAGGGACACGGCAGGGCACCTGCTAGCGACGCATACTCCGAAGGGCAACTCCGCGATGCTCATGTCGCTCTCCGGAGCGAGGGGCAACCTGCTCAACTTCGTCCAGATGAGCATGTTTCTGGGCCAGCAGGCGCCAATGGAGGGAGGAAGGATCAAGAGGGGCTACTACACAGGAAGGGTCCTGCCGCACATGGAGCCGAAGTCGATACTGCCTAAGGCCAAGGGATTCATAGCCAGCAGCTTCTCCGAGGGCCTTTCGCCTACGGAGATGATGATGCACGCCATAGGAGCCCGCAGCTCGGTCATACACAAGGGACTGCTGACGCCCAAGAGCGGTTACCTGCAGAGGAGGCTGGCCAACGCGCTCCAGGACTACTACGTCTTCGCGGACAACAGCGTGAGGGACGTGAGCAACAACCTGATACAGACGGTCTACGGCGGAGACGCGATTGACCCGACGAAGGTCGGCTTCGCGAAGTTCGGGACCAAGGAAACGAAGTCCGCGACTTCAATAGCGTCGGCGGCGATGTCCGAGGGTGAATAGAATGGCAAAGAAGCTAGACGGCGAGTTCAACGTTCAGTCGGGAGAGCCGGTCGGAGTCATAGCCGCGCAGTCCATAGGGGAGCCCGGAACGCAGATGATTCTCAAGACCTTCCACTTCGCGGGAATCGCCGCGACGATAACCACGTCGGGCCTTCCTAGGATAGTCGAGCTCCTCGACGCCAAGAAGAAGCCTACCACGCCGTTCTCTTCAATATACCTCAACGCAGGCATCAAGAAGGACTTCTCCAAGGCCGAGGAGGTCGCGAAGAAGATAAACGAGGTCAGGATAAACGACATCGCCAAGAGGGTACAGGAGAACTTCTCCACGGGCAAGATAAAGATCATCCTCGACAAGCAGCTCCTGGACGCCGTGGACCTCACGCCGAAGCAGGTGGCGTCGAGGATAACGAAGGCGTACGAGCTCGACGCGAGCGTCGACGAGGAAGGCAGCGTCGAGGTCAGCACCCACACCAAGAACCTTAAGGAGATAAGGGTCACCGCGGTAAAGTTGTGGAACGCCCTCGTCAGCGGGGTCGAAGGCGCGGGCAGAGCCATAGTGACGCAGGACAAGCTGACTGGCGAGTTCTACCTGGAATCGGCAGGCAGCAGCATAGAAGGAATGCTGGCAGTAGACGGCGTGGACAAGTCAAGAATATACACGAACGACATATTCGAGATGTACCGGGTCTTCGGCATCGAGGCTGCGAGGAACACGCTGGCATACGAGCTCAACAAGACCATCGAGGGCCAGGGCATCACCGTGAGCGACAGGCACATACTCCTGGTCGCCGACGCCATGACCTGCCGCGGTATAATAGAGAGCATAGGCAGACACGGACTGGTAGGCAGCAAGGAATCCGTCTTCGCACGTGCGGCCTTCGAGGAGACAGTTAAACACCTGATAAATGCCGCAGCCTTCGGCGAGACCGACTTCATGAGGGGAGTCACCGAAAACATCCTAGTCGGCAAGCAGATACCTCTCGGCACGGGCACGGTCAGGCTAGCTGTCAAGAGGGACGAGAAGAAGCACAGTAAGTCCGCCGAGAAGAAGGAATAAATACCTTGATTGTTTTATTCTTGTGATTTGAATGCAAACGGAGAGACCTTTCGACCTCTTGAACAAGGTCATCGGGCAGAAGGTGATGATAAGGCTGAAGAACGGGCTCAGGGTGAGGGGCAAGGTCTCGTCCTTCGACGCGCACATGAACATGGTGCTCGAAGACGTCGAGGAGCTCGGCGACAACGGCGACTCCAAGACGAAGCTCGGCACGATACTGCTGCGGGGAGGGAACATCCTCTTCGTTTCGCCTGTCTGATCTTCCGCTCATGGGCTCCTAGCGTAACGGTAGCGCGCCTGCATGGCATGCAGGAGGTTGCGGGTTCGAATAGACCCTCGCTAAAATGCGAGAGTTGCGAAAATCCCGCGGAGTCCATAAGAATTCTTCACGGCCGACGCCAGCGGCCTAATCCGCGCGCTGCGCGGGCCGTTCCTTGAATTGTTCAACTATTTGTTGAAAATAACCAAAGATATTTAAATGTTTAAGTGTATTATTGTAAGCATGCCTGTGGAAGAAAGGATAGTGATAAGGTCGATAGCCAGGCCCACCAAAGACAGCGTAGAGGAGCTGACGTTCTGGTTCTGCAGGGCGTTCGACCTCGACTCCAAGGAGGAGTCCATGGAGCCCGCGCTCCTGAAGGAGATAGTGAGCGCCAGCACGTCGGGGTCCGGAGTGACGAGCAAGGAGCTCAACGACAGGCTCGACGTCCCGCGCACCACGGTCATCTACCACCTCAACAGGTTCATCGGCTCGGGCCTGGTCGTCCGTAAGGGAAGGAGGTACTTCCTGAGGTCGGAGGACATGGAGAGCACGGTGGAGGAGCTGCAGGCGGACATGATGCGGGAGTTCAGCAGGATGCTGGAGTTCGCGGAGAGGTTCGACAAGATCTTGACAGGTGATGCACATGGCGGAGGAAGGGAAAGAAAACATGGAGAAGTCAGGCGAAGAGCCCAAGCGAGAAGCGGAAGGAGGCGCTGACGCGGCCGAGGCCGCTGATCTGCGCGACCGCCTGCTCAGGCTCGCGGCCGAGTTCGACAACTACAAGAAGAGGGTAGCGAAGGACATAGACTCATCGAAGAGGCTCGGCAAGGCCGAGCTCATGAGGAGCCTGGTTCCGGTCCTCGACGAGTTCGAGCTCGCGATAAACGCCAAGGGCCTCGACGCCGAGACCGCGAAGGGCGTGGAGCTCGTGTACTCCAACCTGGTCGACTCCCTGAAGAGGGATGGTCTCTGCGTCATAGACACGGTGGGCAAGTTCGACCCTTTCAGGCACGAGATAATGCTGACGAAGGAGAGCGACGAGGAGGATGGCACCATCATCGGGGTCATACGGAAGGGCTACGCCATGGGTGACATCCTCATACGGCCGGCATCGGTTATAGTTTCGAAGAAAAGTAAACAAGAAGGTGAGTTGAAGTGAACCATTCCGATCTTACCCAGCCCATACAAGTGATCTCAAAAGCCAGAGAGTATGGTAATTTCCAAACCATAAAGAAAACGGCAGGCGAAACAAAACTGAAAGATTCATTACTTTCCCTTTATCCAAAATATACGATAAAGGAGATAGAATCGATAACAGGCATCGCAGATTCTACTCTATCGAGACGGTTCGAGTATTTTGATATACCCTCAGGAATGCGGTGGCACATAAAAGTTTTATCAAAAGCGGGCAATAAAACCAGCGAAAGTCTCATAAGAAATGGAAATGCCTTTACTAAAAGAATTACTGTATTGATTACGCCAGATTTGGCTTACCTGATTGGGTTTGCATTGGGCGATGGTACCATACAACCTTACATGGTAGAAGTCTTCAATCAGAATGAAGGATTTAAACAATATCTACTCTACACAGAATTTCAATACCAAAACACTCCTCATCAATTCGGGCCAAAGAAATAGGCATTCACATGTTGCATTCGAAAAAGAATTATTCCGTAAAAGAACTATTACATTATAAAGGAGATAAATATGAGTAAAATAATTGGCGTGGATTTAGGGACGAGCAATTCAGCAGCAGCAGTACTCGAAGGGGGAAGGCCCGTGCTTGTGCCGAGCGCGGAGGGGACCACACTCTACGGGAAGGCATTCCCGAGCTACGTCGCCTTCACCACGGACGACCAGAGGCTCGTGGGCGAGCCGGCCCGCAGGCAGGCGGTGGCGAACCCGGAGGGGACGGTCTGCGCGTTCAAGAGGAAGATGGGCACGACATACAAGTACAAGGTGCTCAACAAGGACTACACCCCCCAGGAGCTCTCGGCGATACTGCTACAGAAGATAAAGAGGGACGCGGAGGCGTTCCTGGGTGAGACGGTCACCAAGGCAGTCATAACCGTGCCGGCGTACTTCAACGACAACCAGAGGCAGGCCACTAAGGACGCCGGAGAGATAGCCGGCCTCGAGGTCGTCAGGCTGGTGAACGAGCCCACGGCGGCGTGCCTGGCTTACGGGCTCGACAAGGCGGGCAAGGACATGAAGATACTCGTCTACGACTTCGGCGGAGGGACCCTCGACGTGACTATTATGGAGTTCGGCACCGGAGTCTTCGAGGTCAAGTCGACCAACGGGGACACCCAGCTCGGAGGGACCGACATGGACAACGCGATTGTCAATTTCCTAGTTGGCGAGATAAAGTCCAAGGCGGGCATGGACATATCCCAGGACAAGCAGGCCATGCAGAGGCTCAGGGAGGCCGCGGAGAGGGCGAAGATCGAGCTCTCCACTGTGCTCTCCAGCGAGATAAACTTGCCTTTCTTAGGAGTCGGCAAGGACGGCAAGCCCGCGCACTTCACATATGCGCTGACGAGGGCGAAGCTCGAGGACATAGTGCTGCAGATAGTAGAGAAGACCACGAAGCCGGTCGTGCAGGCGCTGAAGGACGCCAAGCTCGAGCCGAAGGACATAGACCGGGTAATACTCATAGGAGGGCCGACGAGGATGCCGATAGTGCAGAGGTACGTCGAGCAGCTCCTGGGCAAGAAGATAGAGCGGGGCGTGGACCCGATGGAGGCGGTGGCATTCGGGGCCGCGGTTCAGGCGGGAGTCCTGACCGGCGAGGTCAAGGACATAGTCCTCCTGGACGTCACGCCGTTCTCGCTCGGCATAGAGACATATGGCGGGGTAACCACCCAGCTCATAGAGCGGAACGCGACGATACCCATCAAGAAGTCGCAGGTCTTCACCACGGCCGCCGACAACCAGTCGAGCGTGGACATACACGTGCTGCAGGGTGAGAACAAGATGGCGAAGTACAACAACTCGCTCGGCAACTTCCAGCTGGCCGGCCTGCCCCCCGCCGCGAGGGGCGTGCCACAGATAGAGGTCACCTTCGACATAGACGCGAACGGGCTGATCCACGTCGCAGCGAAGGACAAGGCGACGGGCAAGGAGCAGAGCATAGTGATCACCTCTCCGCAGAAGATGAGGAAGGAGGACATCGAGAAGAAGATGCGCGAGGCCGAGCAGTACGCCGCCCAGGACAAGGAGGAGTTCGACAAGGTGGAGGCGAGGAACGCCGCGGAGTCGCTCGTGTACAGCACGGACCACACCCTGAAGGAGTTCAAGGACAAGATACCTGCCGAGCTATACGAAAAGGTAGAGGGCGCGAAGTCCGAGCTCTCGGAGGCGCTGAAGAGCGACGACCTCGCCGCGATAAAGGCGAAGTCGGATGCCCTGAACGATGTGCTGAAGGATGTCGGCGCGAGCATGTACAAGGATTCCGGAGCGCAGGGACCACAGGGACCTGAAGGTCCGGGACCTGGACCTCAGGGTCCTGGCGCGGAGGGCTATGGCGACGATGCCGGAAACCCGAACCAGGGGGTCTAGCGGCCGCAAGCACGGGCTCCGTTGGATAAAGGTGGCGTGAATGGAAAAGGATTATTACGAGATACTCGGTGTTCCCAAGGACGCCACGAAGGACCAGATAAAGGAAGCCTACCGTAGGCTCGTGCTGAAGTACCATCCCGACGTGAACAAGGATCCCAAGGCCCAGGCCAGGATGCAGGAGCTGAACGCCGCGTACGCCGTCCTGAACGACGATCAGAAGAGGTCGCAGTACGATTCGTTCGGTCCGGACCAGTTCGGCCAGCGCTTCTCGGAGGAGGACATCTTCAGGGGATTCAACACAGATGAGATATTCAGGAACATCTTCGGCTCGGGCTTCAGTCAGTTCGGCGACGCGTTCTCCGAAGCCCAGAACGCACAGCCCCAGGGCATGAACATATACTTCCCTTTCGACGAGCTCGAGAGGGGGATTGACAAGGAGTTTGCGGTGCAGCACCGCGAGACCTGCCGCAACTGCAGGGGTACAGGAGGGGAACCCGGCGCGAAGCAGATGAGATGTCCCTCGTGCAACGGCACTGGGAGGAGGCAGGTCAGGACGAATACCCCGTTCGGCGCATTCCAGATGATGTCTACGTGCGGCACTTGCAAGGGCAGGGGGAAGACTTACGAGCGCGAATGCCGCGCCTGCCACGGCAATGGACAGGTCATCGTCACCGACCGCTTCAGGATAAGGGCGGAGAGGGCCGACAAGCAGGACAAGCCCGATGCGGCCAAGGGGAAGCGGTTCGGGATGTTCTGACGCCAGCCGCGAGCGCTAGGAAGTTTTAATTATCCTGGCGCTGTCGCCCCCTATCCTGCTCTGCCTCTTCGCAGATATGAGCATAAGGGCGAGCATCACCATGCTCGCCGCGAAGAGCGCGGCGTAGATCTCCAGTCCGACCGGCCCGAAGATCGGGATCGCAGCCGCGAGCGCTATTCCTATGAATGCCAGGAGGGGAGGTATCGCAGGCAGGGCGATCCTGTACCTCTTCGATACGTACATCGCGAAGACGAGGCCGAACGCGCCGCCTACCACAACTAGCAGGCTGACGAAGTACTGGAAGTAGGTGAGGTACGCACTGACCGCGAGCATGAGGGGCATGGCCAGGTCGCCCGTGCCCAGGGCGGAGAAGGAAGGCACGGGATAGTTGCCTGCCTTCATCATGCTCGTTAGCTCGGGGCTCTTGGTCTTGCTGGCCGCGATGGATTTCTTCAGCGCCCTGAGGTCTTCAGCCTTCATGTAGCTCTTGGGCACCACCTCGACGTTGTATGAGCCGATCATGAACGAGAGGTTCCTGTTGACCGCCTCCCTCCCGAGCGCGATCATGTGTTTTGTGACGAAGACCGCCACGTAATCATATACTGCTATGAACGCCATCAGGGCGTAGGCTGCGAAGAAGCTGAAATAGCTCCCCAGGACGACCCCGACTCCTATGCTGGCTATGACTGCGGCCAGGTTCCTGAGCTGCGGCCACTTGTTCTTGGCGACTATCAGCGCAACGGCGAGAGCCAGCGAGATCGCAATGGCGTATGCCCCACCTGCCTGAGGTAGGAAATTGCCCAGCACTATGACGAACAGGTAGAATGAGGCGGAGACGACGACTATCGCCTCTATTATCACGAAGAGCGCGTTGCCGTGGTAGACCCTGAAGAGCAGCAGCATTATCGCAGCCGTGAAGACTATGTAAGCGAAGTAGAAGAGCAGGTCCGACGGCCCGGCCGGGCTCGCGCTCTGGACGATTTGCGACGGGGAGGCTAGGGTGAACGCTATGAGGACTCCCGCCAGCTGCACGATGAGGAAGAGTGCAAGTATCGTGACGAGCTGCCTGTACTCTATGCTCCTTACCAAGCGAACACCGCGGCCGCGCCTGCGCCCGACAGATAGGAATTGGCGCCAAAGGATTTTAAGCTTGCAAGATCCACCGTAGACCCATCATCTTTCCGGTTCTAGGCTCCAGAGGTAATCTGCCCCTCCTGTCAAGGGGGCATGTTCCCCCTCCTTGGCATCGTGACGTTCATCGCCCCTGGAGGCGCGCCCCGAGGGCCTCTGCCAGCCATGTTGTTGGAAGGAAATAGCATGCCATTTGCTGGAATGCGCGTACCATTAATTCCATTTGCAGGAAATAGCATGCCATTTGCTGGAATGCGCGTATTGTTTAATGCAGATTTCGTGTATGTGCCGTTCGCAGGCCGCATCGGCACCGCGTTCGCAGACGACTGCGTGCCATTCGTAGACGGTTGCACGAACGAAGTGTTTGCCGGCTGCACAGCCGTAGAAGAGTTTGACTGCATGCCGTATTTCTGGTTTAGGTACGTCAATACCAATGCCGCAGCTATCGCCAGCAGCGCCACGCACACAAACATTACCGTGAGTCGCAGCTTTTTTTTCATTATTTCTGACTTGTCCTGTAAGGCCGATTTCTTTTTCGGTTCTTTCGTCACTAAACTACCTCTTTCAACGTATCAGATAGGGCCGGGTTACGAGGACGTGACGTTTGCTTGCGCAACGCCCTTGCTGGTCATTACCGTTATGACGTATGAACTGTCGTTCAGCGACGCATCCGGCGTCGTCCCATGTCCTATCACGAGCTTTCCATCGTAGCCGAATGTCACTGCCGCGCCCGGCGCTAGGACGTATCCTGTTTCCAGCGCGGTTTGATTGCTGTCCTCTCCAGGGAACTGCAGGGACAAGGTGGCGTTATCGCCAACGGCGAAGTTAACTCCGACAGGGTGCATGAAGGCGAACCTCATGCTCAACCCGTCCTGAAAATCCGCCGCTCCGGCAGATGCCTTTTCAATGCCCGATATCTCTATGTCGTTCGCGGGAGCAGGAAGCTTTATCCCAATCTCATCGACACCGCAGGCTTCGCCTATCGCGAGTACTGCCGATGCATTTATCGCAACGCTGGAATTCTGTTGGTCGAACACGCGCCCTCCGCCTAGCGGCGTGCCTGCGCCCATGAATCTCTTTAGTCCAAATGCGTTTTGCATAGGCATGCCTCCGAAAGGAAGCCCGTTCTGTATCGGTGCGCCGGATGCATTTATCGCAATGCCGGAATTGATGCCGTCAACCCCCCAGTCGAATCCAATCACATTCCCCGGAGGCATTCCCTGGTCATCGGTCATTGGCAGATCCATCACCTGACTACAGTTGAACCCCATCGCATTCCCCGGCAGCGCATTAGGAACGAACCCGTTGACGGGTTGAGCGTTCAAAGCGAAGTACGGCATCACGTCTCCCATAAGCATGACTCCCCTGACAGTCACGTTGCTGTTGCCGTCATTCCTCAGCGTAATGCTCAACGACGTGTCGTTTCCGTCAGAAACCAACGACGCGTTGGTTATCGTCAGGTTCATATCGTTTCCTCTGAATAAATCAACATACTTCTGTTGCAGAGGATATTGCTGGCCAGGCCCCTGCTGCATCTGCCCTCCGAAACCCATGCCTGGCACCATCGCCGCCATCAGGGATGGGTCCAGCACGAAAGTAGTCGCATTACCGGAGTAAACTGGAGTGACCACCGGAGAGAAGTCAAGCAGCACACCTGAGGTATCGTTTACTTTCTTATTGTTCATGATAGCTGCGACTATCTGCTTCTTGGTAATCGTCACAGGGTAAGTGACGTTGTCCACAGTTATGCTCGCGGAAACGATGTTGAACTCCACCTGGTCTATTGTCGAATTGGATATTATGTTCGCCCCGCCAATCACCTGACTCTCGTTTATCAGGCTTATAAGATCAAGCCTTCCACCCGAATTTACTGAGATCCATTCTGATTTGCCATCGTAGTTGGTGCGCACGCCAATGGATGAGTAGTTTATGTAGAGCGCCTGGGTCCCGTTCGGGACTATCGGAGGGTCAGTTATGCTTATCGGGACGTAGGTCGCTCCAGAAGCCCCGCGCGGCGCGTAAAACTGCGAAAAGGAGAACAGCCCGAGCAGCGCGCATGCCAATGCGATTACCACTACCACGTTTCCCTTTGTCAGGAAGCCGTTCCTGCCATTGCTCACGAATTCGTTTCCTGCGGATTCCTTCATGTCCGCTTCGGGATTCAGCCTGTAGTACTTCCACTTCTTCACATGGGGGTTGCTCTTCTGCTCTATGACCCTGCTACCCTCAAGATCGTGAATGTGCTTGCTGACCGTAGACGGAGCGAGATCCAGTTTCCTGCTTATCTCGCTGAGGTTGTCGCTGCCCTCGGATATAAGCTTCAGGATCTTCTCCTTCGTGCTTCCCTGCCTGCTCATACATATTGTTTTGTTACAGCAATTATATATGCGCTTCTGCACGTTTCGTTTCTGTTTCGTTTTTCAAAAGCGAAGCGTCGGATAAGGCATATATATTCTCCGCCAACTAAATAATCCTATGTCTGATTATTCTGCAAGTACAACAAGGAGCGCTTCCGCGCGCGCCAGGTCGGCAAGGCCTAAGTATGCGGTGCAGGTGAAGAACGTCTTCAAGACCTTCAAGTCCGGCGAGATAGAGGTGCACGCGACAAACGACGTCTCCTTCGAACTGGAGGAGGGCGAGTTCGCGGCGATAGTCGGGCCTTCGGGGAGCGGCAAGTCCACGCTCATGAACCTATTGGGCACTATAGACAAGCCAACGCGAGGGGAGATATACATAGACGGCATCGCCCTCTCCACGATGACTGGTGACGACCTTGCCGAGTTCAGGAAAAAGAAGCTCGGCTTCGTCTTCCAGGCGTTCAACCTGATAAACGGCCTCTCCGCCGAGGAGAACGTCGAGATGCCCCTGATGCTCGACGACATATCCGAGCAGGACAGGAAGAGGAAGGCGGACGAACTGCTGGTCCACCTCGGCCTGACGAACAGGCTCAAGATGAGGCCGACCCAGCTCAGCGGCGGGGAGCAGCAGAGGGTCGCGATCGCAAGGGCGCTCATAAACGACCCTACTCTCGTGCTGGCGGACGAGCCCACGGGGAACCTGGACTCGAAATCCGGGGAGGAGGTTATTAAGTTGCTGAGGAGTATAAGCAGCGGCAGCAAGGGAAAGGTCACAATAGTGATGATCACGCACGATCCGGATCTCACGAGATATTGCGATAAGGTTATTCACATAAAAGACGGCAAGATTGAGAAGATAGTGGTGGCAAAATGAACAAAACGATTATGGCTCTGTTGTCTGTTCTGGTGATGTTTCCGGTAGTGTTCGCTGCCTCGGGCCTGAGCGGCACGTCCCCAATACCAACGCCGCCGAATTTCCAGATAACCTCCAGCCTCACGAGCCTCTGCAAGGGGAGCGTCAATTACATACCCGTCAAGGTGACGAACACCGGCGCGCTGGGCAACCCGACGATGCAGAGTATAATCCTCACTTTCAGTCAGACAAGGGGCCTCACGCCTTTCGGAGCGACATCCGGATCGATACCGAACGTGACCTCGGGAAGTTCCAACACAGTATATATGCCCGTGCTCGTCAGCCCCAACGCGTCATCGGTGATCTCAACTGGGGTTAACATAGGCTATTACTTCTACCAATTGTATTCGGATAGCGAAACCAGGAACCTGACCTTCTCGACGGTCGTATGCCCTACGCCCCTTGCCATACAGGTATATCCAAGGATAATAACCAACACGGGCGCGCAGAACCTCACTTTCAACCTCACGAACGACGGGAAGACAAACCTCAACACGGTGTCCGTGGGAGTGTCGATATCGGGCCGCCAGGGGATAGCCCTGCTAGGCAACCCGCCTCAGCCGGTGAAGTCACTCCTTCCTAACCAGACCGCGCAGGTGAAGCAGCAGATCTACGTCTCGCTGCAGAACATATCGCAGATGATTCCGGTTAACGTGTCGGTGAACTTCTACAACGGCAGCAACCTCAACCAGATCTTCCAGAACACCTTCCTGCTCTTCGGCGGGATAATAAACATGACGCCTACGAGCATCACGACCACTCCCACCACGATAACTTCGGGAAGCACGTTCTCGATATCGTTCGTGTTGACCAACACAGGGACCTCCGCGGCATCCTCGGTGACCGCCACGGCGATTGCGCCGCCGGGTTTCACGCACTACGGCACCACCCCGACTTTCGTGGGCTCGGTGGCCGCGGACAGCCAGACCCCTGTGACGCTCAGCCTTATCACAGGACCCAACGTGACGAGCGGCACGTACAAGATACCCATCGAGATAAACTATCTGGACGAGCTCAGGAACGGCCTGACCTACTGGGTCAACGTATCGGTCAACGTACAGGGCGCGGGCGGGTTCGCAAGCACGACCGTCGGTTCCGGTTCGGGTACCGGCACGGTCTCGAGCGCTAACGCGACAAGGGCCTACAGGAGGGGAGAGTACGGCGCCCAGGGCGGCGGTTTCGTCACCTGGATAATAGCCGCGGCAGTCGTGGTTGTCGTGGCGGTTCTGGCGTTCCTCTTCGTGCGCAGGAGGAGAAGGCGCAAGCTGAAGCAGAACGCCGCGAAGAAATGACGGCGGCCGCGCCCCCTGGGGCCGCGGTGCCGGACAGGCTGGTGTCACGATGAAACTAAAGGACATTTTTTGGCTGAGCTACAAAGATCTCAGCGAGAAGAAGGTGCGCACCGCGCTGACCGTCTTGATGGTGGTCATCGGAGTCGCATCAATCGTCGCCCTGGTCTCGCAGACCGCGGGCATAAGCGCCAGCATAACCAAGGAGCTGTCGTCCCTCGGCCCCTCGTCCATACTGCTCACGTCCACCTCTTCCGGTTTCACAGCTACGGACGTCTACGACATCTCGACCCTGCCCAACGTCAGTTCGGCCACGCCGCTGCTGACCGGCACAGCGACGCTGGTCGCGAACAACCGGAACACCTCGGTCACCATAATCGGCGCGACGCCCGACGGGCTGACAGCCCTCCTAGGCGGGAACCTCACGCTCTACAACGGCTCGATGTACGAAGACACAATCGCCCCATCGGCCGTCCTGGGTTACGACGCGGCTTTCAATTCCACCTCGGGGAGGCAGGTCGTGTCTGTGGGCTCGCCTACCACGCTCAAGATCTCGTCCGGCAGGGGCTCGTCCTCAAGCTACACCGTGCCCGTCATCGGCGTCCTGAAGGCCTACGGCACGTCCCTCATCTCCATAGACACAGGGGTAGCCATGTCCCTCCCGGCAGCCGAGCTCATGCTGCACAGGACTTCTTTCAACATCATCCTGGTCAAGGCGGACAACTCGAACAACGTCACTGCGCTCACCTCCCTGCTGACGAACATCTACGGCACCAACGCCAGGGTACTGTCGACCCAGCAACTGGCGTCCACGGCATCTTCGATAATAAGCTCGATAACCCTGCTTCTCGTGGTGATAGCGGGCATAGCGCTGCTCGTCGCCGCGGTAGGCATAATGAACATCATGCTCATAGCCGTGCTCGAGAGGACGCACGAGATCGGGATAATGAAGTCTCTCGGCTTCAAGAACGGGCAGGTGATGACCATATTCCTCTTCCAGGCGATGATAATCGGGATCTTCGGCGGAGTCATAGGAGTGGTCGTCGGCGCTGGTTCATCATATGGAGTCGCGTACCTGATAAGCCATCTCGGATCGACGACGGGAACCACGACCAGATCCTCAAGCGGCGGAAGCTTCTCGGGAGGCGGCCCTAGCGGCGCCTCGTCAGGAGGGTTCTCAGGCGGAGGCGCATCAACAGCCCCCGCGGCGGCATCGTCTTCCGCGGGATCGTCCACGCTGTCCGCAGCCCCCGCGGCGGCATCGTCTTCCGCGGGATCGTCCACGCTGTCCTACACCCCTGTGCTGACCCTCTCCACGATCTTCGAAGCTCTTCTGGTAGCGATAGTCGTGAGCGCCGGCGCAGGCATTTACCCAGCGTGGAGGGCGTCGCAGATGGAGCCGATAGAGGCACTCAGGCAGCTCTGAGCCCGCTCCCGCGGATTAAAGATGCACGGGCATGGCGGGATTTGAACCCGCGACCGACGGCTCCGGAAGCCGTTGTGCTATCCAAGCTACACCACATGCCCCTCCTGCGCCTCAAAGAATCATTCGGTGGGCATGGCGGGATTTGAACCCGCAACCGCATGGTCCGAAGCCATGCGCGCTATCCAAGTTGCGCCACATGCCCTGCTAATGCTAGCGCATTACAAGTATAAAATAAGATGCTGGAGCCTTCTTCAGAGCTCCCTGTTCTCTATGGGCTCCATTCCGTCCACGAACTCCGCCTTCAGCTTGGGCAGCAGGTCGCCGTACTCCTTTATCCGTTCCTTGTCCAGCGAGTAGAGCAGTATCGAGGAGAACCTCCGCCTGTCGATGTCGGCGGTTATCACTTCCTTCACGTCGTTCTCGCTGATCTCCCTCCATCCGCCGTTGAAGGCGACCCTCATCTCGCTCACTATCGCGTCCCTGTCGAACGCGTCGCCCTTGTGCAGGTACCTGTATATGCGCCACGAATGGTTGGATGACAAGGCAGCCACCAGCCTAGCCTTGTTTATCACTTCAGCGTCCTCTCCCGTAAGCTCCCTTTTCCTAAGTAGTTTGTGGACCTGCGAAACAAAAAGTCCATATTTGTTCAATATGGTCCTGTTTGGCATATGACAAGCATTAGCATAGAGAGTTATTAAACGTTGCGCGCAGTTTTCGGTAGTGCGCGTAGCGCCGCGCGCACAGTTTTTCGAGGTCACGAAATCTATATATACTTGCGCGGGCAATAATAATCAAGTGATAGAATGATTACCGGAAACAGAATAAGCAGGGTCGAAGCCAGCAGGCCTGTCGACGAAGCGATAGTGAACATGAAGTTCAACATAAACTTCGACAACGTGAAGGTCACGGGTGACAGCGTCGAGGTCGCTTACACATTCACTACCACCTACGAGGGCGAGAAGAACGCGAAGTCGGTCGGAGAGCTGAAGATGCTCGGCACGATCTTCGCGAAGGAGGAGAAGGCGCTCATCGACCAGATAAACGAGTCGTGGAAGGGCAAGAAGACGCTCCCCGTCAAGTTCGCCGAGGACATAATCAACATCCTCAACTTCGAGTGCGCGTCAAGGGGCACGCTATTGGCATGGTCGATAGGGATGATTGCGCCGCTGCCCATCACCAGGGCGAAGCTCCAGGAGAACGAAGCCGGGAAGTAGTGGCGTTCGCAGTTCTCAGGAAGAATCATGAAGCATGTCGAGCTCGAAGGAGTAATACTTGACGTTGACTACGTAAACCTCTCAAGGAGGAGCACGATACGCGTAACCCTGAAGTCCAAGGACGGCGTGCGCGCGCTGTTCGACACGGGCTTCAGCCCCCATTTCTACCTGATCCCGAGCAACGCAGGCCTCGAGGAGGCCACCATCTCCTCCCTCAACATCTTTTCCGAGATGAGCGAGCGGATCGAGATAACTCGGGTCGAGAGGGCCGAGCTCCTCCTGAAGGGCGGGACCGTCTCCGCCTTCGCGATCTACACCGCCGACTCCAAGGACGTGCCGAGGCTGAAGGACTACGTGAAGGAGTTCGGGGAGTGCTACGAGTACGACATACCCTTCTGGAAGCGCTACATAATAGACAAGGGCATCTCCCCGCTCTCCGGGGCCAGGGTCAGGGCCCACGAGTCGGAGCACGGCCTGGTCATCGACGAGATAACGAAGGCCGACGAGAAGGACCTCGGGGTGGCGCTGAGCCACGTCTGCTTCGACATCGAGACCTACAACGTATCCACGTCATCCGACCCGAGGCGCGACCCTGTGCTGATGATAAGCTACACGGACGGGAAGGAGGCGCGGGTCCTCACGACGAAGAAGATCGACCGCGATTTCGTCACCGTGTTCAAGACAGAGAGGGAGATGATCGAGGGCTTCGTCGCCGTGGTGAAGTCGCTGGACGCGGACGTCATAGCCGGCTACAACTCGGCAAACTTCGACCTGCCCTACCTCATGACCCGGTCCAAGCTGGTCAAGGCGAACCTCGACCTCTCAAGGTACGGCGAGGAGGTGAGGAGCGTGCACCACGGGCTCACCGAGTCGGTGAAGGCGCCCGGCCGCGTCTGCCTCGACGTCTACCACGTGGCGCGCTTCGTCTCCATAGTAGGGGCATCGGAGCAGCTCCTCAGGACGTACAACCTGAAGCTCGACGAGGTCCACACGGCCATCACGGGCAAGAAGAAGGTCACCGTGGACAAGAAGAGGATATGGCAGATGTGGGACAACGGCGGGGAGGAGCTCGAGAGGCTCTCCGAGTACTCGCTCTCAGACGCGATCTCGCTCGACGAGCTCTACGAGTTCTTCATGCCCCTCGAGATAGAGACCGCGAAGGTGAGCGGCACGACGCTGGGCGAGGTCTCGGTCTCCACGGTCGGGCAGCTCGCCGAGTTCCTCCTGATGAGGTACGCGCACGAGAACGGCGAGATCGTGCCCAACAGGCCGGACGAGAGGGAGATAAGGGCGAGGTCGCAGGTCACGTTCGAGGGGGCGTACGTCAAGACGCCCGACGCGGGCATATACAACAACATAGTCGTCTTCGACTTCAGGGGGCTGTACCCGTCGATAATAATCGCGCACAACATCGACCCATCGACCGTCAGGCCCGCGGGCCGCAGCGACTGCTTCGAGGCGCCCAACGGGGTGCTGTTCGCGAAGACCCCGCAGGGGATAATACCCAAGGCAATGGAGATGCTCATAAGCGAGAGGCAGAACGTCAAGAAGGCGTACAAGAAGGACCCGGACAACAAGTCCCTCGGGGCGAGGTCCAACGCCCTCAAGATACTCGCCAACTCCTTCTACGGCTACCTCGGCTACGCCAGGTCGAGGTGGTACTCGAGGGACTGCGCGAGCAGCATAACCGCGCTCGCGAGGTCCTACATACTCAACACCATCGAGGCGGCGGAGAAGTCGGGCTTCAAGACTCTGTACAGCGACACCGACTCCACCTTCCTGCTCGTCGGGGACAAGAAGGACGAGGAGATCGCCGCGTTCCTGAAGCGCGTCAACGCGTCGCTGCCCAAGGCGATGGAGCTGGAGCTCGAGGACTTCTACACCAGGGGAGTCTTCGTCGGCAAGAAGGCCGCGACCGCCTCCGGTGCGAAGAAGAAGTACGCGCTCCTGTCCAGGACGGGCAGGATAAAGATAAAGGGCTTCGAGCTCGTGCGGAGGGACTGGTCTGGCATCGCCAGGAGCACCCAGAAGGCGGTCCTCGAGACGATACTCAGGGAGGGGAGCAAGGAGAGGGCCATGGAGATAGTGAAGGGAGTCATAAAGGACCTGAAGGAAGGCAAGGTCCCCCTGAAGGACCTCGTGATATACACGCAGCTGAGGAAGGGCATCGGCTCCTACGACGCGAAGTCGCCCGAGCTCGCCGCGGTGCAGAAGGCTATAAAGTCGGGCTTCAGGACGAGGGAGGAGCTCGAGGGCGCCACCATAGGATACATCATAACCCGGCACGGGAGCACCATCTCCGAAAAGGCGCAGCTCGAGGAGCTCGCCGAGGACTACGACCCCGACTACTACATAGGACACCAGGTCGTGCCTGCGACTCTCAGGATACTGAAGGAGCTGGGGATAGGGGAGGAGGAGCTGAAGGGCGGCGGAGAGCAGAAGAGGCTTCTCTGAATGGTACCCCGCCTCCTCCACCGCAGGGGATTTAAACGCCGGGTGCGCAAGTATATCGAAAGCGATTAAATGGATTACGATTACGAGGGCCTCAAGGAGGTCGGCAAGGTCTCTTTCGAGGCGCTGCAGTACGCGAAGGGCCTGGTGAAGGTCGGGGCCGGCCAGCTGGACGTCAGCGAGAAGATAGAGGCTTTCATAAGGGACAAGGGCATGCAGTTCGCATTCCCCGTGAACCTTTCCACGAACGAGCGCGCGGCCCATTACACCCCCGCCGCTGGCGACAAGGCCGTATTCACGGAGAACGACGTCGTGAAGATCGACCTCGGCGCGAGGAGTAAGGACGCCCTGGGCGACTGCGCGCTAACCGTGGACCTGTCAGGCAGGCACGCTGCGCTCGTTGAGGCCGCGGACGAGGCCCTCGAGGCCGCGCTCGGCACCGTAAGGGCGGGCAGGAGGCTGAACGACATCGGGAAGGAGGTGGAGAGGATAGCCAAGAGGAAGGGCCTCAACCCGATAAGGAACCTCGGCGGCCACGCCATAGAGGAGGGCGAGCTGCACGCGTCTATCTTCATACCCAACTACGACAACGGCGACACGACCGAGCTCCAGGAGGGCCAGGTGGTGGCCATTGAGGTCTTCCTGACCGAGGGAGGCTCTGGCTACGTCACAGATGGCGACGCGCTGCAGATATTCCAGAAGACAGGCGCCGCGCCGGCAAGGTCCGAGGATACGAGGAGGGTCGCGTCGTTCATAGACCAGAACTACGGCACGTACCCGTTCGCGCTGCGCTGGCTGGCGAAGGAATTCGATTCGGAGTTCAAGATAAGGCGCGCCCTCAACGAGCTCTCCTCGCTCGGCGCGCTGGAGCAGTTTCCGGGGCTGGTGGAGAAGTCGGGCGGGACCGTCGCCCAGGCGGAGAGGGAAGTCATAGTGGAGAAGGACTCGTGCATAGTAGTAACTAGATGATCTCTCCTAGCCTTTTTTATCTTTTCGCACCGAATATCACCCATGCGCGCGAAGCTGCAGTCGGCCATGGAATACCTCATGACCTACGGCTGGGCGATACTCATCCTCGCGGTGGCGCTCTCCGTGATCTTCACGCTCGGCTTCCTGAATCCTTCGGCATTCGCGAGCCAGCAGTGCCTGCTCCCCGCGGGATTCTCGTGCACGGTCGTCGGCATGTCGACGAACGGCCTGATCACGCTGAACATCTACCAAAACATGCCCTCGCAGGTGAACATAACCGCGATAGGGTGCAACTCGAACAGCACGCTCAACAACGCCCAGTCCTACCTGGGGAGCAACCAGATAGTCATGCAGACGGGCTCGAACTTAACGCTGACCGTGCAGTGCTACTCTGGCTCATTCCCCCTTCACACGCAGATAGGCACGGCGTTCACCGGGTACATCCTGGTCAACTACACCAGGCCGACAACGAGTTTCCCGCACACCTCATCCGGCAAGGTGCTCGCCAAGGTATCTTCCATCTGAACCACATCTACCTCCCTCACTTACACCTCAACAACAGCATCACCTCCAACATCAACCACATCAATAACCACGACCTCTTCCTCCCTCACCATGACCATCTACACTTGTGCCTCAGGCGGAGGCGTGACCTGCGCCTAGACCACCAGCGGC
The DNA here is from genome assembly GCA_963729635.1 of uncultured archaeon. Taxonomy (GTDB): domain Archaea; phylum Micrarchaeota; class Micrarchaeia; order Micrarchaeales; family CABMGC01; genus CABMGC01. The sequence continues at coordinate 137,305 of CAVSOP010000006.1, read as the reverse complement.
GCGAATACCATTGACACGTTCACTTACTCTTCCTCCCCCAGGTTCGACGACCTGGACTGTTCCTGCAGGGGTTACTTCTGTCCAATACCTTGTCGTTGGCGGAGGAGGTATTTATTCCAATACTGGGGGCAGGCGGCTCAGGCGTTGTCATCGTGAGCTATCCGACCCCCTGATGCCAACTCACGCCACTCCCGCTTTTCTCCCATCTTTGGCGGCCGCCTTCCGCATCGTTAAGCATTAATATCTGCGCTTAGCCATAGACACGGACGATGGAGCTTGGCGTATTTCGCCGCGGCTCCTGACGAGATGCGTACATGCCGAATACGAGCCCGCCCCTGAAGCTGCAGTCGGCCATGGAATACCTCATGACCTACGGCTGGGCGATACTCATCATCGCTGTGGCACTCTCATCGTTCTTCGCTCTCGGCGTCCTGAATCCCTCGACATTCGTGAATCAGCAGTGCTCTCTGCCCGCAGGCCTCTCCTGCTCGGTCGTCTCGATGTCCACCAACGGCCTGCTCACGATAAACCTGCTGCAGACCACGCAGTCGCAGATAAACATAACCGCGATAGGCTGCAGCTCGAACAGCATCGTCTCCGCCAACCCGCTCCAGACGCAGGTGACCCTTCGGCCCCAGATGAACACGACCTTGGCCTTGCAATGCTACTCGGGCTCGTCCCCCGCCTCCTTACGTGTGGGAGCGGCGTTCCCCGGGTATCTCTTCGTAGCCTACAACGAGACGTTCACCGGCTTCCCACACACCGCATCGGGCAAGGTGCTCGCCAAGGCGTCTTCAATAGGGATCAGTACGACATCAATCACCTCCACTTCCACGACCTCCACAACTTCCACGACCTCCACATCAATCACCTCCACTTCCACGACCTCCACAACTTCCACGACCTCTACCACCTCCCTCACCACGACCGTCTACGTCTGCGCCTCGGGAGGGGGCCTGACCTGCACCCAGACCACCAGCGGCGCGAACACCATCGACACGTTCACTTACTCTTCCTCCCCGGGCTCGACGACCTGGACTGTTCCTGCAGGGGTTACTTCTGTCCAATACCTTGTCGTTGGCGGAGGAGGAGGAGGAGGAACCAACGGTGGCTACTGGCCCGATGGCGGTGGAGGTGGAGCCGGGGGATACCTTACAGGATCGTTAAGCGTTTCCGGCACATTATCAGTCCAGGTAGGCGCAGGTGGTGCGGGGTCAACAACTGATCCCACACCTGGAAGTAACGGTGCAAATTCGATCTTCTCTTCAATAACTGCGACCGGCGGCGGCGGCGGCGCGTCAGGGCACGGTTCTACTGGATCTTCTGGAGGTTCTGGCGGAGGTGGAGTTTACGGCGGTGGAGGAGGTGCTGCAAGCCCATCAGGCCAGGGGACTGCCGGGGGGGCTGGGAGCACTTACGCGGGCGGCGGCGGGGGAGGAGCAGGTGCTGTCGGCGCCGGTGCGAGTGGATATAACGGTGGCAATGGTGGTGCTGGGCTTATCAATGCTATCAGCGGAACTGCAACCTATTATGCTGGAGGCGGGGCAGGCGGTGCCGACGCAAACAATGGCGGTACTGGAGGAACTGGGGGAGCCGGCGGCGGCGGCAGTACTTCTGCTGCTGGTACAAGCGGACTGGGCGGAGGCGGGGGAGGAGGTATTTATTCCAATACTGGGGGGGCAGGCGGCTCCGGAATCGTAATCATAAGTTACGTTATGCCGTAGAGCGCCTCATCGGCGGTAATAGTGCCACAACATCCGCAAGCCCTGTAAAAAGCTTAAAATACCTTTGCCGCATATTCCTACTGTCTGGCGACTCAATGAAGATACTCGACCTTTTCGGCAAGAAGGACTCATCGAGCGAGCTCAACAAGACCATGCCCTACAGGATAATGACCGAGTTCACCCCGTACAAGCTCTACGCGAACCGGCGCAACTCAATCATGCTGCTGATGAAGGTCAAGAACCTCACGAACGAGCCCGTCCTGGGGTCGGTGGTTGTGGAGCTCCCGAAGTCGCTCAGCCTGGACGACTCGGGGATGCACGCCGCCAAGGAGCTCCGCCTCGGCACGCTCTCGCCTGGCGAGGAGAAGACCACGCAGGTGGAGGTCTACGGCGACGTCGGGACCGACGTTGGCGAGTACACCCTCTCGATAACCGCTTTCATACACTACAGGGACTACGGGCACGTGCTCAATGCAGTGAAGAAGAAGGCCGTGCTGGAGGTCGCTTGAACAGGAATGACGTATAAGGAAGGAAACGGTTGGTCGAAGTAACAGATATAAATATTCGCTGCGCAGAGTTATATCGTGAAGATGACGCTCAAGGTGTGAAAATGGTAAAATATGTTATTGCTGAACAACTCATTGGCAAGACGGTAGTGACGAACGACGGATTCGAGCTCGGCAGGTTCCTGGACATAGAGCTCAACGAGCTCACGGGCAAGCTGGTCAGCCTCATACTCGAGCCGAACGGGGACAACGCGTACGTCAAGAAGCTGGACGTGAAGGAGGGCAAGCTGAAGGTCCCCTACACGAGCGTCCTGGCGGTGAACGACTTCATCGTGATCGACAGGAAGGGCGTTGCCTGAGGTGAGCCCCATCATAATCGCCGGCGGCGACGAGGCGGGCAGGGGAGCGGTCATAGGGCCCCTAGTCGTAAGCATGATCGCCATAGGCAAGGGCAAGGAGAAGAAGCTCTCGGCCATCGGCGTAAGGGACTCCAAGCTGCTTGACGAAGAGGAAGAGGGCCTTCCTGTTCGACGAGATAAGGTCTATTTCTGAGGAGGTCAAGACCTACTGCATCACCAACGAGGAGATAAACACGGCCATGCGGTCGGGCGTCTCCATAAACCAGCTCGAGGCGATGCACTTCGCCAGGCTGATGGACGAGATGGTGCCCGAGATAGGACAGGGCGTACATAGACTCCCCGGACGTGATAGCCGAGAGGTTCGGCATGCGCATAAGCCTCTTCGCCAAGAAGCCGATGAGGGTCGTGGGCATCAAAGGGGGCCTCAGGGAGGGGAGGAGGATAAGCATAATATCGGAGCACAAGGCGGACATAAAGTACCCTGTGGTCTCGGGCGCCAGCATAATCGCCAAGGTCATCAGGGACACCGAGATGGAGAAGATAGAGGCCGAGACCGGCATAACCATAGGGTCCGGCTACCCGGGGGACAAGGAGACCGTCGCAGTCATAAAGGAGCACCTGAAGAGCAGGCTCCTCAACCCCTACATAAGGGAGTACTGGAAGACCCTCGAGAACATAAGGCAGAGGAAGATAGGCGAATTCCCGGATTTCGAGTAGGATCCTGTGTATCTGGGTATCCTTTTCAGTAGCCGCGTATAAGCTGTAAACCGCGGGCTAAGATACGAAAGCTCAGCCTTAAATAAGCCGCTTATCAATATACTCTAGCTTCGTCTTACTATTTCATTTTAATCATAACACAAAGGGGGTTTTTGTGGTCGCAAACGAGGACAAGGGGACCGTCGAGAAGGAGCAGACGGAACAGCTGGGGGTAGTGGGCATACCCAAGGAGACGCTGGACTTCTTCAAGGGTGACGAGATAAGGGCGAGGGTGTTCTACGAGAAGTACGCCCTGAAGGACGAGGCGGGTGAGACCCTCGAGAAGCTGCCCAGCGAGATGTGGGACAGGATCGCCAGGGAGATGGCGGGCATCGAGTCCGACGAGACCAAGAAGACCGAGTGGACGGAGAAGTTCAACTGGCTCATGCAGGACTTCAGGTTCATACCCGGCGGCAGGATAATGTTCGGCGCGGGGGCGAAGAGGAAGGCGACCCTCCTTAACTGCTACGTGATTCCAATAAAGGAGGACTCGATAGAGGCCATCTTCGACTGGTGCAAGGAGTCGGCGAGGACCTACAGCTACGGAGGAGGGGTCGGCGGGGACATAAGCATACTCAGGCCCAAGGGCGCGCCGGTCAACAACAGCGCGATGCGCTCCACCGGGGCGGTCTCCTTCATGGGCATAATGGGCGAGACGACCCACGCGATAGGCCAGTCCGGCAGGCGCGGCGCGCTCATGATAACCATAAGCGTGGACCACCCGGACATCTTCGAGTTCATAAAGGTCAAGCAGAACAACAGCAGCGTCAAGTACGCGAACATAAGCGTCAGGGTCACCGACGAGTTCATGAAGGCAGTGGAGTCTGACGGGGACTTCACCCTGAGGTTCGGCAACGGCGTGGTCAGGACCGTAGAGAGGACCGTGAAGGCGAGGGAACTCTGGAACGCCCTGATAAAGTCGGCCAGGGACTGGGCCGAGCCGGGCCTGATGTTCTGGGACACGATCAAGAAGAACTCGCCCAGCGAGTACAACGGCATGGAGGTCATAACCACCAACCCTTGCAGCGAGCAGCCCCTGCAGGCCTACGGGGCCTGCGACCTAGGGGCGCTGAACCTGCCCGTCTTCGTGCTCGACTCCTTCACGGAGAACGCCAGGATGGACTGGGCATCGCTGGAGAAGGCGGTGCGCTACTCGGTGAGGTTCCTCGACAACGTTCTCGACTACAACTCCGACAAGCACCCTCTCGCCGCGCAGAAGAAGGCAGTGGGCGAGAGCAGGAGGATAGGCCTCGGCGTGACCGGCCTCGCGGACATGTTGGCAAAGCTGCGGCTGAGGTACGACAGCGCCGAGGCGCTGGCTTACGCGGACAAGCTCTTCGAGATGATAAAGACCACCACCTACGACGAGAGCGCCGAGCTCGCCAAGGAGAAGGGGCCATTCCCGCTCTTCGACAGGGAGAAGCACCTGTCCATGGCATTCGTGCAGGCGCTCAACGACGGCGTAAGGCAGAAGATAGCGACCAACGGCCTCAGGAACGTCGCCATGCTCACCGTCGCCCCCGTGGGGAGCGGATCGGTGCTCGCGGGCACCTCCAGCGGCATAGAGCCGATCTTCGCCTTCAACTACACCAGGAGGTCGGAGTCGCTCAGCAAGGAGTACTTCAAGGTCTACCATCCGCTGGTGCTGGAGTACATGGGCATCTCGGGCCTGATGGACGACACCAAGCTGCCGGAGTTCTTCATCCCGGCGCACAAGATAAACGCCGACTTCAGGATTAGGATGCAGGGGACGATACAGAAGCACGTGGACAGCGCGATCTCGTCCACCGTGAACCTGCCGGCGGACACGACCACTGAGCAGGTGGGGCAGATATACTTCGACGCCTGGAAGGCGGGCTGTTTCATGAAAGGAAACGATGTTTATACAGCAGATGGCTTAAAAGACATATCAGAGATACAAGTCAATGACAAGGTGCTTTCTCATGACGGGCATTATCACAAGGTCACGGAAGTCTATCATCTTCCTGCAGAGGCAAGGAGGTTTATCAAACTTGATTTGCAAGGAACCGAAGACCTTATCGCCACTGCGGAACACCCTGTCCTAATCCTTAGGCCGACGGCAGTGCATTGGGAAAAGAAAGCATGGGAAGAGCAAGAGAGCAAGCCGATGTGGATTAAAATCTCGGATGCGAGGCCTGGAGATCACGCTGTATTGCCTCATTTCAGATTTGAAGGCCCTAGGATCCAAGAAATCGTGATTTCCGACCATGTGAAAAGCGGTATCGTAAGAGGCGGGATGCTTTATCCGAAAAGAACGCTACCTTGGAAAAAGGACAAAGAAGTGATTGCTGCAAATTCAAATGGAGTTAGAAATAACGTATCGATAGACAGAGATCTAGCGTGGTTTTTCGGATGGTTTATGGCTGAAGGTCATTTCAGCGGAAGAAGTTACGTGAGGATTACGCTGAGTCCAAAAGAAGCAGACGTGGCCGACAGATTGGAAAAAATAGTGTGGGAAAAATTTGGAATCAGGCGCGATGTGCGGGAGATTATAACCTCGGGGGGCGGTTCTTCCTTAAGGCTCCAGTGGGGCAACAGGATATTCAGTGAATTCTTGGAGCAATCCGTAGGAAGGGGTTCGCACAGCAAACACTTCCCAAGCTGGTTTGTGCGCCTATCTCCAGAACTTCTAGAAACCATGATGGACGCTTGGATTGCTGGAGACTCTGGAGTGACTGTGTCTAAGAGGCTGGCAAGAGAATCTTTCATGGTACAGGCCCAGCTTCTTAGTCAAACCTATGCGCTTTCGATGGGTTGCAAATCTGGTCTATATTCACTCAAGTTGGCAACGCAGAGTCATGTTGGAAAGACATGGAAAGACTATTCGTGCTACCGCGTCAGAGGTATTACTGACTTCTACCACGACGCTCCGGTCTACAACTTTGCGGTAGAAGGAGCGGATTCCTATGTCGTCAACGGTATCGCAGTCCACAACTGCAAAGGAATTACCGTCTACAGGGAGGGCTCCAGGCAGGGCGTCCTGCTGATCGACGAGAAGGAGAAGGAGCCCGAGAGGAAGGCCGAGGCCCCGAAGGAGAAGTGGAAGAGGCCCATGGCGCTGATAGGCAAGACCGTCAAGCTGAGGATGCAGCAGGAGTCCCTCTACGTGACATCGAGCTTCGACGAGGAGGCCAGGATAAGGGAGGTCTTCATAAACATGGGCAACACCGGGCAGCCAGGAGAAGAGCTACACCGAGGCCATAGGCAAGCTGATAAGCGAGTACCTGCAGCTCAACGGCGGAGACATCAACGTGGTCATCAACAGCCTCAAGGGCATACGCGCGACGGACTCGCTCTCATACGACCGCGGACTGAAGCTCTACAGCGTCCCGGACGCCATAGCGAAGGCCCTCGAGATAACCCTGGGCATAACCAACTTCAAGACCTCCCCGCTCACCGAGCACGGGAAGGAAACCGGCGACGGCCGCCAGCTCGGCGTCGCCAAGGCCGCGGGGGACAAGGAGGTCAAGCCCGCGAAGTGCCAGGAGTGCGGCGAGAACATGCTCGTCTACGAGAGCGGCTGCTACACCTGCAAGAACTGCGGGTACACGAAGTGCTCCTGAGCACTTCGTAGAATCCTGCAGAGGCGCATGAAGGCCCGCTAGGTGTGCTTGAAGCTAACTGGTGAACTTTTTCGCTATACGGAAGCCGCTTCAGGATTAGCTCTTCGGGCTCTGGGAGGCGCTCCTCACCATGCCCTCGCACTTCTCTATCAGCTTTATCACTTCCTTTAGCTTCGGGTTTATCCCGTAGCCCAGGTCGTAGCCGTGCTCGGTCCGGATGTGCGTCGGCTGGAGCACGTTGAGGTTCATTGAGAGGTTCCTTAGCGTGATTATGAGCGTCTTCCTAGTGAAGCTCTTGCCCAGAACGACGTAGAGCTCCCTGGTTGTCCTAGGGGACTTGGCCATCAGGAGCTTCAGGACCGCGAAGTTCGGCCTGCTCATGAGCTTCCTGAGCATCCAGATCTCGTCTTCCCCCCTTTCCTTTCTTGCCATATTGTTTATTTACGACGCTAACGTATATAAACATATCCGAACTTTACGTCGGGGCACAAATCCACACTAAGATAAAAGCGCCGCCAGCCCGCGCCTTACCCCCACGAAAGACATAATAACCTTTTGCAATAGTATATTACAACATGTTTTACTTAGGTAAAAGATTAAATACAGCAGTAAACCGAATTTCCCACCGTGCCCAGGTCTCGGCTGCGCCTAGGGAGATACGACTTGGGTTCGCAGTGGACTTCCCTGATGTCTCGGAGGAAGTCGAAAGGTTCGGCGGGGCTGTCCCAAGAGCGATAGCGCGGAAGGGCGCGGAATTCGAATACTTATTGGGCAGCGGCATGGGCAGGATTACAGGAGCGGAGGCGAAGTCGATGGAAGTTGCGAAGGCCTCGGTGATTGAGGAGCTTTCGAGGTCCTCGGCAGAGCTGGGCATCGGGGCTTTCGGCAGGGCCAGGGAGATCGCGTCGCGGGAGCTCTTGCAGTCCGTGAGCAGGGAACGCGCGGACTATCTCGCGTACCTCGTCGCCCACGACACCGCCGGCTACGGCCCAATCAGCGCGCTTCTTGAGGACAGGCGGAGCATAGAGGAGATAGAGGTTAACTCGCCCCGTGCCCCGATAAGCGTCTACCACGTCAAGTACGGGCGGTGCGCGACCAACCTGCGGTTCTGCAGCGTGCAGGCCTTCAGGCACAGCATGAACCGGCTCCTGTACGACACCGACAAGGAGCTGAGCGACGACTCGCCCGTGATAGACGCGCAGGTGGAGGACGCGAGGATACACGCGCAGCTGAAGCCCTATGCGCTCAGCGGCGCCGTCGCATCGATAAGGCTCGGAAGCGGCAAGTCCGTAGGCCCAGATTATCTAATAAACAGGAATACCACGACTTTCGATGTCCTCGCCTATGTCTGGCTCGCTATGGAATCGGGAAGAAACATCATCGTGGCAGGGGCGCCAGCGAGCGGCAAGACGACCCTACTCAGCGCGCTGTTCTTCCTCATACCAAGGTTCGAGAAGGTGGTCACCATAGAGGAAGACATAAACGAACTCAAGGCGAGGATAGACATAAACAACACGGTGGAGCTATACGGGTCGCGCTACAACGGAATCACCACGCGAGAGCAGGTGATAAACGCGTTGAGGATGAGACCGAGCAGGTTGGTGGTTGGGGAGGTAAGGGGTGAGGAGACCAGGGAGCTCTTCTCGAGCGCCAATCTGGGCATACCCTTCGTGACTACGATGCACAGCAACTCCGGCGGGATGGACATAGTGAAGAAGCTGATGGTCAGGCCGATGGGTGTGGAGACCAGGTCCCTGAGCATGCTCGACGTGGCTCTTTACATGCGCCACACCGACATCACGAGAAGGCTGCTTTCCGAGGTCTACGAATACAAGTGGCTCAGCAGGGCGGAAACTGAAAGGATAGACACCGAGGTCGGCGACGGGGAGGCGGTGGAGATATCCAGCGTGGTCTCGGGAGGGGTACTGGACCGAGGTGCTCTCCAGTGCTCCAAGGTAGTGGAGGCGTTTTCAAGGAAGACGGGGCTGTCGGTGAGGCTGGTACTGAAGGAGTTCGAGAAGAGGTCCGCATTCCTCAAGGAGACCTGCGGCAGCTGCAAGAGCGCGGATGAGCTGAGGGAAAGGGTGCAGGGCTATGGATGGTGAGCGGCCGTACGGATGTCGGGAAGAGCGTCAGGGCGGGAACCGCGCTACGAAGGCCATCGCGGCGTTCCTGACCTTCTCAGCGATACTTCTACTCCTGATAACGGTGAACGGATTCAACGCACTCCTGGCCCTGCTGTTCGCGTTCCTGTCCGCCTTCTTCGTGACGACAGTCGGCGTTCTCTTGGAATCGAATGCCGAGGCATACCGGAAGAACAGGCTCGCGGACGGCTTGGCGGAATTCTTCTATAGGCTGGGCTACTACAAGTCCACGAAGAGCTCCTATTTCAGGGCGGTTGACAAGGCAGTCCAAGGTACTTCAGCACGCGGTTTGAGAAGGATTGTTGACCGTGCGTCAAAGGAATTGAAGCTAGGCGGAAGCTTCCTCGCGGGCCTCGCATCCGGAGAAGACCTAGGAGAAGGCGCGCTGCTGGATAACCTACGCCTTTCGGGTGCCGACACTCCCGCGCAGGTGCGCGACGCGCTGGCGGCGCACGAACTGCACCTGGGCGAAAGGCAGTCGGAGGTGGAGGCGTCGGCGCAAAGGTACGCGCTCGTGAACATGTTCGTATCTACCATAGTGCCCTCCTTCATGGTCTTCGCTTTCATAGGCACCACTATTCTTTCTCAGGCAAACTTCAGCATGCTCCCCTTCTCCGTCTCCCTGGTGATCTTCATACCGCTGTCGTACGCCATCGGAAATTCGCTGCTTTCGAGGAAGATGTATGCCTAGCACGACGCCCCCAAGCCGCCCGCGCACCAGGGAGATGAGAGATGCAGACGTAGTCGTGCTTGCGAAGGATCTGCTGTCCGAGTGCCGCCGCTCGAAGTCGCTGCAGAAGGCGTTCGGAACAGTTGCGGGGTCGCGCATTCCTCCCGGTGCAGTGCGCACATCGGCAAAAAAGCTGAGGATTTCCGGCGCGCTCTCGGAGATCGAGATGGCTGCCCTGGGAAGCGGATGCCTGAGGGAGCTGTTTTCCATAGTTTCTTTCGGCATGGAGAGCGGCGCCAACGTGGATGAGGCCCTCGGACTGTTCGTCAGGCGGCTGGAGGGAGAGATTGCTATGAAGAACAAGCTGAGAATCAAGGTGGGGAGCGCGCAGGCGCTGACCTTTCTTGGAATGGGGGTGTTCTTCCCGCTCTTCAGCAGCATAAGCTCCGTGATCTTCAGTAGCTCGCTCAATCTATTCGGAAGCGAGGCTGGAGTGTCTTCGGGCTTTGCCCTCCTCTCCGCAGCGTACGTTCCCACGATACTCTTGCTATCGGCGTCATTCGCGCACCCCGAGAAGTCCTTCCCTCAGAATGCGCTTTCAGTGGTTCCGTACGTCGCGATAGCCTTTTGCATAATGCTATTCGTTCCTAGCATCCTGCTTCATGTATTATAGGTAATGAAATGAGATTGGCAGAAAGAATAAGGGATCTGGTACCGCCCAACGCCATGGCGTTTTTTGCCCTGGCTGAGAGCAAGAAGGCGCAGAGCTCGCTGGAGTATATAATGATGGTCTCCGCGGCGAGCATCGTGATCGTACTCGCTCTCGCGATGGTGATAAAGCTGAAGGGCGCCGTCGTGAGCAATGTCTTCGTGAACGGCACGAACATGAGCGTGTCCCAGGCGATAGGCAAGGAGCTGGGTTCGCTGACTACTGGAGGTGCGTGACCTGAAGGCACAGATGTCCCTGGAGCTGATGATCTACGCGTCATTGGCCGGCCTTTCGTTTGTCTTCGCCTTGGGCGTTGTCGCAAAGGAATCCGCGAGGATCGGTAACGGCACGAGCGCGTTTGAGGCGTCGCAGTTCGTCGAGTCGCTCAACGCGGAGCTCATAAGCAGAGCCACGGGAGAGTTTACCCTCTTCGTGCCGCACGGGATGTGCAATTCGAACGTCTCCGGGGCAGGGCTGCTCTACGAGGGTAATTGGCTGTACCTCGCTGAACCCCTAGAGCTCTCAGGCAGGCCGCTCTGCCCCGACGGCGCGCCAGCGACTCTGGAGCTGCTCTACAATGGAACAGGGACATATATGGTGCGCGCATGACAAGGTCGCAGATAAGCATAGAGATCATGACAGGGATGCTGATAGCGCTGGCCCTGGCGCTTTTCCTCTCCGCGTTCGCTGCGAATGCCGGCGCCGCCTTCGCCAGGAACGAGAACGCGCTGGCGAGCGTGGCGAACGGCGTCAACCGCGATACGGAAGGAATTGCGTGGCCGCCCGGTGCAGGAAGAGGATAGGGAAACATCATCCGCGGGCCAAAGCCCGCGCATTCAGATAAAAGAGTTGAAGACCATGAAGCAAAGAATATGGACTGTGAACTATAGCGACTTGGAGGCCGGGGAGATAAGGAACCTGAGGGAGAGCAAGACCCTGCTCGCAGAGACGTTTGCCGAGGCATGCGAAAAAGCGGACAGACTCAAACCAAGACCCGGAACTGTCAAATGCGAAATAACGAAGATTGAGTTGTCTGGAGAGGTGGATGGCTGATGCATCGCGCCCGCTCAAAGAATCCCCTGCCGAGATGCGCTTTTGGAGGTACGGTGAAAGCCGTAATCGTGTCCCTCGACCTGCTCATAGCATCATCCCTGGCCTCGATTGGAATTCTCCTACTCCTCGCGAGCGTGCGCGCATCACAGTCATATTTTCTGGCCGTGGCGGAATACCAAAACCACTCCATGGGGACGATTTCAGCTTCTCAGGGGATAGCGTCAGCCATAGATTCGCCAGGCACGAACATCTCCGTGGCGGTTTCAATCTCCAACCAGATTGCAGGGGAACGTGGGCTCGTGTCCCATATCGACGCGCTTGGTGACGCAGCAGAATGTCATTCCCCCCAGGCGGTGTGCAGGCTCGTGACAGTCTCGGGCTCGACCTACCTATTGGTGATTTCGAATGAAAGCCCAAGCCAGCCTTGAGTTTATACTGATAACGAGCGCAATCTCCGTAGTGAGCCTGAGCGTGATTTCCCTTTATGGCCAGAACCTAGCTGTGCAGAGGCCCCTGCTCAACGCAATCTCAAACGCGACACAACCGGGCTATGCCCAGAGCTTACGGATCCATGTCACTGACAACCCGCAGATCGCGGTGTACGTTCCAGCCAATTCCACCACTTATGCCAGCAGCAACCTGCAGGCAACCGCATACGGTTGCACATCAGGCATAGTTAACGTCTCGTTATCTTCTCCATCTGTTTTCTTCCCGGACCACAACTATACTGCCAAGATGTTCGACGTCGCAGTCCTTTCAATCCCCTTCGAACCCCTGTCACAGGGCCCGAACACAATAGGCGTGCGCTACTACATCATATGCGGAAACTTAACCTACTCAGGCTCGGAAAATCTTTCCACATACGCACGGCCCCCTTCAGGCGGCTCTTCCATCGCCACATATTCAGCATACCTGTCTAACAGGACAGAGGAAGTCACGTACGCTCTTAATCCCCCTACGCAAGTAATCAACCTCACCGAATGGAGTCATTGCACGCAGAGCAATTTCTGGGGTACCATCCTCCCGGTGTCCTCGCAATGCGGGACATCGACATGGGGGTATATGGCCTTCTCAGGCTACTGCTACTACACCAAGGCGGTCTCAGTCACAAGCATGCAATGCATAGCGCCCGTCGCCACGGGCTACAACACGAGCGACATACGCGATAGCGCAGGCTACAAGTACGGATTTGCACTCGCGATTTCCTCTCCGTTCGGGGTCATGCGCGCGGAGATCGATGGCAATGCCACTTCAAGGCTAACGCTCGACAACGAAACGGTGGGTTCCGCGAGCGTCACAGGCGTGAGCGTTTCAGGGCAGACGCCCGATGTCACGCTGATAAGCAGCGGCAACGGTTATTCCATCGCCAATTCTACTGCTTTGGCGCAATATCTCCAGGCGAAGAACAATCTTTACGGGACTCTCGGCTATTACAACTCGACGAGCGTGGACGACCCGACACAGTCCTCAATACAGCAGTCGGTGTCCGCCTTCATAAGTGCTTCCGAGAACCTCAGGGGACACGAATCTGACAGTACCTCCTGCGCAGTCTCGGATGGCGCGTACGTGTGTGACTCTAGCTCCCCCTTCAATTACGTCATAGACGTGAACGTGTCGCAGGACCTGCTCGGGGAGAATCAGACGCTCTACTATCTGGGCTCCGAGATAAACCTCTTCAAGGAATGATCCCGTGCGTGCGCAATTTGCAACTGTCGAGGCTCTCATATCGCTGCTGGCGATACTGTCAACAATATCCTTAGTGTCGGGCAGCATATCCCTAAACAGCAGCAGCGTCCATGCAGCGCAGAGCAAAGTAGTACAGGGTATGGCCGTGTACGATGCGGCCGAGCAGATAGCGGGCAACGTGAGCACGAACGAGTGCGTGGCTCTGGCACACGAGACAGGAGACGCATCCTGCCTAAACGGCATTATCGAATCCTACAAAGAGGCTTTCGGGCTTAGGCACTTCGGGCTGGCGTTTCCCGGAATCTCGGTCGGGAACGCGACTGGCAACGACACCTCCGAATGCGTTCCGATCGAGTTTGCGTCCCTCAACGGGACTGAAGAGGTGTGCATAATGGCAGGCAACTAAGTGGTTTTATGTCCTTCTATGGCTTGGTAATAATATTTGTCTTCCTAATCTTGGCGGTCTATCTGGGCGCCTTCTTCGCCGAAATGCGCTATGAGGGAGCGATAAACCTGGCCTTCGAGAAGTGCGGATCGGCGATGGAAACGATGTCTTACCTGAGCGCAGCAAACCTTACTGGCGCTAGCCAGGCGTATGTCAATTACACCTTCGAGGCGGACAGAATGAGAATAGGCATGAAATAGTTCCGGAAAAGACTAAAAAGGATCTTGGCGGAGGAGAGATTTGAACACTCGACCTCCAGATATCTTAGCAGTCATCGCAAAAATGCTCATCACTCATAGTGCTTTGCATATGAGTCTGGCGCTCTAACCAGGCTGAGCTACTCCGCCATGGATCCGATGTTTTCATGCCTAAGCTAAGTATAAATAATGATTAAAACATATAAAACGCATGGCCTCGGTGGTGTAATGGCCGCATATAGGGCTGTGGACCCTCAGGACCGGGTCCGATTCCCGGCCGAGGCCTTCAATCGTCATAATAGTGGTCACGTGGTCCGTAAAGAAAGCACATCCTTGTCAGGAACCGTCGTGAGCGGCCTCGGGGAGGGACGCCACTACATGAGCATGGTGCACTACCGGAAGCAGTTCGCGGAAAAGCTCGGGTTCATCCCATACGCCGGGACGCTCAACATAAAACTCTCCGCGCGGAGCTCGAAGATGTTTTCCCGCATAAAGCGCAGGAGAGGCATATCGATAAATGGGCCTGCCAAAGGAGGGAAAGCCGTGGAGATGGCGCGGTGCTATCCCGCGAACCTGTCCCGGATGGAATGCGTCATCGTAGTCCCAAAACTGTCGAAGCACAAGGGCGTGGCGGAGATAATCTCAGCCAAAAGGCTCAGGAGCGCCCTCAAGCTCAGGGACGGATCCAAGATAACTGTCGTTGTGGACGCCTAAGACGCCTTTCTTCTCCTGTCCAGGATGAAGAACGCAACTGTAATTACCGTAAACGTCGCCGCGAACCACAGCATGTCGCTAACCCCCAGGGAAAGCTCGGAGATAGCCAGCCCGAAGAACGCGATCAGCGCCACAAGCAGCCCGTGCCTCATCCTAAACGATGGCAGGTAGCTCTTCCTCTTCCTTATCTTAAGGTAGGCCGCAAGGTCGATTACCCTAGGCAGACCTGTGCCTATCACCGCGCCTATGACCACGTACTGGTAATAGTAGCTGGGGAACGCCGAGAGCGCCATCGGTATGAGGAACGATATTATCGTAGCATATATCGGTATCGACCTGCCTGACATCTTCGTCATCGAATCGGGCAGGAACTTCAGTTTCGAGAGGGCGTAGACTATCCTCGCGTTCGCCAGTATCATCACGAGCAGGACAGCAAAGATGGCGAAGACCGCGGCGGCCCCGAACAGGTAGCTGAGCGCCGCGCTGTGGAACAGGGTCACCATTCCAAGGACGGGATAATAGTAATAGGTATTCGTGAGCTGGCCCACGCTCAGGTTCATGTAGACCGCCAGGACGAGGAGCGCGTATAGTGCCGTAACAACGACCAGTGACCAGATGACCGCCCTGGGCATCTTTCTCACGTCGACGGTCTCTTCAGGTATGGTTATCACGACGGTCCACGCGCCATAGGCGATTATGGTTATCGGTATGGCGTATACGAGTCCCGCGAAGCCGCTGCCAGACAGGAACGGCGTCAGGTTCGACAGGTTGCCGTTCCAAACCCCTATCGCTATCACGATCGAGAAGAACACCATGAAGAAGACGCTCATGTAGAGGTTTACCTTGCTCGTCAGCCTAGCCCCCAGCACGTTTATGGCGCCCGCGATGAGCAGGGCGCCCTCTGCTATGGCAAGCGAGCCGACGGTGCCCGTAGCGAACTGCGGGCCGATATAGTTCCCCAATATCAAGGCAGATACCGCTATCCCCAGGACGGTCCCGAGATAGTACCCCATCCCTTCGAGGAAGGCGAGATACCTCGCGAGCTTGCCCTTTCCGAAGGCCTCGTACGGGAAGGTCACAAGCGCCCCTGATTTCGGGAACGCAGTGACCATCTCGATGTATACGAGCGCCATGAACATCGAGAATACGCCGGCGAGAATCCACGATATTATGCTCGCCGGGCCGGCCTGCAGGAAAGTTATCGACGGAAAAGTGAGAATCGCCGCGCCGACCATCGCGCCCACGCTAAGCCAGAATATGTCCCAGGAACCCAGCACTTTCTTGAACTCCATGCAATCCTCTGTCTGCAGTAAGCGGTTTCTTTCCCCTGGTGGCCCCTTTTCGCTGAAGAAGCGACCCGAAGCCCGGCTAGAACAGGTACAGCGCGAAGAACCTCATGAACTTCTTCATGTTCTTCTGCACCGGGCTCGAGTTCTTCTTCACGTCCTTGACCAGGTTCTTGTACTTCGCCTTCTCCTCGGCGGAGAGCTTTCCCTCCTTCACGATCTCCTGTTTCTTGCCGTCGACTATCTGGGTCTCGGTCTTGCTTATTATGTCCTTCTTTATCATTCCGTACCACTCGTCGAGCGCGGTCTGCTTCTTCTTGATTATCGCCATGAAGTCGCTCATCGCTATCTTCCTCTTCTTGCCCGTCCTGTCCTCCTCGGCGGCGACCCTGAGCGCGGTCTTGTCGCAAACCTCTGCAAGGTCCGCGCCAGAGTAGCCCATCGTGGCGCGCGCGAGCCTCCCGAAGCTGATGCCCTTCTCGAGAGGCATCTTGCCGGTGTGATAGATTATCGCGTGCTTGCGCGTGCTGTAGTCCGGCGGAGGCACGTATATCGATTCGCCCAACCTTCCCGCCCTCTTCAGCGCGGGATCAACGTCCCACGGCTGGTTCGTGGCGGTGATGACGAATATGCCCTCAGGGTTCTTCTCGACACCGTCCAGCTCCTGCAGGAACTGGTTGACCGCCATCCTCATCGTGCTCTGCTGCTCTCCCTCCCTCTTGCGTGCCCAGGGCGTCGACTTCGTCGAAGAATATTATGCAGGGGGCGTTCTTCCTTGCCTGCTCGAAGATCGCGTGCATGTTCTTCTCGGTGTTGCCCGCGTACATGTCGACTATCTCGTTTATGTTTGCGACGATGAACTTGGATTTCGTCTCCCCCGCTATCGCTCTCACTATATGCGTCTTTCCGCAGCCCGGCGGTCCGTAGAACAGCGCGCCCAGGCCCAACTTCTTGCCGTACGCCCTGAGAAGTTCCGGCTTGGTTATCGCGAGCATGATGTTGTCGTGTATGATTTCCTTCTGGTCCTTCATCCCCACTACGTCTTTGAACGTCATGTCCGAAGTGAACCACCTGACCTGCTTTATCTGGCCCTCCTCGACCACGGTCTTGCCACCGGGCTTCACTCCGGCGGACGCCTCGTCAGACGCGGTCCTGCCCGGGCTGCCCGTCCTTTCCTTGAGCGCGTTGAGCCTCGACCGCGCCTGGTCGTAGTTCGGGTTGCTCGCCAGCGACTTCCCATACCACTCCGCGGCACCGGCGTAGTCCTGCTTGTACTCGCTTATGATGCCCATCACGTACGGGGCGTCGCAGCTGTTCGGCTCCAGCGCGAGGACCTTGTCGGCGTCCTTGGTGGCGTTGTCGTATTTGTTGAGTATCGCGAAGGACAGGGCCCTGTTGAAGTACGCGCTCGCGTAGTCCGGGTCCTTCTCGATGGCCTTGGTATAGCGCTCTATGGCCTCCTCGAACTTGTTCTCCTCGAAGAGCTTCCCCCCCTCGTCGTACAGCTCCTTGGCTCTGGGGTTGTTCGTCCCTGGTTTCTTCTTGGGTTCGTCCGCCATCCGCACTACCTTACCGTAACGTCATTAATGTCATGTTTGTTAATATTATATTGCTTTTGCGGCTATTTATTCGTTGACTTTCAGGTTCCTCTGCCGCGAGACCTGCGGAGCCTCGCCGCCGCCATCCTTCCCGTCGAGCAGGCCGTTCAGCTCCCCGTCCACGCGCGACACGTGTTCGTTCTCCCTCCTGACGTTGAGCAGCCTGTGACTCTTAAATTGCGACAGCAGGTCCCTTCCTTCCTTGTTCAGGGCCTTCAGGTGCTCGCTCTTCACCTTGTATTTCCCCGAGAGCTGGTTTATCACCAGGTTACTGTCCGAGACCACCACGATTTCGGTATCCGTGCCGAAGCGCTCCAGCGCCTTCTTCAGCGCCGCCACAACCGCCTTGTACTCGGCGACGTTGTTCGTGCAGATCCCGTTGTAGAAGACGTGCCTCTCGAGCAGCCTGTGCGACGCGTCGAGGAGGTGGTACCCGGACGCGCTCCTCCCGGGGTTGCCCCTCGCCGCGCCGTCCGTGTAAGCGTAGACCTTCACTCTTCCACCTCAGATTATGGCCCTCAGCTCCCCGACGCTCCCGAAGTTGAGCGCCTCGCCCTCTCCTATGCCGATGGCCTGCATCTCATCTATGTCGGCCATGCTCTTAAATATTGGCGCGACCTCCCCGGCGTCGCCCAGGTTCACCTCGACCCCTCCTGCGAAGTAGTTCATCGCAGGGAGCACGACGAGCTTCCTGCCGTCCTCCAGCGTGCCGTGGAGGAAGCACCTTATCCTCTCCTTGACACCGAGCTTGCTGTAGACCGCGATGGAGGGGTGCAGGTGGCCCATCACGAGCACATCGCCCCCGTCGCCGCGAGGCAGCTCCTCTCCGTGGAAGAAGAGGTACCTGCCGATGAGGGCCTCCTGCCTGTGCACGCCGAAACCCAGCGGCACGCTGTACCTGTCTATGAAGTTGTCGTGGTTCCCTTTGATGAGTTCTATCTTCTTTATCTCTTTCTCTTCGCGCAGGAAAGCCACGAACTCCCTGAACTCGTTGAACTCCTCGACGTGGACTGTGGAGAACTCGTTCTTTATGTCGCCCACGACGATTACGCTCGTCGCGCCGCTCCCATCTATGCCCTGGGATATCGTTTCCTTTATCCTCTTCAGGTTGACCTTCGGCACGAACGAGCCCCTGTCGGCGCTGACCCCCTCGTAGCCCAGGTGTAGGTCCGAGCAGGCCAGCGCGCCCATCGACTTTATGTGGAGCAGGGGGAGCCCGCCAAGAATATCCATGTCCCTATCGAGCATCATTCGGCATCAGCCGTACTTCTTCCTTATCTGGTCAAGCACGTGCCTGTGGAGCTCCTGCATGTGCTTCCTCCTGTCCTTCATGATGACTATGTCCGCCTCCCCGAAGGTCACCATCGCGTGCGCGAACGGGGAGGGCAGCGGAGTCTCCATTATCCTGTGCTCTATCTCGCCGCTCCTCAGCCTCTTGAGCACGAGCTTCGCCCTGGGCAGGTCCATGACGTCCTCCATGATCTCCCTGTAAGTCTCCTTGAGGATGGGGAACTCGCTGCTTATCTCCTCCACCGCGCCGAGGAGCGCCTCTGAGTTGATCTGCTGCTTCCTCACGCTTATCTTCCTGCCCTTGTAGTTCCTGAGTATCATGAAGCCCCTGGCGGCGCAGTGCCTGAACCTCCTCTTCATCATCTCCGTCCTCCTGACGTTGCTCTTTATGGTTATGGCGACGTCGCTCTCGGAGACGCTCTTGACCAGCCTCTCTATGTCCTTGCCGGTCACCTTCAGGTCGGAGTCCGTGACTATCACGAAGCCGTTGTCGTTGACCATTATCCCTATGTCCGTCTCGAACATCTCCTCCGCCTCTATCGCGAAGGCCCTGGAGAGCGCGTCGTTTATCCTCCTCCCGTAGAGGCTGTGGAAGATTATGAAGTTCCTCTCCTCTTTCTCGTCAGTGGTCTTCTCTATGAGCATCAGCCTGTCGTTGGGCACGCACTTGGCGAAGAGCATCTGCTCTGCGAAGTAGGAGAGTATGGAGCTCTTCGTGTTCGCGTCCACGGGCATCGCGTCAAGGATCGCCGCAGAGGCCTTCCCGCCGACCTTGTTCCTCCTCAGCATGCCCGCGACGCCCCTCTTGGCCTTCAGCTCCTTCGCCATCGCCTGGGAGAGCGCGCCCCTGAACTTGCCGATCCCGATCGCGAGTTCGTACGTGAGGGGGAGCTGCTCGGAGAACCACGGCGGTATGGTCGGGAACTTCGCGTCAGACCTGCTGACGTAGCACTTCATCTCCTTGGAGTGGTCGAACCTGTACAGCTTGCCCCCGAGGACGAAGATGTCGCCCGGCTTGAGCCTCGCCAGGAACTCCTCGGCTATGCTGCCTATGTGCTTCCTGTCGAGCGTGTCCACCTCCACGGACACCTCGTCAGGTATGGTGCCTAGGTTCAGGTAGTATATGAGCCGGGTCAGCGCGCCCCTCTTGCCGAAAGCCCCCTCAGCCTCGTCGTACCAGATCTTGCCGTAGACGCGCCGGCTCTCGAGCCCCACGTAGCTGCCGGAGAGGTACTCGAGCAGGTTGGTGAAGTCCTTCCTGGAGAGCGTGTGGTACGGGTATGCCTGCCTCACCCTGTCGTACGCCTCGTCGACCTTCCACTTCCTGGTCAGCGCCATGCCGACTATGTGCTGGGCGAGCACGTCGAGCGCGTTCCTCGGCGTCGCGAATGTGTCGAGCGACCTCTTCCTGGCCGAGTCGAGCATGACCGCGCACTCCACCAGGTCGTCCCTGTTTATCGCGATTATCTCGCCCACGGCCGTGTCGTGGAAGCTGTGGCCGCTCCTGCCTATCCTCTGTATGGCCCTGGAGACGCTCTTCGGCGAGCCTATCTGCACCACGTTCTCCACGTAACCTATGTCTATGCCGAGCTCGAGGCTCGTGGACGAGACGACGCACTTCAGCGCGCCCTTCTTCAGCATCTCCTCGACTCCGAGCCTGAGCTCCCTGGAGAGAGAGCCGTGGTGCGCGGCCACCTCCGCCTCGGTGTACTTGAACTTCTTCATGAGGTTGAATATTACCCTCTCGGTGCCGCTCCTGGTGTTGGTGAAGATGAGCGTAGTCTTGTTCTTCTTTATGATTCTGTTCAGCGCCCTGTAGGTGGACTCCTCTATGCTCTTGTCCGTGGCGTTGACGATGTCGGCGACCGGGCACATCGTGGTGTAGACCATCTTCTTGTTCCACGTCGCGTCGACTATGTAGCAGTCCCTCTCCGTCTTCCCGTCCTTGTAGCCGACGAGGAACCCTGCCGCGTCCTCCAGGGGCGAGAGCGTCGCGCCGAGCCCGACCCTGAGGAAGTCCCTGCCTATCAGGTCGGACAGCCTCTCCAGCGAGAGCGACAGGTGGACGCCGCGCTTGTTGTTGGCGAGCTCGTGCATCTCGTCTATGACCACGTACCTCACGCTCTTCAGATGCTCCGCGAACTTCGGCGAGTTGAGGAGTATCGCGATGCTCTCCGGGGTCGTCACGAGTATGTTCGGGGGCCTCCTGAGCATCCTCTGCCTCTCCAGCTGGGTGGTGTCCCCGGTTCTTATGCCCACCGTTATCTTCTTCACCGACTCGCCGAGGAGCGCATAGATGTCCTCTATCGGCTTGTTGAGGTTCTTGTAGACGTCGTTGTTCAGGGCCCTGAGCGGCGAGACGTAGATGCAGTATATCTTGTCCTCGAGCTCGCCGGCCTCGGCGAGGTCCATCAGGTTGCTGAGTATGGACATGAACGCGGAGAACGTCTTTCCGCCCCCGGTCGGGGCGGTTATGAGAAGGTTGTGTCCGTCACGTATGAGCTTGAACGAGTACAGCTGCGGAGGGGTCGGATCCCTGTACTTCCCCTCAAACCACTTCCTCAGGTGCCCGTTGAGGCTGCCCAGACTTTCCTCTCTGCTGAATGGTTTGGGGTAGTAGCTTATCATCAAGATCACTCCCGTCCGTAGTAGGCTCTAACTGCGAGATATAGCATTTAAATGTTGCGTTGTTAACATATTTAATCTCGATGGTATGGGCATGGCCAAGGGCAAAAAATCAAGCACCGCGTCAAGATCTAGCGCGAAGAGCAACAAGAATCTCGAGGCGCTCAGGCGTGCTCAGAAGATAGACGAGATACTCCTTATGGGCAACGTGCAGAGCCAGGCCGCGTCGGACAGCGCCGCGGAGGAGAGGCCCGCTGGCGAGTCGCACATAGTCGACCTCCTGAACAGGAAGATGGTCTCCGGCAAGAACGTCTTCGAGAGGCAGGCGCCCGCGCGGAGGAGGCCCGCCGCGAGGAAGGTCCAACGCAAGGCCGGCAAGCCAAAGAAAGCAAGGAAATCGAAGAAAGCGAAAAGAAGGTAGCCGACCGATCTTTCAAAGAGCCTTCCGCTCGAGAACTTCTTCCTCTATCTCAGAGATCCACGGATTGCTTTCAGGGGAGTAGCGCCTCTTGAGCGCGTCAGGTACTGCGTAACCTTCAGGGACTTCCCCGATCCCACCGCTCGTCATTCTCACGAAGCCGTACCAATCGCATTCGCACCTGCCCGACCCACCGCACCTCCGGAGCGCCTGCTCCTTGACCTCGCGCCTTAGCATCGCATCCACGACTTTGTAGCCGTTCCGCGTCCTTATCAAGTTCTCCGCGGATATGTTGTCGAACGCGCCGAGAGTCCTGCGCGAGAGGCCCTGCAGGGCGGCGGTGAGGTCCGCCTTATCCACTGCGTCCCCCCTTTCTCTCTCCTGTATCACGAGCAGCGCCGGCACGCCCTCCAGAAGCACGCCGCGCAAGTGGAGTATCCTAGAGATGTCCGGATTATCGATCATACCGCGCATGCGAAATAGTCTGGCCACCTGTTCGGCGGGGTGCGAGAATCCGAACCACTTGCCTCCTGACAGGGGCATCACCTTCGTGACGAAATCCTCGCCGCGGCCGGCGTCCCCTATGAATACCACCGACTCGTCCCCGGTTCTCATGCGAAGCGCAGGCTGGCAGCTTCCGCTCTCTCCAGCGCTTATGACGCGGGTTCCCATGACTCATATGTCTGCGGCGGCCGTTTATATTCGTTTGCCTTGAAACGGCTCAGCCGTTCTTGCCCACGCCGATCCTGACGTCGCCGCTCGGGTCCCTCGTTATCGTGATGTCGAAGCTCTCGCTCCCGAGCATGTGCCTCAGCTCATCGTACGTGTAGGAGCCTATGTCTCCGGAGCCCCCTTTCTTGTTCTTGAGCACCTCGGCCCTCCTCTCAATCACCGACGACTTCTGTATCGCGGTGTAGGCAAGAGAGAGCTTGGGCTGCTGCGCGCCGTACATGTCCTCTATGCCCCGCTCTATGGGTTTGTAGCCCTCGCTCTGGTATATGAACGGTAGCACCGCGCTGAACTCCGACTTTATCGCCTCCACGATGGAGTCGACCTTCTTCTTGTCCCCGGCTATGACGAAGTCGTCGCCGTTGAGGAAGCCCACGAATATGTTGCCGCCCGCGTCCTTCACCTTGTCCTGCAGGAGCTGCGAGACCAGCCTGAGTATGGTTATGACGGAGTCGTTGCCGAACTTGCCGGCGAAGCCCGCCAGGCCCTCCACCCTGAGCCTCCCCATGTCGTAGCCCGAGCTCGGCTCCTCGAGCGACTTCTCGACGCTGCCGGAGATGCGCTCCTCATTGGGCAGGTCTATCAGCGGGTCGAACTTCTTGCCCGTCTTCTTCAGGAAGATCGTCACCAGGCTCCTGAGCTCGTCCGGGTCGAACGGCTTCCGTATGTAGTAGTCGGCGCCGTACTTTATCCCCTTGAACCGATTGGACGTGGCGTCCAGGGCGCTCACGAGTATTATCGTTATGTCCCGCAGCTCCGGGTCCTTCTTGATGTTCTGGCAGATCTCCAGCCCGTCGAGCCCGGGAAGCATGAGGTCGAGTATGACCAGGTCCGGCTTGTCGGCCCGTATCTTCTTGAGGGCCTCGCTCCCGTCGTAGATCTGCGTTATCTCGTGGTCCTTGCCGACCGTAAGCTTCATCAGCTTGTTTATGTTCTTGTCGTCCTCGACTATGAATATCCTCTTTATCTGCCATTCCTCGCGGAGCATGTAGTAGGTGCGTATGCCGCCGCTGTTCCTCGCGGCTATGGCGTTGGCCTTCTCCAGCTCGCCCAGCCCCCTCTCGAGCTCCTCGGGTCCGATACCCAGGGCCGTCGCCGAATCCCTAAGCTCGTCGTAAGTGACTTCCTGCTTGTCGTTTATGAGCGACATTATGTCGGATTCAACGTCCTCTATGCTCTTCATTCTAACACCGGTCGCGCCGATACTAATGGCAGCGAAAGGATATTATTATTTCTCATCATAGCATTATGCGCTCAAATCCAGTGGTAAGTTGAATAAACCCAAATCAGGCTCCGGCAGCGTCGGCCGCGGGAAGCCCAAGGCAAGAGGAATAGCCGTCGCGGCGGTCGTGCTCCTGATAGTCATCTTCGCGGCCTACTTCGTTACCCAACCGGGAGTTACGGAGATAACCACCACCAAGACGGTCACGCTCTATTCTAACCAGACCGCGTACATCGGGATTCCCAGCAGCGTCGTCGCGCTGAGGCTGCAGAGCTCCTCGGCCAGCCAGGCGACGTTCTACGCGAGCCAGACCCCCGTGCTTCTCGGATCGGTGTCCCTCTTCTCGCTGACCCCGGGCGCGAGCGCGAACGTGAGCAGCGGCGGCTCGGGCTCGGCAGACATGAACATAAGGCTCGTCTCCAGCACGGCGGCGGCAGCGGAGGTGGCCATAACCCCGCTCTCCCCGTCGCTCGGCGTCAGGGCAAGCGGCACGGTCAGCGTCATGAACCCGATAGCGTTCGGCACGGCCAACGTGGCGGCGGGCTCCGGCGTCAACTCGGTCGGAGGCGCAGCCTCGACTACCATAAGCACCACCGTCCCGACGGTCACGACGTCGGTGCAGCCTACGGTATCCGCCGCGCAGCAGGCGCTGAACATATCGAACGGCACCATGCTGGGCAAGCTCATGGTGAATTTCAATAACCTTTACAAGTCGGACACGACGTGCGACCCCAACACATACAACATAACCTACGTTAGGTACTACAGCTCGATGCCGACCGGCCCCGCCTCATTCTACAACGCCAGCCAATTCACACCTACGGCAATGGTCGCCAGCGCGGTCCAGACAGGCTCATCGGGCAACTACAAGGTCACTTATTCCACCGTCTCCCCCTCCTCGGAATCCAGCGGACCGGCCGTGACCCTGATGGTAAACACGGCGACGGCATCCGTCAGCAACACCATGTTCGAGGGAGTTTTCATGGACCTGAACTACACCACAGTGAGCCAGATCTACGCCTTCCAGAGCACCATACCCAACAACAACCATTGCGCGGCGTACATCTCTCCTCCGTGAGGTGGCCCGTCCCCCACATTTTTTATCAAGGTGGCGTGTACCCGCTCAGCCACGAGCTCGTGTAACTGATTGTCGTTGCGGCTCCGTTGTTGTTATTGCCCGAGTAGTCGTTCGCGTCGCCGTTGAGTGGCCACCATCCGACGATGTGGTTCGGGTCGATGGGGGCCGCACCGATTCCCTTGAGGTAGAGCGCCTGTATCTGGTTGGCGTCGAGGGAGGTGTTGTAGATTTGGGCATTTGAAAGAAATTGATTGCCATAATAGTCCCCACGCCCGAATAGTAGCGGAGACATATCGGAATCTGTCGGGAGTGCTCCTGGAAAATAATTAGTCTGTTGCCCATTGGCGTATAAATATAATTTTCCACTTCCGTCATAAGTGACTGCATAATATTTCCACTGATTGAGAACGGGGGCACTCGCCCAGGAATGTTCCGTGGTGCCCGCTCGTTTGTAACTCGGTCCACAGAGCACACCTCCGCAGGCATAGTAAACAATCCAGCCATTGCCTTGGCTGAATGAACCATCATAGCCTGTTCCCGAAACCGAATTTATGCGCAACCAGAATGAAAGGGTAAATGCTCCGTTTAGTTGAATGTAAGGGTTGTTAGCTATGTTGACGTAGCTGCTTCCCCCGTTGAACACCGCGACTTCCTGCGGCACGACGCCGCTGCACGTGCCCTCGAGGTTTGACATGCCCGCGACCCTGAGGATCTTGCAGTTCCCGGTTGGAGCGCGCGGACCGAGATTCGCGGAGTTGAAGACGCCGAGCTGGAAGAGCGCGCCCAGGACCACGGCGATGATGAGTATAGACCACCCATAGGTCATGAGGAACTCCATCGCGGATTGGGATTTCACTGAGGAGTGAGAGGCGCCATTCGGGCCGCTTTTGCGCGGCTCCGTCTTACGTATGGGAGAACCGCGCATGCAATCTTCTTTACCCTCGCACGCCAAAATTATAAATCCCATTACTGCTTCGCGTCCGGGCTCTCCCTCTTCTTCTTCTTGCCCGCTATCGGCAGGGTGAACCAGAACGTGCTGCCCTTCCCGGGCTCGGAGTTCACGCCCATCTTGCCCCCGTGGAGGTTCACTATCTCCTTGGCTATGCTCAGCCCCAGGCCGGTGCCCGACCCCTCCTGCATCTTCAGGTCCTTCCGCTGTATCTGGAAGAACTTCTTGAACAGCTTGGTCTTGTCCTCCTTGCCTATCCCTATGCCCGTGTCCGTGACCTCTATCATGACGCTGCCCTTGCCCTTGCGGAAGACCCTGACCTTTATGCTCCCCTTCTCCGTGAACTTCAGCGCATTGCCGATCAGGTTCGCGAAGACCTGTATGAGCCTGTTCGGGTCGGCCCGTATCTCGGGCACGTCGTAGTCTATGCTCCAGTCGCTGAACTCCAGCCCCTTCTTGTGCGCCACCTCGACCAGGGTGTTGAGGCTCGGCGTCCTCGCGAGATCGGCGAGGTTCACCTGCTGCAGGTCGAGCTTTATCTTGCCGGACTCGAGCTTGGCCACCTCGAGTATCTGCATTATCAGCTCCATGAGCCTGTCCGCCTCGTTGCTGATTATCATTATGTACTCCTTCTGCTCCGCCGTGAGCGCCCCGAACGTGTCCTCCAGGAAGAGCTTGGCGAACCCCTTGATGTTCGTGAGGGGCGTCTTGAGGTCGTGCGATATGTTGTTTATGAACGCCGTCTTGAGCTCGCTCTCGGCCTTAGCCTTCTCCCACTCCCTCTCGGCGTCGTCCAGCTCCTCGGTGAGCCTCTCGTTCTCCAGCCTCGTGGCGAGTTCCTTGGTCATTATCATGTAGCCGACCAGCCCGTTCTCCGCGTCCACCATGCTCCTTATCGCCTGCTCGCAGGGCACGGCCTCTTCGCTGTCCTTGGCCCTCAGGCTCACCATGACGTTCTCGACTATTCCGTTGTTCTTCGCCAGCGAGAGAGCCTCGCTCAGCTTCTCCTGGCTTTCCTGGTCCGAGTACAGGAGCTGCACGGCGCTGCCGCCGAGTTCGCCCTTGGCGTAACCCAGGAGCTTCTCCGCGCTGCGGTTCACTCCCTTCACGTACCCGAAGGGGTCCACGGTTATGACCGCGTCGCCGGTGTGCTCCACCAGCTCCTCTATCGTCTTCTGCATGCTGCCGACGTACTTCTCCAGGTTGTTCTCCGAGAGGACGCACGAGAGCCCGCCGAAGGAGTTCTTGATGAACAGGGACTTCACGTCCGCGAAGACGTCGTTGCCGATGCTTATCCTGAGGGGCGTCGCGTACGGGTCGGGCGACGCCTTGATTATGCCGAAGAGCTCCTTCCCGCCGTCAGCGATGTCCGAGAGCCTGCTGCCCAGCACGGCCTCCTTGCGCATCTTGAGTATCCTGTTGATGTTGTCGCTGACCCAGACTATCTTCGAGTCCCCGTCGAGGAGCATGAAGACGTCGTGGGGGCTGCACTCGAGGAGCTTCGACTCCTCCCCGAGCATCTTCAGGTCGCGTCACGTCGTAGGCGGAGAGGAGCGTCAGCTTGTCGTTGACCCTCGCCGCTGTCGCGCGGTAGGTCCTGCCCTCGCTGCGCCTGTCCTTTATCTCGGCGCTGCGCCCCTTGGCGAGGCCGTCGATCGTCACCGCGTCTATGCCGAAGAGCTCGTCTATCTTCCTGTCGTTGACCTCCCTCTGGGTCTTGCCGAGGATCCCGAGCGCGAACTTGTTAGCCTTGACTATGGTGCCGCTCCTGTCCACCAGGAACTGCGCTGTCCCGCCGTTGAATGCGGCGTCGAAATACGCTGGCGAGGTCCAGGCTCCTCTTCCTCTCAATCTCGGCCACCATCTGGCAGGCGACTACGCTGGAGGCGAGCCCGGCCCTCTCCATCAGCGCGTCCCCGAACCCGTCCTCGCGCCGCGAGAGCAGGGTGAGCACGAAGACGTTCCTGCCACCGAAGAACACGGGAATCAGCGCGCAGCTCCTGAAGCCGGAGTTGAAGTACTTGACGAGCTCCTGGAACGCGGAGTAGTCGCTGAGCCTGTTGTCGACGTAGGGCTTGCTGGTGTTTATCACGAACTCCTCCAGCGCGGAGATGCCTGCCTTGCTCTGGTAGGTGCTCCTGAGCCTGGCGTCGTCAACGGGGAGCAGCCCCTTCATCTTCAGGCCCGAGGCCTCGAGCAGCTCGCTCGACGCCTCCGGCGGACCTGCCGGCTGCAAGGATCTCCGCGATGAGCCTGTCCGCAGGAACTGGTTCTGGCATAGCCTCGGATTAGGAATCGCTTACTAAATTAAATAAGTTTAATGTAAAGTAAAGGATAATCGCATAAAAAGGAAGTCGCATGGAAGTCAAGGAGAGTATTCGAGGGTGTCTTCAGGATAAACGGCAAGCTCGCCACGCGCAACCTTGTCCGGGGCAGTGCGCGTCTACGACGAGGACCTCGTCGAGATACGACGGCGAGGAGTACCGGCTTGGAACCCGTACAGGAGCAAGCTCGCCGCGGCGATGCTCAACGGCATGAAGCGCATGTCCATAAAGAAGGGCTCGAAGGTGCTCTACCTCGGTGCCGCGACGGGCACGACGAGCAGCCACGTCAGCGACATCGTCGGCGACGCGGGCGTGGTGTACTGCATCGAGATATCGGAGAGGAGCATGCGCGAGCTCGTCAAGGTCTGCGAGGCGAGGCAGAACATGCTGCCGATGCTCCTCGACGCGAGGGACGTGGACAGGTACGCTGGCGACATAGAGCCGTGCGACGTGCTCTACCAGGACATAGCCTCCAGGGACCAGTCCGACATACTCAAGAGGAACGCAAGGCTGCTGAAGAGCGGGGGCGCCGCGTACGTCGCGATCAAGTCGCAGAGCATAGACGTCGCGAAGGACCCAGAGCTGGTGTACAGGGCGTTCCTGGAGGACATAGCGGACACCTTCGAAGTCCTGGAGAAGATAGACATCGCGCCCTACTCGAAGATGCACCTCTTCGTCGTCCTCAGGAAGAAGACCTGAGACGCCGGCCCCGGAAGAACGTCATGCTTTTTAGCTTTTGGAATCATTTATCTCGCGATGGGCGCGCCAGCCGCAGGGGGTTCGATGATAGACCACAAGAAATACCTCAGGGCCCTGAAGGACACCAATTTCTCCGAGCTCGAGGTGCGCGCACTGCGGCGCGGTGACCAAGTCCCCGAACGGCAAGAAGGGCGATATGCAACTTCTGCGAGCAGGAGAGCGGCGGAGGGCAGCGGCCGCGCGGGCGGACGCCGGATTCATCGGAGGAGTTCCGGCGCATGCACGCCGAGCCCGCCGAGCGGCGCGGGAAGGAACGCGTTCGCGGGCATCGAGAAGCTCCTCGAGGGCAGCACCGATCCCGAGGCATTCTACATCTCGGCGACGTTCTACCTCTTTCATGCGGAGCCGAGATACCGCAGACAGGAACTACGCCCTGCCCGGCTTCATGGAGGGGAACTACGGCAGCATCAGGGGGAGCCTGGACCTGACTTCGAAAGGGAAGGAGCACCTCTATCGTGCGGCGTCGCTCGCCGGCCGCGCTCGCAGGCGGGCGCCGCGATGGACAGGGAACGCATCTACGTCAGGTTCATGTCGGAGGTGAAGCTGCACAGGCTCGGCGACGCATCTAGCGCCCTCGCGCAGCTCACGGAGCTGGACGCGAAGGATCCGCTCGCTGAACTACGCGAGCATGGTTTACGGCGTCAGGGCGCGGACGAAGGACGCGGAGTCGCAGGCTCGCCACGGCCTTGGCGAGCAAAGAGGCGAACGCCTACTACTATCTGGCCGAGCACCTGGCCAGGAACGGGAGGCTCGCAGATGCCGAGGAGGTGCTGGTGCAGCTCGGGAAGAAGGCGGACGTGAGGATGTCGGCGCAGCTGCTCTACACCATAAGGAATGTCCAGGACGCGTCCAGGATGTAGTCAGCCCTTGATGACGCCCAGCGGGACGTTCTTGGTGACTATGTTGGATATGCCCGCCCTCTCGACGACCCCGACGACGTCGTCGACGTTCTTGTAGACCCACTCCGACTCCTCGCTTATCGTCTTCTGGCTCCTCACGCGCAGCTCTATGCCCTTGCTCTTGAGCGACTCCAGAGTCCTGCTCACCGGGTATCTCCCTAAGCGCCTGCGACCTGGACATGACCCTCCCAGAGCCGTGGCACGTGGTGCCGAACGTCTCCCGCATCGCACCCTCAAGGCCGCAGAGGACGTAGCTCGCGGTGCCCATGCTCCCCGGTATCAGGACTGGCTGGCCTGTGCCCCTGAATTCCCTGGGCACCTCCTCCCTGCCCTTGGCGAAGGCCCTCGTGGCCCCCTTCCTGTGGACGTAGACCTTGACCCTCTTGCCCTCGACGGTGTGCTCCTCGAGCTTGGCTATGTTGTGGGCGACGTCGTAGAGGACGTCCATGCCGAGGGCGTCGGCGCTCTTGCCGAAGACCGCCTCGAAGCTCTTCCTCACAGCGTGGGTTATCATCTGCCTGTTCGCGAACGCGTAGTTGACCGCGCACTTCATCGCCGAGAGGTAGTCGTCCGCCTCCGCGTCGCCTATCCTCGCGTAGCTCAGCTCCCTGTCGACGAGCTGGATGTCGTTCTTGGCCTGGTAGCCCACGAGAGACCTCAGGTAGTCGCTGCATATCTGGTGCCCGAAGCCCCGCGATCCGCAGTGGACCATGACGACCATCTGGCCCTCGAAGAGGCCGTAGGCCTTCGCGGTCTTCGCGTCCAGGACGCTCTCGACCTTCTGCACCTCGAGGAAGTGGTTGCCCGCGCCGAGCGTGCCGAGCTCGTCGATGCCCCTGGTCTTCGCCTCCTTGCTGACCTTCGAGAAGTCCGCGCCCGTCATCGCGCCGTTCTCCTCGGCCCTCTCCAGGTCCTCCGCGACGCCATATCCCTTCTCGAGCGCGTATCCCACGCCCTCCATCGCCGTCTTCTCCAGGTCGTTCAGCGTCAGGCCGGTCTTTAGCCTGCTGCCGACGCCGCTCGGCACGTTCTTGAACAGGGCGTCGAGAAGCGGGTTCAGCTTGGGCCTGAGTTCCTTCTCAGTGAGGTTCGTCTTTATCAGCCTGATTCCGCAGTTGATGTCGTAGCCGACCGCGCCCGGTGAGATTATCCCGCTCTCCGAATCGAACGCCACGACGCCCCCCGACCGGAAATCCGTATCCCTCGTGCGCGTCAGGCATCAGGAGGACGTTCCCGACGATGCCGGGGAGCGACGGATGCGTTGATCGCCTGCTGGAATGTCCTGTCCTTCTTTATCTTCTCCAGCATAGCGTCCGTGGTGTAGGCGATCACGTTCGTCGTCATGCCCTTGCTCTCGTCCTTCTCGGCCTCGAACTCGACGTCGCTTATTCTTTTCAGATCCACGTTCCGCACCCTGCGCCACTGCTTTTCCCGTCGTTTTTAACGCCAAAGGTTAAATACCAGTAAATATCAATAAGGCTGTGAAAGGATTTTAATGTATCCCTGATAATTTATATCCGTGCAGGGATGGCGGAGCCTGGTCAAACGCGGCAGACTCAAGATCTGCTGGCCTAAGGCCTACGAGAGTTCAAAACATTTGAGCAAATCTCTCTCCCTGCACGCTTCTAATTAAGGGGGTGGACTCCATGGAAAAGAAAACATAAGGGCAAAAACAAAAGCGAAACCGAAAGTCAAGAGCGTGCAGGAAACCGAGTGGCGAAGGCAGGCGGCGAAGGCAATACCAAACTCAATAATTGCGAAGATGAAGAAGGCCAAGATAAAGGACAGCGTCCTTGTTGACATGCCCAGCTACGCGCAGACAGAGGACTTCACCAGCTCCGCCGCGTGCGCGATGATGGTTCTCAAGTACGTGAATCCCGGATTCAAGTTCAAGAGGGAGCACGAGTACAGCATATGGCAGGAGGCGGTCAACGGGAGCGTCTGGTACGGCTCGAAGTACGGCCTTGCGTACGCCCTGGCGAAGAGGGGCGCGAAGGTCGGCATAGTCAGCAACACGAAGGACGAGGGCTACGAGAAGAAGATGGCCGTCTACGAGAACGTCAACCTCGACACGCTCGTCGCGTCCTTCAACGAGATAAGGCAGAAGTCGGAGACGGCGGGCGTGGAGGAGGAGCACGGAGTCGTGAACCTCAGCACGATAAAGAAGGCGCTGTCCTCGAACCACATACCGATAGTGCTCATCGACGCGAGGATAATCAACTCGTACCTCGACTCGATGCCGCACTGGGTGGTCGTGAAGGGCTACGACAAGGACACGTTCTACGTCGTCGACCCGTATTCCGACAGCACCATAACGCTGGGCACGGACGCCTTCAAGTCCGCGCTGGGATTCGACGGCAACTTCCACATGGTGGCGGTTAGCGCGTCCCCCGCGGGCAAGGCCCCGGCAAAGTAAACTCTGTGCCGGCAGTCCGTTTGCGGGGCCGCCGGCGTTCTTTTTATTGGCCGCTTCACTGCTGTCGCACTGTTCCTTCTAATGAATAGTAAAGAGTATTCCGTATCTACTAGCGCCAGCTACCTAGCACGTCGCCTGAAGCGGTACGATTCTTTCCGTCCTTGGTGCTGCCCTCGTCAAGGCTGAGGACCTCAATCTGTTGTAGCAACCCAAGCACATGACCTTCCTGCCCCGCATGCCTCCGCCCGCGCAGGGATTCCTCTCCTGCACGTATCTGGGCAGCAGAACCTTTACCTCCCCGCCGCCCATCTGCCTGCCGCAGCCGAAGCAACTGTCCGCGCCCGCTTCCGCAGCTAAAGTTTTACTTTCGAGTTTGCCCATTCTATTCCCCACCCTTCGCGCCCGCTTACCATAGTACGCCTCTGTCATTCCCAATGGCTCTTAGTGCCTTCGTGTGATATTTAATGATTGTGGTGCCATAAGTCACTTGACGCATGCGGTTTGTCGTCGGCGAATCTTCACGAGATACGTGATCGCGGTCTGGGAGGTGAACGCGCGCGCCTCCGCCAAGGTGATTATGCCTTAGCCCTGCCTGCCTTCTTCACGCTCGCTATGACATCTCCTACTCCCGCGTCGGTCTTTATGCAGTTCGGGCTGAAGTGCGTCCTGCTTACGCGGTGCTTCCTCGCGAGGTGATCGACTACGCTCCCGAGCGGCACCGAGCTCATCCTGAGGTGTTCGGTGATCTTGGATAGGTCGTAGAAGAACGGAATGTCGAGCTCGCCTTTTACACTCTCCAGGAGCCTGGCCGCCTCGGGCGAACCGTCACCCCCAAGCCTAAGCATCTCGGCTATGACGTCCTTGTCGTGCAGCCTGCCCAGCCAGAGGGGCCCGAACGCGTTCATCTTCCTCCCGCAGTGGCTGCACTTGGTCTCGACCGCGGGCACGACGCCCTTCGCCACGGAGAAGCCATGACAATCCGGGCAACTCGACCCGAATCCCGAGCTCCTCACAGATTCATACGCCTTCTCCGCGCCCCTCCTGAAGAGGACGAAGACCCTCATGTAGTGCATGTCGGCTATGCTCAGCGCGGGCTCGATGCCGAAGTTGAACTGCGCCGCCTCCCTCGATACGTAGTTGAGCAGTATCCTCACGCCCGCCTCGTGGCAGAGCTCGTTGTGCGACGGCATTGAACCATAGAGCTTCACGCACGCCTTCTCCTCCGCGCCGCATAATGTGGCGGTGTCAGTGGCCGTTATCATGAAGAGGGTGCCGTCCTTCGACGAGCTTGAGCAGGTCGTGGACGTAGGGCACCGGCGTCCCGAAAGGGTCCAGGTCGATCACGTCGAAGGCCTCGTCCCCGCGCGTGTTGGCGAACTCCTGTATGCTCTCGTTGAGGACCCTGAGCTTCAGCCCGTTCGCCTTCGCGTTAGCCCTGGCGGCCTTCGCCGCGTCAGGGTTTATGTCTATGAGAGTCGCGTCCTTGATCCCGGCCTCGAGAGCGTACCTTATGCCGCGCACGCCGCTGGCCGCAGTGCAGTCCAGGAGCCTCGCCTTCCTGCCCGTCGTCGCCCTCAGGAAGAGCACGGAGATGTCCCTCAGCTTCGCCATCTTCGGGTTGTAGAACACATCCCCAGAGGCAGATATCCTCGCCTTCCCTTCGGTTGTCGCGCGCATGGTATCATGTCTTTATCTTTATCAGGGCGTCGAGGAGTCCGTGGGCGTAGGATATGCTCGCGAAGGCGGTGTAGAAGTCGCCCTTCTCGAGCCACGATTCCGAGTCGTTGCGGTAGTCGACGGCGAGGTCGTAGACCGCCTTCTCCTTGCCCGCGAGCTCGACGGATTTCATCTTCGCCACGCTCTCCTGGAACATGTCTATGTCCTTTCTGATCCTCGCCGAGATTTCCTGCATCGGAACACTCGTAAAGCTTTATATTCTTGAGAATATATAATTGTTCGGTGCCTTTATGGCGAGAGACGTGCCCTGGGATGCGCAGACCGACTCGTTCGTGTCCGATCTGAATTCGGTACTGTCCAAGAAATACGGCGTGAACTTCAGGGCCATGCTGATGAATCCCGGCGCCTACGCGGGCAAGAAGGACGCCCAGGCGTCGGTCGACAAGCTGCGGGGCGACGTCGACGCATACTTCTCCAAGCTGCTCGACGGCCTGAAGGAAGAGCAGGGCAAGCTCGCCGCTGCCCTCGAGAAGTCGACGGCGCAGTACAAGCAGGTCGATTCGATGATCGTGAGCAAGTCCTCCTCCTTGAGGGTCCCGTACGTCAAGCCGCTCTTCATCAACCGGAACCCGGACAACGAGGAGACGATAGTGCTGGAACAGTACGACAGCGACATGGACTCATTCATAGGCAAGCTCGTGAGCATCTCGAGCTACGTGGCGAACATCTCCGCTTCATACAAGCAGTACTACCTAGGGTCATGGCTCTTCTCCGGGGCGAAGAACTACATAGTGACCATGAACCCTCCGCTCAGCCCGGTGCTCGCCGTGGAGAACGGCAGCGCGATAGTAAACGGCATACTCGACAGCATATCCCGCAGGCCGGCCCAATGAGGAGCAGGAAGGGCATACTGGTGATAACCGGGGTCCCCGGAACCGGCAAGACGAGGATCTCGGACGTCCTCGCGAAGCGCCTCGGCGACGCCGAGGTCGTGCACTCCACCGAGCTCATAAAGGCCAAGAGGCTCTTCTCATCCTGCGGCAGGGACGGCTCAAGGATAGTCAGGATGAAAGAGCTGGAGCGCGAGCTCGCGAAGATCGCCGCGAGAAGCTCCTACCGCTTCGTGATAATCGAGGGGCACGTCCTCTGCGACCTGAAGGTCAGGGGCGCTGCTGCCGTCGTGCTGAGGGAGCACCTCGGCGTGATCAAGAGGAGGCTCGAGGCGAGGGGCTACGGCAAGGAGAAGATAAAGGCGAACCTCGTCTCCGAGGCCACGGACTACTGCGGGGCGCACGCCGAGAGGAACTACGCCAGGGTCTACGAGATGTTCCCGCGGTCCAGGAACACGCTCGCGAGACATGGCCAGGATAGCCAAGGGCGGGAGCGTACCGAAGAGGGAGATTGACCTGCTGCGCGAACTCGTCGGCATAATCAAGAAAGAGAGCGACCTGGCTATCTAGTCAGATCCGCATCCTCTTCATAAGCTCGCAATAGACCACGGCGGCGCAGCCCTTCGGCACGCGGTTCACGAAGATCGCGGACCCTCCGATGCGTATGTCCTTGTGCCTCTTTAGGATCCTGCCCTTCACTATGTCGCGGAGCGCATCCTCCACGCTCATGTACTTGTTCCCGTCGATGACATAGACGCTCTCCCCTATCAAGGTCGTCCCGAGGGCGCCGGCGTGGTTCTTCGCGAACTCCACCTGGGCCTTCCCCATGAACGCGCTCGGTCCCCTGAGCAGGCGGGTCTTCAGGGTCGCCTTTGGGGCCAGGAAAACGATCAGGCCCCTGCCGCTATGGACCATCGGGATCGCGAAGTAGACTGCGAAGCCGGACTTCTCCACGTGGCCCCTTATGAAATCGGCGACCTTGCGCAGCTGCGGCCACAGGACGTCCTCGCTCTTGTCCGGCAGTGCCGTCTCGAGCACGAGGAGGTCGAGCCCAGACTTCCTTATGAACTCCCTTAGCAATCTGCCCGAATCCTCGGGAGCGGGGCTCCTGACGTGGAATGATCTGATGCTGGGCTTCGCGACGAACTCCCTGGCTATGATGGAGAATCTCGCCAGCGACTCGACAGATACCCCCGCCGCAACGTTCCTGTTGGAGTCTATGGGATCCAGAACGACGAACTGCGAGTTGAACTTCTTGACCAGCTCCGCTCCGTCAGGAGCGGCCTTGCCCTTCGGGTCGAGAACCAGGGGCAGCCTGAATGTGGCGGCTGCGTCCAGCAGCTTCGCCAGCGATCCGTAGTGGAGTATGAGGAGCTCGCAGAGGTATCCCGAGAACCCGCCGATGGCTATCTCGGCGCCGTATATGTCGTGGACGTCGAGGAGGCGCTTGAGCAGCCTGACCTCGTCCCTCTGCCTCTCTGAGAGGCGCTTGCTCATGAAGTCGGCGTGCATCGGAGACCTGTCCACCGCTGTGCCCATGTCCTCTATGTTGTCTATCTTGAACGCCGGGACGATGTCCGCCTTGACTCCTATGCCGTCCAGGTACACCCTCACGTAAGGGTGCTCGGCGTACTTTATCTCGTAACGCTCGCCCTTCCCTTTCACTATCCTCTTGGCGTACTCGGTGCCGTCCCGGGTTATCTTCTCGCGGCTCTGCGTCTTGCTGAAGAGAAGAAAGATGTCTATGTCGGAGTCGCCCCTCAACTGCGTGCCGCGCACCACGGAGCCGACGACCCTCGCCTCGATGCTGCTTGGCATGACCTTCTTCAGGCGGCCCATGAGGAGGTTTATGCTTTTCACGGACTCCTTCAGCTCCTTCCTGCTCGGCTTTATGTCCCTGAGCACCCTCTCGAAGACCGCCCTAGTGGTCCTTTCCTTATCCGCCCGCATGCAAAACCTATTTAATAGAAAATGACACATTTAATAATGAAAGGGCTCGTAGCGCAGGAGTTAGCGCGCGTCGTTCGCAACGACGAGGCCGCGGGTGCGAATCCCGCCGAGTCCACTTCCGATTAACCAACGGGGTGCTTTCCCTGTCGAAAACCTACATTTCTGAAAACTTCTTTATAACCCTCAGAACATATCTATCTTGACATCCATGAGCAGGACGCTCGAAACGAAAAAGAAGATCCTTGATCTGCTGAGGGACAGGGACATGACGATCACCGGCCTCAGCGCGGCCCTCAACCTGTCGACTGCGACCGTTAGCCAGCACATGGAAGAACTGTCTAGGTCCGGCGCCATAGAGAGGGTCGAGAACGCGCATTTCAGGAAACTGAAGTATTACCGGATCAGGGGAGCCGAGCGCAAGGCAATAAGCAATTACGTGACCTATCTCCTAGCGGCTGTCCTGGTCTCAGCGGCCATATTGGCGTTCTATCTGCACGGCGCGGGACCGACTGCACCCGGTGCTTTCCCAATCAACAGCGGGGCGACGAACAAGACCCTAACCCCCACTCTTCCGCAGAATCTGTCATCCGTCCTCAACGCCTCCGAGGCCTACGGCTTCAGCTTCAGCCAGGGGATGTTCCGCTCCAATTCGTCTTCCCAATGCGTGTTGGTCCGGATAAGCGCGTGCGACAACAACGTCCCGAGCCAGTTCGCCTGCCTGAATTCCAATTACTACGCCGTCTACGTTGACCAGGAGCAGGCGGCATTTTCGGGGCAGGCGCGCATATGCCCGCAATTCATATTGCGCGGCACGGTCTCATGCGCGAGCCTAGGCGGCTACTGTGAGGTGGCCTTCAACCAGTCCGCGGCAGTAGCGCCGTGACTCACAGCCCGTGTCTCGTCTTGCCGTTGCAGAACCTTATTATGGCCTGGTCTATGTCATCCATCTCCACTTCAGGCCACAGCTTGTTGATTGCAATTATCTCGGCGTAATCCGACTGCCAAGGCAGGAACCCAGACAGCCTATTCCCCCCCGCCGTCCGTACGATGAGGTCCACCGGCTCCTTCACCGAGAGATTCTCCGCTATGAGCATCTCCACGTCCATGCTCTCCGTCTCCGTCCCATTCGACGCCGCATCCCGAAGTATCTTCCTTACCGCGGAGCTTATCTCGCGCCGCCCGGCGTAAGCCACCAGTATGTTGAGGGTGCGCTCCGTGTTCTCGGACGTCATCCTCTCCAGCGCCTCGCAGCTCTCCAGGAAATCGGCAGGGAGGGTGTCTCTCTCCCCGACGAACCTTATCCTGATCCCCCTTTCCTTGAAGAATGGGTCGCCGGCCCAATCATCGAAGGCCCGCTTTTCTATCCTGAGCATGGCGTCGACTTCGTCGGATTTGCGCATGAGGTTCTCGTACGAGATCGCGTATATGCTCATCTCGCGTATGCTCGTATCGCCGAAGATGTGCCTTATGGTCTCGTACACCTTCTCCGCCCCTCGCGTGTAGGCCTTTTCCAGCTCCATGCTGTTGCCTTTGGCGTAGCGCCTGTTGCCGTCGATTATCACGCCCAGGTGATTCACTTCGCAGCTGTACTCGATACGGTTCGCCCTCGCCTTTACGCTGATACCGGGCTGGACCGCGTCGCCCGCATTCGAGCGCACCAGCACATCGCCCCCCGCCCCGGACACTTCCACAGTCAGGAGAACTGTTTTTTCCTCGACTCGAGTATGCCTCTCTCTCAGGTTCAAACTACCACCACCCATTTCCCCACCCATTATCTTTGCTATAACGGACATATTTATGGGTTGGCATTAAGACGAATTTCACTTCGATATCTGTCGTTTAAGGAAAAGCGACAACTGCTTTATTAATGCCCTACGAGCTTTCATTCGCTAAAGTTCGATAGGCAGCTTTTCCGTATCGTACGATTTCGCTATGGTTGTCCAGTACTCTGTCAGTGCTTTGGTGAGTCTTTTCCAGTCGTGTGAGTTGTGGGCGGGGTACGCCTTGGCGAAAGTGAGGTAGGTCGTCTTGATCGTAAGGCCAAATCTCTCGATGCCGAACTTCGAATGGTGCTCCATGAACAGGTTTTCCAGCACCTGGAAGAACCTCCCATGCCTTGCGCCTATGTACCATCTGACCTTGTAAACAGGGGACTCGGTCTCCGCACCGAGAAGCCTGTGCGCCTCGGTGAATTCCTCAAGTACCCGGTCGTAGTAAAGCCTCTCGAGCTCGGCGTTCTTGACATCCTGGGCCTCGACCGCACGGTCCGAATTCTGGTACGCTCCAACCACGTGCGGAGCGGCGTTTCTTGCCGCGGACCTGTCGTAGCCCAGCTCGGTGGCGTAGTTAACCACGCTGTTCCCGAACTCCTGCCATTTCCGTTCATCGTGCAGCCTGAACAGTTCGCAGTGGAAAGTTGCTATCCTCTCTGGCCTAAACACCTGACCCACCGAGTTGCAGTTTCGCGAGATCAGGATGGTTCTTCCTCAGGTTCTCCGCGGTGTCTATGACGAACACGCACTTGGCGTTCCCCAGCGCCTCGCACTCGGTCTCCACTATGTCTAGGTCCAGCTTGTATGCGCTTGACGCACCCCCGGCCATCAGACCTCTTATGACGTGGTCGCAGGGAGATTTTACATTCCCCTTCAGGTAGACCGCTACGGGGGAGCCCTCCGTTTCTAGCACTCCTGTGCGCTTTTCCTCATTGTTCTCCCTCCATTCTATCTTGCCCCACCCGCTCATCTTGGCTAATTTCACGAACCAATCGAGGTAGTTGCTGAAACTGAAGCCATAAGCCTTCCCCACGTTCTTTCCGAACCCCTCCTTCACCGCCTGTTTCGCCGCCCTGTAAAAGGCGCCCACCTGCTCTGGGTCATCCGATATGCTCTTGATGTATATGCCGAAGAAGTCGGAGGGCGAGATCACTACGCGCTGACCCGTCAGCTCCACGCTACCGTCCTGGAAGCTTACCTGCCTGGCAAGCATAAGCTCTTCGAATATGCTCATGTCTATCAGTCACTTGTAAACCGCTTCGGCCGGCTTCACCACGATGCCGTCCTTACCGAACTCGAAATCGTGCAGGTACGGGCTGTGGTCCGTGGCCCTCATCTTCACTATCTCCAGCGTGCGCATGCGCTTGTTCCCTATTAGCTCGTTGTGGAGCGCTATGATGCCGTCGCAGCAGAACTCGCTGACCCCGTCGAGCGTCAGGCTTGACCCATTCTTGCCCCCGTAGGTTATTATGAGGTTCGTCGTCCCGAGCTCGGCCAGCTTTTCCATCACCATGTAGACGATGTGCTTGTTCGAGTTGCTCGCAGTATGCCGCCTCCGCCCCGGTATGTCTCGGAGCCCGGAACTTCTCCCCCGACCCTGTCTGAATCGAAGGGCGTCGGCTGAGCCGGGACGCCATTATCGCCCCCGAGTCCAATGTCGAAGAAGCCCGCGTTTATCGAGAACGTAGTCAGATTGTCGAATACGACGCGCTCCGCGTTTATCTCCTTCCTGATCTTGCTTATGGTGTCGAACATGTCGAACTTGATCTTCTTCAGCGGCACCTTCAGGAAGAAAATCTTGCCGGACTTCTCCGCGGCGTCCAGGTCCCAGCCGAAGCGCGCCCCTGCACCTTGAGCGGTTCCGACGTGGAGTCTATGGATATGTACAGCCCGTTCTCGCCCTTCTGGGTCCCCTTGTAAAGATAATCCAGGCCGAAGATGGTCTTCCCGGTGCCCGGTATGCCCGTGACGAGCACGTTCGTGCCCCTTCGTATCCCTCCCTCCACGAGCTTGTCAAAGCCTTCCACCCCAGTGGAAATCCTGTCTCCCGTATCTCGCCCATTCTTCCTTTCCGCTATATCGTCACCTTAAGCATAACATCCCAAACCAAGCGTTAAATACCTTTCTGCGCACGGGCTGTCCGGCGCTTCGTATTAGCTCCGAGATGCCCGCCGCGCCACCCCTGTTTTTCAGTCGCAGATAGCATTTATAAGAATGCCCGGATAAGAATTAATCGGGCAGTTCCCCGGTGGGTGGACTATGGCGAGTAGCGATCTCAAGGCAGCCGACGTGCTTCACATATTCAGGTCGTACGACGTGAGGGGAGTCTACGGCAAGGACATAAGCGACGGCGTGGCGCGGGGCATCGGCGCGGCCCTGGCCGAGTTCATAGGCGAGGGCAAGACGGTCTGCGTCGCGAGGGACTACAGGAACAGCGGCTGCGCGCTCAAGGACGCCTTCACGTACGGCGCCACGTCCTCCGGGGCGAACGTGGTCGACCTCGGCGTGATGCCCGTACCGATTTTCTATTTTGCGATAATAGCAAAGAAGTTCGACGGAGGGGCGATGGTCACGGCGAGCCACAACCCGCCTACGTGGAACGGATTCAAGCTGTGCAAGGAAAACGCCGATTCCATATCCGAAGGCGACGGGATGGAGAGGCTGAAGGAGCTGTTCGCTGCAGGCGCGCGTCAGCATCAAGGTGGAAAGACATCGTCCGTGCAAGGCGTAACGGACGCCTATTACGCAAACGT
Organism: uncultured archaeon; assembly: GCA_963729635.1. Lineage (GTDB taxonomy): Archaea > Micrarchaeota > Micrarchaeia > Micrarchaeales > CABMGC01 > CABMGC01. Next base: position 96,123 of record CAVSOP010000006.1, on the reverse strand, counting down.
CGCCAAGAACGTCAGGCTCGGAAGGAAACTCAAGATAGTCGTCGACCCCGGGAACGGGGCCTGGAGCGGGATCGCGAAAGACCTGTTCGCGAGGCTTGGCTGCGACGTTGTGGAGATAAATGGCGAGACCAGACGGCAACTTCCCTGGGAGGGGGCCAGATCCCAACGAGCTCGCGCTTGAAGGGCTGCGGAGGAAAGTCGTTGAGGAGAAGGCGGACTTCGGAGTCGGCCTTGACGGGGACGGGGACAGGGCCGGGTTCGTCGATGACAAGGGCAGATACGTGGGCAACGGCAGCATTCTCCTTTCGATATTCGCGAAGTACTACCTGAAAAAGAACAGAAACGCGAAGGTGGTGTACGACGTTCCCTGCTCGTCGGCCGTGGAGGAGATGGTCAAGGCGGCCGGGGGAGTTGCGGTGGTCAGCAAGACGGGCCACACGAACATACCCAGGAAGATGGCCGAGGAATCCGCCCTGATCGGCGGCGAGTACTCCAACCACCTGTACTTCTCGGACAATCACAACCTGGACGACGGATTCTACGCCGCGGCGAAGATGGCGGAGGTGGTGTCGAACAGCGCCGAGCCGATGTCCGCCATGGCCGATTCGATCCCTCGCTATCCGGGGGTGCCTATCGCGGAGATCGGTTGTCCCGATGCCATAAAGTTCAAGGCGGTGGAGGCAGCAAAGAGGCAGGCTCGCATCGCTGGGCTTCGACAGGATAATCGACATAGACGGCGTCAAGGCGTTCAGGGGCGGCGGGTGGGTGCTCGTCAGGGCCTCGAACACCATGCCGCAGATAAAGATAAACTCCGAGGCGCGCGAACTGAAGGCCGCCCGCGAACTGTTCGACCTCGCGAAGGGCATCGTCTTGGAGGAGATAGCGAAACTGAGTCCAGGCCCCGCCTGCGCGTCACGGCTAGCCGCCTGCCTCATTCATTCACCGAAGGCGTCGGCACAGAAATCAATATATCTCTTTGTTGCAATTCCTAATCGGGATTGGCTTGTTGAGCAAGGCGTTTGAGGGTTCCGTGGACTACCTTCAGGTACTGGACGAGAACGGCCAGCTGGATCCGTCGCTCATGCCCGCGGACCTGAACGACGCGAAGCTGCTCGACATGCTGAAGTGGATGCTCTTCGCCAGGGCGGCGGACGCGAAGGCCCTGAGCCTGCAGAGGCAGGGGATAGCCGTCACGTACGCGCCGCTCGTCGGGCAGGAGGCCACGCAGATAGGCGCGGCGCTCGCCATGAGGAGGCAGGACATCTTCGTCCCGAACTTCAGGCAGCACGGCGTGCTCCTCGCGCGCGGCCTGCCGCTGTACAATTTCTATCTCTCGACCAGGGGCTTCGAGGACGCGAACAAGGTCTCCGAGCCCGATCAACGCGACCTGCTTCTGCGTTCCCGTGGCGAGCCAGATGCCGCACGCCGCGGGCATCGCCTTCGCGCTGAAGTATCTCGGCAGGGATGCCGTGGCAGTGGGATTCGTCGGGGACGGCGGCACGTCCGAAGGCGACTTCTACGAGGCGCTCAACTTCGCGGGCGTATGGAAGGCCCCGCTTGTGGCGTCATCGAGAACAACCAGTGGGCCATATCCGTGCCGCGGAAAAGCAGACGGCCGCGCAGACGCTCGCGCAGAAGGGCATCGCCGCCGGGCTCAGGTGCATCCAGGTGGACGGCAACGACGTCGTCGCGGTCTACAAGGCGGTCGAAGGACGCCATAGCCGCCTCGAAGGACGGGCCCGACGGTCATAGAGTGCGTCACCTACAGGATGAGCATGCACACCACCGCGGACGACCCGACCAGGTACAGGAGCGACGCGGAGGTCGAGGCGTGGGCGAAGAAGGACCCGATAGAGAGGCTGAGGAAGCACCTCACCTGCGAAGGGGCTGTGGACCGACGGAGGCAGAGACGAAGCTCGCCGAGGACAACCTCAAGAAGATAGACGAGGCCGTGGAGCAGGCGGTGCAGTTCAAGCCCGACCCGAAGAGCATGTTCGAGAACGTATACAGCTTCATGCCCGAGATCTGAAGGAGGAGATGGACGACGCGGTGGCGTCGAACTTCTGGCAATAGGTGATGCTATGCAGATGAACATGGTTTCCGCACTCAACAACGCGCTTGAGCTGATACTCAAGGAGAACGACAAGGCAGTCATTCTGGGCGAGGACGTCGGCAAGGACGGCGGGCGTCTTCAGGGTGACCGACGGCCTGCAGGCCAAGTTCGGCGAGAAGAGGGTCATGGACACGCCGCTGGCCGAGTCGGCGATAGTCGGGCACGTCGATAGGCATGGCGCTCATGGGCATGCATCCCATCGCGGAGATGCAGTTCGCCGGCTTCATGTATCCCGCGCTCGACCAGCTCGTGAACCACGCGGCGAGGTACAGGGCGAGGTCAAGGTCGTCATTCTCGCTGCCGATGATAGTGCGCACTCCGGTCAGCGGCGGGCGTCAGGACGCTCGAGCACCACTCGGAGAGCCCGGAGGCGATGTACGCGCACTACGGCGGGCTGATCGTAGTCGAGCCGTCGACGCCGTACGACGCCAAGGGGCTGCTGATAAAGGCCTCGAGGCTGAACGACCCTGTGATCTTCCTCGAGCCGACGAAGCTCTACAGGCTGTTCAAGCAGGAGGTGCCCGAGGAGGCCTACGAGGTCCCGATAGGCAAGGCCAGCGTGGTGAAGGAAGGGAGCAAGCTCACGATCGTCACCTACGGCACGATGGCGCAGGTGGTGAAGGAGGTCGTGGCCGACAAGAAGGTCGACGCCGAGATAATAGACCTGAGGACGATAAACCCGCTCGACGAGAGCACCATAATCCAGAGCGCGAAGAAGACGGGCAGGGTCGTCATAGTCGCACGAGGCGCCGCTCGGCTTCGGCGTCGGGGCGGAGGTCGCGGCGAGGATAGCAGAGAAGGCGATATACGAGCTCTCTGCGCCGATAGTGAGGGTCGCGTCGCCGAGCTTCCCGTACCCCTTCCCGGGCTACGAGAATTATTATATACCGAACGCGAAGAAGATAGCGAATGCGATAGACAGGGTCCTGGGAGCGTGATTCAGTGAAGGAGATAAAGTTCATCGATGTCGGCGAGGGCATAACCGAGGGCCACGTAAGGCAGTGGCTGGTCAAGGACGGAGACCAGGTCAAGGAGGACCAGCCGGTCGTGCGCGTCGAGACCGACAAGGCCGTAGTCAACGTCCCATCGCCGATAACCGGCACGATAAGGCAGAACGTGAAGGAGGGCACCGACGTGCACCTCGGCGACACCATAGCCTTCATAGGCACTCCAGACGAGCTGACATTCAGCGGCGGCGACTACGCCGCAGGCGAGCCAGCCACAGGCCAGCGTCCAGCGAGGCGCGCATGGCGCCGGCGCAGCACCTCACCATCCCAGAAAACAGGGCAGAAGGAGATTATAGCAACGCCCGCGGTGCGCAAGCTCGCGCAGGGACATGAGATGTTGACATAGCGCAGGTCGCGGGCACGGGCCCCGAAGGGCGGATACTCGACTCCGACGTGAGGGCCGCATCGCAGAAGTCGCAGCCGAAGCCTGCGCAGAAGTTCTCCGAGATCCTGGAGGAGAAGCACGCCGGCGAGATTGAGCGCGTGCCGATGTCCACTACCAGGAAGGCGATAGCGAGGAACATGGAGCTCTCCGCGACGATACCCAGGGCGGTGCACATGGACATCATGAACGCGGCGAACCTCGCTGCAGCATGTCGCGCAAGGAGAAGCCCAACGTGGAGAAGCTCGGCGCGAAGCTCACCTTCCTGCCCTTCATAATCAAGGCCACTGTGCAGGCGCTGAAGGAGAACCCCAAGTTCAACGCGAGCTACGACCACGACACGCAGGAGATAATCCTGAAGAAGTACTACAACATCGGCATGGCCGCCGAGGCCCCGGACGGCCTCAAGGTCGTTGTCATAAAGGACGCAGACAAGAAAAGCATAGTCGACCTCGCGAAGGAGATACAGGAGCTCCACAAGAAGGTGCTGGAGGAGACGATATCCCTGGACGAGATGCGCGACAGCTCTTTCACGATAACCAACACAGGGAGCCTCGGCGGAGGGTTCCTTTCTGTGCCGATGATAAACCCTCCCGAGGTCGCGATACTCGCGATACACATGATAAAGGACTGGCCGGTCATCGCAGCACGGGCAGGTGAAGGTCGGGAAGATACTGCCAGATCTCGCTCTCGTTCGACCACAGGGTCGTCGACGGCGCGGAGGCGGTGAAGTTCGTCAAACGCCGTAATGAAGTATCTCGAGGATCCCGACTTCCTCGAGATGATCGGGTGATTGCACGGTAATGGGTTCCCTGCCTGAAGAAGTCGACCTGGCAGTCATAGGCGGAGGTGTCGGCGGTTACTACGCGGCGATAAGCGCCGCGCAGCTCGGGATGAGCGTCACGCTCGTCGAGAAGGAGAAGATGGGCGGGCACTGTCTCAACTACGCGTGCATACCCTCCAAGACGCTCATCAAGATATCGGACATGCTCTACGAGATAAAGCACGCGGAGAAGTTCGGGATCAGCGCCGGCAACGTCACCCTCGACGCGGCGAAGATGCACGACTGGCGCATGGGCGTGTCGGCGAAGCTCGAGAAGGGCGTGGAGTTCCTGTGCAAGTCGAACGGCGTCGAGCTGGTGAAGGGCCAGGCGACCTTCCTCTCCTCGAACACGCTGCAGCTCACTAACGGGACGTCGCTCCAGTTCAAGAAGGCCATCATCGCCACCGGCTCCGAGCCCACGGTGCTCAAGGGCTTCGAGTTCGGCGGCAACGTCATCGATTACAAGCAGGCGCTCATGCTCGACAGGATACCCGCGAGCATGGCCATACTCGGGGCGGGATACGTCTCGGTGGAGATAGGCACCCTCTTCGCGAAGCTCGGCACGAAGGTGCACATAGTCGCGAGATCCGACGTCCTCTCGCGCTTCGACAGGGATGCGGTGGAGCTCATAAAGGCCAAGATGGCCGAGTCTGGGCATCGAGGTGCACGCCGGCGTGAATCCAGTGTCGCACTCTGGCAACTCAGTGACGCTCGAGCGACGGCAAGACCCTCGACGCGGAGCTGATCGTCGTCGCGGTGGGCCTCTCCCCTTACACCGAAGGCCTCGGCCTTGAGAACACGAGCGTCCAGCTCGACGAGAAGGGTTTCGTGAAGGTCGACGGTTCGCTGCGGACGACGGACCCGAACATACTCGCGGTGGGCGACGTCATAGGAGAGCCGCTCCTGGCCCACAAGGCGATGCGGCAGGGCGTGGTCGCGGCGGAGGTGGCGTCGGGGCTGAACTCCGGCTACGACAACACTCGTCGTCCCCGCGGTCGTGTTCTCCGATCCGGAGGTCGCGATTGCCGGCACGCTCGAGGGCGAGGGTGATGAGCGTCACGAAGTTCCCGCTGACCGCGTCGGGCAGGGCGATAGCGCTGGACACCACGAACGGCTTCGTGAAGATCGCGTACGACGAGAGCAACGTGATCAAGGGCGTGGAGATAGTCTCCGACGACGCCAACGACATCATAGGCGAGGCGGTGGTGGCGATAGAGATGGGAGCCACGCTCGAGGACATAGCTGACTCGATACACCCGCATCCCACTTACAGCGAGGCGCTGCAGGAAGCCGCGGAGGCGGCGCTCGGCAGGCCTATGGACTTCTTCTACGGCAAGACGAAGAAGTGACCTCCACTTACTGCTGCCTCGGGCCGGCCATGTCAATCATCTCCCTGCCCAGGTTCCATTTCGGAAGGGAGAACTTGTTGTCATAGAGCCTGTCAAGCAGTTTCGTCTCGGAATCGGTCAGCCTCCCTTCCGCGTACTCGAATTCCAGGGAGTCCGCATATCCCTCGAGCAGCGCCTCCCTCAGGTCGTCCACGGTGTTTCCGCTTACGGTCTTTATGTTGGTCACCCTCTCCAAGATGGTCGATATTCCCTTGTCCTTCAGCTTTATCCCGGGAACCTTCAGTACGCTCGCCAGCCTGATCAGGTCTACGTCGACCAGCACGGCGGCGTGGAAGAGAAGCGCTCCGGAGTCCATCGTGGCAGCGGCTCCGAGTATCTTCTTGCCTCCCACGCTCACGTCGTTGAGCCTGCCAAGCTCGGCGTCGATGCCCAAGTTCTCGAAGGCGCAGACGGCGCCGTCCATCAGCGTGGAGAAGAGCTTCCGCACGTCAAGCCCGATATCGAAGACGTCCTTGGTCATTATCGCGTAGTTGAGGTTTCCCATGTCGTGGTAGACCGCGCCCGCCGCCGGTTATCCTCTTCGCTATCTTTATCCCGTTGGCCTCCGCGTACTCGAGGTCCACCTCCTCCTCTGCGGTCTGAAAGCACCCGAGTATCACGGCGTTAGCGTTCCTGTAGAACCTGAACGTCGGCGGCGACCTTCCCTCCCTGACCTCGGTGAATATCGCCTCGTCCAGCGCGAGGTTCTTGTAGGGATCGCCCGGATAGTCCTTGCTTATGAGTCTAAATTTCATCCTTCGCACCGCTTATTGCCTCCAGGAAGTCCTCCTTGGTCACGCATGGCGTCTCCACGCCGCTGGCGTAGAACGCGTCGAGCGCGTCGGAGATCGCCCGCCTCTCGAAGGCCTTCCCCTTCAGCAGGCCCTCCAGCCTCAGCACCGCCCTCTCGGGGAGCATGAAGAAATCGCCGGTTATCCTTATCTCCCTGATGGTGCCTCCGTCTATCTCCGCGCTCACCCGTATGAGGCCCTTCTCCGCTTTGTAGATGTTAGCCGCTCTCATTCAACGCCCTGGGGTCTCGGCTCCCTCGCCTGCTTGACTAGGTAGTTCTCGTACTTCATCGCGTTCCTCGCGAGCGCGTCGAACCTGTTCCTCGCGTCCCTCACGCTGAAGCTCACGACGTGCTCGCTCTTCTTGTTGATGATGTTGAGGGGAGGTATCTTGTACGCCCTCTTGTCGTCGAAGACGAACCTCTCGTGCTGGTTCGTGCTGTCCGCGTCGGCCATGAGCATGAAGTTCAGCTCCACCCCGGAGTTGGAGAGCTCCTTCTTGAAGTCGTTGTAGTTGTCGAGGAACCTGGAGTCGAACATCTCCCTCGTGGTGAGCACGTCCACCCTCTTGACGTTGGAGAGGCCTCCCTCGAGGAGCCGGTGCAGGTTGGAGATCGCCTGGGAGTTGAAGTGCTTGTCCACGATCCTGACCTCGCCGCCGAGGTTGGAGAAGACGCCCTCCCTGAGCCTTATCAGGTTCGTGTAAGGCGTGTTGGGCTCTATGCTTATCTCCCTCCTCAGCAGCTTCTGGGCGTAGCCCTGGACCCCGAACTCCAGGTATGCGTCTATGCACAGCGCCGCGGCCATCGCGAAGTAGACCAGGAGGAAATAGGGCCTGCCAAGGTCTATGTTGAAGCCGCTCGAGAACACTATGTAGAAGAGAACCACGTAGAGCAGGGTGAGCGTGGAGTGGAGCAGAGTGTACTTCCTCACCAGGGAGCTGTGCCTCGCCCGCCTGGCCGTGTAGAGCACGAAGGAGGAGCCCAGCATGCCGAGCGACAGCAGGAATACCACGTAGATCTCCCTCATCGCGTCGTGCAGGCCGCTCATGTTGAGGCTGGCCTGAGCGGCGAGCACCGTGAGGTTCTCCTGGCTCAGCACCCCGTTGAGCGTGCCGGAGCTTATCAGGCTGCCGATGCCGTAGTCGGCGCCGTAGCTGATCGACAGCACCTGCATCATGTAGATCGTCGCCGCGGCGAGCACCACGCTGGCCATCCCGAGGAGGATCAGGAGGTATTTGTAGTTCGCGCTCTCCTCAGCTTCCTTGTCCGTTGCCATCCTCTGCACCATCGCTAATACTTGGCGAATTCTGTTTTAAATAGCTATCAAGGCGCCGTACTCCCCGCCCTCCCCAAGGTGGGCTTGGTAAATCCTCTCCTTCATCGAGCCCATTAGATATGGTTTAGCATTATGCCGTGCAGCGCCGACGTGTCCCTGAGCGGCCTTGCGTTGTAGCCCTTCAGCGAGAGGTTCTTCGCGAAGACGTCGGCGCGCTGTCCGAAAGTCAGGACTATCTTGGGACCGCACGCGTTTATGTAGTCGACCGCCTGCGAGAAGTCGGCGTGGTCGCTCAGCGCGAACTGCACGTCGGTGCCGAAGCGGAACGACTTCGCCAGGCCCGTCGCGATCGCGGTGAAGACGCGCCGGGGGCACTCCGCTTTCAGCCTCTCGCTGATCTGGGTCGAGCTTGGGCTGCTCGGCTATGGCAACGAAGTTGCCCCTGCCCTTCGAGGTCGCCCCCGGAGAGGTCCGCCTGCTGGTAGGAGAGGCGCACCCCGTGCTTGCCTGTACACCTCGTTGGCCCTGCAGATCCTCTCGTCGACAAGGGGATCTATCCCCACCTCGTTGAGTATGTGTATCAGCTCCTGCGCCCTCCCTATGATGTGCGCACCGAAGAGGACTATGCCCTTCTCGAGCTTCATCCTGCGCGTAGTGCTGTATCGCTGTCACCACCTCGCCGCTCTCCTCGAAGACCACCTTCGGGTCGGGGTAGGTGGAATCCATTATGAGCACGTCCGCCTGCCTTATCTGTATCTTCTCGGCGATCAGCGGCTGGGACATCTGGTAGTCGCCGCTGTAGACCACCGAGTAGCCGTAGAGGTCGTTCTCCACGTAGAGCTGCTTCGAGCCCAGTATGTGCCCCGCGTCGAGCAGGTCGACGCAGTCGGGCTCCTCGGCGAGCTCCACCTTCAGCTCGCTCCTGCACTCGATCAGGTCCTTGGTTATGTCGCTGGCGAGCGCCTTCCTGTTCTTCCTCAGGCCGGCCATGTGGTCGGTGTGCGCGTGGGAGACGAAGTTCACGTTGGCGCTCTTGTCGCTCGAGTCGAGCGCCACCCTAAAGTCGCCAAGGACTAGTGCCATCAGGTCGCCTCGTAGATAGCGATTCTAAACTTATTAAATCTTGTTGCGCACAAATAACTTGTGCATCACATGTCCGAGAAGGTAATGATAATCGGTTCCGGCCCAGCGGGCCTCTCGGCCGCGATATACACCGCGAGGGAGGGTTTCGATCCCCTCGTCATAGGAGGCTCGGACGCCGGCGGACAGCTGCTTCTCACCACGGAGGTCGAGAACATGCCCGGATTCCCGGACGGGATCCAGGGCTACGAGATCATCGACCTGATGAGGAAGCAGGCGAAGAAGTTCGGCGCCAGGTTCATCGATGAGGACGTGTCGCGCGTCGACCTGAAATCGCGCCCCTTCAAAATCACCGTAGACGGCAAGACATACGAGACAGATTCGCTTATCATAGCCACCGGAGCGAGGGCCAGGATGCTCGGCCTCGAATCCGAGGCGGAGTACATGGGCAAGGGCGTGTCGAGCTGCGCGACCTGCGACGCGAATTTCTTCAAGAACAAGGACGTCATAGTCGTCGGAGGCGGCGACACCGCCATGGAGGACGCGTTCTTCCTCACGAGGTTCGTCCGCAGCGTGACCGTCGTGCACAGGCGCGACGCCTTCAGGGCCAGCAAGATAATGCAGGACAGGGTGCTCTCCAGCCCGAAGATAAAGGTCCTGTGGAACTCGGCGATCGAGGAGATAAAGGGCGATTCGAAGGCAGTCACCTCAGCGAGGATAAAGAACCTGGTCACCAACGCGGTGACCGAGATGCCCATTGACGGAATCTTCGTCGCGATAGGATACGCACCCCGCTCAAAGCTCTTCGAGGGCCAGCTGGCGATCGACGAGCTGGGTTACATAATCAAGAGCGGCGAGGTCGGGACGAGCGTTGAGGGCGTCTTCGTGGCCGGGGACGTCTCCGACAGGACCTACCGACAGGCCTCTGTCGCGAGCGGCGACGGCGTGAAGGCCGCGTTGCAGGCGCGGAGATATCTGATAGAGAAGGCCTAGTCGGCAGTCAAAAGTACTCCTCAATCCGCTTCTGCCCGGTGTACTTGACGAGGTTGGAGACCCTCACCCCCACCTTCCTCACCTTCTCCCCCTTCTCCAGGTTCTTGGCGAACAGGTCCAAGGCTGACCTCGCTATGTCCTCGACCGCGTTGGACCTGTGGGTGAGGCTCCTGCTGTGCATGTGCTCCTCGAAGTCGGGGTACCTTATCTTGAGCGTGATCACCTTGAACGCGAAACCGCCCTTCCTCACCTCCGAGGCGACCTCCCGCGCCATGTCCCAGACCGCGGCGGATACGACTCTTGCGTCGTCAGTGTCGGTCTCGAAGGTCTTCTCCCTCCCTATCGACTTCACCTCGTAGTTCTCCTGCACCTCGGCGTCGTCCTTCCCGTTCGCGTAGTGGTATATGTCCGCGCCATAGGATCCGAACTCCTCCACCAGGTCCATGACGTTGGCCTTGGCGAGGTCGCCTATCCTGGAGTAGCCCATGGCCTTGAGCCTCTCGTTCATCCTCCTGCCGACTCCGTAGAGGTCGCCCACGGGCTTGTCCGCGAGGAAGCCGGCGGCCTCTTCCTCCCTGACGAGCTTCACGCCGTTGGGCTTCGCTCCCTCGCACGCCATCTTGGCAACCAGCTTGTTCGTGCTGACGCCGACCGAGCAGGGCAGCCCGAGCTCCTTGCTGATCTCTTCCTTTATCCTGCCCGCGATCGCCACCGCATCCGCGTAGTCCTTCGCCCTGCCTGACACGTCGGCGAACGCCTCGTCCACGCTGACCTGCTCGAACCTGTCCGCGTAGGCCTTTATTATCGTCATGACCTTCTTGGATTCGGCCTCGTAGTAGTCGTAGTCGACGGGCAGGAACACAGCGTCCCTCTTTAGGCGGTAGGCCATCGATATCGGCATCCCGCTCCTTATCCCGTACTTCCTCGCCACGTAGTTGCAGGCGCTCACGACCCCCCTGCCTGTCCCTCCCTTCGGGTCGGCGCCGACTATCACGGACTTGGACTTTATGTCGGGCCGCCGGAGTTCCTCGCATGCGGCGAAGAAGTAGTCCATGTCTACGAGCACTATCAGTCTCATGGTCCTTCAAGCCTTACTTCCGTGACCCTTCCCCTGGGCTCCGTCTCCGCGAACACCTGCGCCGAGAACCTGTAGAGGGAGACGCCCCGCTGCCTCCAAGTCTGCTTCGCCATGCCCGCCTTGATGCACACGTTGTCCAGGAACTCCTCGGCGCCCCAGCCCTCCTCCACGGCCACTATCGGAAGCAGCAGCCCCCTGTTGTAGCCGTATTCTATCATGAGCCCGTCCTTTCCTATCCTGACCTGTTTTCTTATCTCCGAAGGGTCTCCTGAGATCTTCTCCGGCTCGGTGAGCAGGCTGACCTCCAGCACGATGTGCCCGAACTCGGGGGGCGACAGCGGCACGAATCTCGGATCATCAGTGGCCGCGGAGACTGCGGCGTCAACGATCAGTTTTCCCAGCGGCTTCACGCCCTCCGTGAACCCTATGCATCCCCTGAGCGTCCTCGTAGGATAGTGGTATATGGTCACGAAGACCCCGTGCCTGCGCTCGAATCCAGAGAGGCCCATCTCCGCCGCCTCACGCCTGAAGTTGGACGAGGTGAGGTATAGCTCCACGGCGTTCCTTGCCGCCCTGACGAGCAGCTCGCCCTCAGCCAGGGAGTATGCCTTCGTACGGTTGCCTGCTGCCGTCATAAGATGAAGAGGGTCGCTAAAAATATATAATACTTCCAGCGGGAATCGGGGCAAGATCCGCTCCCTAGCGCCCTCGTACCTTGAGGTTGGCTTTCTCCTCCCTGGCGATCTCCTTTCTCAGCACCTTGAGCAGATCAGGGAGATAGCCGTGGGGCACGAAGTTTTTCATGGTCCGATGATTATTCAGCTCCTCCTCAAATTTGGGGAGGGGAACGAACTTCACAGAATCAACTTCTTCTTTCTGTAGGTTCTTGGGCAGCTTATTGAGTTTGAATAGGTAGACGTATTCGAATTTGTTGTTGTAGTAGTCCGGTTTAGGGCTGGTGCTGGCTTTGCACACCATGACCTGCCGTATGTCTCCGAATCTGGCCCCGATCCCTATCTCCTCGCGCATCTCCTTCAGCGCCGCTTGCTCCGGCGTCTCCCCGGCCGAGACGTGTCCCGCCGTGGCGACGTCCCATTTGCCAGGCCAGGTGTCCTTCTGCATAGAACGCTTCTGGAGCAGCACATCCCCCCTGGAGTCGTAGATCCAGATGTGCACCTCCCTGTGCCACAGGCCTTTCGCGTGTATCTCGCCCCTTGTCCTGCTCGCTCCCAGCGCATTGCCCTTCTCATCAGTGATGTCTATGAGTTCTTCGCCCATCGCTTCCCCTCGCGTGTTCAGTGTAGTGGGCCCGCGGAGATTTGAACTCCAGACCTTTCGATTATCAGTCGAACGCTCTAACCAAGCTGAGCTACGAGCCCGTACTATTACTTTGGCGTTCAGGTTATAATTATTTTGCGGTAAGCAACCTTTTCAACTTCCTGAAGTCGTCTGTCATCCTTTTCAGGTTAGTCGTCGACCTGAGCGCCGCCGCGGGGTGGTACGTGACGAAATAGGTTATGCCGTCCTTCTCCACTGTCTTTCCGTGGATCTCCACCATCCTGTCTAGGTCGAGTATTGTCTTGCTAGCAGTCCTTCCCAGGAGAACGACGATCTTCGGCTTTATTATCGACATCTGCCCCGCGAGGAAGCCCCCGCACGCCTCTATCTCCTCCCTCTTCGGCAGCCTGTTCTCAGGGGGCCTGAACTGCACGACGCTTGTGACGTAGAAGTCCTTCCGCCTGAGGCCGGCCTCCCTCAGGGCCCTGCCGAGCAGCGCCCCGCTGCGCCCCACGAACGGCCTCCCCTGCTCGTCCTCCTTCGCGCCCGGCGCCTCGCCGAGCAGCATCGCTCCAGCGTCCAGCGGGCCGTCCCCGGGCACGAGCCTTCCGCTGAGGTTCCAGCCGGCTGTCCTTTTCGGAAGCAGGGCGTACTCGGAATTGAGCTTCTCCATCGCCTCGTACCTATCTATGTAGTCGAACAGTCTTGGCATGAGCTGCTTTATGTCCTTGTATTTCACCTTCTCCATAACTCCCCCGAGGTCTAGCCACTCGTACCCTATGTGCTCGTCTGATACCCTGACCCTCTTGGTCTTCGCCTTGCCCAGGAAGAACGTGACCTGCTTCAGCACCTTCTCCTTCCCTTTCATGAAGAAGTACCTGTTCTTTTCCACGAAGTGTGGCACGAGCCGCACGTCCATCCCGTCTCCTCCTTCAGCTCCCTGTGTGCGGCGATCTCGGCGCTCTCGCCCTTCTCTATGTGGCCCTTGGGAAGGTCGTAGTCGTTGGGCCTTATCAGGAACAGGATCCTCGTCCTGCCGCGCTCCCTCGCGTACACGAACACGCCGGCCGAGTACTCGAACTTCATTGGGACCACACTATGCCTGTCGGAGATGCAGAGCGCCTTCAGCGCGCCATCGCGTGCCGTCCCGTTGTAGCTCTCGGCGTTGAAGGCGTTGAGCGCGACGGCGTAGATCGGGTCGTAGCCCGCGGCGCAGGCGCTGCCGCGCACCGCGCTTCCCGGAAGTATCACGTAGACGTCAGCGATCGACGTACGACATGTCGCCCAGGGACAGGGGCATGACGGTATGGTAAAGGAAGAACTCCGTGCCGTTCGAGATTACGTCGTCGACCTCCTCGCTGGCGCCGTTGGCGTTCAGGAACCCGAACCTGCCCTCCACCGTGCTGTTGCTCTCTATGCTACCTGTGATGTTCAGCGCCTGGCCTCGCCACCAGGAGCACGGCGGGTTCCGAAGCGTTTATCGTCCTGTTGGCCAGGTCGAAGAAGACGTAGGTTCCGTCCTGGCCCGGCACCACCGAATAGTTGAAGCCCCTGCCGCCCACGATCCCCGACACCGAATGCGCGATCCCCGCGTTGCTGAAGTTGAAGGCGACTCCGTTCGCCAGAGGCCAGCGGTGAGACGCACGAGCGCGCCGGCAGTAGCCCAGCGTTGTGCACGCGTAGACCAGAGCGAACGCGAGCGCGAGCACAACCGCTGTCGGCCACGGGCCCGCGCCGCCCTTCTGCTTGCGTTTTCTCCGCGGCTTCGGCCTTGGCTCCCAAGGACAGTCCGTAAGCGCCCGCCGCGAGCACCATGACGATTATCGCGGCATAGAAGAGGAACACCCCGGCGGTGGCGTGCACCAGCGCGATTATGCTCGCTGGGACCGTAGGCCAGCCATTCATAGGACACGAATAGCATCCTGAATATGTTGAACGCGAACAGGAGCGCGACCCCGCTTGCCACCCACGCCGCTTTCTTAGAGTCCTTCCCGTCATAGAGGTACGCGACGGGCACGAGGAAGAGCGCCAGCGCGATGAAGATGCCTATGCTGACGCACGCCTGCCCTATGCCTATGTTGTATCCGTTGGCGCTTATGGTGATTGGCGCCACGTACTTCACGCCCGCGACAAAAGGCCTGAGGAGGCCGTAGACTATGACAGAGTTTATGGAAGTGAACGCGTTGTACGATTCGAGCAGGAGGAAGAGCACGGGCGGGGACGCGAAGAGCGCATAGAGTATGACTCCCCTGAACTTGCCGAGGTTCCTGGTCCCGAAGAGGAGCACCGCGAGCGCGGCGAGCGCGAGGGGCAGGACCAGGAGGTCCATCCTGAAGCTCAGGAACAGGAACGAGAAGTAGAACCTCAGAAAGAGAGTGAGCAGGATGAACGCGGCGAACATCGCGGAACCTATGGCCACGTCGCGCCTTCCGACGTCGGGATCCGCGCCTGCCTTCAGCGAGAAGAGCACGAAGAGCGGAAGCATAAGCATAGGGACGATGACGTATGTCGACGGGTCGGCGTCGCTGACAGCGAGAGGAGTTATGAAGAGGGAAGTGGACAGCAGCACCACTGTGGCGATAAGGAAGACCAGTATCCCAAGCTTCCCGTCATACCTCATAGTATCACGATGTCCTCAGCCGATATAGACTTCATCACAAGTCAGTAGTTACTCTGTTCGTCACAGGACAATAGTATTGGTTCGGGAAGATTAAATAACTGCTCTTGCAATCCTAATCATGCGATTGAAGAAGTTCGAGTACCTGCCTCACACCGCCGACATAATGTTCGCCGCGTACGGCAGGGACTACGCCGAGCTGCTCGAGAACGCCGCCTCCGCGATGCTCAACGTGATGCTCGATACCAAGAAAATCCGAAAGGCGGCGAAAGCCCCGCGGAGCCTGAAGATAATGGAGAAGGCGGACACCGTGGAGAACCTGATCTGGTACGTCCTGCAGGACATCCTGACCAAGGTCGACGAGCGTGAGAGAGGGGCATTCGAATTCAGGGTGTCGTTGCTGAACGAGGGGAAGGGCGGGTTCGTGGCGAGCGGGCTGCTCCGCTACAAGTCCGATGTCGACGACTGCTTCCTGGCGGAGGTCAAGGCCGTGACGCCCTACGGGATGGAAGTAAGGAAGTCAGGCAAGAGGTACGTCATAAAGGTCGTCATGGACGTGTGACCCTTCCTCCAGAAGGAGAAGCCAGGGTAGGGAGTTGAACCCCACTTTTCCGCTCTGCAGGCGGACGCATAGCCGATCTGCCACCCTGGCGCGGTAGCAATAGATACGTATATATTCTTTATAAACGAAGAATTTTAAAGTGAAGGATTTTGTAGGTTATTATATGTCGACACTATACGAGCAGCTTCCCCAGGAATTTGTTTCACAGACCGCATTCTTCGACTACAAGACGCCACTGACGCAGGTCATCGGCGAGATGAACCGTCTCGGAGCCGTGATAGTGACGAAGGACAAGGCTTACTTCGGGATAGCCGACAACAGGACGATGTCGAGGACGGGCTCGGAGAGGCCGACCAAGTTCTCGAAGGCGCTCTCCATAGGCAAGTTCGCGAGGAAGTTGCCCCTGCTGACCAAGGACACTTCGATAGGAAACGTCGATAGGATACTTCCACGAGTTCTCGACGAAGGCCCTGCCGTTCGGCGAGGGCGACAAGGTCTAGGGCGTCGTGAAGAGGGACATAGTCCTCAGGTCGATAGTGTCTCTGCACCTCCTATCCAAGGCCAAGGTCAGCGACGCGATGTCGACCCCGGTTATGGCGATCGACGCCAGCGCCAACCTCTCCCAGGCCGTCAGCGTCATGGGCCAGAATAGGATAAGGAGGCTCGTCGTGCTCGACGGCGGGAAGCTCGCCGGGATACTGACGCAGGGGGACGTCTACTCAAAGTTCGCAAGGCTCGACGAGAGGCATCCGGAGATGACGCCCGAGCCGCGCTCCCTGAACAACGTCCTTGTCAGGGACGTCGCCAACGCGAACCCGTACTCCGCGGACTTCAACGACCCGCTGGAGGACGCGATAAGGCAGCTACTCGGCAAGAACATCTCGTCTCTGGTGGTCACCAGGGGCGGGAAGCCCGTGGGCCTGCTCTCGATAAGGGACGTCTTCGAGCTCGCCGCCGCCCAGATGGAGAAGGTGAAGCGCGCGGTCGTGATAACGGGCATAGACGAGAGCACGATAGACTACGAGCAGGACATGGAGAACGAGGTCAACAGGCTCATAGAGCGGATCGACAAGTTCGGCAGGACCGAGGTCAGCTACGCCGCGATCCACGTAAACAAGGTCAAGAACAAGGGCTACGAGCTCAAGGCGAGGCTCGGCTTCGAGAAGAAGGGAGTCATCTTCGCCACCGCCACCGGCTACGGCCTGGACAGCACGCTCACGTCCCTCCTGGACAACCTGCTCAAGCAGGTCACCGAGAGGAAGGAAATAATTGTCAGCGGCAGGAAGGGGGCCGAGCGATACTATGGCGAGGAATAGGGGCGGGCGCCTCCAATCGAGTTTCGAGCTTCTCATAACGCTATCCTTCGGGCTAGCCGTCCTGATGCCCCTCGTGGTGATCGCCTTCCTGCAGCTCTCGAACGCCAACGCCTCGCTATCGTCAATAGAGGCGCAGCAGGCGGCGAGCAAGCTCGCCAGCGCCGCCACGCTCGTGGGCAGCGAGGGCGCCCTGGCCAAGCAGGTCGTGCAGATATCGATACCCCCGAACGTCAGGTACATCTACGTCGGCAATCTAAACAACGCTGTGGGGCACGAGATAATATTCGGAGTCAGCTCGCCGTCGGGGCTCAGCTATGTGACGGCTTACACCCCCGCCTCGGTGAGCGGCTCCCTCGGCGGCATAAGCTCGGCCGGTACCTACTTCGTCAACGTGACATCCACTTCCGCCTGCCCGAGCAGCCTCCCAGGGAGCGTGGTACCGTGCGTTTACATGTCTCCAAAGGTGTAGGATGCCCCTAAAGAAGTCGCAGATCGCCCTCGAGTACATGCTTGTCTTCTCCATCGTGCTAGTCATCTTCGCGGTCCTCTTCGCCGAGGTCTCGACGCAGAGGGTGCAGCAGCAGAACAGGCAGCTCTACTCCGTGGGCCAGGCGATCGCGCAGGGCATAGCCGCGCAGCTCGACGCGGCCCTGCAGGCCGGGCCCGGATACGCGGCGAGCGTGCCCCTCGCCACGGCGATAGGCTCGGTGAACTACAACCTGAGCATAACCCGGAACGGGGCTGTGATAGTCAACTCCCTCATAGGCGGGCAGGTCGTGCAGGCGGTGGCGTACAGCTCCGTCAAGGGCGTGGTCTCCAACCCGTCGTACTTGACGGCCAACTCGGCGTACTACGCCATGCCCACCGCGAACGGCTCCCTGGAGGTGCAGAACTCCTTCGGCACGATCTGCATCGACTACCAGTGCCCCACGGCCGGAGGCCAGGCAACCAACGTGAGCCTCTCGGCGCAGGTGACGCACGCCGGCAACTTCAACGGCCAGAGCAGCTATGTGAACATACCTGACTCATCCTCTCTGCAATACTCCAACGGCCAAGTGACTTATGTCGTCTGGTTCAAAACGAATTCCCTGACCAGTGCGCAAGGGATTATGGCTCAGTATGGAGCGCCTTACATAGACCTTTGGCTTCCTGGCACCGGTCAGCTAAGGTACGAGCTGTACACTTCTACAATGTCGGGCGGAGCCTTTACTGCGACCTTACCTCTCGCTAACACCTGGTATCAGGCGGTATTGATTTATAATGGAGCAACAATGGTCGGATACTTGAATGGTGTCCCTGTTCAAGGAAGCGTCACTACTAGTGGCGGCACTATGGTCACGGTAAGCCCTCTCGCCTTGGGCAATTACGCAGGATATCTAAATGGTTCCCTCGCAAACGTCCAAGTGTACGGCACCGCCCTTTCACAGGGTCAGGTCCAGCAGCTCTACCAGGGGGGCATCTCCGGCACCCCGTTGAGCGGCGCGGGTCTCGTCGGCTGGTGGCCCCTCAACGGCAACGCCCAGGACTACTCCGGCAATAACGACAACGGAAACGTCGTAGGCCCGCTGACATATACCACTGTCGCGCAACTCTTCGCGAAAGCGACCAACCAGTTCGGCCAGACCTTGCCGAACGCGCTCGTAGGCTTCGCGACCACCTCCGGGAATTTCACGAAAGGCCAGGCCACCGCGAGCTACACTAACTCCAACGGCATTGCGACGGCGTTCCTAAGCCAGCAGGGGAACAACGGCCAGGCGCTTGTGAAGGCAGTGGCCTTTAACGGCAACGCCACGCTAGCGCTACAGGGCAATCTCGTCGGATGGTGGCCGCTCAACCTCGGTCAGGGCGGCGCCGCCGCGGACCTTAGCGGCAACGGCAACAGCGGAGCGATGAGCTACGCGAGCTGGAGTCAGCCGAACTACGTCGCGAAATTCGACGGGGCGAGCAGTTATGTAGCGACGGGCAACTCCCTCTCGCCTCCGCTCACTTCGGGCTTAACCGCGTCCATCTGGTTTAATGATTTCTCACCATCATTTGATCAGGTATTCATCAGAAATGGGCAGTTCGCCCTGCAAGACAATGGAAATTCCGCAATATCCGCATATGTATGCGTCAATGGAGGGTGGGTCGGGCCGATATCGGCATCCTTTTCTGGAAACACTTGGCTGCACGCCGTAGAAACCTGGAGCGGTACCACCTATGCCCTTTACATTAACGGAGTGGCCGTGGCAACCGGTTCGGCGTCCGGAGCACTCGGATTCTGCGACGGCTCGGTCACGTCCCTATTCATGAGTCATTATTACGCAGGCGACTGGTTCCTGAACGGTGAAATATCGGACGCGCAGGTCTACAGTTCCGCCCTTTCGGCGAACCAGATTCAGACTCTGTATCGAGAAGGCATCTCCGGCCCGCCCCTCACGAGCTCAGGGCTCTCCGGCTGGTGGCCCCTCGACGGCGACGCCAACGACTACTCCGGCAATGGCAACAGCGGAGTCATCTACGGGAACCTAAACTTCGCCGGCACGTCATCGATTCCAAACGTGAACGCCAATGCCACGAGCATGCTTACCGGAAACTTCAACGGCCAGAACGGTTATGTGGTTACGGGAACCAACGGGCTGCCCCTTGGCAACGCCCCAAGTTCCGCTTTCGCATGGATCTATGACAAATCCCCGAGCTCAAATCTTGACGCGTATAGCTACGGAAGTGACGGTGCAGTTGGCAGGATGGCAAATCTTTTCGTCAGTTCCGGAACCCTCGGTTTTTGGAATGGAGCGTCAGCGTATGCAAGTCCCCTTTCGGTCTTGCCCAACACCTGGTATTTCGCGGGATACGCCTATTCAGGCAACACCCTTACCCTTTATCTGAATAATCTAGCGTATTCCCAGACGGTGACGGCGCAGAACATAGCTCTCAATGTGCAGAATCCTTCAGTAATAGGCGGTGATGCCGCGGCCCCGGTTTCCAATTTCTGGTCAGGTTCCCTCGCAGATGTCCAGGCTTATGGCACTGCCCTTTCGGCGAACCAGGTACAATCCCTTTACCAGGAAGGCATCTCCGGTCTGCCCTTAGGCAATTCGGGCCTCGCGGGCTGGTGGCCGCTCGACGGCAACGCCCAAGACTACAGTGGCAACGGCAACAACGGGACGGCGATAGCCGCGAATTACATATCCCAGCGGGCGATAGGCCCATACCTCATTTCTTCGCTCAACTCGTACGGTGCCGGATTTAATGGCCAGAGCAGCTACGTGAGCATCTCCCCGACCGCGCTCGCCCAGGGCAACCAGGTCACGATGGCAGTCTGGGCGGACCAGCTCGGCCCAGGAAACTCGGCCAGGAGCGTCATGATGTCGCAGTACGCGACTTATCTGGACGCGTGCAATTCCGGCGCGCCAACGTTTGCGACATACACCAGCGGCTGGGGCTTTGCAACCGGAGGAACCTGCCCCGCCAACGGCATCTGGAAGCAGTACGTAGGAACTTACGACGGCTCCATGGCCCGGCTGTACGTGAACGGCGTGCTGGTGGCCAACGCCGTCCAGAGCGGCAATCTAGGGGCATACGGGCCTACTTCGATGGGAGATTGGGGCCTATACAGTTTCTACAACTTCAACGGCCTGCTGGCGGACGCGCAGGTCTACAGCACCGCCTTGAGTCCAAGCCAGGTCCAGCAGCTCTACCAGAGCCAGATGCCTCCCAGCGCCTCGGCGAGCGTACCTCTGGGATGGGTTCCATGAGGGCGCAGTTCTGGCTTTCCCGAGCACCAGATCGCATATTTGATGTTAATGCTAAGTATCATAGAATCGATTCTATGAGACATATAAGTATCATAGATTAATCATAAATTAGGGACGAATTGGATGACACCAGTGGCGAAAGATCATGGGAATAGGTTTTTATATTTGATGTTAGTTATGATTAACATTAAATCGATTTAATGATGGTTACACATGCCAAAGATTCTGGACCTGATGATTGAAAGGAACGCATGGTGGAGCGGAGACTTCAAGGTGGCCTTCAAGGAGCGGGAGGTCTACAGGCAGGTCAAGAAGTATCTCGGAATGAAACAGATAGTGTCCTTCACCGGCCTGCGGCGGGTGGGAAAGACCACGTTGCTCCTCAAGATCATCGAAGACAGCATAGCCTCGGGCATGGATCCAAAGGACATCCTATTCTTCTCATTCGACGAGGCCAGGGATGTCGAACTGAGGGACGTCATAAAGGAGTATGAGAACTTCTGCGAGAGGAGCCTGAAGGATGGCGGGCACCTTCTCGTGCTAGACGAGGTGCAGAAGCTCGCCGACTGGGAGAACCAGGTGAAGACGGTCTACGACATCCACTCCGCCACCACCAAGATACTGCTCTCCGGTTCCGAGTCTCTTTCCATAAGGAAGAAATCGAAAGAGAGTCTCGCGGGGAGGATCTTCGAGTTTAAGGTCAATCCCCTGTCTTTCGCGGAGTTCTTAGATTTCAAAGGGAGGCACTTCGACAATATCAGGCTCCACGAGGGCGAGCTCAGGAGGCTACTCAACGAGTTCATACGAATCCAGGGGTTCCCGGAGCTGATAGGCATCGATGATCCGGTCGCCATAAGGAAGTACATAGTGGAAGGGATAGCTGAGAGGATCCTGTACAAGGACATTCCGGAGGCGTTCGAGGTCGAAAACATCGGAGCGCTGAAGGCCATGTTGAACATGCTCATGCAGGACCCGGGGCAGATCATAGAGTACATCAGGCTTGCAAGTGACCTGGGCATCTCAAGACAGACAGCTTCGGATTATCTCTCCTACCTAGAGGACGCCTTTCTGATAAGGAGGCTCTATAACTACTCGAAAAAGTCCAGAAGGCAGGAGAAGAAGCTCAAAAAGTATTATCCCACTGTGCTGTCTCCGGAACTTACCTACAAGACGGACGACCTTTACAGGTCCAAGGTGTTCGAATGGCTTGCAGTGAGCCAACTCGACGCCAAATTCTTCTGGAGGGACGCGTACAAGCACGAAGTGGATATCGTCACGGAAGGTGGCTTTCCGATAGAGGTGAAGTACGGAGGCATAGAACTGGAAAACGTGTTTTTCTTCCTAAATAAATTCAAGCAGCGTGAAGGATATGTGATTTCCTCGCAAGTAGATAAAGAGGTGCAGAGGGACGAAAAGACGATAAAGATAATGAATATACTTAAAGTTCTTCTGGGTAAGGAATCTATTATGACTGGTGCATCGCCATGAGAGCGCAATTCTGGTCATTCGACGTTATCTTCGCAGTGGTGATTTTCGGGACGGCGCTCGTGCTCCTCACCTTCGTGTGGACGAGCATAAGCAACCAGTACTCCCTGTCATACGGGCTGGGGTCGGCCAACCTCCAGGCGCAGCTGCAGAGCCTTCAGAACAGGATACTCGGCCCTGGCACCCCGTCAAACTGGAACTCGGTGCTGAACGTGTCTAACACGATGACCTGGTCCAATATCAAGCATCGGCCTCGGCACCGGCAGCGGGCACCGCGCTCTCGCCGGGCAAGGTCATGACCTTCATGGCCATGTCCGACTACTTCCAACTCGGTCTATTACCAGGACACCAAGCCCCTGCTCGGGGTGGGGTATGAGTATTATATTGTCATGTACGGAAATAACATGACGATGTCCCTGGGCGTGCCGCCCTACAGCAACAAGGCCACCGCGTCGCAGGTCGCGATGCAGTCCGCGACGCTTAACGGCGCGCCCGTCAGGGTGCAGATAATCGTCTGGACGAACAAGACATTCGGGGTCAGTTGATGAAAGGCGTGGTATTCACTCTGGATGCGATCTTCGCGCTGGCCATAGCCGTCGCCAGCATATCGATACTGCTCTATTTCAACTACTCGAACCAGACGCCCCTACACCGATCCAATACTCGAACGCGCAGTCGGCGCTCTCGAACCTCCTCTCGACCTCCGTCGACGTCATGCAGAACAGCAGCGCGCTCGCCAAGGCGATGTCGAACCAGTTCGCCGGCGCCAACGCGACCTGGCAGCAATTCGGAGGGCGGAATCTTCAGGAACAACAGCAACGATTTCGGGCCGATTGAGCCCATATTCTCTTCCGTGTTCGCCGCGGGCAACACCATAACCACTAGCGTCGTGGCGGATTACGGCAACATCTACTTCGCCGCGGGCAGCACTCGTCTACGCCGTGAACGCGACGACGAACAACGTCGTCTGGAGCAGCTCCACGGCATCGAGCGTGGCGTCCACACCTGCCCTGTATGCGGGGACCCTGGTCTTTGCCAATTCTGCCAACCTCGTGGCGCTCAATGCCAGAACGGGCGCTCCGGTCTGGAGCGTTAGCCTGCCTTCGGCGGTAACCTCGCCGATCCTGGCGTACGACAACAGGGTGATCTTCGGCGCGACGAACGGCGGCGTGTACTCGTTCTTCGCGGGCAACGGAACGTCCGCATGGACTGTCTCCGGCGCAGGAACTTCCCCCTTCAACATAATCGTGGCCGATGGAAACCTGGCCGCGAGAGCCTCTGGCAACGTGCTTCTCCTGATGCAGACGGGAAATGCGGCCAGCCAGCTCTGGAGCGTTACGCCACCTTCCATCACGACCGGTCTTGCAGGCGAGGGATCTGAGATATACTTCGGCGGGAGCTCGATGGCCAACGCATTGGTCGTCAACAGCCTGCCCGCGGCCGGATTCCCCATAACAACAGCCTCAGCCACCGGCGTGGCGGATTACAAGAATTACGTGATATACCAAGTCGCGACCGGCGAAGCGGCGTTCTCCCCCTCTGGAGTGCAGCTCTGGACTGCGACGGTCCCCTCGTCCTTCGGGACCGCGCTCGCGGGTGCAACCCCTGCGATTTCGGGTAAGATGGTCTACACCCTCTGGTCGAACGGCCTGGCAGGACAGTACGTCAATAACGGCACGGTCGCATGGTTCACGCCGATCCCGGGCTCCGCCGGAGCCCTGCCGTACATGGCACTGGCGTACGGGAGGCTCTACGTCGTCGTAGGGAGCAGCGTGATCGCGTACGGCGCCTGCAACGCGCCCATGCACTCGTCGGCCCTCTCCGCCATCGCGACCCTCTACCTGAACTCCGATCCGGGCTGCGCGGAGGCGCTCTCGAGCGCGGCGTTCCCCGCGGCCAACTATACCGTCGTCGCCGGCAACGCCTCGGCGCACAACACCCTTGTCGGGAGCTTCAACGGGGCGAGCAGCTACGTCCAGCTTCCGGCCTCTGCCGAACCTGTCGGAGCCTTCGCAATCTCCCTCTGGCTCAATCCCTCGAGCTGGTCCGCCTCGACCTACCCCGCGGTCTTCGGAGGCGAAGGCCTAGGGAGCCCCGGCACCCAGGGAGGCGTAGCATTAACTGCGTATCCGGCCGGGAGCCCGCCGAACATCGAGTTTGACATATACAATTCGGCGAACAGGGCATCGACGTCGTCGCAGATTCCGCTGAGCACTTTCCCCATCAACACATGGACCTTCGTCGTCGCCCAGTGGAACGGGACTCAGAGCGCCAACGCAATCTCGGTGTACGTGAACGGGGTCCAGGTGGCCAAGCAAGCCGGGCTAACAGGACCCCTGTCCTGGAGCACTTATAATTTCTACATCGGCGACAGCGCAAGGGCAAGTTCCTATTTCAGCGGGAGCCTGGCGGATTTCCAGATGTACGGCACCACGCTCTCGCCAAGCCAGATCCAGACCCTTTATCAGAGGGGCATATCCGGCCTTCCCCTGAGCAACGCAGGTCTGGCGGGCTGGTGGCCTCTCGGGGGAGACGCTAACGACTACGCGGGATTCAACACGGGATACAACAGCGGAGTCGCATTCGTATCGCAGAACTACACGGCGCTGAGCCTCGCCAACGCTTACTCGATAGGCTCGGCGAGCGTCTTCGTCCCGTTGCTGAACTATACTACTGGCGCGGATAACGTCATCAAAGTAGGTGTCTACACATGGAAATGACTAATCCCCTTGGAAGGTCAAGCAAGGCCCAGCTGATGACGATACTTGTGCTGGTGATGTTCCTGCTCATGGTCTCGGCGCTCTTCGCCTTCTCCCTCCTCAACATCAACGCGAACGCCGCGTCGCAGTCTCTCTCCGTCTCGCTGAGCTCGATGAACTACGGCACCCTCCTGAGGCAGAGCGCGAACCTCTTCGCGAAGGAGAGCGCCTCGAGGGCGCTCACTGTCCTGGCGAACTACGAGTACAGCGCGGCGCCGAGCAGGGGCAACCTCATCTCAAACTTCAGCACATACGCTTCCGGACTGATGATGACCGGGACCCTGCCCAACGACGCGTACGCGACCGGATATACCCAGAAGGCGATGGGCGGCCTTACGTTCAGCGGCTACAACGTCCTGGTGTCGGGCCAGCTCGGCCTCGGACAGAACGTCATCATAAACGAGACGACGCCGGTCTTCTTCCAGACCGATCCGTATCACCTCCGCGTCTCGTACGTGGAGAACGTCGCGCTGAACGCATCGGGGATCCTCTACAGGTACAGCATACCCGTCAACGCGTCAATAGCGCTGAACAACACCCCCGACCTCTTCTACGCGCAGCAGGGCATATGGAAGACGATCAAGTTCGCGAGCCTTGGGAACCTGACCTCGCAGATAGGCGGGGTCTACGCGGCTTCCGGAAACAACGTGGGATTCGCGTATGGCACCATATACAACATTCCCAGCAGCTCCACCAGCAGCGCGAACTGCACGGGAATCCGGTCGCCCTTCAATTCCGCGCCCTACAGCGGGAACATCATAATAGCGACCTACAACTCGGTGAGCCTGAGCGGGTGCATAAGCGGCTACGCCGGCCTCATAACTTATCTCCCGCCATCCATGCCTGCGATGCCATATCTGGTCTACAGCGGCGCCGCGCCCGGCATAATGCCGAGCCTGCCGACGGGGATGCGCGTACTGCTCTACGGGCCCGGAATGGATACGCTCAACGTGGAAGGCCTGAGGAACGCGGTATCGAACGGCTACTACTTCGCCTCGCCCTTCGCTCCGTCCTACATGGACAGGGCCGGCGGCCAACTTGCTCAACGAGTCGCCCAACGGCATATTCACGTTCTCGAACTACAACGCGCAGGCAGGCGTCTTCAACGGCCAGAGCAGCTACGTGAGCATCTCCCCGACCGCGCTCGCCCAGGGCAACCAGGTCACGATGGCAGTCTGGGCGGACCAGCTCGGGCCCGGAAACGGCGACCCGAGGGGCATACTGATGGCGCAGAGCGCGACTTACTTAGACTCGTGCACCTCGACCGGCCCGGGTTTCGGGGTCTACACCGGCTACTACCCGCACGGTAATAGCGCCCTCGCGACTGGCGGCTCGTGCCCCGCCATCGGGGCGTGGACGCAGTACGTCGGCACGTACGACGGCTCCACTGCCAGGCTGTACGTGAACGGCGTGCTGGTGGCCAACGCCCCCATCAGCGGCAGCCTGGCGCCCGGTGTTGTGGTTATCGGGGAAGCCTCCGTCAGCCCATATTTCAACTTCAACGGCATGATAGCGAACGCGCAGGTCTATGACTCGGTCCTCTCGCCGACCCAGATCCAGCAGCTCTACCAGGAGGGCGTCTCCGGCCTGCCGGTATTCAACTTGAACTTCGCGGGCGGCTGGTCGAGCCTCTCGGGCTGGTGGTCCCTCAACGGCAACGCGAACGACCTCAGCGGCTACGCGGACAACGGCGTGACCTATAACGTGATCTATGCGCTGCCCACGAACTACGCCAGGGACAGCGCGCTCTCATACGTAACGCCGGCGCCGCCCCAGCCGGTCCCGGGAATCCTCTCGTGCACCTCGAACAGCAGGTGCTCGAACAGCGGCCTGCCCGACATCTACTTGAGTAGCATGCCCCTCGAGGTGCAGAGCGGGTACGCGCAGACCGGCAACTTCAACGGCCAGAGCAGCTACATAAGCACGGGCACGACGGGACAGCCTCTCGGCAGCAGCCCGAGAAGCGTCTTCGCGTGGGTGAATGCCCCGACGGCCATAACCAGCGGACTTTATACCATCTATTGGTACGGGGGTGTCAGCGGGCAGACGGGTACCGGGCTGCTCATCTATAACGGCAATTTGTATGTTTCCACGCCAGGAGTCGGTTATTCTTCTACGCTGGCCATAACTCCCAACGTATGGCATTTCGTAGGCTACACGTACGCTTCGGGTGCCACCCAGGCGACGGTTTACGTCGACGGGCAGTCCCAATCTACAACAGGAGGGGGAATCGCGTTCGCCACCACGTCTGGCGCCTCGGATATAGGCTTGGCCAGCTCCCTGGGCTACTATTACCCTGCAGGCTCAATCTCGGACGTCCAGGTCTACAACACCGCCCTTTCGGCGAATCAGGTGCAATTGCTTTACCAAGGGGGCATTACGGGCCTACCTCTGAATGGCGCGGGTCCGGTAGGCTGGTGGCCCCTCAACGGCAATGCCAACGACTACAGCGGCCAGGGCAACAACGGGACTGCGACGAGCGTTACCTACCCCTACTTCTCAGGAACGTACAACTCCCCCGGAATGTCCAC
Source organism: uncultured archaeon (assembly GCA_963729635.1). Classification (GTDB taxonomy): domain Archaea; phylum Micrarchaeota; class Micrarchaeia; order Micrarchaeales; family CABMGC01; genus CABMGC01. The sequence goes on along the minus strand of CAVSOP010000006.1, from coordinate 68,905 downwards.
TATAACAAGCACCGCGAACGAGTGGCAGGCTCTCGGCCTGGCTAACACGTGAATGCGCTTCGTCTCATGGCGTGTGCATGTCAGCTGGCGGTCCGAGGCGACCGCTTCAATATTTTGTGTCACACGAAACACAAGATATTAATATTTTGTGTCACATAAGTCACAAATATGGAGGAAGGCAAGCTGCTGAGGATTCTGTCCGACTGGAACTTCTGGGGCTCCAGGGCGCCTGACGTCGGAGTGGGCAGGGATGTCTACACCGATAGGATATCGGACCTCCTCAAGGACGGCAACAAGGTGGTGGCGGAGGTCGGAATAAGGAGGTGCGGCAAGTCGTTCATAGCCAAGCAGGTGGCAGCAAGATTCATAGAGGACGGTCTCGGCAAAGAGGATGTGCTTATAATAAACCTCGACGACGAAAGGCTCGTCGAGAAGAACTACGGCCTCCTGTTGGCGGCGTACGAGCTGTACAAGAGGGAACTGCGTCCGAAACGGAGGCCGCTCATAGTGCTTGACGAGGCCCAGGAGGTGCCCGGCTGGGAACGGTTCGTAAGGGGGCTCAGCGAGCGGGATGATGCATCATTCGTGGTGACCGGCTCGTCGTCCGCCCTTCTAAGCTCCGAATACTCCACGCTGCTCTCGGGCAGGCACATAATCGTCAACGTTTCCCCTTTGGGCTTCTCCGAATTCCTGGAATTCAACGGCGTGCACGCAAGGAGTAGGCTGGACCTGGCGGCCAGCTCTGGCGAGGTTGACGCCCTGCTGGAGGACTACCTGCAATATGGGGGGTTTCCCGCAGTAGTTCGGGCCAGGAACAAGGAGGACCTTCTGGTCAGCTATTTCGATACGATACTGATAAAGGACGTCGCCGGCAGGTACAAGATAAGGGACCAGGAAAAATTGCGCTTCCTTGCGAAATTCTATCTCACCAACATATCATCAACTGTGACTTACAACAGCATATCGCGCTCGACAAGGTCAGGCGGCGGAAAAGGGATGCCTGTAAAGACCGTGCAGCGCTTCTCCGAATACCTGGGCAGCTCCTTACTGCTTTTCTTCGTCAAACGGTTTTCGTTCTCAGTCAAGGAACAGGAGAACAGCCCGCGAAAGGTATACTCAATAGACAACGGGTTTTCCACAGTACTCGGATTCAGTTTCATGGAGATAAAAGGACGGTTGATGGAGAACGCCATCGCGATAGAACTGCTTAGAAGAAGCCATTCAGGCAAACCAACCGAGATTTTCTACTGGAAATCTAAAACAAGCGGCAGGGAGGTGGATTTTCTGGTAAAGGCGGGCAAGACGCTTCGCGCAATTCAGGCCGCGTACAAGATGGACAGTCAGGAGACGGAGGGAAGGGAACTCGACGCGCTGATCGAGTGCATGCAGGATCTCGGTCTCAAGGAGGGCACAATCATAACCTACGACAAGAAGGGAAAGGAAACGGTAAAGGGCTTCAGAATTAATTACGTTGACCTGCGTAGCTGGCTGCTTGGCAATGCGGATGCATTGGAATAAGTGTTATCCGACTGGTGGCCCCTCAACGGCAACGCAAACGACTACTCGGGCGACGGATTCAACGGGACCGCCTACGGCCTGACCTATCCCTACTTCTCCGGAACTTACGGCACCCCGGGAATGTCCACTATAACAAGCACCGCGAACGAGTGGCAGGCGCTGGCGCTCGCGAACACGTAACCTCCTCTTGCTTCTGCCCGTCTCATCCCACGCCGGTTATCGAGGTGAAGATCCCTCCTATGAGCATCGAGACCACGAAGAACACCGCCAGCCCGCCTATGATGAAGAAAGGCAGGTACTTAATGCCCTTGAACGCGGAGCCCGTGGATATCGTGCTGACGATGAAGGATCCGAGCGCGGTCATCATTATGATGGCGACGAGCGAGAAGTCGTAGTACTCGCCGGACGTTATCTGCGGCGCGCTGATCTTGAGGAAGGATATCCCCGTGCTGGACAGGCCGCCGGGGTTCTGCGCGAGTATGCCTGACCAGTATGGTGTCGGTGACGGTGATCATCTGCGAGGTCAGCGCGAAGAGCGCGGGCGCGCCCGCCACCGTGGCGAAGGCTATGAAGATCGTATACATGAACAGCTGGCCGGCTATCTCCTTCTGGACGATGTTCTGGTTCCTCATGTCCTTGGCTATCTGGTTCAGGAGGTCGGTCATCCCGCCGCCGTACTGTATGCTCTCAATGATCATCCTTATCGTGTGCTGCAGCTGCAGAGACCTGTAGCTCGCCGAGAGCTCGAGCAGCGCGTTCCTGAGGGCTACCCGGAGTAGAGCTGCTTCGTCATCTCCTTCAGGTCGTCGCTGAAGTAGAGGAACTCCGGCCTGGCGGCGAGGACCATGCCCTTGTCCAGGGCTATGCCGCTCCTGACGTTCGCCGCGGTGAGCTGCAGGTAGTCGGGGAGTATGCTCTCCACGAAGGACTTCCTCTGCTCTATCTTGAACTCGAGCATGGCGTAGAGGAGCACCTCGTATATCGCCGTCGCGCCGAACGCGGCTATGGTCGCTACCCCCGCGCTCAGCTGCCGGACGAGGTAGAAGCAGGAAGGGCACCACGATGAAGAGCGCGAAGCCGCCGAGTATCGCGATCTCAAGGAAGCGCTCGACCTTCATCTTCGACCCGGAGAGCTTCAGCTCCCTGGCGAGGAAGTTCGCCACGCCCCTGGATACCAGTCTCTCGAAATCTATCTTCATCGCATCACATCGCGAAGACCGGCCTCGAGCTTCGCATCATCGTTCAGGAATATTACCTGCAGGAAGAAGATGCCCACTAGCACGAATATGAGCGTCGTGATCGTCCACCGTGAAGACGTTCACGAACGTGGTGAGTATCACCAGCGACCGCCACGCCCATGCTGGGGAATATGACGCCGAAGAGCATGTAGAACATGGAGAGCACGTTGAGCCTCTGCCCGTACCTCCTGAGCTCTATTATCCTCTCCTGCGTGACCTCGTCGACGACCCCCTGCAGGGCCCCCGCGACGTCCGCGCCCACCCTTATGCTGACGCTCGCCTGGAGCATGATCCTCTTGAACGTCTTCGACTGGCTCTTGCCGCTCACGTCGTCTATCGCCTGCTCCGCGGGGGTGCCCAGCTGGATGAGCTCGACGACCTTCCCGAACTCCTTGCTCGCCGCGCCGTAGCCGCTGCTCACCGTAGCCATGGCGTTGAAGAGCGGCATGCCCGACCTCATGCTTATGACGAGGTCCCTCGCGGCGAAGAGTATGTCCTTCTCTATGTTCGGTCCCCTCGGCCTTGCTCCTGTCGAGCGGGTACCTCACGAACTTGTTGAAGAGCGCCTGGAAGATCGCGACCCCGAGCATCGCAGCGAGCGAGGATCACCCCGTCGGTGCCCATGCCGAAGTGGAGAGCAGCACCGCGAACGCCACCACCATCACCGCGGCCACGATCAGCGCGTAGGTGAACATCTTCTTTACGAACTCGTACGGCGCCTCCTTTATCCCGCGGGCCCTTAGCGCGTCCTCCAGGTTCTTCTGCTTCGCGGCCACGCTCATGAAGTACATCTGCGAGCTTGTCGGGTCTCTTGTAGTTTATGACATCGGGCCGGCCCGCCGGCCTTGTCAGAAGGCGCCGCAGCGGGCGCCTCCGGGCCGCCTTGGCCGCGCGGCGAAGACGGGCCTGGGCTTGATCTTGAAGAACAGGAACTTCTTGGGCTTCGTGAAGCCGGCGATGCCGGCCTGCTGCGGCCCCGGTACCTTTCCCAGATTTCTTCCCTCCAAACAAACTCATCGGACCAACTATCACTATTTGATGTTCAGCTTGCCCTTTATATCCCTTATCCTCCTGGCCCTGAGGGCGACGAGCTCCTTCTGGTCCTCCGCCGCGCCTCGGACGGCGCCCTCCTTTGCGGCGGCCGCGTCCAGGCCCGACTATCTCGCTCATTATCGTCCTCTTCTGGTCCGCGCTGAACGCGCCCCTGTCGAGCCCAGCCTCGATCTTCTCCAGCTCGGAGAGCTGGTCCTGCAGCGAGAGCCTCGGCAGCACCAGGCCCGTTCGCCCGACCTTCCGGCGGTCCCTGCTTCACCGCCTCGGCGAACTCCCTCTCCACGGATCTCGCCGCGCGGCCCAGCCCCCTTGCGGCGCCTCGCGGCTATGGCACTGCCCCTCGACGATTCCCCGAACTCCTTCCCGAGCAGCGACGCCGCCCTGCCGAACCCCGTCTCCGCCCCGGAGACGCCCTTGCCGATGATGCGCCTTCCCCAGCTCAACGTTCTTCTGAACCCTCTGCTTGGACGTGGTCTCGCCCGCCTCGCTCCGCCTTCTTGGCCTCGAGGCTCTCCAGGAGGCCGCTCGACCTCGGAGTAATCGACGCGCCTTATGCCTATCTTGTCGGAGAGCACGGTCGTCCAGGTCTATCGCGACCTGGCCCGGCCCCGCCTGCGGCGCGCCGCGTCCCTATAAGGGAGACGGCCTTCTCGTAGTCGGTCCCGTCCGCCACTCCTACACCTTCTCCATCAGCTCGCGCGAGTAGGGCAGGTCCTTGTCGCACTATGTCCATCACCTTCTCCCTGTTCTTGTAGTAGTTGGCCATGACGAATCCCGCGTCGTCGACGTCCACCATGTTGTTCTTGACCATCCAGTCGAGCACCTTGCTCTTCTCGTCTATGTCCTTCAGCAGCTCCGCCCTGGTGAATCCGCCGTAGAGCGATATCATCTCGCTGAGCCTCGCTATCTCGGATATGTGCGAGAACGTGTCGTTGCGCATGTCCCACCTGTACACGACGTTTATGTCGCCCTCCCGGTTCATCTCCCCGAACTCGAGCACCCTCCTTATCCCGAGCCTCCTGTGCCTGAAGAGGTGAGGACCCCGCCGAAGGCGTTCATCATCAGCTTGGGCACCTCTATGGGCGGGTTCGTCATCCTTATGACCGTGTCCTGCGCGCTGTCCGCGTGGACCGTCCCGTAGACCGCGTGCCCGGTGTGTATCGCCTCGAAGAGCGTCTCGGCGTCCTTCTTTATCCTGACCTCCCCCACGAGCATTATGTCCGGCCTCTGCCTGAGCGAGTTTATCATGAGGTCGTAGAGCGTGACCTCCCCCTTGCCCTCGGGGTTCGGCTGCCTCGTCAGCATCGGCAGCCAGTGCAGGAAGCTCGGGAAGCGTGAGCTCCCTCGTCTCCTCGACCGAGATTATCCTGCGGTTCGCAGGCATGAATATGCTCATCGCGTTGAGGAAGCTCGTCTTCCCGCTCGCCGTGCCCCCCGATATCAGCAGGCTTATCTCGTTCTCGATGCAGAGCCACACCAGCGACGCCATCTCTGGCGGAGAGCGTGCTGGTTGGCTATCATCGCGGTCATGGTCCACGGGTTCTTCCCGAACTTCCTTATGGTTATGGTGTTGCCCTTCTGCGATATCGGGTACAGCGTCGCGTTGACCCTCGACCCGTCCGGCAGCTCGGCGTCCATGAGCGGGGTCAGGCTCGTTATCTGCCTGCCCACCCTCCTGCCTATCTGCTCGGCGTTGTCGTATATTATCGTCTCGTCGGCTATCGTGAGGTTCGTCTTGCACCAGCCGAACTTCTTGTGGTAGACCCACACCGGCTCCTTGGACGTGTTGACCGCTATCTCCTCGAGGTTCTCGTCGGCGAGCGGGGCCTCGAGGTCGCCGAGGCCCGAGCATGACGTTTATCACGTAGGCGATCAGCACCTTCTTCGTCTCCTCGGACGAGCCCGGGAGGTACCTCTCTATGACTATCTCGGAGGCGTCCTCGTACCTGTGTATGAGCTCGTCGACGTACTCCTTGTCCTCGATCCTGGACGGGTCTATCGGGACCATGGACAGGAGCGACTGCCTGAGCGAGATCATCAGCACCTTGGTCGCCTCCCCGAGGCCCGGGGTCGTCACCTCGTATATCGGCGCGAAGTCGCCCTTGTCGATTATCCTGACCTTGACCTTCAGGCCGTGCGCGTCAAGCTCGTACGAAGCGTACTCCTTTCCCGTGTCACGCTGCTTGCGCGTCGTCCAATCGATCATCTGCCTATGTCGTCCATTCCTCCTTTATGCTCGTCCATGCTTCGAGTCCAGCCTGCCGATCTTCTTGCCCGATGCGGAGACCTTCCTGTCGATCTCCTCCGCCTCGCGGCTCTTGCCGGTCATGTCCTCGAGCGTCGAACAGCGCCCTCAGCTGTATCGTCAGGTCGCCGAGCTCCTTCGCGATGGCGTCCCTCTGCTTCTCGACGTCCGCTATCTCCGCCTTGACCTTGGCGATCTTGTCGCTCAGCTCCGCGAAGCCCGCCGAACTCGCTTCTTCATCTCCGCCAGGCTCTTCCTCAGAGCGTCTATCTGCCCGTCTGCGACGGCGTAGACCTTGCCGACCTCGTACGGAGGTCTTGGCGATGTCGTCGAGCATCTTCTCCCTCTCGCCCGCGACCTGCCTCCTGGTCTTCTCCAGCTCGCGGCCGTACGCCTTCGCCATGGCGTCGTACTCCTCCCATCTCCTTCTCGTGCTGGAAGAGCAGCCTCCTCAGCGCGCCGCTCTCGCTTCTTCATGCCGTCCACGAGCTCGGTGAAGCTCTTCCTGCTCTCCCCCATCGGCCCTGTCGAACTCCTTGCTCGAGGCCCGCTATCATGGAGTCGGCGTTCTCGAGCTTGGCGCGTATGTCGTCGACCAGCGCCTTCGCGTCCCCGCCAGAGCTCACCGCAGCCAGGCTCGCCCGACTTCTGCTCGAGGGTCTGCATGCTCTCGTCGAGCTTCCCGACCATGCCCGTCGACGTAGTCCTTCTTCTCCTTGAGCTTCTTGTAGCGCGCCGCCGATCTGCGCGTCGAGCTTGTCTATCTCCTCGAGGGTGCTCTTCGTCTCGCCCGCCTTGCTCTTGAACGTCGCCTCGGCGCCGGTCACGTACTGCTTGAACTGGTCTATCTTGGCGCTCGACCTGGTTTATCGCGACGACCTGCGCCTGCAGCTCCGTCTCGGCTATGCCCTTCTTGAACTCCGCCGTCGCCTTCGCGGTCTCGTGCCGCCCTTCCCCGACGTGGCGAGGGAGACGTACATCTTCCCGACCTTGTAGGTGATCTTCGTTATCTTGGCCTTCTCGAGCACGTCCGCCCACGTCTCGATTATGCTCTCGTTGACGTTCAGCGCCTTGGCCAGTTCGCCGGACTCGGTCTCGCCGTGCTCGCTCAGGTACTTCATGAGCGCGTCGATGCTTGTGGTTATGTTCTGGCCGGCCATGATACACTCATCTTCATCATTATTAAAAAGATTTAAACCTTTCATGGAGTCGGCGCCCGCCGCGGCGCCACCGAAAGGCAGCAGCCAGTTCACGAAAGGGCGGCATCACTCCGCGGCCTGCGCCCCGGAGAGCAGGAAGTCGCCCATCTCCTCCCCGACCGCGGCCTCGGGCTGGATCACCCTCTTCGCCCCGGCGCGCTTCATCTTGGACAGGTCCTCGAGCCTGCCTATCCTGGGAATCGACCAGCGCCTTGCCGTTCGCCTTCCTGGCGGCCATCGTTATGAACGTGTTCTCCACGTCGCTGCTCGCCCAGGGCGAAGACGGCTATCGCGTTGGAGATCGCGCGCCGCAGCGAGCGCCTCCTGGACGGCGGGGTTGCCGTGAAGCGCCATGAACCCCTCCCTGATGGTCTTCCTCACCAGCTGCCTGTTCTGGTCTATGAAGACGGTGCCTATCTTCCTGCTCGCGAGCCTCCTGCCAGCTCCAGCCCTATGCCGTTGATGGGCGTCATGATCACGTGCTTCGTGACCCTCCTTATCCTCTGCCTGGAGAAGAAGTACTTCAGGTCCATGCCGCTGAGGATCTGGTAGAGTATCGTGGTGAACATGATCGTGAAGGCCAGGTTGCCCAGGGTTCCCAGCGCAACGGCGGTGAGGACGAGGGGGTTCTTCGTGTCGACGAGGCCCAGGCTCGGCGGGAAGGTCGCGCCTATGATGTTGAGGAAGCTGAAGAGCACCGCGCGGGAAGAAGCCGAAGTTGTCCAGCATCACCAGCGCCGTCGACACCACGAGCGTGACGATTATCGCGCACCGCGGCCATGACCTGTATCGCTCTTATCTGCACCATCTCAAGCACCCAATACCTTCAGATATGTACTCGCCCATCTCCAGGCCCGCCAGCTGCTCGGGTATCACCGCGAGGTTCACCCCTATGCCGTAGACCTTCCTCCTCACGTGCTCGTCGCCGAGCCTGCTCATTATCTTCACCCTGCCGCTGCTCCTCCTAGCGGTCAGCGCGCTCATGACGTTCTCGCATCGAGTCCTCCGAGGTGAACACTATCGGCGCGGGCGTTCCCTATCCCCGCCTTCTTCAGCACGTCTCGAGATCCGCGCTCTCGCCGAAGAGGTTCAGCGTCTTGCCCTCGTTGAGCTGCTGGTTCTCCTTCCTGTCCGAGGTCAGGACCATGTAGGACATCCTCGCGCCCCTCAGCTTCTTTATCAGGGACCTGGACATGTCGTTGTAGCCGCAGAGTATGACGTGGTCCCTGAGCGCGCGGGCCTTGAACTCGTTTATGAACTCCTCAACGTTGGCGAACTCCAGCAGGTCGATCACCGCCGCGAGTATGAAGCTCACTATGAGCAGCCTGCTCAGGTTGTCGGCCACCACCACCGCGAGCACGTAGTAGAGGCTCGCCGCTCCCGGCGCGAATGCTATGAGCGCGAGGCTCGAGGCCGCGGAGGTGTTCTGGACGTCGAAGAAGGTCTCGAGCACGTAGTAGGCGTCCAGGTACGGGTCGTTGGTGAAGATCCAGAGGATCACGACGGAGACGAGCAGCACCGCCGCCACTACGAGTAGCGTAAGCGCCATCACGCTGAAGGTGTCCTCGTTCTGCATCGCGCACCCGCCATCAAACTCCCTTCACCAGCTCCTTGAAAAGCTCGTCGCTGGCGGACTTGTTGGGCGTAGCGACGAATCCCGCGCCCGCCTCCTTGAGCTTCTCCTTGAGCAGCTCGTCGTTCGCCCTGGTCGCTATGATTATCCTGCCGTTGAGGCTCCTCGCCGTGATGACGCGAAGAGGTTCTTCGCGTCGTCGTCCATCGCGATGGCTATGGCCCTCGCCCTCTCGATCCCAGCGGCCCTGAGGATCTTCGCCGAGGTGGCGTCGCCCTCCATCGCGGGCACGCCCTTCTCGTTCAGGAGCCTGACCGTCTTCTCGTTCTGGTCGATCACGAGCACCTTGATGCCGTGCTGCAGCAGTATGTCGACGACGTTCTCGCCGACGAGCCCGTAACCGCAGACTATAACGTGATCCTTCATATCGTTGGCGGCCATGCAATTGCCTTAGCAGTATGCACTGCGAGGCTATATAATTTTTTGTTCCGCGCCCGCCCAGTGTAAGGAATATCAAACTTTGCGGTCAAACATATGTAGGGACAGGGGTCTTCGTCTGGGATCGACTTTCACCGTGAACAGGATCGCGCTGAAGCGCATGCTTACCGTGCTGCAGCTGAGCGAGAAGAGCATAGACGAGCTCCTGGCCAACCTGAACAAGATGCACAGGCACGTCAACGCCGTCGCCTTCGCGGGCATGCTCCAGAGGCTCGGCCTCAAGTCGGAGAGCATAGCGAACGTCCTCAGGAGGATAGGCATAGACGACATAACCATCTCGAGCGTCTTCAACATGCTGGACGAGGAGAGGATAAAGAGCGCCTACGGCAGGATAGTCGAGATATACGTGGAGTAGCGTGGTCAGATGGCCAATAGCTATTGCATGATGTGCGGGAAGGAGAGGAAGGGCATAGCCGTGAAGGAGGACCAGCGTCCTCGGCGCGCTCAGGTGGTTCAAGAGGAACGTCACCAAGGACGAGAAGGGGAACCGCCTGGTCGTCTGCAGGGACTGCTACCCCGAGTACAAGAAGAGGAGGGGCTCCTACGAGTCCAGGCAGAGGCTCTACCTGGCGCTGGGCGATTATCTTCGTCGTCGTCAGCCTGGTGCTGTCGCCCCGTGCCCTCACTGTGCTGGTCTCGTTCCTCGTGCTCGCCGTGGTCTACCTCTTCTCGCTGATGAGCTACATCCCCAAGATAGACGCCTCGAGGGCGCCATCACAACCAATAAATAGGTTTAATGGTTATAGCCGTCGTGAGAGCGTGGAGGACGAGGTCGAGGTAGAGCCCAAGATCGAGCAGGTCGAGTTCGCCGGGAAGCTCACGGGGACCTTCGAGGACATAAAGGCGCAAGGTTTCGCAGCTGCAGTTCTACTCGTTCCAGGAGGGCGAGGGCAAGCTCGACATAGTGAGGGTCGAGAACGTGAACCTCCACAAGAAGCCCTTCCTCTTCTACATAATAACCGTGAAGCCCGACGCGTCTCGGTCACCTACTCGATAATACCCGGCAGCAGCGACAGGCTCCGCAGGGCCGTCATCATAAAGAACTTCGCCTCCGTGCTCTCGATAATGGCCGACAGCTTCCACGTGGACGAGGTGAAGCTCTTCCAGTACATAGACTCCGTCGTCGACAACCTCGTCGGGGGCATGTCCCAGGACTACAGCTCGCTCTTCAACAAGTACGACGCCATGTTCGGCGAGTACACCGAGCTCAAGAAGCTCTCCCAGGAGCTCGGCATCGCCAACAGGAACCTCACGATCCAGACCGGCCAGCTCAACGAGGAGAACAAGTCGCTCGTCGAGCAGCTCAGGTCCCTGCAGACCTACTCCGACGAGGCGCTCATGGCGATGGTCCAGGACTGGATAGAGGTGCACTCCAGCTCCATAGACGTCGGGCGAGTTCTCCAAGACCTACAAGGTGCCGGAGCCGAGGATCGAGCAGATCCTGGACAAGATGGTGTCCCTGGGCTACCTGGAGCTGAAGGGTTGATCTGATGAAGTACGACGTCACTGTCAACAAGAAGTACCACTACGTCAAGGTCTTCGGCGTACTGAAGAGGATAAACGAGAACGTGAATCCCCTGTCCAAGGCGCTCGCCTCCTTCGTCGACAAGTGGATAGCGAAGAGGGCGAAGGCGGGAGGCTAGTGCGTTCGGGATGCGAATGAGATACAAAAATATCTAATTGCCGCCGCGGTCTTTGCGGTGCTTATCCTAGCTCTGTTCATCTACGTCTGGGCGGCAGTCGGCCACATAAGGGCGCCGGTGAACCAGACGGCCCTGGGCACCATCTCCGCGAGCGTGAGCATCAACGCGAGCAGGGCGATGTTCTACAACAATTCGCACGGAATCGCCATCTACTCCCTGATCTCCTACCGCCTCGTGAACGCGACCAACGCGACCGTCACCCTCGACGCCTACACGAAGAACCCCATGCCAGAGGATATACCTGCTTAACGTCAGCACCTACTGCCTGTCGTGCTTCAGCGAGGCCGCGCTCAGGGCCGACTTGGTCTCGGACCTCGGGCGCCTACGGCCTGCTCAACGCGAGCGGCTTCACGTACGTCGGCCTGCTCAACGCCAGCCTGATCCCGCCGGGATCGATAGTCGTAATCCCGTCCGGGGAGCTGCCCCTGCCCCTCGCGAACAGCACGGGCGCCACGCTCTTCAGGATGCTCGACCAGGGCGACACGGTGATATACACAGGCAGGAACCTGTCGAGCGAGATAAGGTAGGACGGCGTCACCTTCTCCGCCTCGCCACTCCACGAGCGCGATGCTCACCCAGTACAACCTCTCACCCGCCCCCTTCACTAGCCGACGCCAAGGTGGCCTTCAACGCCCGAGAACCTCAGCTTCAGGGGCCCGGCCTTCCAGTTCGCGTACGGGTCAGAGTACGGCAACGCGACCTACGTGAACTCCAGAGAACGGCACCATGATAGCGTTCCCCAACTACCCGACGTCCGCCTGGAACAACGCGTCCAACATGGCCAGGGACATCGCCAAGGTGATAGACTCGAGGTTCTGGATACCCGAGATCGGCGCATGGCTCGGGCGGCTTCAGTCACCGCGCCGCCGGCGAGCGGCGGCTTCGGCGTCTTCGCGAACGTCACCGGGTCGCGTCTCGAACACCTCCTACGCCAAGGCCGCGGCGGTGAACGCCAGCTACTCGCTGGTTACGGTCGTCTTCAGGAACCCCCGCCACAGCGACACCGTCGAGCTCTCCTTCAGGAACGGGTACGCCTGGAACGGCACCGTAGACGCGCCCGCGGTCATAGGGGAGGGCCAGGTGGCCAGCATAACCGTCTCGGCGAGTCAGCAAGACCAGCACGAGCGTGCAGCTGCACATCGACGTCTACGACAGGAACATGAGCCAGATAGTCAAGTCGATAAGGATAGGCACGGGCTCGGTCCCGTCCGGCTCCCTGGTAGGAGGTGACCCCGACCTTCTCGCTGCCCAGCGGCTACTACATACTCGCGCTGAAGGACTTCTCCAACCGCTACTACGCGGAGTCCTTCTTCTACCTCGCGAACGCGACGATAACCCTGACCGTCAGCGGACTTCAAGAACGGGACGTTCGCTTTCAGCGTCTACAGCAACGGGCTCCCCGTCTCGAACGCGTCGTACGCGATAAGCCTCGACGGTGCCTACGAGGCCAACGGCACGGTCAGCAACGGCACCATCGCGTACCGCGTGCCGCGAGGGCGCGATAAACTATGGAAGCCACGAGTTCACCATCGCCCTCTTCGGCAACGCTACCTGATACCCGAGCAGTACGTGCAGACCATATTCTACGTGCCCGCGATAGACCTTGAGTTCGCGGTGGCGATAGTGGTCGTGGTCCTACTTAACTTCATACTCAAGCCGCCGACGAGGGACGAGTACTACATAGATGTGCCCGAGTTCCCCCCACTCAAGAAGGACAAGGTGGGCGTGCCGTCGGGTTCGGTCCTGGGGGTCTTCGACAAGATCAACTACTATTACCACTGGAAGTACATGCCCCTCAGCGTGGAGGAGGTCAGGCTCGGGATAAACAGCAACATAAGGATAAACAACATGCCCGTCTCGGTCACCACCCAGAACGCCGACGCGATCCTCTCGCAGCTCGCCGCAAAGGGCGACCTGGTCGAGCGCCTTGAACTACTACGCGCCGAAGGCGTGGGTGGACGCCTCGAAGCACGACGTCGAGTACCTGCTCATATTCAGGAAGCTGAGGGACTACTGCGTAGTGCACTCGATACTCTTCACGGACATAGACATGGAGCAGGCCGTGGACCTGACGATAACCAAGGAGGGGAAGCAGGGCAGCGTCTTCGTCTACTCGACCGGGTCGAAGCCCAAGAAGGTCACGATATCGGGCGAGTCGAGGTCCTTCCTGGTCTTCCTCGACGAGACGAGGAAGCAGGAGTTCGTCAACGGTCTCTACGCGTCCTTCGGGAATGACGCGGAGACGCTGAAGCTGGGGATAGACTACAACTACCTGAAGCTGATAGACTGCGACCACCTGGACCAGATGACGCTATGAAGGAATTGCCCGTGCGTTCAGTTCGACCTGCAAATCAATAGTCAGTGATCTGGCGGAGTGGATTCACGCTTCTCCTTCTGGCTCTTCTGGCGCGCTCGGCTTTTCCTGCTTCTCCTTTGCCTCCTCCTTTTGCTCCTTGAAGAGGCTCTTGTACTTCTTGTCTATCAGCCTCTTGAGCTCCTTCTCTATCTCCTCCTTCTTCTTGCCGGTTATGCTGCTGAGGTCCCCGGAGAGCTGCCCGACGTACCTGACTATCATGTTGTAGCCCGTCGCCTGCATGTTCCTGTGGCGCTCGCCGCTGAGGTACCTCTCGAGCTTCCTCCCGGCGTCCATTACCGCGAGCTTTATCTCCTCGATTATCTCGTCCTCCTGGGCTATCGCCTGCTTCCCGACGCCTGAGTAGGGTATGTACACGGAAGAGACGTTGACGAGCACGCTGACTGGCTCCTCGTCGAACCTCTTTATCGAGTACCTCTTCCAGTCGACGCCCCCCACGGCCTCGGTTATCGCGCAGCTGCCGTTGTCGAAGAGGAGCGGGACCTTGTTCGCGAACCTGAGCACGTTCCCAGAGACAGTCTGGCCGTTGGACTTCCCGGCCTTGCCCCCGTAGGCTATCCCGACCTCGACTACGAAGGGTATGCCGCCCTTGAAGACACGCGGCTTCCTCTCGACGACGCTCTGGAAGGTCGGGTCGATTATGTTCTTTATCGCGATGCCTATCTGCTCCTCGCCTATAGTGGACATCGAGTCCATCTCCGGCGCTATCCACTTGACCTGCTTAAAGGCCCTGACGAGCGCCTCGGCGTCGGCCCAGGTCAGGTCCTTGGGCTCCTTCTCGAAGTCCACCTTCTTTGCCAGTCCGGCCAGCTCCTTGACCTTGTCGCGGGTCATCCTGGAGAAGACCTCCTCGAGGAACGACGAGACCTTCCTGCTCGACGCTCATCCTCGCGAAGTCGAGCAGGTCGCTGGTGCTGACCCCCAGCGGGTGCGGCTTTATCTGCTTAGGCCTCCTCGGCATGGTGTCCACTGACCTCGGGAAGATGACCTCGTTGCCGTCGGGTTCGGTGAGCTTGATGCTGACGTGGGGGTTCGAGAGGGCAGTCCTCCTTATGTACTCGTAGACCCCGTGGTCGCTCTTCTCGTACTTGATGTCCCCGAACTCGCCGTAGACGTAGAGCCCGCGGAAGTCGCCCGGCAGGTCGACGATGTTGGTCGCCACCGGCTTGTTGGACTTGATGTCTATCGTGAGGTCGCACTCGTAGGCCTCCTTGCCCGTGCCCGCCTTGACGTGTATGCCCTTGCCGGTGGTTATGAGCGCGAAGAGGGTGCACCCGGCTGCGCCTATGCCCTGCTGGCCCCTCTGCTGCATGTACCTGTGGAACTTCGTGCCCGAGAGCACCGACGCGAGGGCCTTGCCGACCATCTTCTTGGGTATGCCCGGGCCGTTGTCCTGGACGCCTATGCCGTACTTGTTCTCGCCCAGCTCCTTGACCGAGACCTCTATGCTCGGCAGGATGTTGGCCTCCTCGCAGGCGTCGAGCCCGTTGGTGACGTACTCGTGAACGACGGTTGTGAGCGACCTCACCTTGCCGGAGTAGCCGAGCATCTGGCTGTTCTTCCTGAAGAACTCGGTTATGGAGTGCTCCTTGAACTCCTTGAATATCTCCTCCGACGTCTTTACCTCGTCCGCCATACTCATCTTCCCCTGACGTTCCTCTTGGTCTTCTCCATCACGACGTAGGCCTTCTTGTGCGTCCCGCCCTCGATGAGTATGTCGAGCGCGGCGCTGATTATCCTCAGCTCGTCGACGGTGCCTATCACGCTCACGGTGTTGCCGTAGACGCAGAGCTCCGCCCCGCTGATCGACTGCATGTACTCCTTGGCCCCTGCCGTCCCTGCCTATGATCCTGGCCTTTATCCTCCTGATCCTCTCCTTCTTGTCGAAGATGTCCTTCAGGTCTATGGACTTGAAGTAGTAGTCGTCGGAGAGGAGCTTGTAGGCAGGTCTCGATGTCGAAGCCCCGGGCGAAGGCCTGCATCACGTTCTTCGCGTTGTACTCGTCGTACGGGTCCCCGGTTATGACGAGCTCCTTCCCGTCGCGCAGAGCGATCTCGCACCCCAGGCGCTCGCAGATGGAGCTGACGAGAGTGGGGTCCTCGAGTAGCTTGGCCCTTTTCGCCGATATCAGGAATTGCTGCATCGTAATCACTGCGTCAGGAACTGGAACGCCTCCGCCTTCAGAAGGCCACCTGCCCATTACATTTTCAACATTTATAGCCTTTTCTGTCAATTATCCCCGTGGAAGGCCCTCCCCTGGCGCTTGAAGTATTGGAAGTACGGGCCAAAAACGGGTTCTGTCGCATAATCGGCACCTGAACTAATTTGTCGCATTCGGCACCTGAGGAAATCACTTGAATTCTACTGAGAGCTTGTTGAGCGTGTCTTTTATTATTGCTCTTTGGATATTGACTTCTTTGACCTCTTTTGTTATCCGTTCTATCTCCTTTTCAGTCAATTTGGGTATCTTGATGGTCATGTATTCCTCATCGGAGATAGAGGGAAGTATCGTTCCTGACGACTTCCATCTGACCTGATTGGTGGTGGTTCTAAGTCTCATCAATACGAATAGTGCTTCAGAGGTCATGGGTTTTATCGGTTTGACCACTACGAACCCTGATGAGACTATTGACCCTTCCAGTTCCTTAGGGATTATCGCTATGTTTTCCTCGCTGTCTTTGACCTTAGCAGCGATAACATCACCAGCATTCACGAACAGCTTTGCCCTTGATGGTGCTTCCTCTCCCAATAAGTCAAGGTAATTTATCACGTCGCCCAAATTCTTCTCTATGTTGCTGTATTGAATGTATCTTATCGCTTTTGTGGGTTCTTTCTGAGGATTGACTATTACCTCTGACCTGCTCGCAACATCACTGACTATGCAACCTTCCTTTTCCAGTTCAAAGATATACTTCGCATAGTAGTAAGTTGCATCTATCCTGTCCTTCACAAAATCAGTGCCTATCAGGAAACAAGAAGGTGTATTCTGCAAAATCTCAAGTGTGTCCGTCTTTGTTTTCACGTTCTCAAAGAACTTGCCAGACTTATATTCTTTGTAAGTGTCCAGTATCTTAGGAAGGTCATTAGCCTCTATCTGCTTGGCTTCCTTTGTCCGTGTCTCATAACCAACATACTCTGCAACTGCCATGAATATCGGTGGCTGTGGCTCATTTTCATCAGACTTCTTTTTGAGGAATAGTAGGCTTGTCTTGCTGTTCGCACCAGTGGCTTTGAATGCCCTGTCTGGCAAGCTGACAACTGCCTTGATTATGGTCTTTGACTTTATGAAGTCTCTTACATACGTTCCTCTTTCGTTGTTTAGTATCCCATCAGGCAACAGAATTGCAAGCTCGCCCCCCCCCGCTTTCAAGAGATTAATGCATTTTTCAACGAAAAGTATCTCCCTTAGCTGCTCTTTCATGGGTGCGCCTTCTCTTTTTCCCAGTTCAAAATTCTTTAGCAGGTCGGGCTTGGTGTCCTTATTGCCGAAAGGCGGATTTGTGATAACGAGGTCAAACGTGCCATCTTTGATGTTATCTGTTCCTTCCAGTCCATTCGCTTTGTATATGCCACCGTGTCCGTCCCCGTGTAGCACCATGTTCATTTTCGCTACTCTGACCAAGCGTTCATTAATGTCTATCCCGAAGATTTGCTTCATTCTAAGCTGTTCAAATAGCTCGCCTTGTTTGCTCGCTGGCTGGCGTTTTATCTTTTCCAGTATGGCGTTAAATATTTCTATGAGGAAACCGCCAGAACCACAAGCAGGGTCAAGGACAAGATAGGGCGATTTGCCCTTCTCATCTATCGGCGAATTTATCTCTGGGTCTGCAAAAAGCACCGCAAACCTAACTATCGTTCTTGGTGTAAAGAACTGACCCAAATCGCCAGTAAAGGTCTTCCCTAAGAATATCTCAAACGCTTTGCCCTTAACATCTACATCTGTTCGTATGAGGGTGTAATCCTGCAAAAGTCCGACCATCTTTTCTATGCTCGCATCTTCCAGCTTTATCGTCTCATTCCCTAAGAATATGTCCTTGTTGTTGTCCTTCGCTGCCTTGAAAAGATACTCTCGCACGTACTTCGCACCGCCATTACTCTTTATGTTTGTGAGCGAGAATAAGTTTGAACCACCCTCTATCGCCTTCTTCTCAAAATACATCTTCGTAAAAAGCAATTTGCTAATCTCATCAAAAGCGTCAGCACCAGTTAGACCATCAATATCCCTTATTGTGTCTTCGCATTTTGATAGGATATTTGAGAACTCTTTTATCCCCTCAAAGACGAGCAGCGTTTTCTTGGCTTCTTCCAGTCTTTCCTCGGAGACTGTCTCTATTGTCTTACTTATCTTCTTGATTAGATTTTCTTTAGAGAGGAAGGTCGGCGTCTTGTCTATCGCCTTTTCCCATATCACTTTTTCTGTTTGTGTCTCATAGACCCTGATTACGCTTCCATTTGATAGAACTGAATAAGGTGTCTTTAGCAACAAGCCATAAGCGAGTATCTGCCTTTCGTATAAGTCTAAATTCTCGTTTGGGTTCTTTCCATCAAGGGCGATTACAGGAACGCCTTTAATGCTGATTACTATGTCTGGATAGACGTATTTGCCTTTACCTATCTGAATTGACTTTTCATGCTCAATCTCTCCCTTGACCTTTTCGCTATATCCCAACTTCTCCAATACTGGTGCAATCTGCTTGAAAATAACGTCCATCTCAGACTTCTTTTCGGTGTCCTCAGTCATTTTTTAACACCTTTCTTTTTGTTTATTTCCTCGTCTATCTTGCCTTGCACGAACTTTGACAAGTTTATAAAATTAGACTGTATATATTCCTCATGGCGAGGTAAAATAGTAATGGACTTAGTTATTGCCTTATCCTCAGGTTTCTTTGTTTTACCCATGATTAAGTAATGAACCAATAAGTATATATATCTATATGCTCTATATATTATATATAGAACAGAAGGAAACAAAGAAGGTGTAAATATGAACGCAAACACAGACCTGAAAAAGCTGTCTGACGATAGGAAGGAAAGGGCTTCGGCTCTGCTAAACAAGGCAGTCCCAGAAACAGTAAGCGAAGGCGTCTATCTGGTGCCTTCCTCTGATGGCACCAAGAAATACACAGTAAGCCACATAGACGCCTATTCTTGCACTTGTCCCGATTACCTAAGCAGATGCAGGGGAAACGGAATATACTGCAAGCACATTCAGTCGATAATCCTGTTCAACAAGCTAAAGAACAAGGTAGAACTTGAAGACTTTGACGTTGAAAGTATAACAGACGAAAGAATATGCCCTAACTGCAAGAGCGACAAGTTGATACAGAAAGGCAAGAGGAAGAACAAATCGGGTGCAAAACAGAAATACAAGTGCCAGACCTGCAACACCTTCTTTGTCCTTGACCCGACTAAGGGTATCAAGGGCAACGCCCGTATGGTCTGTCTTGTCCTTGATATGTATTACAAGGGCAATTCGCTTAGGGATATTCAGGACACACTCTATAAGAATTTTGGTCTGAAACTGCACCATGAAACAGTAAGACGCTGGATTATAGCATTCCACAGAAGTAATCAGTACTGAGGTACAATCATCTGTTCAATAGGAATGAGTGAACAGACGCTACGCACTTCGTCCTTTCCAAGTCTCTTTACGAACCAGTTCAATGACAAAGACAACTGATGTAACGAATCAAAACACCTGTTGTTCAGGAACTTCCGCCGTTCATGTTTCCACATCTGTTCTTGCGGGTTAAGGTCTGGAGAGTAGGGCGGAAGGAACTTCAAGGTTATATTCGGATTATTCTGAAGATACTTCTTCACTTTGACCGACTTGTGCACTTGTCCGTTGTCCAAATAGAGCCAGACAATGTTATCGGGATATTTTGCGCTTATTTTCTGTAGGAACCTCACAAACGCATCGCTTTTTGCACTCTTCGATTGCATTTGTATCGTATCGCCATTTATGGAATCTGTCGCGCCGAAGCAATTCGTCTTTTCCTTTTGGGACTGCTGCGCCTTGACGACAAGTCTCTTGTTGAAGGTCCATCCATACCCCTTCTTTGGTGACCTGTTGGCACCCATCTCATCGCCAAACAGAATTATGACATTTGCGGGTTTCTCCTCGACATCAGATAGGAATTGCCTTGCAAATTCCGCCTGCCTTCCGAAATCTGCTTCGCTGTAATGTATCTCTGCCTTCACGTAGTGCGCGCCCATCTCGTGGAGGGTCCTTCGCAGCGTCTCCTGAGAGACATCTATTCCCTTCTTCACGAAGTATCTCGTCAGTTCCTTCGTATCCCAATAACTGGCATTCATGCCGTGCTTACCGGGGTCGTTCTCATCAATCAGTTTCTTCAATTCCTTTTTCTCTTCTTCTGTAAATGATGGTGGCCTACCACTGCGCGGTTCATCGAACACGTTTCTTTTCTCTTTCCACTTCTTTATCCATGTATATACAGTGTCCTCGTCAATACAAAAGATTTCCGCGATCTCTCTGACAGATTTGCCGATGCTAACTGCGTATAGCACCCTCAATCTCTCATAATCCTTCGCACTCTTGGACTTTTCTGCAAGTTCATTCAAAGTGGAAGAATCTTCTTCCAAGGTCATTTCTGGTCGCGGTTGACATTCAGAAACGCAGATTTATGTATTTTTGTCCCCGAAGACTTTAGTGGAAGGCTATAACCGCTTCATGTCAAGGATAAACGATTACACCAACACCCTAAAGCCACAGACAAGCGAAAGGATACACATAGACGAACAATCGGTGCAGATAGGCAAAGCGAATGAGTGGTGCTGGAACGTCCTTGACAACAAAACACGCTTCCTGCTCGCAAACCAGATAACAAAGTCAAGGTTCATAAACGACGCAAGAAGCATAATGCAGAAGGCTAAACCTTACCTATCGCAGAAACCGACAGAGATAGCGACGGACAAGGGCAAATTCTACCCTAAGGCGATAAGAAGGGAGTTTATGATAGGTTGGCATAGGATACACGGCTTGAACGTGCAGGACGAGAGTTTATTGCACGCAACAAGCAAGATGGACAACCAACTCATAGAGAGGTATCATGCGACCTATCGTGAAAGGGATAAGGTCATTCGTGGTCTTAAGAGCGAAAAGACCGCAAAGCGATACATAGAGAACTGGAAGACCTTTTACAATTTCGTAAGACCACACCAGACCTTTAATGGGCTAACGCCGTCAGAGGTCGCTGGAATAAGCATAGGAAACGAAAGAAACAGGTGGCTAAGCCTGATAAAACTTAGTTCAGAGAGCAATATCGCTCAGGTGCCGAATGCGACACTATGATTTAGGTGCCGAGTTTATGGACAGAACCCAAAAACGCAATGTTTAAATATCTTGACAAGCGTTACATATGATTGTTTCATGATTGTTTCATGCTTGTGGCGTGAATCAATTATGAGCTCATCAGGTAAGGATCAGGGAAGTATCAGGGATGCATCTGGAATGCGCGCAGGGGATGGTCGAATGGACAACAAACAGGTCGAAAAGGAGATCGAGGAGCTCAGGAGGGAGCTCAAGGTCGTCTCCGAGAAGAACCAAGAGGAGATCCCCGAGAACGCCGGCCTGTCCGACGCTGATAAAGTATCTGGTGGACGAGCGCGGGAAGACTAATAGGATATTAGAAAACGTGACCCTGAAGCTCAAGCAGCTGGAGGACGAGATAAGCGCTCTGGAGCTGAGCGGGCAGCAGGACGACTACGCCCCCCAGAACAGCAGGGAGGTGCCCCTCTCGGGCGTCGACGCCAAGCTGATAAACTTCGTGCAGACGAAGGGTATGGCGTGCGCGCGAGGAGGTCAGGGCGTTCATGAATTACAAGGGCAATAACGCCGCCTGCGCGAGGCTCAACAACCTTCACAGGCTCGGCCTGCTCGACAGGCTTCAGCTCGGTCACAAGGTTTATTACAAATATGATGCTGGCAAGGCGATCAACACACTAATTGTATCTCCCCCGTAAGGGGGACCAGGGGCCTGCACTTCCCCCAAGTCCAGGCCCTTCTAATCCTTCAATTAGTGTAATGGACCCCAGCCGGAGGCGTGCCCGCCCGTGATCCCGAAAAGCTCTATTATTCTTGCCGTGCAGATAAGAACATGGAAAGCACTTTCGTCGTCTCCCATGCCGACGACATAGACGGCGTGGGCAGCGCCTCGCTGCTCAAGATGAGGTACCACCTCGACTCCGGCAGACCTTTTCTTCGTCAACCACTCGCTGGCGGACTTCGAGGACGCCATCCGCAGGATCGCGCCGCGCCTGGGGAAGGGCTCCCTCGTGTTCTTCACGGACCTCTCCCTGAACCCGAACCTGCCACGCCACTGTCTCCCGTTTCGTCAGGCTTGTCAGGTCTAAGGGCGGCGCGGTGGTCTGGCTGGACCACCACTACTGGAGCGACAGGCGACTCAGTGAGATAGCCAAGGAGGTGCGAGACCGCGATCGTCGGGGAGAACAGGTGCGCCTGCGCCACGGACATAACCAAGAAGTACACCCGACTCACCGGCGACTTCGTGGAGAGGTTCGTCAGGCCTCGTGCACTGCATCGACCTATTCCTGGGCTTCGATTCCCTGCCGAACCCCTCATGGTCCCGCTCCGCGGCAAGGACGTACTCGATGAGCATAAACCACCTGGGCAGCGGGGGCTCGTTCGACGCAAGGCAGAAGCGGCTCAGGAGGATCGCCGATGTCATCGGCTCGGGGAGGTTCTTCGACAAGAAGCATGCGCGACGCCGCGAAGAGCTACGAGCGCACCAATAACCTGAGGATAAGGGCCCTGCTGGGCGGCCTGGAAGTGGTCTCGGGGAAGATGGCCGTCGGATTCTCCAAGGAGGTCGATTCGAGCGACGCCTGCCGCGCGATGCTCGACAGGACTGGTGCGGACATAAGCATCCTGATCAAGACCGGCTCACGCACTGCCAGCATCAGGAGCGTCAAGAGCGACATGACCGCGCTGGCTATGGCGTTCGGCGGCGGAGGCCATCCGCACGCGGCGGGATTCGAGGTGCCGAGGGCAGTATGACATCGGCAAGGCTTCAGGAAGGAAGAGGCTTCTCGGAGCGATCGTGTCGAAGTCGAAGAAGCTGGGCCTGCTCTGACTAGTCACGTTAAGCACTCCGTAGCCCGAGAGGTGCCACCTCTGCGAGAAGTTCCTCAGCACCGAGACCTTCGTGTTCTTGTCGATGCACGCCGGGTGCCTGAGCTCTATGGTCAGCGAGTTCTTCTTGGCGACCTTGACGTAGCCGACGTTCGTGCCGGTGCCTATGCCGAGCATGAGGGGCTCGTTGGGCCTGAAGGCCTGCTTCGGGATGTCGTTCCTGTCGAGCGAGGTGTACTTGACGTCTATCTCCATGACCGGCTCCGGGCAGCTTCCCGACGCGCCCGACCATCTGCCCGACGAGGGCGTCGGCCTTGGTGAACGACGGGTCCAGGTCCGTGCCGACCGCTATGAGCCCGCCAGCTATGGCCTCGTCGAGCGGGTCCTTCCCGGCGAGGAGGCTCTCGACCGTCGTTATTATCGGCGAGTACGATACCTTCTTCTTGTCGCCCTTTGAAGTGTTGATGCCCGGCCTTATCTCTATCTCGTCGCCGACCTTGAGCTTCCCCTTTATTATCGATCCGCCGACGACCCCTCCCAGGAGCTCGGACATCTTCGTGCCCGGCCTGTTCACGTCGAAGGACCTCGCGACGTACATCGTGGGGTCTGACGTGGTGTCGCGCTTGGGCAGCTCCATCTTCACGATCGCCTCGAGCACCGCGTCGACGTTTATGTTCTTGTTCGGCATTACCGGTATTATCTCGGCGTTCTCTATGCTGCTGCCCTTGATGAAGTTCCTTATCTGAGCGTGGTGCTTCATCGCCTGCTCCTTGCCGACTATGTCGACCTTGGTCTGGACGACTATGACGTTCCTTATCCCCAGCGCGTTTATCAGCATCAGGTGCTCCTTCGTCTGCGGCATCGGGCACGGCTCCGTGGCGGCTATGACGAAGAGCGCGGCGTCTATTATGTTGGACCCCGCTATGGCGGTGGCCATGAGCGTCTCGTGGCCCGGGCGCGTCGAGAAGCGATATCCTCCTGACCGGCGTCGGCCGTCCTTGCCGTCCTTGCACTTCTCCTCGGTGATGTAGGACTCCATCGAGCCGCTCTCGCCGCAGCGGTATATCGTCGCGTCGGAGTATCCGAGCTTGATGGTCATGCTCCGCTTTATGCTCTCGCTGTGGACGTCGGTCCAGGCGTGGGTTATGGCGAAGGTCAGCGTGGTCTTCCCGTGGTCGACGTGGCCGAGGGTGCCTATGTTCATCTGGCTCTGCTTTATCTTTTCCATAAACATCAGTCAAGCGGGCTCGATCACTCGCTCTTCTCCTCCTCCTTCGGCGCCTTCTTCGGGAAGATCTCGTCCGCGCCCTTGGAGCCGTACTGCTCTATCACGGTGTTTATCTGCTCCGTGTCGACGCTTATGGTGTTGCCCCTTATGAGCCTCCTTATCCTCCTGCCCTTCTTCGAGTTCCTTATCCCCGGCCCGCCGCTGAGAAGCACGAACGACTTCCGGCTGAACTCGACCTCCCTCCTGGAGGGGGCGCCCGTCTTGTCGCTGAGGCCCGTTATCTTCAGGGTGTATCCGTCGAGGCCCACTACCGAGCCCTCCACCGTCTCGCCCATCTTCCTGCCTATGAGCATGGGCTCGCTGTCCTTCGGCACTTCAAGCTGCGCTGTTTTCCCGGTCTTCTTGTCTGAGAATACTATTTTTATAAAAACACCTTCTAATCGCAAACTACCTGTACATGCTCTCGGGCTCCTCCTTGAAGCGCCTTATCCTCTCGGTGACCTCCTTGGGCACGGCCGGCCTTATCTCCTGCAGGGCCTTCAGGAAGTCCTCCCTCCTGACTATCTCCCTCTTGGTCCTTATCGAGTTCATGCCCGCCTCGCGGATTATGTTCTCTATCTCGGCGCCCGTGTAGTTCTCCGTGGCGTTCGCCAGCTCGCCCATGTTGACGTCCTTGTCGAGCGGCATGCGCTTCGTGTGCACCTTGAAGATCTCCAGCCTCGTCGTCGACGTTCGGCATCGGTATGTCTATGATCTTGTCGAACCTGCCGGGCCTCAGGAGCGCGGGGTCGATGTCCTCGGGCCTGTTCGTCGCCGCGAGCACTATGACGTTCTTCATGTCCTGCAGGCCGTCCATCTCGGTGAGCAGCGTGTCGACGACCCTCTCCGAGACGCCCGAGTCCATGTTCCCGTTGCCCCTGGCCTTGGCTATCGAGTCGATCTCGTCGAAGAATATGATGCACGGCGAGGCCATGCGCGCCTTCCTGAAGAGCTCCCTCACCGTCTTCTCGCTCTCGCCCGACGAACTTGCTGAGCACCTCGGGCCCCTTTATCGATATGAAGTTCGCCTCCCTCTCGGTGGCGACGGCCCTCGCGAGCATCGTCTTGCCCGTGCCCGGTCGGCCCCACCAGGAGTATGCCCTTTATCGGCCTTATGCCCGTCCTCTCGAACAGCTCCGGGTTCTTCAGCGGAAGCTCCACCGCCTCCTTTATCTCCTCCTTGATCTTCTCCATGTCGCCGATGTCGCTCCAGTGGACGTTCGGCCTCTCCACGAAGACCTCCCTGAGCGCGCTCGGCCTTATGCTCTTCAGCGCCTCGGTGAAGTTGTCCATGGTGACCGTCAGGCTCATGAGCATCTCCTCGGGTATCTTCTTCTTGTCGATTATCTTCGGCCAGATGTTGCGCAGCGAGACCATCGCCGCCTCCTTCACCAGCGCGCTGAGGTCCGCCCCGGTGTAGCCGTGGGTTATCGCCGCCAGCTCGTTCAGGTCGACGTCCTTCGAGACCGGCATGTTCCTGCGTGTGTATCTGCAGTATCTCGTTCCTCGAGGGGGTGTCGGGTATGCCTATCTCGATCTCCCTGTCGAACCTGCCCGGGCCTGCGCAGCGCGGGGTCGACCGCGTCGGGCCTGTTCGTCGCCGCGAGCACTATCACCTGGCCGCGCGTGGCCATGCCGTCCATCAGCGTGAGCAGCTGCGAGACCATCCTCCTCTCGACCTCGTTCGTCGCCTCCTCCCTCTTCGGCGCTATCGCGTCGATCTCGTCCATGAATATGATGCTGGGGGCCTTCTCGTTGGCCTCGCGGAATATGCCCCTGAGCTTCTCCTCGCTCTCCCCGACGAACTTGCTGACTAGCTCCGGTCCAGATATGGAGACGAAGTGCGCGTCGCTCTCGTTCGCCACCGCCTTGGCGAGCAGCGTCTTGCCAGTGCCCAGGCGACCCGAACAGGAGGACGCCCTTCGGCGGCTCTATGCCGAGCCTCTCGAAGAGCTCGGGGTACCTTATCGGGTACTCGACCATCTCCCGTATCTTCTGTATCTCGGTCTTGAGCCCGCCGAGGTCCTCGTAGTGGACGTCGGCGATCCTGACCTCGGACTCCGAGACGGGCTCCTCCTTGACCGTGAGCGCGGTGTCCTTGGTTATCTTGACGATGCCGTGCGGGGTCACCTGCACGACTATGAAGTTGAAGACCAGCCCGAACATCGATATCGGCAGCGAGTCGCCCTTGGTGATCGGCCTGTTCTCCAGCCTGACCTTGGCGTAGTTGGCGAACTCCGGCGAGAGCGGCGGCCTCTGGCCCATCGGCGGCGCGATGGTCACCTTCTCGGCGTCCTTGGCCTCGGTCTTCGTGGACCAGCACCTTGTCGCCGATGCCGACGCCTATGTTCTGCCTGAGGTAGCCGTCGATCCTGACGAATCCCAGCCCCTCGTCGCTCGGGTGCGCGGGCCAGACTATCGCGGCGGTGGCCTTGCTCTTGCCCTTGATCTCTATGATGTCCCCGGAGTTCACGTCCAGGAGCTTCCTCGACTTGGAGTCGAGCCTGGCGTAGCCCCTGCCTGAATCAGTAATGAGAGCGTCACTGACTGTGAGCTCCGTGCCGTTAGTCATCAGTATACCACTAGGATTTATGTCGTAAAAATTAATAAAGGTCTTGGAGAGCCGCGCCGCGAGTTATTTTAACCTGCCTGCGGAAATAAATCCATGGAAAAGGAGATCCGCGCCAACGAGCTCCTGGCGAGCCTGATGCGCAGATCCGAGCACTGGAGCATGATGCCCGATCCGCGGGCAGGGAACTCACGGATTACAGGGAAGGCAGGCGCGACCGCGCCGGGATGGACGCCACCCGTTTCAAAGCAACTTCACGCATGGCTCCCATGGGAGAAGGGCCGGAAAGGCAGGGGCCTTCCAGGCTCTACCTGCAAGGGTGGACGCACCAGGCAAACGAGGACGCCAGGAGGCAGGCGGAGGCGCTGGGCATCAAACTCGATGAGGGCGGACCGACGGAGAAAGGCCATGTTTACGGGTGCGTGACCAGATAATCCGAGACGCGCGGCTTGCTCATACCCTACTTTTCTAAAGACGCAGCCCCCCTCCCCTGAAGAAGAAGCTCATCGCGAAGGCGAAGACCAGCATGAAGGCCAGGCTGTACACTATGTCGCTTGTGGAGAAGAACAGGAACAGCAGCGCCAGAACCGCCGCCAGGACGACGAAGTAGACCGGCCTGCTCCATCTCAGCACCTTGCTCCCGTCGAGCGGGTAGATGGGCAGCATGTTGAAGAACGCGAGTATCAGGCTGATGAGCATCGTCGTGCCTATCAGGTCGCCCACGAAGCCGCTCGAGCCTACGCTGAACAGCCCGTTCGCGAAGCCGATCGACCTCGCTGCGAAGAGCCCCAGGGCCAGGAAGACGGCGAAGACCGCGAGGTTGGTGAGAGGCCCCGCGAGCGAGACGTAACCCTCCTCCTTCTTGGTGAAATTGTGGGCGTAGATGACCGTTGCCCCGGGAATGCCCACGAGGAAGCCGAAGAGGCTCGTGAATGAGCGTGATCATCAGCCCGTTGTCCGACCTCCTGAACGCGGCCACGGCGCCGAAGTGCTGCGCCACGAACTTGTGCATCATCTCGTGCAGTACGAAGGAGAGCGTCACGGCCACGAGCGATATCGCGAATAGGGGCAGCAGCGACGCGACGCTCGGCGCGCCGCCGAAGATGCCTCCGCTCAGCACCATGGTGAACGCGAACGAGAGCACCAGGTCCGCGACGATTATGTCCTCCAGCTCCTTCGACAGGCCGAGGCCCTCCGCTTCAGCATAGCTTAGGATTAGTGAGAAAATATTATTAATGTGCAATGGCAAACTGAATTTGCAGCTCCATAGTCTAGCGGCCAAGGATAGCGGGCTCTGAACCCGTTGACGCCAGTTCGAATCTGGCTGGAGCTATCTCATGTTCGAGTTCGAATCTGGCTGGGGCAATGGATAACGACGAGATAACGAGGCTAAGGCTCGCCAATCAATGCATCTCCCAGCCATCGCCGATGAGACCAGAAGGGCTCGTATCCTATCTTGGTGCAGTTCAGGCGCAGGCTTACCGGGATGCGTTGTGGGCCGTGGGGCTCCGCTGCAAGAAGGCGACGCAATCCGATGTTGAGGATGCAATTGCGGAGAGAAAGATCATAAGGACCTGGGCGATGCGCGGCACATGGCACCTGGTTCCGCCAAAAGAGGTGAAATGGATGCTGAGCCTTTACCATGAAGACGCCAGCATCCCAAGTCGCCAGCGCAAGAACGGACTGACCAGGCCACTTCTCAAGAAGGGGATGGAGCTCGTTTCAGATGCGTTCAAGCACGAAAGGCAGCTAACCTACAAAGATCTCGGCAGGGTGCTTTCAGATTCCGGCATACCTGAGTTCAGGAAAATCGATGTTCAGAGGCACATAATCCGAAGGTCGGGCCGCAAGGGAATAATCTGCTTTAGCGAGCACGTCAGCGGCCGTCCCGCGTTCGCGCTGTTTAAGAGCCCCGTGCCAAAGCCGCCGAATCGTGACGCGGTGCTTGCAAAGCTGGCCAGGACCTATTTCGGGAGTCATGGTCCCGCAACATTGAAGGATTTTGCGTGGTGGGCCGGCATCGGCCTGGGCGATGCTGAATCGGGCCTTGATGCAATCTCATCCCGCATGAAGGAAGACACATCGACAGGGGACACCTATTGGATGCCGAAGAAGAATCCATCTGCCAACCAAGCCAAGCGGACCACATACTTGCTGCCAGCATTCGACGAATATCTTGTCGCTTACAAGAATCGGGCATCAATAATCGAACCGAAATACGCGACGAAGGTCATCAATGGATCGAATGGGACGTTCCTGCCTGCTCTGGTGTCGGAAGGTCGAGTGATTGGCACGTGGAGGCGCAAGGAAGAGAAGAACAGGGTCACGATCGCCCTGTCTCCTTTCACCAAGTTAAACAAGGAACAAAACGAAGGGATCAAGGAAGCCGCCGACAGCTATGGCAGGTTTATCGAAAAATCTGTGACATTAAAATAAGTTAGCCTAGTGCAAGACACCAACGTGCAGTATTTCGGAGTAATCTTGGGATTCGGTTTCAATTGTGCTGGAGCCCCTCCTATCTCTGCGATGGCCTTTCACATTCCCAGGAACTTGAGCAGGCCGTATACCAGGAAGGCCGGCCAGACCAGCGCCTTGAAGAATCCCAGGACCGCGAGCCAGAAGGTCGCCGCGGTGCTCACGTAATACACCAGCGAACCGATAAACCCCAGCCCGTAGGCCGCGCTGCCGCATCCGCATCCAGGCATGCATCCTTTGTATTTGTCCTTGGCCATTCTCTCATCCAGCGATAAAGCAGTCCGAGAGCTACAGGATGAGCAAGATTATAAGACTTTACGCGCACGTTAGGTTGCCTTGGAGCTATAGTCCTGTGCCAGAATTTCTTGGCAGGGATTATAAGCGTATCCTTCCGAATGGTATCACCGGACAGCTGGGTTCAGATCCAGCTAAAGTCAGGGGAAAGTGGTGCGATTCCACTGCTGTGCCGCAACTGTAATCCCGCTCGCGGGTAAGCCAGTCTGCCTGAGTCCTATGTAGCTCACGAGCATGGGTATAGATGTATAAAACGCGCCTATTTCTACCAGCCGAGAACGCAAAGCGTCATCCTTGTCAGATAAGCCCGCAGCGGCTGGCCCCGCGCGGAAGGGGTGATTGAATGGCGGTCCAGACCATCTCAGCCACCGTCCGGAAGCCGACTCCGAAGACGCAGGATTACTCCGCGGTAAATGAATCCATCAGAGAAGCGAAGCCCGTAATCGGCCAATTCTTCTGCGACAGCGAGAAGAAGAGCAAGGAAGAGAAAGGGGAGGAGCGGTCTCTCAACGAGGAGCGGAAGATGCGCGAGTATGCCGGAAGAATCGGGACGCCCGCGAACGTCGAAGCGCTGATCAACCATGTCTCCCCTGGCATCTCGGCGGAGAAACTGGAGAGGATAGGGGGCGAGATGATGCGGCTCGACCCGCTCATCCGCCTCGAACACATGATCGCCCTCAACGAAGACAGCAACGGGAGCCATTTCGAAGCGCTCACCGCCGGGGAATTCTTCGATTCCATGCGAGGTCGGGACCTGTACGTTGCGGCCTCCGTCCTGTTCGTGATCGGATGGAAAGGGTACGACGCACTGGCAGACCAGAGGTTCTTCTCAGATAGGATGTGGGACCTATACGAGCACATGGGTGCCGGCGGGACCAGCAATTGGCTGGCCTCTGCCAACAAGATTGGCGATGCGGACGCACTGACTGATAAGAAACTGGTGCAGAATCGGGATCTGCGCGACATGCTCAAGGACCCGACCTTCGCGAGTTATGCTTCCAAATTTGCACTGGACAAGCAAGTAAACCCCGATTGGCTCGCCGCCAACAGCGGGCAGTTGAAGAGCTTGGGGACCGCGGCCGCGTCAAAGATATTGGCGGACGCGTGGATCGAGATGGAGAGAGCAACTCGGGCGAAGCGGTTCTGGTGGTGAAACTCGGGGACGACCCGCACGCCATGGGCGCGAGGACCGTCGCCCACGACCTCAACCGCGCCGGCTTCAGGGCGATATATCTGAGCGACCCGCAAGACTACGCGGCAATCTCGGACGCTGTCGCGCAGTACGGCGCGAGAGCCGTGGCGTTCAGCCTGCCGAGCGATTCGCATCTGAGGATGGCTGCGGATACCGTGGCTTACCTGCGGGCGAACGGCCATGGCGATATAAGGTTCCTCGGCGGCGGCGCGATCACTCCGAATGCCGCCCTTGCCCTAAGTGCTTCCGGCGTGAAGTTCATGGCGCAGAGCGGGGACGTCGTAGATTTCCTGAGGATTTCGAAGCTGCACGATATGCAGCCGTCGCTGAGCCCGGTTGCGGGCAGTCCCACGATCCGCATGTCGTATGGCGGGGCGACTGCCGGCGCGGAATCGGGAGCCAGGATCATCGCGTCATTCGGCGAAGTCAGGGTACCGTCTGCGATTTCAGGAGTGCAGAATACTCAGGGCTCCGTATCGTCGATCGCGCAGGTCTCCGCCCAAAGGGGCTCGTCCCGGGCCGCGACCTACTCAGAGCATACCGCGGCTCTCGGAAGGGTGATGCAGATAGCGAGGCAAGAAGGCTTCTCTGCAGGGGACGCGCGGGGATTCAAGGCGTCCCTGATTGCCGCCTCTCTCTGGGCTCCCGTGTTCTCGGGCTACTCGGAAGCCCTGCCGAAGGCGGGACTTCTTGAAGGATCCGAATCCCTGAAAGCCGTCGCGGCATTCGCGATGGCGCAGCAGTTCGCAGCTTTGCCTGCTTACGCGGCGAATCAGTTCATCCCTCCTGTCGGATATCACAGGGAGAACTCCGCAGTAGTGAATCGTACCGGAGCGGAAAGGCTCGTGTACGCGATTGGGAATACTGGCGAAATTTCCGTTGTAAGCGAACTCTCGCTGAATGCTCCTCATGATTCGCGACAAGCGAGAGTCGACCTGACAACTGCCGGCCGCTCATATGTTCTGGGGACTGCGGATTACAGACCAGGGGCGATTCGCGATGGGAAGGGCGCCCTCGGGCCTTCGATGGCTGACCGCCGCGCAACGCCGCAGGCCCTGACGGGGAAGCAAGGGAAGCATCCGCACGAGACGTACAAGCAGGTCCTAAGGTCGAGCGACGGGATTCCCAAGGACGCGGTAATCCAGGCTAGCCTGCCCGCGTCGCACACGACAGACGATGGAGGCGAAGCAGTGAAAAAGAAATCCCACTACCTGAGTATCGGCGGCAGGATCCGCAAGAAATCCCCTGCCTCGGGCGGCCTTGGCCCGAAGACCGGGCTTCGCGGGACCGCCTCATCCGCGCATTCCACCGAAGGCGCGGCGAAGCGCGGAGGCTCGCTGATTGAACTGCTGATGCTCGCCCTTCTGGGCATTCTGGGAAGGGCCGCTGGCGCATTCAGAGCCTTCGACACGGCGATGAGGGACAGGTACACTGAGAGGCTGCTGCTGAACAGCGATCGCTTCGTGAAGATGCTCGAGAAGGAGGCCGGCGCGTTCGGCATGGACCTCCGCGTATCCGGCGCCGCAGACTATTACTCGGTTCTCGGGATAAAGTACACCACCGACCAGAAGGAGATAAGGCGCGCATACAAGGAGCTGGTCAAGAAGCACCACCCCGACGTGAGCAAGGAGATAGACGCGGGCCAGATCATGCAGAAGATAAACGAGGCGTACGCGACCCTGAACGGCGAGCAGAAGCAGGAGTACGACAAGGCATTCACATCCGGCGCGAAGGGCGTGCGCGCCGACGACGCCAAGCGGATATCTGACGAGTTGCTGGGCAGGTACATGAAGGCCCGCGAAGCTGATTTCGAGAAGTTCAGGAATGCGACGTCCGCGCCCCTGACCGCCGACCAACTAGCCACCGTGATGGACGAGGTCTGCGCGTGGAGCAGGAGGTTCGACAGGGTCTCAAACTCGACATTCAAGGGGTTCATCAAGTACGGCAGGTCGGTGAGGAAGCTCAGCGCCGCGAACAGGAAGCTCATGAGCAAGACCGCCGACGCGGAGGTGCTGCTGCGGCTGAGGGAGAACGCCGGCCGGCTCGACGAGCTGACGCGGGCGTACGAGAGCGTGGAGCGCTCGCTGTCGGGAATAAGGAAGAGCCTGAAGAAGGAGATCGGTGCGCAGGAGGGCGAGGTCGTAAGGAAGCTGCGCGCATCGGTGAAATACGCCTGACTCCGGGCTTCGTCATCTGCTAAACGAGGTTAACTCATGCCTTTTTACACCAGAGCCGGTGACGGGGGAACGACGTTCGCCCTAGGCAAGTCCGTTCCCAAAACTGATCCCATCATACGCGCGCTGGCGGACATAGACCTGCTGAATAGCGGCCTCGGCCTGGCCCTTTGCTACGTGAGCGACGGCCGCGTCAGATCGGGGCTCGCGAGCGTGCAGAACGATCTCTTCGAGGTAGGCGCAGTGCTGTCGGGTCTCGGCGATTCCAGGGCCCTAGCAGACCCGATAGCGCGGCTCGAGGCGCGCATGGACGTCATCGAGAAAGTGGTGCCCTGTCCCGGGCGCTTCGTAAACCCGGGAGGGTGCGCAGGTGCGGCGCGGCTGCACGTATTAAGGGCCATGACCAGGGAAGCCGAGTTGAGCGTGCTGGAGGCCGCCGGGAGCCACCAGGTGGACGGCAATGTCAAGGCATACCTCAACCGGCTGTCCTCGTACCTCTTCGCCGCGGCGCTGTATCTCAACCGCGTAGAGGATAAGGAGGAGTCGCACCCCGTCCTGTCCTCCCTCAGACGTCAAGATAGTAGTACAACTCCATCGGGTGGGGGTACTGAGCCATCGTCATGGTCTCGTCCCTCTTGAGTTCGATGTATGAGTCCAGAAGTGAGTCGTTGAAGACCGGCTTCAGGAACGCGCTGTCGGATTCCAGGGCGTCGAGCGCGTCGTCCAGGGACCTCGGGAGCTCCCCTATCTTCAGCTCCTTCCTCCTGTCCTTGCTGAGGTGGTATATGTTCTCGTCGACGTGCCCCGCAGGCTCGATCTTCTTGTTTATGCCATCCATCGCGGCCATTAGCAGCGCAGCGAACGCGAGGTACGGGTTCGCCGAAGGGTCCGGGGCCCTGTACTCTATCCTCTTGGCCTTCTCCATCCCCTTGTAGTATGCGGGCACCCTTATTATCGCGCTCCTGTTGGCCTTGCTCCACGCCGTGTAGACCGGTGCCTCGTATCCCGGTATCAGCCTCCTGTAGCTGTTCGTGGTGGGAGACGAGATCGCGGAGAGCGACCGCGCGTGGGCGAGTATGCCTCCTATCGCGTATCTCCCCGTCTGGCTGATCTCGGCGTAGGAGTCGCTCGGGTCGTACATCTCGTTCTTCTTCCCGTCTACCGACCAGAGGCTGAGATTGGTGTGCATGCCCGTGCCGTTGTCCCCGAACATGGGCTTCGGCATAAATGTCGCGACCATGTCGTGGCTCGCGGCAATGTTCTTCAGAACGTACTTGAGCGTCTGTACCTTGTCGGCGGAATCCGTCAGCGTCGAGAAAGTGAAGTTTATCTCGCCCTGGCCAGCCGTAGCCACCTCGTGGTGCGTGGCCTCTATGTTGAATCCGAAATAGTCCGTGAGCGCGTTGACCGCCTCCATCCTGACGCCCATCAGCTGGTCCACTGGAGGCGCGGGATAGTAGCCCTCCTTGTACCTGACCATGAAGTTCCCGGTCTTCTGCCATGGGGCCTCCCTCGAGCTCAGCCTGTAGGACGTGCCGCTCTGAGGAGTCGAGACGTCGAGCTCGACCTTGTCGAATATGAAGAACTCCAGCTCGGGCCCGTAGAAGCTGCTGAACCCGCGCTCCCTCTGGTATTTCTCGGCGGACTCGGCTATGAATCTGGGATCCTTCTCGAACCTGCCCCGCCCCCCGCCCCACTGGACGTTGGCGAGGACCCTGGCGGTCTTCTCCATCCAAGGGATCATCGTCATGGTCTCCGGCACCGGGACCAGGAGCATGTCGCTCTCGTTTATCGAGGTGAAGCCCTTTATGCTGCTCCCGTCGAGCTTCCCGAATCCCTCCGCGAAGCACTTATCGTCGAAGTCCTTCGAGGGTACGGTTATGTGCTGCAGCCTCCCGAGCAGGTCTGTGAACTGGACGTCGACCCACTTTACGTTCTTCTCCTTCAGCAGATTAAGCGCTTCTTCAGCTCCCACGCAAATCACCGATATGCATAGGTTCTTTTGAGTTTATATTGTTTGTGCGGCGCCATTTGGCGGAAGGAGTACTGTCATTTTAAGAAGCAGACGTTCAGAATACTTCTGAGGGTATTATGCCTTTGGATTGGCGCGAACTGAGGAACACTGACGCGCGCGCCGCGCTCTTTGAGCTGCTGGGGGAACTGCGCATCGAGTACGCGCTGATCGAGCACAAGGAGAGCGGCAAGACCTCCGAATCAGCGGCAGCCGCGACAGGCGAGGGGCGCGGCAGCATAGTCAAGTCGATGCTGCTGAAGAACGGCAAGTCAGAGTATCTTGGCGTGATCGTGGGCGGCGACCAGAGGATAGACTTCGGGAGGGTGCGGGAATGCGCCCGTGCCTCCGGCAGGTTCGGCTCCGGCAAGTTCGGGCTGGCCAGGCCGGACGAGATAAAGGCCGCGCTCGGCTTCGAGATCGGAGGAGTCCCGCCCTTCGCGTTCTACATGAGCGGCATACCCGCTATCGTCGACTCAGGCGTCATGGGCAAGGACCACGTCGTCGGCGCTGGAGGGGACGAGTTCAGCGGCATAAGGTTCTCGCCGAAGGAGTTCGCGAAGGTCGGATACCTGGCCGGCCAGGTCGGCAAGTGACGCGCCCGGGGTCACGCCAGGTAGCCGAACGCCTTGGTTATCGTGGCGTCCGAGAGCCCGAATCCCCTGAGGAGCTGGACTACTGTGTCCTTGTTCACCTTCTCGTTAATCATGACCTGCATCAGGCCCCTCACGTCCAGGGTCCTCCCCCTGGAGTCGAGCTCCTTGAAGACGTTCTCTATCGCCCCGGAGTTTATGTTAGCCTGCATGAACCTCGAGTTCAGGTCTATCCTCTCCAGGTAGTACTCCTTCTGCACGTCCGGGTTCTCGAGCTCCGCCTGGCTGAGCACGTCCGCGAGCGTTATGGTGTAGACGTCGAGAGGTATCTCCCCGACTATCTTGTCGAGCAGGAAGACCTCCGGGAACTGGACCGAGGTCTGGAAGGACATGTCGACCGCGGCCTGCCCGACGCCGAGGCCGCTTATCTCCTTCCTCATGAAGTTGGAGAAGTTGAGCGAGCCCTGGAGGTAGTTGAGGAACTTCTCGAACTTCACCCTCAGCATTATGGACGTGCCCGACGTTGGAGAAGATGGCCTCGTTTATGTCGGTCGGGTTCTGCGACGCGACTATGAGCCCGAACTGGTACTTCCTGCCCTCCCTTATTATCGTCACCGCGTCGCTCCTCTCGTCGCCGGCGATCTTCCACGCCTCGTCGAGGACGACCAGCGCCTTGAGGCCCTTGGAGGCGTTCCAGCCTTCCATCCTCATCTTCTCCTTGAGCGTCTGCAGTATGAACAGCGCCGCGAGCGCCCTGAACCTCTCGTCCGGCAGGCTGGAGAGGTCGATGTCCACCAGCCCCGAAGTGATCAGCTTGCCGAGGTCGAGCGTGCTCTTCTTGGCGAAGTAGTCCTCGCCCTCCCGCGCGAACTGCCTGAGCCTGTAGACCGCGTTCTCGAGCTCCGCGGGATACGCGTACGTGCCCTCCTGCAGCTTCTCCTCCAGCAGGTTTATGACCTCCTTGAGCGTCGGCGCGTCCTTGCCCGCCGGTGGTATCTCTGCCAGGTTGAAGCCGGCGTTCACGTAGGCCTGCTCTATCGCCTCCTCCGTGAGCCTCTTCTGCTCCGGGTAGTCGCTCATGTCGGTGAGTATCTCCAGGGACGTGAGTATCTGCTTGGACCTGTCCAGCGGCTTCATGCCCGAGAGGTCCATTATGTTGAGGTAGTCGCCCTTGCCCAGCGCGACGGTTATCCCTCCGCTCTGCTGCACCCACGCCTTGTACTCTCCCGCCCAGTCGATTATTATCGCGTTGGTCTTCCAGACGTAGCTGGCCCTGGTCAGGAACGTCTTGACGAAGAAGCTCTTTCCGGCGCCGGTTATTCCGACGACGGAGATGTGCGGGTTCGTCAGGTTGGCGAAAGTCCACGTGAAGGGCACGCCGAAGAGCTTCGTTATGCCTATGAATATCGAGTTGGTGGGGTCGTTGAGGAGGAACTCCTGAGGCGGCTCCGGAGGCCTGCTGAAGATGACCCTCTTCGCCAGCTCGTTGCTCATCACGTTCTGGATCTTCACGAGTGCCATGGTCCAACAATCCTCTATAAGCTTATATCGCTTTACCGACGCCTACCTCTGCATGCTGAATACCTGCGTGAGCATGTCCTCTTCCGGCAGCGCGTAGTTGAACGTGAAGAGGTGGTACATCTCCCTGCCCACGACCCTGTTTATCCCGAGGTCGAAGGAGCTGAAGAGGGTCTGCAGGTGGTTGAGCTGGTTGGTCAGCGCGTCGGCGGCCTCCTTCTCGCTCACCCCCACTGCCGTGCTCTCTATGTACATTATGGAGTCCACGGGCCTCTCGCCCTCGGAGAGCCTGCCTATCCTCGCGCCTAGTATGTTCATCTTCCTCTGCAGATCGTCTATCGTCATCTGGTCCGGGGACTCGCTGCTCATCTCGTGCGAGAGCTGGAACTCGAACACCCCTCGCTTGCCCTCGAGCTCGTCCCTGTACTTCTGCACCTCCTGCGCCACGGCGATCATGTTGTACTTGAAGGGGAAGCCAGCGTTCATGACTATCCTCTCCCACTTGTCCGGGGCGGCCCCGAGCACAGCGTCCTCGCCCTCCTGAACGGCCTCCGCCTCGAAGACGTAGTTGTATATGTTGGCCGTCAGGTATCCCGTGGCGTAGTACAGCCCGTTCACTGTCTTTATTATGCAGCTGTTCTCCTTCGGTATGTAGTAGTTCTTCGCCGGGACCATCCTTACCCCGAGAAGGTTGGTGATCAGAGGGAAGACGAGGAAGTCCGCGTAGTTTATCACGAATATCGCTGTGATCGCCAGCAGGGCCAGGAGCACGGAAGGCACCGCGAAGAGGCCGTAGGAAGCGCTGCCGAAGAGCACCAGGAAAGCCACCCCGCAGGAGAAGGCAAGGTAGATCATCGTCTTTTCGTCCATCTTCCCACCTATGCCTCCCTGTCCACCGTCCTCTCGCGCATCTGCTCGCTTATCGTGACGGCGGGTATCATGTAGTCCGGCTCAAGGAACTTGAGCAGGTCCGTCCCCTCGGCGATGCTTGCCGATATCCCGAAGATCGCGCTCACCCCGGTCGCTATCTCGTCCGCCTGCTGGAGCGCGAGGTTCACCGCCTCCTCCTCCGTGTTCCCCGGTGAAGTCACCATCGCGTACGCCTCGAGCGACTGGGACCGGGTCTTGTTCACGCTGTCGAAGAGGTTGTGCCACATCGTCACCTCCCCCCTTATCCTCTCGGAGTCTGCCTTGGAGAGGCTCTTGCTGAGGACCGTGCCCTGGTACCTCTCCTCCGCCTCGTCGAGCTTGGCCTTTATGTTGGAGATGTACGCGTCCTTGTTTATCACGTAGAGCTGGGCGGCGAACTTCACCGGGCTCCTCGCCAGGCTCACGACCCTGCCGAACATCTTAGCGAAATCGACCTTCTCCGCGTCCGTCATCTCCGTGGCGGACCTGTACGACGGTATCTTGACGATCGCGCTCGCGTATGTGTCCTGCCCGTTCCTGACGACGATAGCGTTCCCCGAGGGCGCGATGGTGAACGCCTCGCCGTCGTTGAGGAGCACCGTCCTGCCCTTCATCTGGGAGAAGGGCACGAAGAACTGGAAGTAGTACTTGGTCGAGAACGCCAGGACGTCGAGCGCGAGCGCGACGACTACGAAGACGAACTTGACCGCGTCCGGCAGGGCGAAGAGGATGGTGAAGAGCACCAGCGCCATCGACGCCATGATGAGAAGCGCGAACACCAGTCTTTCAGATAGAGCCAAGGGACCACGACTTATAGTTGTGAGTTAGGGATATATAATGTATCTACAGCAGCCTCATCTTGCCTGACATCTTCGAGACCCCGCCTATGAACTCGGCTATCTGCGTCATTGCGACGTACGTCAGGGCGAGTATGAGCCCCGGGTAGACGATCACCGCGAGGAAGTACGCCCCCATGCCGCTCTCAAGCCCCTTCACGTCGGTCACGAGCGGCGCCGTCGCCGACGCGGCGTTGGTCTCGGCGAGCGTCCCGGCGCCGTGGACGTCAGAGCGCCGCGGCGGATGCGTCCAGCGCCCGATGACGCCCGTGTTAGTGAAATAATATGCGACCGAGAAGAGCAGGGGCAGCACCAGGTAGAACGATATCGCGACGGCTATCAGCATCCCCCCGAGGCCCCTGAGCGGGAATATGGCCCTCAGTATTATGCCGGGCATGAGGAACACAGGTATCGCCAGGTACATGAAGAAGATCAGCAGGTAGAACTCCATGGAGAGCGCCATGAGGCCGTCCACGAGCAGCTTGCCCATCGGCCTCTGCGGGGAGCGCGAAGAGCAGGGCGATGGCCGGAGCCAGGGCGTTGAATATCGAGCTGGCGAAGCCGAACGACGAGACGTTCAGGTTCACCGTGGTGTAGTACAGCGATATGATCAGTATGTTGTAGAGGTTCCTGACGACTAGCTGCGTGGCGCCCGCCGTGTTGCTTATGTAGGTGAGGGCAGTGTCGTAGGGGTTTATCGGGCCGGTGACGAACGCGGGCACGATCCCGAACAGGACCGCCGCCAGTGTGAGGAAGAAGATGGCTATCAGGGCCGTGGCCGCCGCCTCGTACATCTCGCCGACGCCGAAGTTCCTCACCTTGTCGTTCCTCATGGCCGTCCCAGCCATGAATATCGTCGCCGCGATAAGGAACGCGAGGGTGATCGTGACGAAAGCAAGGGGCGCCCAAGCCTCCCACGTCCCCGCGACGGCCTGGTTCACCTGGCTGCAGTACCACGGCGCGAGCACGTTGGCCGTGCCCTCCGCGGCGCACTGGGTCGTGCCCTGCGCCCAGCTAGTCCCGGCCAGGAGCGCCAGGAGGGCCGCGAAGGCGTAGATCGCGATTTTCTTGCGCACCGGATCAGCCTCATACCAGGGAAGTGAAGAGCTTCAGGAAGTCCATCCTCTCCCCTATTGCCTGGGAGAAGTCTATCATGAAGATGTCGACTATGATGAAGTTGAGGAACGGAATGAATATCAACCCAGCCCCCGCCAGCCCGCCGTACGTGAGCAGGCCGATGAGCCAGCTCTGCACAGCAGAGGACGGCGTGAAGTTCACCAGGGAGCCAATGAAGAACAGGATCACGTTGGGTATCATCCCCCCTGCCAGAGTGAATATCCCCGTGCCTGGGATTCCGAACGCCGTTCCCATGACCCCTGCGCTGGTCTGGTCCAGCCTGACGTTGATGTATCCGTACGTGAGGCAGACCAGCATCGGATAGATTATGCCCAGACCCACGCCTAGGGCGATCATCGCCCCGCCGAAGCTGCGGGTTACGGAGAATATCCTTGCGATGAGGCCCATGCCGAGGAAGAGCGAGAAGAGCAGGAGGGACGCGGCGAGGAGCAGGAGCTGGACCTGCGACAGCACGAACGCGGCGAAGATTATGTCGACGAG
The DNA here is from genome assembly GCA_963729635.1 of uncultured archaeon. Lineage (GTDB taxonomy): Archaea > Micrarchaeota > Micrarchaeia > Micrarchaeales > CABMGC01 > CABMGC01. The sequence continues at coordinate 28,936 of CAVSOP010000006.1, read as the reverse complement.
GTAGCCCAGGAAGGAAGTGAGGCCTGGGGAGATCGGGTTGAAGCTGGTGGAGATGACCACGAGGTTCAGCTTTACCTGGGGCACCATCGCGGAGACCGCGCCGAGCTCGTAGACCACGCCCACGAGGTTGGCCACGCCCTGGTTGAACTGGTACATGTTGCAGACCGCGAGGGTGAAGAAGTCCGTAGCCGTGTTCATCGGGGGCAGGCACTCCGCAGAGTACCAGCCCCGCGGAATTGAACACCTGCTGGAAGTTCAGGGAGCAATGACGCCACCACGGCGAAGAAGATCAGGATCAGGACTATCGACATCAGGACCTCGTAGATCTTGGCCCTCGCCCACACCTTCAGGTCCTGCCTGCCCGTGAACGTGCTCAGCATGTAGATCATGGCTATTATCCCGATTATGGCGGCGGCCCCGCCAGCGCCACGGGGAACCACAGCAGTAGGGGCGAGGTGATGTACCCCGCTATGCTCTGAAGCAGGATTCCCATCATAGTAACTTACCCAAGAAGGCTTCTGGTGTGCGTCGACGGCGCTCCAAGGAGCTTGCCTATCGCCTCCACGATGTCCAGGGATATCATCAATCCGATCAGTACTCCCATCAGCTGCAGCCCCGTCGAGGCGATGGTCTGCGCGAAGCCGCTTATCTCGCTCAGCATGCTCGTGCCCGAGATGAGAGGCAGCACGGCCAGCACGCCGCTGAAGAGAAACCGGTCGAGGCTGCCCGGAGGATGCTCAGCGCCGCGTAGATGTTCTGCAGGTAGAGCGAGAACGGATACAGTATCGCAGGGAATATTATGTAGAACGCTATGAACATCGCGATGAAGGTGCCCCCGGCCGCGCGCGTCCAGGGGAAGGACCTCAGCAGTATCCCGACGTACAGGAAGACGGGGAAGACGGAGTAGATTATGTACAGGAGGAAGGTTATCAGCAGCAGCATGCCGATTATGGCGTCGAAGATCCCGACCTGGGTGTTGACCAGAGAGACGACCGGGAAGATGCCCCACAGCGGGATGAACACGACCCCATTGCCGCTAACCCTCCAGTCGAAGGTCATGCCCAGCATGGCGGTGAGTATCTGCACGGAGCCCTGCCCCTGTACTGCGTTGTTGATGCTGGTGTCGATCCCGTTCTGGACGTAATTGTTGCAGATGCCCAGGTAGACGCTCTCCGTGTCTGTGACCTGCACCGCCTGCGCGGGCGCTATAGAGGAGGCGCACTGGCCGCCGGCCGAAGACGCGCTGCACGACGCGGACTGCGATGACACCGACTGTATCCCCGCGAGCCCGACGTTCGTCACGAACGCTATCGCGCTCCCGGAGAACGCCACGCCCGAGGAGATCACCACTATCAGAACGATGTTGAAGAAGCTCTCGAGGAACTCCGACTTGGTGAAGCTCTTCAGCGACTCAACCTTGAAGGCCATGCCGATGGCGTAGGTTATCCCGAGGACGGTCAGCACCATGAGCACCACGACGAGGGAGATGCCGAGCAGGGAGGCGTACGAGCTCGCGCTGAGCAGCGGGTTGTTGGCGTTGGTGCCCGTGAAGAGGTCGGAGCAGAATGTCGAGGGCATGCTGAAGGCGCTCGCGCTGGAGACGAGGAGCAGGAGCATTGCGAGCGCGACCTTTTTCATGACATCACTACACCAGCTTCGAGAGGCCCATTATGTCCGTATCCCCTCCGAACAGCTTCGAGAGGCTTATCGTAGCCGCGAGGGCCACGAGCACGTTCAGCAGGGGCATGAAGACGCCCTCTATGAATACGATGCCGTACATGTTCACCAATGCCAGCATTGTGCTTAAAGCGTTATCTGGTCCGCACTGGCCCACCACTCCCAGCGCCAGCGGCGGCACGATGGGCACCGCCCCCGCCAGCCCGCCCACTGCGTCGAGTAAGGCCGTCCCAAGCCCGACCCCAGGTATCAGGTACATGCCGGCGAAGGTCGCCTCGGCCGCAGGCAGGTTCCTGGGCAGTCCTGGTGCGGAGGGCATGCAGCCGTAGTAGTCTATGATCTCCCCAGCGTTGGGGAGGACGAAGAAGTTTATCCCCTGGGAGCCGTAGGCGACCGCGTGGGTGCCCATCGGCATCGGGCCCGCAGGCCAGGGCTGATCGGTGCAGCCTCCGCTCGCCACGGACGCGCCCGCCCCCGAGGGCCCGTTGGGCACCGCCTCGCACAAGACCATGCTGTTGAGGCTCGCCGCGCCGGCCGGGAGCACGGTCGGCCCTATCGGGGTCAGCTTGGTGTTGGTGAACGCCGAGTACTCCAGCACAGTCATCAGGGGATATATCAGCACGATGACGATTCCTATCGCTATGAGCAGCCCGCCCAGCCTCCTGGTGAAGAAGGTGGACCTGAGTATCATCCCGGCCGCGATGAGGTACGGCCAGGCGAAGAGGAAGAACGAGACCATGAGCAGCTGTATGAACAGGATGTAGAAGGACATGTCCGCCTCGAACTCCAGAGGCTCGGTGAAGGCCCCGAGCTTCTCGTATCCCTGGAGCGGGAAGAAGCTGACGCCCACCGACAGCGGGTTCAACGCCAGCCCCGAGGAGATGGCCACGCAGGAAGGCATGCACCATTTGACTGACACGTTGAATTTCGACAGGAAGCCTATCCAGCTCTCGTAGAGGTAGAGCGACTGCAGGTTGTCGGCCATCTGGCTCGAGACGTTGGCCATGATGACGTAGTTGGCGAACAGCCCGTAGTCCATCCTCTGCGTCAGCGACGAGGCGGGGTCGAAGCTCGTGGATCCGCCCGCGCCGCCCAGCGAGGAGATCTGCGAGCACACTACGTCAGTGAGGGTGTCGCCCCCTCCCTCTCCGTTCTGCAGGAAGATGACGTTCGAGTTGCCGAGCTGCCCGCAGACTGTGCCCATGCTGGCCGGAGAGACCACCGAGACCAGGGAGAGCTGGCCGGACTCGAAGAACACGATGCCTACGAGAACAGCAACCACTATGATCGCTCCGCCTATCGCCTGCCCGAGCTCGCCCACTGCTGCGGCCTTTATCTTGCTGCTGTTGAGCAGGACGCCGGCCATGTAGTACGCGGCAGTGATTGAGACGCCCAGGACCAGGGCCACGGCCACGACAGGCAGCCAGCCGTTCAGCGCGTCACCTGTGGTGATGAACGCGGGCGTCGCCGCTGCGGAGAGCGAGGCTAGCAGAATGACCGCCGCTGCAAAGAACGTAGTCTTCCTCATGTCAACCACCGAAGAACGGTCCTCCGCCGAAGGCATTGCCGCTGCCTATTGCGTCGAGCCCCTTCGTTATCCCGACTATGAATCCTGCCGTGACCCCGAGGTCCAGGGCGATGAGCACTATGCCCAGGAACAGGTAGCCGGCCACCTGCGTGCCGTACTGCAGCGCCACTCCCCCGCCGTTGATGATCGTCTCCATGAGCTGGCTGCCGCCTCCGGGGAAAGCCGCGCTGTAGAAGCTCAGGGGCAGGCTCGATCCCCGACGCGAAGCTCGGGAGCATCTGCGAGTTGAGCGGGACCGTCGTGCCTGTTGTGAACAGCGACGCCGGCGGCGTCAGGGCCTTGTAGCCCTGCAGGTAGGCCGAGAAGTAGGGATAGCTGCAGGTGCCCGTCACGCTCCCCGTGCCGAGGTTCAGGCAGCTCGCGACGTAGACGTTGAGCACGATCATCAGCGGCAGGACGAAGTAGAATCCTATCGCGATCGCCAGGAAGAGGTTCGACGTCCTCCTCAGCTGAGGGCCCGTGAAGGAGAGCGACCTCATCAGTATCGCCACCGGGGCGACCACTGTGAGAGCGGTCGCCTCTATTATCTTGAGCATCAGGAAGAGTATGAACAGGCCTCCGAAGGATGTGTCCATCATGGCCCCGTAGACTGTGGAGAAGAGAACCGAGAGCTTGATGAAGAAGGTGGCCCCCTGGAGCGGAATCTCGAAGGAGACTGCCCCCAGACGGCCTTCAGCGTGCCGCCGAGATAGCCCGCGAGCGCCTTCAGCCCCTGGTCGACCGCGCTCCACGACACGTCGCCGCCCTCGAAGAAGAAGCTCGATGCCACCTCGTACTGGGTCGAGACTATGTAGAGGTTGCTCATCATGCCGAGGCCGTTCGTGAAGAGCAGGCCCCCGACGTAGCCGTCCGCCGCGTTGAAGACGCCGCTGTAGCCGTTCTGGCCGACGAGCGCGCCGCCTGCGTTGCAGGCGAACGAGGCGAAGAGTATGAGCGTGAGTATTATGAAAACGCTTATGATGGCCTCGACTATCTCGTACCTCACCACGCCCTTGATCTTCTCCCTCCTCTCCGGAGGGAAGAAGCCGCCGATCGCGTAGACGAGCGCGGCTATCGTCACCATCAGCAGGACCACCAGGGTGTTTATGCTTATCCAGTCCCCGCTGTTTATCGTGGCGAAGCCGCACATCTGCAACATGATATCGGTCAACATCGGAACGCCTATACCAGTTTCAGCCTGCCGCCTATGCTCAGGCTCACCTTGCCTCCGAGCATCTTGGCCATGTTGTCAACGAGCGGGAATATGATTGCGAGGTCCATGACGAAAAGGAAGAACTGCAGTATCATGTACGAGCCGTAGTAGAGTATGTCGTTGAACGCTGGGAAGATCGTCTCCAGCGCCTGCACGGCGTCCAACCCCGCGTTGCCAGCCCCGGGCGCCTGGAAGGCCTGCAGCACCTCGAACACGGCCCCGGACGCTCCGCAGATGATCCAGTTCCCGGAGCAGGCTGGGCCGGCGCCACCGAGGTCAGCGCCGGGCCCTGCAGGGCGATGGTGACCGGGTAGTTGAAGAGAACGAGTGTCGCGGGGTATATCAGCGAGACCCCGATGCCTATCGCGATCAGCGTGCCGCCTATCCCCCGCACGAACGGGAACGCCCTGAGGAGCAGGCCCGCAGGTATGAGGGCTCCGAGCCCTATGGCGAAGAGCGCGGGCAGCAGCTGGATCTGCGCCTCTATCGCGAGCGTAACCGGGAACACGACCATGTTCAGCATGTCGTTGAGCAGCGACTGGTACGGGTTCTGGTTCACCTCAGACGAGATCATCTTGTTCCAGTATATGTTCATTGAGAAGCCGCTCTGCAGTACCGATGGGCCAGGCAGGGGTATGGGCAGGCTCCACGAGACTATGGCCTGCTTGAACAGCCCGATGCTCTCGGACAGCGCTATCATGTAGTTGAGCGTCGTGCCCATGTACCCGTTCTCGTAGTTGAGGTACGAGCACGCGCCGTTGACCAGGTTGGACATCCCCGTGTAGTCGTAGCCCGACGAGACGGAGACTGAGCCCGACACGGGCGAGACTATCGCCGAGGGGGCGATGAGCGTCGCGGCGTTGCCCAGGAAGGTCAGCGCGGCGTATATGCCGACGATGAGCATCGCCGTCTTCGCTATCTCCCAGTACTCCGTGCTGATCCAGTCCCGTATCCCAGTGGTTGGGAAGAGCTTGTTTATCACGTACGCTATGGCGATGACGTCGAAGGATATCGTCAGCGCGAGGAGGGCGAGGGAGATTGTGCCCGCGGCGTACCCCGCGCTCTGGGTGAGGCACGGACCCGGGGTCGCGACGCTCTCTGCGGCCCCGATTCCGGAGGCTGCGCCTGGCCCGGAAGCAGCCCCTTCGCCGGATGCGGCTCCAGGTCCCGAGGCCGCCCCAATTCCAGATGCGGCTCCAGGTCCAGATGCGGCTCCAGGTCCCGAGGCCGCCCCAATTCCAGATGCGGCTCCAGGTCCAGATGCGGCTCCAGGTCCCGAGGCCGCTCCCTGGAAGGCAAGCCCTCCGCCGCTCAGAAGGATGTTCATGCCGGGAAGCGCCGCGCCCCTGGAAACTGAAGCCGAAGAGGCGGCAGCGGCGTTGGCCGAGCCTGCAAGGATGAGGATAAGCGCCAGCAGGCAGATGAGGCTCCTCTTCATGCGACTCGTCTCCTATTGACAAGCGCAGCTATAAATACGCTTTCAGTGCTTGAGGAGGGAGAATCTCCTCATGTACGCCTCAGCCTGGTATATTACGAAGTAGGGGAGGACGAAGAGCGAGTTCAGCACTAGAAGCGCATAGCCCGAGAAGAGGGTCCCAGCCGGACCCATCAGCGCGCCCGTGAGGGCTATGAGCACGAAGTCCAGCACGGAGACGACGACCGCTATCGCCACCGCCCACAGCAGGAAGTACTGCGGCTCCTTGACGACGAGCCTCGCGCTCTGCTTCATGGCGGGGAGGACCTTCTTGTTCTCGAGGACCACCGCGGCCGGCGCGTAGAACACCGCGAAGAAGAGGAAGAACCCGACGATCGGCGTGGCTATGCCCTGCAGGCCCACGAAGAAGCCGAGGACCTCCACCGCGACGAGCACCGCCGCGTAGATGAGGAATATCACGAAGACCCTGCCTGTGTACTTCTCCAGGTCGCGTAGGGCGCCGGACGAGATCTTGGTGTGCGTCCTCTTCGCCTTGACTATGAGGTTTATCGCCACGAACGCGAAGCTCAGGAAAAGCAGCGCGAGGAAGAGCGACAGGATTATGACTCCGAGCCCGACGGCGTTAAGGTTAAGGAAGACGCTCGCGACCCTCAGGAAGATCCCGCCGCTCGAGACGTAGGTCGGCAGCGGCGCGAGCAGGGGTATCAGGAACGCGATTATGAAAGGTATGGAGAAGAGTAGGACGAGACCTATGTGTTCCTTGTAGGTCTCCCACGAGTCGACGAGCACGTTGGCCATAATTCTCGTATAACAATGTAAGCCAACATTAAAATATATTGGCGGTGGACCGCGAAGCGCGGCCCGCCCGCGAATCCCAATGCTCCGCCGCTCCAGCTAGGGGAAAAGAACTGGGCGCAATGTCTCGCCCTTGGAAAAGGGCCAAGCGCCGTACCCGGAACCGCCAGACTGGATCAGCACGTAGGCGAGGGCACGGCAGTCGTGCCGGTGGTGGAGATGCTCCCTCCGATGTTGAGCACCAGCTGGATTATCGGCTGCGCTATCAGGACTATGACCAGCCCTATCAGCCCTCCGATTATCATGCCCTGGGACCATACTGTCAGGCTCTTCTTGAACTCGAGGTTCGTCGGGAGGAAGTGGGACACAGCATAGAGCACTCCCCCTATGAGGAACAGCGTAAGGGCGAGCACCCCGACTATCGTGCGCACCGAGTTGACTATGGCGCAGAGCTGCGTGGTTATGGTGCTGACTCCAGTCGTCTGCGCCTGAAGCATCGATACCATGCTCACGAATGCCATTAGGTAAAAAACAACCCTGAATTTGCCAATGTTCATCGAAACAACCTTTTGATATAGTAACCTACACTATTTAAAATACCTTATTATCTCTTCCGGCAGGAAGCGGCCCGCGCGTGCGCGGCCCCTCTATCCTAGGGTCGCTATGATCCCGTCTATTATGCCGTGCACCCCTATGCCCCCTGTCGACCTTACGGCTATCCTGTGGCTCAGGACGGGCCTCGCGAGGAACTTCACGTCGTCCCTCGTCACGGACTTCCTCCCAGCTATGAGCGCCTTCGCCTTGCCGCACCACATGAACGCCAGGTCCGCCCTTGGGCTCGCGCCCATGACCGCGTGGATGTCCTTCCTGGTCGCGTCGACCACCAGTGTTATGTACTTCTCGACGTCCTCAGGGAGCTCTACGCCCTTGACCTGCTCCTGCATCTCGATTATCGCGTCCGTGTCGATTATCTTCGTGACCTCGACCTTCTCCTCCCTTTCCTTTATCCTGAGCATCTCGTCCTCCTCGTTCATGCTAGGGTAGTCCACGTCTATCTTGATCAGGAACCTGTCCGCGAGGACCTTCGGTATCTGTTCCGTGCCCTCCACTTTGAGGGGGTTCTGCGTCGCGTAGGTGGTGAAAGGCCGGGGAAGCGGCATGGTTTCGCCCGAGACCGTCACCTGGCGCTCCTCCAGCGTCTCGAGCAGCGCGCTCATCGTCCGCGGCTGCGTCCTGTTGAGCTCGTCGACGAGAAGTATGTTGGTGAAGACAGGGCCCTTGCTGAACTTCACGCTGTTGTCCGTGTCTACGTAGTTGTAGCCCACTATGTCCCGGGGCTCCAGGTCGGGGGTCCCCTGTATCCTCTTGAACTCGGCCTGTATCGTCCCGGCGAGCGACTTCGTCATCGTGGTCTTGGCGACTCCCGGGAACCCTTCCAGGAGTGCGTGTCCGTTCGCAAGGAGGGCTATGAACATCAGCTCTATTGTCTCCTCCTTGCCCGAGATGTGCTTCTTCATCTCGGCGAGTATGTCCTTGTAGGCCTGGCCGGCGTCCACATGCTCACCTCTGGATTCGGGTTCTATAACGCACGCGCAAGCTTATAATCTTTCACTCGTGCGGCGGCCTCCGTATCGCGCCGCGCGCGGGCCCCACCAGTAAAAATATTATTATTGCCCCTCCATACTCTCCCTGAGGCAAATGCGCATCCTATCCGCCAAGGCGTTCATGTCCCAGTCAGCGATGGAGTTCCTCATGACCTATGGGTGGTCGATACTCATCATCGCCGTCGTCCTGGGCGCGATGTTCCAGCTCGGCGTCTTCAGCTCAGCGAACCTCGGGCCGCGGGCGCCGGCCGGGAACTGCAAGATCCTCAGGGTCGCGGGCATGTCCAACCTCGAGGGCACGTGCAGCGGCGTGCTGCCGCAGGAAGTCGCGATGTTCAACGGGCAGAGCAGCCGTGTCAATCTGTATCAGATAAATCAGGAGTCGGGGATAAATCCCATGTCTTTCACAGTCTGGTTCTATACCGTCTCCACACCATTCAGCTATCCGATGATATTCACCGACACATACGCAGGAGGAAGCGGGCGGAACGGCTACGATTTGTGGGTCGGGGGCCCAGGCAGCGGGGCAGACCAGAACTATCTTGTACTGGAGAGATTCTACTCAGGCAACGCAAAAGGTAGACAATCAATCAACACGCTGTCCATGAACACGTGGTATTTCGCCGCCGTGACGTATGACGGCAATACGATGAACCTTTATCTCAACGGCGCTCTTCAACAAAGCGGGTCGGGAGTGACGGGCGCCATAGCTCCGAATGCCATAATGGCCATAGGCGGGTCTCCAGGGCAATATGGAAACTACAACCTGGCAGACTTCCAGGTCTACAACTCCTCCCTGGACGCGAACCAGGTACAGGCGCTCTACCTCAAGGGGATCGGCGCCGCCCCGACAGACCCGGCTCACACCTTGGGCTGGTGGCCGCTAAATGGGGATACGAACGACTACAGTGGAAACAACAACAACGGTGCCGCGACCAACGTGGTCTACACGGGATCGTGGGCGGGCGGGTACACTCCGCCATAGCCCGCAGATTTTCGCCGACGGGCGTTCGGGGCATACAAAAGCTTTAAATTGCTTTAAACCCCTTATGAGGTTGGTGCATTGATGATAGGAAAGAGCGAGACAGGAAAAACCGCCGTCGGCGTGGCAGAGGCACTAGAGATACTCGAAGAGAGGAAGAAGGAGGACAAGCTCGGGTACGAGCAGGAGCTGGCTTACGATCACATAACGAAGTTCCCCGGGGCGGCGGCCGCGGGCGCGAAGAAGATGAGGAAAGAGCTTGAGGAGCTCGGCGTCGGCGGGACGACAGCGATAAAGGTATCAGACATAATGCCGATAGACCTGATCCAGCTGAAGCACATAATAGCCACGGAGAAGAAGAACTTCGACGAGGATGACTTAAGGAAGATGATGGAGATAGTCGACGGCCACAGGGGTAAGTGAACGCATAGCGAGGCTGAAAAGGGATATAGATGCAAGCGCAAGAGCAGTTTCATGAGAGTTTCGAGGAGTACGCCATAGTCCTCGACTACCTGCCTACTGGAAAGTCATACTCGCCGAATCCCGAACCTCTCGTGCAGCTCCTTGGGGAGAACAGGTTCACGCTTCTGGAGGCGGTGCCGAGGGTCCCTGATATAAAGGTCAAGGAGAGGGTCTACCTCGGGCAAGGGCGACCGCGACAAGATAGCGCTCATAAAGTCAAGGGTAAACTACTCGGACCTCACGGAGGTCGCGAAGAACGAGCTGCCCATCGCGGTCTACGACCTGATAAAGGGCAACGAGCCCAAGTTCGTCGCCGTATTCAACAGCGCATCGCCGCTCAACATAAGGATGCACTCGCTGGAGCTGCTGCCGGGCGTCGGCAAGAAGCACCTGAAGTCGATAATCGCCGCTCGCGAGGAGAAGGCCTTCGAGAGCTTCGCCGACATATCCAAGAGGGTGCCTCTGCTGCAGGACCCGATAAAGCTGCTCACCGAGAGGGTCATCTCTGAGCTCAAGGGCGAGAGCAGGTTCTACCTCCTCACCAGGCCGCAGTACGCCAAGTGAAGCGATGGCACTGATTGCATGAGGAAGATCGTCTACAAGAACAGGTACTTCTCGGTCGAGAGGGAGACGTTCAAGGTAAGGGGACAGGGAAGTCGAGCTTTTCAGGGAGGAAAAGCCCGACGCGGTCGTCGTAGTGCCTCAGCTGAGGGACGGCAGGTTCCTGGTGGAGAGGAACTACCGCCACGTGCTGAAGCAACGCATGTACGAGTTCCCCGCCGGATACGTGGAGAAGGGCGAGACCCCCAAGGCCGCGGCCCTCAGGGAACTGAAGGAGGAGACCGGGTACGGGGTCAGGAAGGATAACACCCCTCCGGGCAGTCTACTGGACTCCCGGCAACGCGACGCAGAGGCTTTTTTTCTTTCACGCGTATGCGGAGAAGACCGGAAAGAGGCATCTTGACGACATGGAGGTGATAAGCCTGGTCAGGATGGACATTGCGACCCTGGGAAGGATGGTGCGCAGCGGGAAGATCTCGGACGCGAAGACCGCCCTGGCGTTCCTGCTGTACTCGAAGTATTTTGCAGAGAAATGAGGCGATCAGGCCTTTGCCTTGACCGCGGAGACCTTGTCCAGGTGCCTCTGGTTGACTATCAGGGTCCTGACGGTCTGCTTGGAGACGTTGAACTTGACGACGTAGGCGCCTCCCCTCTTCTCGACCACCACGCCGACCCTGCCCTTGTACCTCGGGTGGGGTATGTCCTTGAAGTTGCCCTTGGGCACTATCGTGACCCTGTCCCCCTCCTTGAAGTTCTTCAGCAGGTTGCCTATGGTGAGCTTGCCCGGCTTGTGGTGCCTCGCCAGATGCCTCGTCCTTCCCGAGAACAGGCCGTGTGATCTTTCAGTCATGCTAAACCCTAGTAAATCGTTTTATAGTACTAAACCGAGAACATATAAATACCTTTCATGTTTATAAAGAAGAGGTAGTGGTTGCATGGCAAAGGGAACGAAAATCGCGCTTCATCCTACATTCAAGATAGAGAACATAGTGGCCAGCGCGGACCTCGGCGTGGAGCTGGACCTCTACGCCATAGCCAAGGCCTCCCCGGACGTGGACTACGAGCCCGAGCAGTTCCCTGGAGCCATCTACAAGATCAAGGTGCCGAAGGTCGCGCTTCTCCTGTTCAAGAACGGGAAGGTCATCTGCACCGGAGCGAAGACCAAGGCCGACATAGAGAAGGCCATAGACCAGGTGGTCAAGGTGGTCAAGAACTACATCCTTAAGCCCAGCAAGTGAGCGTGCGCGCACTCGCGGGACGCCTTTGAAGAACGGACCCCCAGCCGCGCCGTAGCTGCGCAAGTCTTATTATTTCAGCTTCGCAATGCCTTATTGATCAAGATGCGCCAAGGCCTTCCGCACGAAAAGTCCCAGTCCGCGATGGAGTACCTCATGACCTACGGGTGGGCGATCCTAATCATCGCAGTCGTTCTGGGAGCGCTTTTCAGCCTCGGAGTCTTCAACTCGGCGAACTTCGCGCCCACGGGCGCAGACGGGCAACTGCAAGATCCTGAGGGTCGCCGGAACGTACGAACCTCGAGGGCACCTGCGGCGGCGTGCTGCCGCAGTCGGTGGCGCAGTTCGATGGCCAGAGCAGCTACATCGCGCTTGCAGGCGGACCGTCAATAATCTCATTTCCTAGCGGCGTAATGACAATATCCGCATGGATCTATCCCGCAACGTCAGTCCACCCACAAGACATAATTACTGAGGGTTATCAGACAAGCTATACCGGCTACGAATTCCGTGTTTCAAGTTCAGGCACACTGAATTTTAGGTACAATCCTCCTTCTACCTGGGTTTATGCAGCGTCAACGAATAGCACAAAAACAAGCAGTTGGAACTACGTCGCTGCTACGTATGATGGAACATATGTGAATTTCTACATAAACGGAGTACTTGCCGAAGCGACCCCTGTCGCGGCGAATGGCAACATATTAGTAGCCACAGGATCCAGCCCTATAATAGGCGCATATGCTTCAATGGCAACTTACTTCTTAGGAGGCAGCATCGCAAACGTCCAGGTCTACAATGCCACTTTGGATGCGAGTCAGATACGGGCGCTCTACACCAAAGGGATCGGCGCCGCCCCGATAGACCCCAACCACATCGTCGGCTGGTGGCCCCTCAACGGCGACGCCAACGACTACTCCGGCAACAACAACAACGGCGCGCCGACCAACGTGGTCTACACGAGCTCATGGACTTCGGGGTACACGCCGCCCTGATCTCGGCATGCTTTTTCCTCACGCCTTCTTCAGCTCCTTCATTATCCTCTTCATCATTATCCTGTAGAGCGCGTACAGGACCACGAAGAATAGGGCCAGCACGACCATTAGATAGTACAGGTTCCATACAAGCCCGTGGGCGTAGTAGCCGAAGCCGACTAGCATCGCCGACCATATGATCGAGCCGGCCAGGGAATACAGGATGAAGTCGACTATCGGCATCTCCCCGAATCCCGCCGGGAAGTTTATCACCGCCCGGACCACGGGGATGAGCCTCGAGATGAAGACCGTGAACCTGCCGTTCCTCTTGAACCACGCCTCGAACGCCTCGAGGCTCTTGCGCTTTATGTGGAAGAGGTGGAGGTGCCTGTAGACGACCTCCTTCCCGAGGAAGTATGCGACGTAGTAGTCGACTATCATGCCGATCGTGCTGCCCAGGATGGCTACGCCGAAGCCGGCGTAGACGTTTATCTGGCCCGTGGCCCCCAAGTAGCCCACGAGAGGCAGTATGACCTCGCTCGGCAGCGCGACCGCGGCCTCGAGCACGGTGAGCACGAAGATTGCGATGTAGCCGTACTCGCCGATCAGCGCGCCGACCGACGCGTAGGTGATGCCGAACAGGCCTGCGAGCATCGCGAGCATGATGTTATTTATCCACATACCTTTTTATCGGTGACTGAGCGCGCTGCCGCGTGAGGGCGGTGCCGCGATGGAAGAGTAAAATTCTCTCGGGCAGCACGACACATGTCATCCCCCTGTCAGCAATGCAGTAGACTATAAATAGGTTATCTTCGGAAGTGTATCGAGCGTATGTCCATTTCAGATTCATGCACAAGGTGCAAATCCCAGTCCGCGATGGAGTACCTCATGACCTACGGGTGGTCGATACTCATCATAGCGGTTGTATTAGGCGCCATGTTTCAGTTGGGGGTCTTCAGCTCGGCGAACCTCGGCCCGCGGGCGCCGACAGGGAACTGCAAGATCCTGAGGGTCGCGGGTACGTCGAACCTCGAGGGCACCTGCAGCGGAGAGCTGCCGCAGGAAGTCGCGGTGTTCGACGGTGGTAGCAGCAAGATAGCTGTGTCCAGCAGTGCGAGCCTAGTGTCAATAGCGTCGGCAGGGACGATTATCTACTGGATGAACCAGAAGAGCGGTTCAAGTCCAGTGGCACAGATAGGCTACGAGAACAAATATGAGATAGGGACGGACACCCCGGGAACACTCAGGCTGATGCTGAACACGCCGAAGAGCGGGCTGGCGGTGGACTATGTGGCATCTGGGATGACCTACAACACAGTATACCAGGTGGCGGTCACTTATAGCAGCCCAGCCAATGTGCTGACCTGGTATGTCAACGGGCAACTGGTAGGGAGCGACTCCTCGAAGTTCGGCGGACCGATAGCAGTCAGCGGCGTGTCCATGGACTTCGGCTACAGTGGGAACCAGAACGCCTACTATGGTGGACTCATCTCCAACGTCCAGGTCTACAACGTCTCCCTCGACGCGAACCAGGTACAGGCATTATATCTCAAGGGAATAGGTGCCGCTCCCGTCGACCCGAATCACATAGTCGGATGGTGGCCGCTCAACGGCGACGTCAACGACTACTCTGGCAACAACAACAACGGCGCCCCGACGGCGATCTCCTACACGAGCTCGTGGACTTCGGGGTACACGCCGCCGTAGTGAGTGCCGTGCTTAGCCTTGATGTATCAAAAATGTGCATAAAAGAAACATATTTAAATCATAAGCGCCATAATTATGGTTGATAGAATGAATGTGAATCTAAGGGGAAAGGCACTCCAAGCCCTTGAGGACATAGTCGCGGAGGGCTATGCGAACACCAAATCCGAGGCGATACGGCTCGCAATACTTGACTTCGGAAGAAAGAACGTCGGAGAGGTCGACATTGTTGAGCGCAAGCTTGACAAGATCGACAGGGAGATAAGCGCGGGTAAAAGAAAATTGCTGAATGCTGACGAAGCGATGGGCCGCTATGCAAAATACCTGAGGTAGCCCTCATGTACACCGCAGAGTTCGATCAGGGCTGGCCTCAGCACCTTCAGCGTTTGGACGGCGAAAAAAGAGTAAGAGTGGCAAAGAAGATGAAAAAGATTCTTGAGCATCCGCAGAAGAGGCATCTGAAGGGCGCTTCCTTTTTCGTGGACGAAATGGGGCAATACCGGATCGTTTACAAGGTTTTCGAGGAGAACAAAAAAATAAGGTTCTATTTCGTAGGCAAGCACAAGGAATACGAAGCAGGGTATAGGCAAATCTTCTAACGCAGGCGGCGCAATATTTGATTTGCTGCTTTCATATGGAATCAATGAGTGAATGAGATGAAGGTAATAAGGTTCAATCCCTCGACGAACGCGCTGAAGCTCGTGCCGGGCTCGTTCGACGACCTCTACCTGCTCGCCAGGGTCATAGGCGCGGGGGACAGCGTCACGGCGAGCACGTACCGCCGCTTCAGGCCCAGCGAGGGCGACGTTGGCGAGCAGAAGGAGGTGGTGATGGAGGTCGGCGTGGAGAAGGTCGAGGTGGACAAGAACTCTCACGCCCTGCGGCTGACCGGCAAGATACTCAGCGGCCACCCGGAGGAGTACGTGAGGCTCGGCAGCTACCATACGCTCAACGTGACGGAGGGCGACGACGTGACGATACGCAAGCCCGAGTGGAAGGAGTACGTGCTCGGCATGATAAGGCAGGCCGTCCTCGACGCCAGGAAGCCCAAGCTCGGCATAGTCGCGATGGACGACGAGAAGGCGACGTTCGCCTACGTGAAGGGCTACGGCATAGAGGTAGTGGCCGAGATCTACAGCAGGCTAAGCAAGAAGATGAAGCAGGCGGAGTACGGCAAGGCGAGAGAGATGTACTTCGACGAGATAGCCAAGAAGGTGAATGGCATGGAGATAGACCTGATAGTGATAGCCGGGCCGGGCTTCACCAAGGACGACCTGAAGAAGTACCTCGAGGCGAAGAACCTGAAGTTCGAGAAGAAGGTCGTCTACACCACGGCGAGCGACGCGGAGAGGTCGGGGGTGCGCGAGGCGATGCAGAGCGACGCGGTCGCGAAGCTGCTCGAGAACGAGAAGATAAGGAAGGAGTTCGACGCGCTCAACGCGTTCCTCAGCGGCCTCAGCTTCGGCCACTCCTTCTCCGGCCCGGAGAAGGTGAGGAAGGCCCTCGAGGAGTACCGCGCGGGAGCGGTCCTGGTCAACGACTCCGTCCTCAACGACGAGAAGATAAAGGAGGTCCTCGACGTCGCGTACGCGCAGCGCGTGGAGATACTCGTCTTCAACTCCGAGGACGACGCGGGGACGCAGCTCCACGGCTTCAAGGACATCGCCGCGATAGGCAAGTCCTTCACGGGGAAGAGCGCCTAGGCCCCGCCGTTAGCCTGTTTTTATACCTTTTCTGACAGAACAGGAGTATGAACAAGGCCGTGGCGGTCCTGAGGCTGACGAGGATAGAGCACAGCGTCATGCTCGTCGTCGCTGTCGTCGCCGCGGAGCTGCTCGCGGGAGGCCTGCCCGCCGCCGGGATACTCGCGCTCAGCCTCATCACTCCGATCTTCGTGAGCATGGGCTCGTTCGCGATAAACGACTACTTCGACATAGCGGTCGACAGGCTCAACAAGAAAAGGAACAGGCCGCTCGTCAGCGGCGCGCTGACTCCCGCGCAGGCGCTCTGCGTCGCGGGAGTGTCCTTTGCCATCGGGGTCGGAGCGAGCGCGTTCATCGGCGAGTACGCCTTCGCGATAGCGCTGGCATTCGCGCTCCTAGCAGCGCTCTACGCCTATACGCCTCAAGGAGATCCTCCTCGTAGGCAACGCGTACATCGCCCTCAGCATGGCGATACCATTCATATACGGCAGCTACGTCGAGAGCGCCTCGCTGGCTCCGGCCATCGTCCCGGTCTGCGCGATGGTCTTTCTGAGCGGGCTCGCCAGGGAGATACACGGCACGATAAGGGACTACTCCGGAGACATAAAGGTCAGGAACGCGAGGACCCTGCCCAAGGCCATAGGGATAAGGGGTGCCGCTTACGCCTCTCTCGCGCTGTACGTCCTCGCCATAGCGGCCAGCGCCTACCTCTTCCTCTACGTCGCGCCGTTCGCGATGAATCCGGTCTTCGGCGCGCCCGTGCTGATAAGCGACGCGCTGCTGCTGTACGTCGGCGTCGCCCACCTCTTCCGCAAGTCGAAGAGGTTCTACCTGAGCGCGCGGGACGTCTCTCTCGCGGCGATGACTCTCGCGATAATAGCTATCCTTCTCGCGTCTTTGGCCTGAAGCCGAAGAGCTTCCTCATCCGCGCGACCTCGGCCCCGAAATCCCGCGACGCAGGAGGAGTCTCGTTCTCGAGGGAATTGTAGAAGGCCGTCAGACCCTCCTTCTGGAACGAGTCTGCCTTGTGCCTGGGGACCACGTGGACGTGCAGGTGCTTGACCGACATGCCCGCCGCCTCGCCGTTGTTGATGGAGAGGTTATAGGAGTCGGCGCCGTGGGCCTTGAGAAGCACGGGCAGCAGCCTGCTCAGGATGTCCCTCAGGTCGGCCATCTCATCGCCGCTCAGTTCGGTTATCCCGATGACGTGCCTCCTGGGGATCACCAGGGTATGCCCGGGCAGGACCGGGTGCAGGTTGGGCACTGCGAAGAAATGCTCGGTCTCGAGGAACACCTCGTCGAGCATCTCCGCGCTGCAGAACGGGTCGGGTGCCAACGTTTCACCTTATCGTTCTCTTTCTGGCACTCGCTCGCGGTCGGGCAGTTGCGGTTCCCTTGGCTGCCTGCGGCTGCTGCCTGAGAAGCATCACGAGCATCGCTGCAAGGAGCACGAACACCAGTACCACAACGATCAGCAGTACGGCGTAAACCTCCGCCAGCTGCTGCTGCAGCGAGGACACGCTCTGCCGCAGGCCGTCCAGCTGCTGCTGGACCGAGCCCAAAGATGTGTTGGAGTAGTTGGCGGGCACGAACGAGCCCGAGAGCCTGGCGTCGGCCGAGGCGAGCCCGCTGGCCAGCACCGAGGTCGAGTAGGCCTGCTGCAGGTAGCCCGCAGCCGCGCTAGCGTTCCGCGTCGCATTGGCCTCGTTGAGGTAGAACTCCGCCTGCGCCGCGAACTGCGAAGGCCACACGCCCGTGCTGGCGTTCCTTATGTTCGCCGACGTCGCGGCCGCGAGCTGGCTGCCGTTGAGCGCCGTGGCGGCCTTGGTGCCGAAGGCGTTCTCGTACTCGGTCGCGTAGAGCGCCGACGCGTAGTCGCCCGCGGCGTAGGCCTGCCTCATCGTCCGCGAGTAGAGGTCGCCGGAGAGGCCGGTCTGCGCGTTGACCTGGCCGCTGACGTACGACCTTATGCCCGGGGAGACGGCCACGTAGTTGCCCCCGAGGGACGACGCGATCTGGAACTGGATGCCGGCGGCCTTGCACCAGCCCAGGGCCTCCGCCGACTCGTAGAGGCTCTGCGCCACGTCGTCCGTGGTCTCAGATGAGTTGAGGAGCGCCTCGGAGTCGTTGAGGGTCATGTTCGCCCAGTAGAGCCGCATGTCGCCCCCGGAGACGTACTCGTAGTTCGTGTCCGTCAGCGGCGGCGGCGTGACGGACGCGCAGTAGGAGGATATGTTCGACTCGACCAGCCCCACGTAGGACTCGTTGAGTTCGCGCGCGTTGTACAGCGTGAAGACCTTGCCGAAGTCCAGGAACGCGAAGTCAGCCGCGGTGTACAGGTAGCCCTTGCCCTGCAGCGCCCTGTAGGCGTCGAGGTTGCCGATTAACTGCGACTTGGCGGAGCCGAAGTCGCCGCTGAGGTTCATGGCGTAGCCCTCGCTGAAGTTCAGCGTGGAGCCGACGAGCAGGGAGAACGCGCTGGCGTTGCAGCCCGCGCAGGTGACGTTGGAAGGGGGTATGCCGATGTCATAGGCCTGGCTGAAGTTGACGCTGAGCGGAGACGGCGTGGCGCGCCCGAAGGCGTACGGGACCGCCTGGGAGACGTTGCCGACCTCGACCAGGGGTATCCCGACTACCTGCTGGGTCAGGTAATATAGCAGTGCCTCGAAGCTCGAGGCGGGCGCCGCAGGCACCAACATGTAGCCCATGCCGCCCTTCGCGGCCGCGCGGACCTTGTCGTACGTGCCGCCTATCTGGCCGACCGTCCCGTCCGGCTGTATCGTGCCCGTGACTGAGTAGCCCTGCGAGAGCGGCCTCCCCTCCAGGCCCGAGATCGCCAGGAGGGTGAAGGCCAGCCCCCCGCTGGGGCCCGAGACGTCGCCGGTGGCGTTCTCAATGGTATAGGTGAAGTTGTACCTCATGGCGTTGGAGCCCGTGTACAGGGCTGCATACTGCACCGCGGTCTGCGCCGAGGAGATCGTGCTGGCGTTCACGCTGACCGAGCCGCCGAACCTTACCGCCCCGTTGCCCGGCGTGACGTTGAGGAGCACCACTGTGAGGATGCCTTGCTTCTCGCCCTCGAGCACCGCCGAGGCGTGTATCTGGGTAACGTAGGCCCCGGAGAGCGCAGCGAAGGATGACAGAGCAAGCATAATCAGCAGGAGTCTAGTCGCGATATCCATGCGCATACCCGCTTCCGTTTTACCATTCAAGTTTTTTAAGCATGTCGCTGGCGGGGCGGGAGTCCATTTTAATAATCTGCCTGTCGTTTTATCCATTGATTACCATGAAGACCGTGAAGATCTCGATCAAGAGCAAGGACAGCGCCTCGAGGCTGGAGCTGTTCGTCAGGATAGTCTGGACGATAGTGAGCGGGATAGTGCTATGCGTCTTCAGCCTGCTGGCGCTCCTCTGCCTGGTGGTGCACTGGCTCTACATCCTGATAGCCGGCAAGAGGCACAAGGGCCTGAACAACCTGCTCAGGGTCTACGTCCTCTACAGGACGAAGCTGTACGCATACTCCTTCATGCTCACCGACGAGAGGAACCCGATCTTCCCAGAGGATTAGCAGAACGCAGTCACATGAAAGTCACAGGCACCCCTGACGATCAAGATCTTCGCGCACCGCGCACGTAGTGTGCGATGCGGCGGAGCCGCCCGTTTCTTTCCCGAGCGTGCTGGCCAGCCCTATGGCCAGGGCCTCCCATCCGTAATGCAGGCCCCTGTCCTTGAAGCGATAATCGGGGTCTTCCCTCCTGATCCCCACCACCAGCTGGCCCAGGACCGAGACGACGGTATCCGCGCTCATCCGCCTGGCCTTTCGCAGGTCGACGATTTCCTGGAGCGCCTTGCCAAGGGAGTTCATTTCAGAGGGGTCCTGATGCTTCCTGCCGAACGTGGCGAAAAGCTCCCTGAACCGCTCGCAGTTCTCGTTGGCGTAGGGGGTGCCGACCATGCCCTGCCGATCGTTCATTGCCATTGCCACCTCCACAGCCTTCTTGGCGATTCCGTCATAGTAGGTGGGTCTGAATTGTCCCGTCATTGGATCTACCATGTGTCAATGCCCTTTCCTGGTATTAAATGGTTGGCTTTTAGGACTTTGCCGGGTTTCTCGCGCTATCCTTCAGCGCGGCCTGCTCCTTCTCCAGCACGCCGTTGACGGTCGGGCCGATGTCCGCCTCCCAGCGCGTGAGGCTCTCAGCACTGTAAGTCATGAACGGGCGCGCCTTGAGGCCGAGTTCCAGCGCGGCCTCCGCGGAGATCTCGTTCTGCATGAACCTGCGGCTGACCCGCTCGACGACCTTCACTGAGAGCTCAGCCGCCTGGGCCTCCCAGGGGTACCGCTTGATGTTGCCGTTGAAGTCGTCGTACTTGCCCCCGGGTGTGGGCCGCAGGTAGTCGGGATCCGCCTTGTTGATCGCCCTAGCCAGGTGGTCGAGCGCCGCGGCGGCCACGGCGACGTCGATCCTGTCCTTGCCCAGCACGATGTTGATGTCCTGCAGCACGTTGTATAATTCGTTGTCCTTGTCCTTGTCGATGCGGCGGCTGTAGTTGGCGAAGAGCCCCGCGAACCCGTCGCGGAGGTTGTCGTAGACGTAGGGGGTCTCGGCCAGGGCGGGAGTGTCTATGAGCTCCTTGAGCACGATCCTTACCCTCTGTATATCGGTGACGCTCATGTTCGGTTGTATCCTAACGCCCATTTCCTATCCCAATGCACGATTTGCTTTTCGAGATATTTAAGATTTGGCTTGGGGTACGACGCGCGGGAGGGGTCGCAGCGTGCTCGGCACGGATGACCGGTTATCTTAGCTGCCGCTCAATCGTGATGGCGCAGGGCAGCTTCCGGGCCGGACTGCCGAAATATTGATATATCTATAGCGCATTATATATCAACTATGGGTGATGCCTAATGGCAGAAGTGACTACCGTGCAGCTCGAGAAGATAGTGGTAAGGGAATTGAAGGGCATAAGGAAATATCCCAGGCAGACCTACAACGAGATAATCTTGGACCTCATAAAGAAGACAAGGGCTCCCAAAAAGGGAAGCGAGTACGACAATTTCATTAGGGAGAGCCAGAAGGCCAAGATGAGGGAGCTTTGGGACAACAAGGAGGACGAGGCATGGGGTGTGAAGCTAGACCAGATCGCCGATTCCCTCGAAGAGCTGCTGAAGCAGGTCAAGGTCCTTGAAAAGGAGGGCGCATATCCGCCCGAGAGCAGGTTCAAGAAGAGCTCGGTGAAGCGCCTCGACAGGGCGCTGGCGAGCGTAAGGAAGGGAGGCGCCAACCGCTACCGCACGTTCGAGGAATTCGCTAAGGCGGTGAGCTAGCGAGGCGCGTCGGATGGCAGCCTACGTGATAGTGCCGGAGCCCCGTCTGGAGAAGCAGTTGCAGAAGCTCGCAAGGAAAGCGCAACCCGTGCACGCGCAACTGCTGAACAAGGTACGCGAACTGAGCGGGAACCTGCGCATCGGCAAGCCGCTGAGGGGCAAGTACAAGGGAGTGTGGAGGGTGCACGTCGGAAGCTTCGTCCTCAAGTATTCGATAGACGAGGAACGCAAGGAGATATGTCTCCTGACCTTCGAGCACCATGACGACGCTTACAACTGACGAGACTCACTGCGCCCCGAGCAGCCTCTGGTGCAGCACGTACCTGAGCACGGTGCTGTTCCTTATCCAGGCGCTCAGGGGTATGGTCATCTTGCCCGCGACGTAGTCCAGGGCGCTCCGCGTGGTCTCGAACGTGGTCGGAGGGTTCCTCAGCGCCGCGCGGACGTGCTCCCGCACGTTCCACACCCCGACTGGCATTATGTAGCCCGGGTGCGTCTCCCTCAGGATGACTACCCTGGCCTGCGCCTTCAGCTCCTCCAGGCGCTCGGTGACCGCGAGGCGGGCCGCGTAGTAGCAGCCGCCTATCTCCGCGTAGCCCTTCCTGCCGTTGAAGAGCTCGCTCGAGGAGTAGATGGCTATGTCCTTGCTCTCCATGTTCCAGGTGGTGTTCGGGTACCACGCCTCTATGAGCTCGTAGCTCCACGCGCCCGGGAACATGAAGACCAGCCAGCGGTTGTCCAGGCCGATCGTCTCGTAGACGGCCGGGGTCCTGATGCTCTCGTACTGCTTCACGGACTCGAGCCTGTGCCTCCCGAGGGTGTCGTCCACGGCGGTTATGCTCCACCGCGTGGGGACGAACTTGCGGCTGTCCTTCCGCCCGAGGGTGCCGGCAGAGAGGGCCTTCTGCAGCTGCGAGACCGGCAGGCCCTTGAAGTAGAGCTCCGTGAGGGCGTCCTTGGCCGCGAGGTCCGTGTCGAAGAAGACCTTCTCCATCGCGGGGTTCGCGCGGGTGTTCTCCACGCTGAGGCTCTTCATGGGCGCGCTCGGGCCGAAAGGCTCGCTGTTGTCGTTGAACGTTATGCCCATAGAGGGCCTGCGGCTGAGGCCCATGTCCACGCCCGTGTACTTGTCCGCGATGGCGAGCTCCTGGAGCATGTCCCCGACTTTGCTGCTCCCTGCGTTCTTCACGTTCTCCTTGTGCATCCCCCGCACGAGCATCGACCGGTACTCGACTATCTCGGGTATCGATTTGCCGACCCAGCTTTCAGGAGATGACAATATGGTGGTGTCGCCGGACAGCGGCGGGACCATGGGCCCGATGTAGACGTTGGGGTAGCCCATGCGCCCCACGAAGATGTCAGGGGGCGAGGAGCCGGAGATGCTCTCCTTCTCGATTAGGTCCATGGTCTTGAACTTGTAGAAGTACTTGAGGAGGCGGGGGTTGCGCATGTTGAGGTACGCGACCGGCGTACGCTTTATCGAGAGCTCCGATTCGTACATGGCCACCAAGTATGATCCGCTTTTTAGATAAATATACCTTCGTTCGCTCCGGATATACCAGGAAGTCCTACGTAAACCGCAAATAGATTTATAAGAGGGCAAAGCCAAGATAGAGATCAGTTGATTGGCGAGTGGCATGGCGGTAACGGACTCTATTGTGAAGGCCGAGCGGACGAGTGAGTTCAGCGTTCTGCTGAGAAGCGTCACGGAAGCGGGCAAGGCAGCATGCGATGCGATAAGCGGCATTTCATTGACGACTAAAGTCGCAGTACCCGTGGGCGCAGGCATAACGTACATCGGGGCAAGCACGAACGAGCTGGGAGTCGAGATGGTCGGCGGAGTAATCCTGCTCTCGGCAATGCTCGGCGAAGCCCGCAGGGAATGAAAAAGCAAAGGGACGGAGAATGCGCAAAGCAGACAGATCGCGGCACCCGGTCCGTCACAAGGAGTTGAAAAAGGACGGCATAACTGCAGTGATCATAAACGGGGGCAGGCTGCTGGTCCTGAAGAGGAGAAACATACCTTTCATCATGGACCCCGGCGAGTGGGAGTTCGTTGCCGGAAGCATAAAGCGGGGCGAGAGCCACGACGACGCAGCGTACCGGGAGGCCAGGGAGGAGACGGGCATTCAAAAGGCCAGCCTCACGCTCGTGGAGAAGCGCGACTGGGTGGTGAAGACCGACGTGAAAAGGACGATGAGGTACACCAACTCACTCTACATATTCCGCTCCGACACAGACAGGGTCAGGCTCAACATAGAGAATTCCAGGTACAGGTGGGCCGAATACGGGGAGATCGCGGAACACAGGTACTACGCAAACGTTTTTCTAAACGAACGTCATATCCTTGGAATGATAAGGAGGGCATTGGATGCAGAGACGGCTCAGGGAAAAACTGGATAGGATATTCGCTTCCTGCAAGGGGATCGACAGGATAGTCCTAGTGAACTCCTCAGAGAAGGACCCGAACTTCACCTACCTGACCGGCCTGAAGGGAGGGATGTTCGAGGACGACATCCTGATGGCCGACAGGAAGGGCATTACCTTGTACACGGGCGCCCTGGAGTACGAGACCGCGCTCGAGCAGAGGTTCGACGGCCTGAGGATAATAAGGATAGAGGACGCGGAGACCACGAGGGCGCTCCTGACGGCTGCGCTGAAAGGGAAGAGGATAGGCATAAACGGGTCGTTCTTGCCCTACTCGACATACGAGCGCCTGAAGAAGAGATACAGGCCGAAGAAGATGGTCGACGTGCAGGACGCGTTCATGAAGGCGAGGATGATCAAGGATGCGGAGGAGCTCGCGAACATCGCGAAGGCGGCAAAGATAACGAAAGCCGCGCAGGAGATGATACGGAAGGACGTCAAGGAGGGCATGACCGAGAGGGACGTCGCGAGGAGGTTCGACGACCTCTCCGAGGGCCTGGGTTCCGAGGGGCCGTCATTCGAGACCATAGTCAGCTTCGGCAAGAACGCCGCGCTGCCCCACCACAAGCCAGACAACACGAAACTGAAGAAAGGGGATTTCGTCCTGATAGACGCGGGCGCGAAGGTGAACAACTACTGCAGCGACATGACGAGGACGTTCATCTTCGGAGGCGCGGGCGCAAAGGACTACAAGAAGAAGGCTGAGATGCTCAGGATAGTCAGGGAGGCGCAGGGCAGGGCCATCAGGAGCATAAAGCCGGGAATGACGGGCAGCGAGGTCGACAAGGTGGCAAGGTCATACCTCGATTCGGTCTACAACGGGAAGTACAAGGGCAAGTTCATACACGCACTGGGCCACTCCGTGGGAATTGAGGTCCACGACGGCGAGGGCTTCTCGCCGGGGTCGAAGCTGAAGCTCAAGGAGAACATGGTAATAACGGCGGAACCGGGCGTCTACCTCACGGGTTTCGGCGGGGCAAGGTTCGAAGACGATATAGTTATAACGAAGAAGGGACGTAAGATTATCTGAAGGGGGAGTTCTGCTAGCTTGGTTAGGCTACCAGCCTCGGGCGCTGGTGACCCGCGTTCAAATCGCGGACTCCCCATGATGTTTTTGGGGTTATATATAATTCGTTCATTTTGCACCCTAACCCCATGAAATTATAGCATTCCACAGAAGTAATCAGTACTGAGGTACAATCATCTGTTCAATAGGAATGAGTGAACAGACGCTACGCACTTCGTCCTTTCCAAGTCTCTTTACGAACCAGTTCAATGACAAAGACAACTGATGTAACGAATCAAAACACCTGTTGTTCAGGAACTTCCGCCGTTCATGTTTCCACATCTGTTCTTGCGGGTTAAGGTCTGGAGAGTAGGGCGGAAGGAACTTCAAGGTTATATTCGGATTATTCTGAAGATACTTCTTCACTTTGACCGACTTGTGCACTTGTCCGTTGTCCAAATAGAGCCAGACAATGTTATCGGGATATTTTGCGCTTATTTTCTGTAGGAACCTCACAAACGCATCGCTTTTTGCACTCTTCGATTGCATTTGTATCGTATCGCCATTTATGGAATCTGTCGCGCCGAAGCAATTCGTCTTTTCCTTTTGGGACTGCTGCGCCTTGACGACAAGTCTCTTGTTGAAGGTCCATCCATACCCCTTCTTTGGTGACCTGTTGGCACCCATCTCATCGCCAAACAGAATTATGACATTTGCGGGTTTCTCCTCGACATCAGATAGGAATTGCCTTGCAAATTCCGCCTGCCTTCCGAAATCTGCTTCGCTGTAATGTATCTCTGCCTTCACGTAGTGCGCGCCCATCTCGTGGAGGGTCCTTCGCAGCGTCTCCTGAGAGACATCTATTCCCTTCTTCACGAAGTATCTCGTCAGTTCCTTCGTATCCCAATAACTGGCATTCATGCCGTGCTTACCGGGGTCGTTCTCATCAATCAGTTTCTTCAATTCCTTTTTCTCTTCTTCTGTAAATGATGGTGGCCTACCACTGCGCGGTTCATCGAACACGTTTCTTTTCTCTTTCCACTTCTTTATCCATGTATATACAGTGTCCTCGTCAATACAAAAGATTTCCGCGATCTCTCTGACAGATTTGCCGATGCTAACTGCGTATAGCACCCTCAATCTCTCATAATCCTTCGCACTCTTGGACTTTTCTGCAAGTTCATTCAAAGTGGAAGAATCTTCTTCCAAGGTCATTTCTGGTCGCGGTTGACATTCAGAAACGCAGATTTATGTATTTTTGTCCCCCGAAGACTTTAGTGGAAGGCTATAAATGCTTTATCACCAACAATAGAGGAATCGTCTATGAGAGAGTTTCCGTTCTTGATATTCTGTTGTAGAATTGGTAGTCTCTGCTTCTTCTCTGCTACTTTGAGCAACAAGTTAAGCTGTGCTATATCTACTGCTTGCTTGTCTAAATCCACACCAAAGATGTTATCCTTGAGTATATTGAATTTTGTTGAGTACGTAGTACCAGTTCCGCTCAGGTCTAACTTATTCTGGCTATACCATTCTTTCTTGCTGTAATACTCGTTCAGCACATCGAAAGTCTTTATCAGAAAAGAACCAGAACCACAAGCAGGGTCTAGCACTTTGATTTTTGATACATCGGTCTTATTGTTCTTTATCCGTTCCCCTACGGTATTCCTTACAATGTAATCGACAATATAGCTAGGCGTGTAGTATATGCCCTCTGCCTTTCTTTTTGCTTTACTATCAGTTAATTTAGCTCTTGATTTTGTTTTGCTTAAGATATGCCCTAAATACTGCTCGTATATGTTACCTAGGACATCTGCATCGATCAATGAAAAATCGTATTGTATTGAGCCGTCTTCAGTCGTATACAAACCACTTATTACCTTGCTTAATACTTCGTCACTTATGTCGACCTGATCGCATAGGTGCTTGCTGAATATTTTGCTGTTGTAAGTATCGTCAAACTGTACAAACAATTCTCTAAGCTTGCTTACCAGTGCACCTTTCCTATTTTCTTTCCACTGTCTCAGTGCCGATAATAAATCATAAGGCTCAAGCTCCCTATCTTCGCAGTTTCTAATAAAGATCAGTCGATCAAATAGTCTCTGTATTGCTTCATCCAATTCCTCTTCCGTTAGATTCTTGCTCGTATTCAAGTTGTAAACATCCTTTGAGAGTAATGCCCTGAAAGTTGTAAAATCTGAAAGCAACTGCTCAGTTATTGGCCGCTTTCTTGACTTTGTGCAGTATTTCTTGTCAAGCAGACCCTGTTTAAACGCTTCATTTGATAGCAGATATAAGTCTTCAAAATCGTTTAACAAAGTTTCTATTCGTAAACCAAATCTGAAGCTTGCGGTGTTTGCTTTTGCCCATGCGTCATAAACCATTATTTCCTTGAAGTTGGTTAGGATAGCCCAGTTGCAGCCCTTGTAATAGGCATAATTGATTGCTTGCTCCGTATATGTGACCTCTCTCCCCTTTACGGTTCGAGAGCCGTCTAGACCTTCATCCAAACCCTTAGCTTCCAAAAAGAATTTAGGTATGCCGCCTATCCTAAATCCATAGTCTACTCGCTTTCCCGATATGTTCTCTTCTTTTGATACCTCATTAGAATCTTCAGTATCCCACCCTAAGATTCTGAACAAAGGCAGTATAAAATCGTTTTTCGTTGCTTCTTCGTTGTATTTTTTGCTCTTTTCTCGGTCATACTTTTCAATGAGCTTTGTTATCTCAGCTTTGACCTGCTCTTTATCCATGAACAACACTATCTAATTTTGCTCATAACCTTACAATAAACCTTAATCCTCTTTCCGTCTTTTACGTGCTTCTGCATATACCACAAAGTTGACTTATTTATACCCAACCTCTTGCGGTCTTCAATCGTTAGGCCAAGTACCTTATCCCTCAATTCAATAGGGTCTTCTCTCTTTATCTCAAATTTGGGTATGTTGAATTGAAGTTTGCTCGACTTGTCAATCAGGTAGTTAGCCAAGACCCTGACATTTTCATATAGGATGTTCTGATAGCTGTAGTTTCTTCCATTATAGATTGCCCTAGAATTGAAGTTCAGCCTTATTTTTTCAATCAGCCTTTTTGCCGTATTCGGTTTCAATCTGATATTGTAGTTTTCAGTAACGATGAAATCAGATTTCTTTAGCGTCTTCCCTTGCGTTTTTACTTTGCTCCCTTCTCGTTATTTACACCTGCTCCATCCATTCCCTGAGCTCTCCGGTGACCACCAGCTTCACTGTGCGGAGCTCGGCCACTTTCCTGCATCCCGTCAGGAACATCGCGACTTTCAATCCGTACTTCAGCTCCTCCAGCTTTTCCCTGACCGCCTCCGCAGAGACGGTCGCCGGCCTTAGGAGCGGCAGCGCTACCGCGCTCATCGACGCGCCCAGGGCCATCGACTTCGCCATGTCAAGGCCCGTCCTTATCCCTCCCGATGAGACTATTGGCATCTTGACCGCCTTCTTAGCCATGCACACCGCTGCCGCGGTGGGTATGCCCCAGTCCCAGAAGAGGTCACCCATCTCCTGCTTCAGGCGCATTTTCATGTCCTTCGCCCTGTAATACTCGACCGCAGCATAGCTCGTGCCGCCTGCCCCGGCGACCTCTATCGCACTGACTCCTATCTCCTCCAGCCTCCTAGAGACTGCGCCGGACACGCCGAAACCTACCTCCTTTGCCACGATCGGGACATCGAGTCCGTCCACGAACGACTTGATGCCCTTGATTACGTTCCTGTACTCCCCCTCGCCCTCCGGCTGGACCACTTCCTGCGCAGGATTCAGGTGGACGTAGAGCGCATCGGCTCCTATCATGTCCACGAGCTTCTTTCCCTCTTTGACTCCGAATCCCCTTGCGATCTGAGCTCCGCCGATGTTCGCGCCCAGGAATATGTCCGGCGCGACCTTTCTGGCTATCGAGTAGGTATCTGCCAGTTGCCTGTCGAACAGTCCGGCCCTCTGGCTGCCGAGCACCATGCCTATCCCTTCCTCCCGCGCTGCCTCAGCCAGGTTCCTGTTTATCGTCTTCGCGAGCTCCGCGCCGCCTGTCATGGCGCCGATCATGATCGGCGCCGCGAACTTGTGTCCGAGGAATCGGGTCGAGAGGTCGACGTCTGCGAGGTCCATCTCGGGCAGGGAGTCGTTGATGAGGTGCACGTCATCGAGGAGCGTCCTCACTCCTCTCGCCTGGACCGGCCTCTCCAGGCAGATCCCGATATGGCCCTCCTTCCGCTCCATTATCCGTCTCTTCTCCGAAAGCTT
>CAVSOP010000005.1:0-16819 GCA_963729635.1 uncultured archaeon | reverse complement strand
CTCCTTTATCGACCCTCCGAACGGGTCGATGCTGTACACTTCCGGAACGCCCTTGTTGAGGCCTCCGATTATCAGCTGAACGTAATAGGGCGCGAACTTGTTCTCCTGGAGCAGCAGCGAGAGCAGCGACGACGCCGCGGAAGGCGACAGCGGCTTCCCCTCGTTCATCTTGTAGAACTCGTTCTGGACCTTCAGGAACTTCACCAGGTACTCCGCGTCGCCGACGCCGCCAGCTATGGTCATGCCGAGGCCGTCGTCTATCTTGTAGACCTTTATCGCCTCAGAGCTCGCTATGAACGTGTCCATGGTGGCCCTGCTGTCGGCGCCCATGACTACGCCGTCAGTGCACACGATCGCTATCGTCGTCGTCCCCTTCTTTATTGCTTCTGAAATCTCATTCTTGTCCATGACCTCACCAAACAACAGACTTTACCGAATAACAGAAAAACTAAAGGGTAAAGCACCGAAAAAAAGTCATCCTATTATTAGACTACCATTACCTATAAAATACTTGCTGTTCTCTTCGGAAGGCTCAGCGTAGGCGAACGTCCGGTAGGCCTTCGTTATCCTGACCTTGTATATCTTCCCTATCCTGGTCTTGGCCTTCTTCACGAAGACGACGGTGTCGTTCACCATCCCTATTCCCTCGCCGCGCATGTTCTTCGCCTTTATGTTGAGGTCGTATATCTCGCCTTCTAGTATCCCATTCTCCACTCCACACACCTTCCCGCATCCCTACGGGCCCTACGAGCAAAGAAACTCAATATGATTATTTAAACGTTGTGTGCAGTTTCTTGTATGCCCTGCCGGAATCCCGGCTCAGTGGGACGCGGTGAAGGTCATGTTCCAGACGCCGACGTTAGTGTATGCGCTGGAGT
The DNA here is from genome assembly GCA_963729635.1 of uncultured archaeon. Lineage (GTDB taxonomy): Archaea > Micrarchaeota > Micrarchaeia > Micrarchaeales > CABMGC01 > CABMGC01. The sequence goes on along the minus strand of CAVSOP010000005.1, from coordinate 15,941 downwards.
TGTCCGCCTGCGAGTAGAGCACCAGCTGGTTCAGCCCGGGGTTCGCCGTCAGGTTGAGCGTGTAGTTGGCCAGGGAGGACGTCAGGTTCAGCACGGAAGGCTGCTGGTTGTCGAAGTAGACTGAGAGCCGCTTGGGGCCGTCGGGCGACATGGCGCGCATCCTCATGACGACCCTGCCCTGGACGGGCGAGTACAGGCTTACGTACGCCGGGTCCACGGCGAACCATGTGCCGTCCACCGTCGAGTTGCACTGCGACGAGGAGGAGCAGAGGACCCAGCCGGGCTGCCACAGGCTGTACGTGCTGCCTATCAGCACGGGCGTGTAGGCCACCAGGCTCTTGCCAGCCGACTGCCGTATCGCGTTCGCTGTGGAGAAGACCATCGTGCCGTTGACGTTGTAGACGGGCTGGCCGAAGACGTCTACCAGGTAGCTCGAGAGTAGCTCGAGCTGCGTCTGGTTGTAGGCTTCGGGGATGTACGAGACGAATCCCGTGCCGTACGCCCCGAGGAGAAGGAGTGTTGCGTTGGTGTAGTTCTCGACTATAGGTGACGCGTAGATCAGGCCCTGCCCCGATTCGAGGTAGCTGGCCGAGTCCGCAAGGGGCACGTCCATCACCGAGAACATCTGCGAGGTGTTGTACCTCGTGGCGTAGCCGCCGACCAGCGGCTTGTGGAAGGCGGTCTGGTAGTAGAGAGCCATGCCCGGGTACAGCTCTGACGCCACGCTGGAGTAGTTGGAGAGCGCGGGCAGGACCATTACCGAGAAGTTCGCGTTTATCTTGCCGAGCTCGTAGTAGGCCTTGGGTATCTGCGCGTTGGTGTAACTTGCGGCCAGGGCGCCCCCGCTCAGCGGCCAGGGGTTGTACTCCAGCACGAGCAGGAGCAAGAACGCGGAGAGCACCATCAGCTTCGCATTCCTGGTGAGCGTCTTGCCGGCGCCTGCCAGCAGCCGCTCCACCTTCGCGAACCCGAACGCCGCCAGGATCGCCAGGAAGAGCTCTATCGCTATGTCGAACCTGCCTGGCTCCCTGAGGACGTTGAAGAGCGGGATCTGGTGGTACAGGAGGTAGATTCCCGGCACTGGCGTGATCGCGCCGCCGACCTGCAGGTACGGGCCTATCGAAAGCAGCAGGAGGACCGCCAGGGGGACTACGACGATACCTGTGTGCTTGAACTTCTCCCTGTATGCGAAGAGCAGACCCATAGCGGCCAGGGCCAGCACTGTGTAGCCGGCGTAGACAGTGCGCTCGGCCGGCGCCGGGGCGTTGATGCCCGCGAGCCCGCCCGAGGCGAAGCCCAGCAGGCCGTTCATGGAGCTGGGTATGAAGAAGGAGAGCAGGTCGGGGCTGTAGAGCTCGTTGTACGCCGTGCTCGCCTGCGCGTTGACCGTGCCTAGGGTCGACGCGTTGATCGAGCCCGCGATAGCTATGATGGCCGGCGAAGCCAGTATCAGCGCGGCGAGGACCATCTCGCCGAAGAGCAGCAAGATACTTCCTGTTGAGCAGCATGGGCCTGGTGTGCTTCCTGGCCAGGAGGTAGGCGAGGATGAAGAACGCTATGACCATGGTCATCAGCGCCTGCTCTATGTCGCCCATGAAGGTCAGCAGCACGAAGGAGACTCCCGCCAGCATGGCGTCGCTCTGCCTACCGTCCTCGAACATCTTGATGAAGAAGAGCAGGAAGAGAGGTATGAACCCTATGTTTATGTACTGGAGGTGGCCGAAGGCCTGTATCACATGGATGGGACTGAACGCGAAGATGAACCCGGCCAGGAAGGACGCCGCCCTGTTCTTGGTCAGGTGGAAGGCCAGGAGGTACGCCGAAGAGGCCCGCCAGCACGAAGCCCACGAAGAACACGGCATTGAGGGAGAATGCCACGCCGAGCCCACTGGAAGAGGGCGCTGAAGATGCCCGCGATCGGCGCGAATGTCTGCGTCGCGAGGTTCGCGCCTGCGGGATAGAATATCAGGTTCGTGACGTATGGCGACGCGTGCAGCGTGAAGAGCGAGTACGGGACCCACCACAGCTCCCACAGGCTCTGGAAGACGTCGCCTCCGCTTCCCGGGACGGTCGAGGTTATGCCGCCCAGCAGCGGCCAGAAGAAGGCCATGGAGACTAGCAGGTACGCTAACGCGACGAGGGAATACTCCTTCAGCTGCCTCCCGTCGATGCTGACGCCCTTCATGAAAACACGGAGATAAATGTCAAAATAAGTTAATAAGCTTTTTAGACAAACCTCTCTTTATGGCCGAGGCGAGGGAGACCCTGGGAAGGCGGAGCGCGAGGACCTTCTCGGTGCTGACCCTGGGGAGGATTGCGAGCCTGATCATAGGCATCGCGTCGATAGTAGTCATAGCCAGGATGCTCGGGCCGAGCCAGCTCGGGGTCTACACCCTCGCCTTCGCGTTCTACTCGCTCCTGTGGTCGGCGAGCAACTTCGGGTTCGGCGTCTACCTGACCAAGCACCTCGCCGAGCACTCCGACAGCAGGGACTCGAGGAGGTTCTCCGCGGCCCTTAACGTCGGATACCTCTCGGTGGGAGCGATAGGCCTGGTGCTCGCGCTGGCGGGCGTTGGCGCCAGCGGCTACGCCGCCGCGCTCTTCCACGGATCGGTCTCCGGCCCGGGCATCTTCGTACTGGCCGCGGCTGCGATCTTCTTCTCGATGCTATACGGCACGTCCGACTACGCGCTGATAGGGCTGGGCAAGAACTCGGCCGCGATCGCCATGGAGATAGGCGAGAACGTGGTTCTCCTCGCGGCCAGCGTGCTTCTCATACTTGCGGGGTTCGGCGCCGCGGGGGCGATCGCCGGGCTCCTCATAAGCTACGTCGTGGCCGGGATCGCCGGCACGGGATTCGTCTTCTGGGTAGCGTCGAGGGAGATGGGTTTCAGGTTCTCGCTCCCAACGCAGGAAGGAGATAGGGAAGGCGTTCCGGTTCTCGCTCCCCGTAGCGGCGAGCAACGTCGTGGGCTCGGGAGGTGCCCTGCTGGGCTTCGCCCCGCTGCTTCTTGGTATCTTCGTCTCGACCACAGTACTCGGGCAACTTCCAGGTGGCGAGCAAGGCTGGCGCGGCCATCGCCCTGCTCTGCTCGACCGCGGGCAACGCGATACTCCCGACGCTATCGATAGCCCTGGCTAGGGAGCGCAGGGGCGGGAAGGGGAGCGGCGTCGGAGGAGGTCTACAACAAGACCATGCTCTACTCGATGGCCGCCACAGTGCCCCTCATAGTCTACCTCGGCGTCTTCGCAGGCCCTCTCGTATACGTCTTCTTCTCGCCGAGCTTCGGCAGCGCGCCGCTGTACCTGTCGCTGATGGCGCTGGGCACGATAATCGGCCTGCTGGGTCTGTACGCCACCACCCTCTTCACTGCCGTGGGCAAGACGCCCACGGCTCTTCTACTACACTGCGGCGGCGATGGCCGTGCAGGTCGCGGCCCTGCTGGCGCTCACGCCGTACTGGGGCGCCGCGGGGAACATCTTCGCGGTCTTCTTCATAGGAAGCGTCGGTCACGGACTTCCTGCTGATACGGGGCGCGAGGACCTCCCTCAGGGTGAGGACGCGCTACGGCAAGCTCGCTGAGGATGTTCGCGGCCAACGCCGCGCTGGCGGCCGTGCTGGCGCTGGGCCTGCTCCTCGAGAACCCGTTGCTGGAGCTCGCCTACGGCCTCGTCGGCCGTCGCGGTCGCTGTATCCGCCGCTCCTCGCGCTGTCCGGGGCGGTGGACAGGGACGACATCAAGCTGCTCGCCGAGTCCATCGAAGGGGCTGCCGGCGCTGAACTCCGATCGCGGGGCCCGTGATAGCCTACCTTAAGGTTTTCGTGCGCTATATCGGATGAGTTGTTCCGATGGCCTACGACGAGGCGAGAAGTGCTGGAGAGCACGATGGAGCTTGGGCGTCAAGAGCGCCAACGTCGCCTCGTTCGTCGCCCTCGCGCAGATGGCCGCGGTGCTGATAAACGGCGATAACCCTCATAGTCATAGCGAGGATGCTCGATCCGAACGCCTACGGGGCCTACACCATCGCGTTCGCGCTGGCCTTGCTCTTCGGCGCCTTCTGCAACATCGGGTTCGGCAACTACCTCAACAAGCGCACCCCGCACCTTATGGCGAGGAAGGACAATAAGGGAGATAAGCGAGATGTTCGTGGACGCGATTCCTCTTCACTCTCGTCGATAGGCATGGCCTCCCTGCTGGTCGGCGTCGCCCTGAGCGGGGTCATCTCGACGTACGTCTTCCATTCCGCGGACTACGCGGGCCTCGTCGACTTCACGATGATCAGCGTCATCATGACCGCGCTGCTTAACCTGGTGCATTCCGCGCTGATAGGATTCGGCGACGGGAAGGACGCCGCGGCGACGTACATCTCGAACAACCTGCTGCTCGCGGTCGCGAGCATCTCCCTCGTCTATCTCGGCTACGGCGCGATGGGAGCCATCTCGGGCATAATCATAGGGCCCCTGGCGGGACGCTCGTGGGGCTCTCGATAGTATCGCAGGCGCTTCGGGCTGAGGCTCAACCCGAAGGGCATGGGGCGCAGGGTGAAGGGCATGTTCAAGTTCTCGCTCCCGCTCGCAGGAGGCAACGTGGTGAGCGGCCTGGTCAGCAACTTCTCCGTCCCTCTGCTGGGGCTGTTCGTCGCTGCCCGCCCTTGTCGCGCCCTTCGGGCTGGCCCTCAGGATCGGCTCGCTCATAAGCATCGAGATCGGCTTCGTGGGGGTGGTGCTGATCCAGCTCTTCGCGAACGCGCTGGAGAGGACGAAGAGGCTCGGGGGGCTGAAGGAGCTCTACAACTATTCCATCTATTTCGGGGTGCTCATAACCGCGCCCATAGTGATGTACCTGGTGGACTTCCCTCAGGCGCTACTGACGACGCTGTTCCCCGCCTACGCGGCATCGGGCGCGTCGGTGGTCTACTACATACCGCTGATAGGGGCGGGTTGGCTGCCTGGGCATAATAGGCAACTACGGGACCTCCCTGGCCATAAGCGCCGGGGACGTGAAGAAGAACCTGAAGTACACGCTGATCGGTCTCGGTCAGTCCAGCTTGCGGCGATGCTGGCGCTCGTGCCTTTGCTGAGCACCTACGGCCTGGGCGCCTACGGGGTCATAATCGGCTTCTTCATCCTGGGCGGCCTGAGTGAGCGACTACCTCTACATGAAGTACGCCAGAGAGCGCATGCACATCCACACCGAGCTGGGCAGCCTGCTCCGCATCATGGTCGCCAGCGCGGTGATGGCCGCCGTGGTGTTCCCGCTGACCCTCACGGGCATGAGGCCGACTTTCCAGCTGGCGATCGGGCGCCTGCGCGTTCATCGTCCTTTACCCGCCGCTGCTGGTGAAGACGGGCGCGCTGGGCAGGAGGGAGCTCGCGCTGCTGAAGAGGATGAGCGAGAAGGTGCAGGTGCTGGGCCGGCTCATCGGAGTGATGGCGGCTTACGCGTCGGTGTTCTTATAGGGTGACTGCCTGGGCGCCGACTACAAGGATTTCACCGTCGTCCTGCCGACGCTCAACGAGGGCAGGACCATAGGCGGCATGCTCGACTATCTCCTGCGGAACTACGGGGCCGCCAGGATAATCGTCTCAGACGAGGGGTCCGTGGACGGCACGCGGAAGACGGTGAAAGAATTTGCCTCCAAGCACGCGGGCGTGACGCTCCTCGACCGGTCCCTGAAGAGGTCCGTCGGGGGCCTGACCGCCAGCGTGCTTGAAGCCATTGAGATGAGCGGCACGAGGTTCGTGATCGTACTTGACGCCGACATGCAGCATCCCCCCGGAAGGATAGCGGAGATCGCGAAGAGGCTCGAGGAGGGCAGTGAGCTCGTCGTGGCAACGAGGGCCAAGGTCACCGAATGGGGCCTCTACAGGAAGGCCGTGTCCCGGGCCGCTGATGCTCATCGGGAAGATCGTGCTCGCCGCGACGGGCAAGGAGACCTGCGGCGACATCTTCTCGGGGTTCTTCGGAGTCGACAGGGAGCTTTTCCTGGGCGTGCTGGAAAGGAACAGGGGCAGGTTCGTGAAGGAGGGCTACAAGGTGCTCTTCGACTTCCTGAAGTGCGTGAAAAGGGGTACCCTCAGAATCTCCGAGGTCCCCTACGTTTTCAGGACGCGGAAGTTCGGATCCTCGAAGGCGGGTTTCCCGCAGGGCATGGCGCTGGTGAAGTCTTTCGTCACCTGATTCCGCGGCGTGCTCGGCGAGGGGATTCGGGTCGGGAAAAACCCTATTAAATATCAGCCTGCATAATCCATGCGTGGTGAAAACATGAAACTCGAAATAGGCAAAGGACGCTCCTGCGGAAGTCAACGCTTTCATAGAGATACCAAAGGGCAGCAACATAAAGTACGAGCTGGACGAGGCCTCGGGCCTCGTGAAGGTGGACCGCGTGCTGCACACCGCGATGTTCTACCCCTACAACTACGGATTCATAGCCGGCACGAAGGGCGAGGACGGGGACCCTCTCGACGTGATGGTGATAAGCAACGCGCCCTTCGCCACGGGGAGCTTCGTCTCCGTGAGGCCGATAGGCCTCCTGCTGATGAAGGACGAGGAGGGGATCGACACGAAGATAATGGCTGTCCCAAAGACGAAGGTAGAGGCGGCCTTCAAGGACGTGAAAGACATAAGCCAGCTGCCCGAGGCCACGAGGAGCATGATCGCGCACTTCTTCTCGTACTACAAGAGCATAGAGCCAGGCAAGTGGGCGGAAGTGAGCGGCTGGGAAGGGAAGCGCCAAGGCCCTTGAGCAGATAAAGGATGCCGTGGCGCGCTTGGGCAAGGAGTGAGCCCGCTCACTCGAGGTGGAACTCCCCAGGCGGCAGATGCTGCATTATGTAGTCGATGTTGGGGTAGTCGAGTTTCTTCGACAGCTTGGCCGCGGCCTCCGACTTCCTGACCTTGCCGGGGGTGAGCCTGATCCCCTTTACTGGGCCGAGCCTGGGATATGCGCTGGCCAGGCACAACGTTGAACTTGCCGGAGTCTGCGAGTATCGCGGGCTCGCCGTCCTGGCGCGCCTCCTTTCCTGCGGCCGCTGCGGAGAACGCCCAGAGCTCGAGCTTGACGTTCTTGAACCACTCCCGCTCCCCGGAGATCAGGAAGCTCCCGGTGCCGAGGGACCCCGCCTGGCTGGACTTTGATATCTGCTCCCTGCCCACCGCGAAGACGTCGACCGAGGATTGGTTGTTCTCCCATGCCTTCGAGAAGCACGCGGCGAACTGGGCGGCCTCCTCCTTGACTTCCTTGGCGGCGGCCTTGCCCTCCTTGAGCACGACCGCCGACGCGCCGAAGATGTTCGCGTGGAAGAAGAGGTCGTCGGGGCCCAGGTACTTCGAGACGACCTCCTCGTTCTGCTGCGCGCTCCTCCCTCCGACGGCGAGCATGCCGTTGCTCGCGAAGAACCAGTAGAGCTTCTCGTACCACTCCCTTTCCTCCTTCTTGCGTATCTTCTTCTCGATTACCTTGGACTTCTCGAGGGTCTTGACCTTCTCCTCGAGCCGGGTTATGGCCTGCCTCGCCCCCTCGAGCTTCTTCTTGGCGTCCTTGGCCCTCTCGAAATAGTCCTGCGCGTTCTCCTGGGCAGACTTGGTGTAGTCTATGCCTATCTCCATGGTTATACGATCAGGCCCACGATTAGGGAGATTATGAATCCGAATATGCCTAGCACTATGGTGCCGAAGAGCACCACCTTGAGGGTCCTCTTGAACTCGTCGTTGCTCGGCTTGCTGCTGAGGCTCATTATGTGCTTCGAGTCGGAGAAGAACCTCTTTATGGAGGTTATCGGATCAAAGGCCATAATCCTATTTGCTGCAGGAATCTTTTAAATGTTTCTTGCGCAGATTGGCATTGGAGAAACTATGCTCTTGCAAGGTTTATCGTAATGCCTTTTTGAGCAGTACTGGAAAATTCCTCTGTAATATTGAGACTCCGGAAGACGCGTAATCCATCACAAGTTCTCCAAGAGTGCATCCCTTGCCTTCTGCCAGACCGCAGGCGAAGGCACCTCCCGCACCGAGGAACTCTAGCTTCGCCTGATCAATATCTCCTCGTATCAATTCACGTATGGCCAAAACAGTCAGGAAACCACCAGTGAGCAGGGCCGCATCCCGGGTAAACTTATCGGGTGCCAGTGCTTCGGATTTTATTTCCATTATCTTTTCGGCAGGCATCATGAACACCAAATAACAGTATGCTTTGGCGTATATAAGCTTTAGTCCGTAGATCGCAGAGGGAAAATGAGCGGCTGCCGGAGATCACAGTATGTCGTCCAGCTCGGAGTCGACGACCGCCTCGAGCTTCTTCTTTATGCCGTTCTCGGAGTAGTCCGCGTACTCGACGCCGCCCATGACGACCATTATCTTCAGGGCGCTCTTGCTCATGTCGTGCTCTATCCTCGCGCCCCACTTCAGCAGCGCCTCGTCGTTTATCCTGCCCGAGACCTCCTGGAATATGCTCTCCGCCTCCCTCAGCGTCAGGTCCTGCCCGCCGATTATGTTGACCAGCGCCTTCTTCGCGGTGCTTATGTCGACGTCGAGCAGCGGGCTCCTCAGCGTGTTCTCCACGGCTATTATGGCCCTGTCCTTTGTCTGCACGGACGTGCTCTCGCCCATCCCTATCATAGCGTATCCCGAATCCTTCAGCGCGCTCTTCAGGTCCGCGAAGTCGATGTTGACCATGCCCGGCTTCGTGATCATCTCCACTATCCCCTTCGTGGCGTTGGAGAGCACCTCGTCGCTGACCTTGAACGCCATGTTCAGCGGAAGGTCGGGGGCGATGTTGAGCAGCTTGTCGTTCGGTATTATTATCGTGGTGTCGGTGACCCTCTTCAGCTTCGCGAGGCCCTCCAGGGCGTTCCTCATCCTTGTCTTGCCCTCGCTCGAGAAGGGCAGCGTGACTATGCCTATGGTGAGCGCGCCGGCCTCCTTCGCCTCGTGGGCGATTATCGGCGCGGAGCCCGTGCCCGTGCCGCCTCCGAGGCCGCACGTTATGAATACCAGCTGCGCGTCCCCAATCAGGTGCTTGATGTCGCTCCTTGCTCTCCTGGGTCGCCTCCTCGCCGAGCTTCGGGTCGCTTCCCGCGCCCATGCCCCGCGTGGCCTTCTTGCCCAGCAGGAGCTTGCGCTGCGACTTTATCCTGGTCAGGTGCTGCGCGTCCGTGTTCATGGCGATCGAGAGTCGCGCCCTCTATGTTCATCTCAGACATGCGCGCGATCGTGTTCGACCCGCTCCCGCCCGCGCCGACCACGTATATCTTCGGCTTCGCGAGCTCTATGAACTTGAGCAGCTCCTCGTCGTCAGGTGAGGAAAACTCGTTCTGAGTTGGGTTGTGGAACGTCCATGTGAAACACTGTCGCCTGCTCTAATATGGGCAAAAAGGCATAAAAAGATATTGCGAGCGGAGCGTTCATCGGCGTCTCGCTATCGTGACGGCCGCGGGTGCCTTTGGGGAGCAATCACAGGGTCCACAGCCACGGCAGCGCGCTTATCACGATATCGCCGCGACCACCAGCACGGCGAGCGCCTTCAGGATTTTCTTGTTCTTGATCTTGCCCTGGTATATCCTCCAGCCGTCGAAGCCCGGGATCGGGAGCAGGTTGACTATCGCGACGAAGAAGTTCAGCCCGAACGACAGGGCGACTATCGCATAGAAGAAGTTCGCCGCCTGGTAGGCCGCGGAGGCCGTCTCGGCGGGGGCCACGTTCGACCCCCAGCTTTCCGCCGTTGCCGGGTATGACTAGGTAAGAGCCCTTGTCTGTCGTTATGTTGACGTAGCTGCCGGCGACGTATCGCGACTCGACGCCGGCGAGGTCGTACTCGTTCCTTATCGCATGGCCGTTCCACGCCAGTATAGTGGTGTTGGGGGCTATGACGCCGTACGCGGGTGAGCCGTTCATCACGGAAGTGACGAGGACGCCCCCGGTGCTGACGTTGGGAAACACGAGATAGAGCATCGCAAGGACCATGGCGAAGAACAGCAGCGACGTCGCCATGTTGGCCGCGACTCCGGCTATGGATATCCTGTCCTGGTCCCTAGGGTTCAGCTTCTTTATCTTGCTCTCATCGGGCTCGACGAACGCGCCGAACGGGATTATGCCGAAAAGGATCACGCCGATCGACTTTATCCTGACCTTGGCCATCCTCGCCTGGATTCCATGAGAGAACTCGTGCACGATTAGAAGTATGGCCAGCGATATTATCCCTGCGAAGAGCGGGATCGTTATGCCCGGGATCACCGGCGCGACCCCGGGAATCTGGCAGGTCAGAATGCCATAGTTGGGTTTCGACGCAACGTATCCTGCGAGAAACTCAAAGATCCCGAGAAGTATGCCTCCGGCCGTAAGGACCAACGTCACCATTACGAAAAGGTAGAGCCCCCCGATCACGGCCACGGCGGCGAGGGCGACGAGTGCATAGTACGCCAGGTTGCCCTGTGCTGTCGTAGTGCTAGCGCCAGCGCAGGCGGACGAGCTTGAGATCTGCGGTATGTTTATGAAGCTGATGACCACCGAAAGGTATGGGTACACGAAAAACATTATCAGGGCCACGGAAACGATTCCGACGAGGAAGGCCTTCCTCCCTATGTGCTTCCTGAACATGAAGAAGGACATGAGGCCGAAGCTCAGTGCGAACCCCCAGTCGGCCAGGCCTATCCAGAGGCGCTTGTTCCTGCTCGCGAGCGAGTCCACGAAGTTTATCCCCCTCTTTCCTCCGAGAAGATAGGCGCCGTAGGAGTCCTTTATGCCGTTCGCGCGTGCTATGGCGCTCCCCGACAGCATGAGCACCGCGAGCGCGAGGACGAACCTTATGACTACGTTGCCGCCGACCATGAACAGGTAGGCGAGCGCGAGGATGGCGGCCGCGGCAAACAGGAGCGTGGCCGCGAGGGGGTTCGCCTTCGGGGATCCGGAGCGCTTACCTTTCATCCTCGTCTCTGAAGGCATCGCATCAACATTTATTATTCTGCACAGTGCTATTTATCTGTATAGCGCTGGTGAACCAATGACCGAATGCGATATTTGCGGCAGAAGCACGGACGACCTGTATGAGATCAAGGTCGAGGGGGCGCTGATGCTCGTCTGCGAGAAGTGCTCCAGGGGGAAGAGCGTCCTTCACCAGTTCGGGAGGGAGACGAAGCAGGCGATTCCTTCCTACTCCGCGCCGTCGGGCAAGAGAGGCGGCGAGGAGGGCGAGGACGAGATCGTCGAGAACTACGGCGAGGTCATAAGGAACGCGCGCGAGGCCCTGGGGCTTCCCGTGAGGGTCCTGGCCGAGAAGATAAACGAGACCGAGAGCTCGCTGTCCAGGATCGAGAGGCAGAAGTCCCCGCCCAGCGAGAAGGTAATGAGGAAGCTCGAGAAGGAACTCGGCATAAAACTCACTGCGAAGAGCGAGATCCAGAAGTCGGTGCCCCTGCCAAGGAGTGACGGGCCGCTGAGCCTGTGGGACGTCGCCAAGAAGAAGGGCAACGTGGAAGCGGGCGAGTGATTGGCGGTCGCACTCGGTTCGCTCGTGGCGGATGTCAAGGAGAAGATAGAGCTAGACGACCTGGCGGGCAGGACGATAGCCATCGACGCGTACAACACAATCTACCAATTCATAACGATAATAAGGCAGCCGGACGGCACCCCTCTTATGGACTCGAAGGGCAGGGTGACGAGCCACCTCTCAGGGCTCTTCTACCGGACGATAAGCCTGGTCGAGCACAGGATAACGCCCGTCTACGTCTTCGACGGCATCCCGCCAGTGCTGAAGCAGAGGACGCTCGAGGCGAGGGCAGGCAGGAGGGCTGAGGCGCTGAAGGAGTGGAACGCTTCCCTACGAGAGGGCCAGATCGAGGAGGCCAGGACGCACGCCGTCGCGAGCAGCAGGATAACCAAGGAGATGGTCGGGAGCGCGAAGGAGCTGCTCGGGCACATGGGCATCGCGTGCGTCCAGGCGCCTAGCGAGGGAGAGGCGCAGGCGTCCAGGATGACCCGCGAGGGACTCGTGTACGCCGCGGCGAGCCAGGACTACGACCTCTTCCTCTTCGGCGCTGACGTCGCCATCAGGAACCTGACCATAACTGGCAGGAGGAAGCTCCCGGGGAAGAACGTCTACGTGGACGTGTCGACTGAGCGGATCGAGCTGAAGAGGCTGCTCGACAGCCTGAAGATCAGCCAGAAGCAGCTGATCTGGCTGGGCATGCTCATGGGCACCGATTTCAACGCGGGCATAGAGAAGGTGGGCCCCAAGACCGCGCTGAAGATAGTGAGGGAGCACCGCAGCCTCAAGGAGATAGTCGAGCATGTCAGGAGCAAGTACGGAAAGGAGTTCGACGCCGATCCCCTCGAGGTCGAGAGGACGTTCACCAATCCGGAGACCATAGAGATAGGGAAAAAGGATATCGATAATAATATGAAGGTGAATAAAGAAATGCTGGTGAAGTTCATGTGCGATGAGCACGGCTTCTCGCACGAACGGATAGGCAAGTTCGCGGACACCCTGGCGAAACTGAAGCTGAAGGCAGGCCAGAAGGGCATGGACTCCTGGGTGTGACCTTTCCGCGTTCGGTCATGTTTGTATTTGGTGATGTGATGGTTCAGAAAACAGTGTACAAGAAGAGGAGGAAGACGGGCAAGGGATACAGGCCTCGTGCGGTGTCAAGGCTCAAGAAGATAGCGAGGGCCAGGCTCAGGAAGAACCGCAACGCTAGTAGGTGAGCCTGCCGCGGGGCTAGGAGAGATTGTCGTACATCTTGTCGTTGAACTCGTACGCGGTCAGGGACTCGTCCTTGCCTATCTCCAGCTTCCCTAGCATCTCCTCCTTGCTGCCGAACTCGCTCGTCGTTCCTTCGACGTCGAAGAGGACGATGCGGCCCGAGAACTCGCAGTAGACCGCGAACATCTTCTCGCTGTCCCTTATCACCGTTATGACCTTGGCGGTCACGTTGCCGAGCGCGATAAGCATCGTGCAGAGCAGCACCGCCTTGTCGAAGACGTCGCCAGACTCCAGGCTCAGCGTCTGGCCCGGGCGCAGCCAGAACTGCACAGGCAGGCTTATCGTGGCTATCTTGTCCCTGACGTACCACTGCGCCTCCTTCGCGGCGCCGAGGAAGTCCTCGTCGTAGTTGTAGGACGCGAACATTGACTTTATGCTCTTGGCCTTGGAGAGGACGTTCTCGTCGTCGGGGGTGATCAGCGTCGGCAGGTCGGCCATGTACAGCGTCTCCTCCTGCTCGATATAGTCCCTGTAGCGCATTATTATCTCTAGATAGAGGCTGCTGTACTTCTCCAGCATCTTCTCGTCAACCATCTGGCATCCGCTCCCGTAAGGAACTGGCAGGTGAAACGCTATTAGCCTTTCGTCCGGAATCCGCCCTCAGGGGATTAGCCTCTCCGGCGACCTCGGGAAGAGCGCGGCCTCCTTGACGTTCGGCAGGTTCAGGACCTGCGCGGTCAGCCTCTCCAGGCCGATGCTGAAGCCCCCGTGCGGCGGGGCGCCGTACTTGAAGAACTCGGTGAACCACCTGAGGTTCTCCTGGTCGAGGCCCTTCTCGCCTATCTGCTTGATTATCTGCCCGTACCTGTGCTCCCTCTGGCCACCGCTGCTGAGCTCTATGCCCTTGCAGATGAGGTCCGTGCTCCTGGCCCACTGCGAGCCCTCCCCGTCCTTCATGACATAGAACGGCTTCGCCGCGAACGGGAACTTGTTGACGAAGAAGAAGTCGCTGCCGTACTTTTCCTTGACGTGCTTGCCGAGCGCGGCCTCGGCCTCCCTGGAGTAGTCATGGCCCACGGGCGTCTCGGCACCGATGTCCTTCAGCGTGTCATACAGGGCAGGGAACTCTAGGACAGGGAACGGCGTCTTAGGGACCTCAAGCTCGACTCCGCACGCCTTGAGGTCCTCCTGGCAGTCCTCCGCCACCTGCCTCACCGCGTGGACAACTAGCTGCTCCTCGAATCTCAGCACGTCGTACTCGTCCTCTATGTATGAGAGCTCGGCCACTATGCTCCTGTGCTCGGTCAGGTGTCTCGGCGTATGGCTCAGTTCGGCCCTCCAGCTGGGCCCGATCTCGTAGACCTTCTCGAATCCCGCCAGCATCAGAAGCTGCCTGTGGAGCTGCGCGTCCTGCCTTAGGTATGCCGTCTTGCCGAAGTGCCTAAGTGAGAAGACCTCCGACCCGCCCTCCGAAGGCACACCCATCAGGCTTGGGGTGAAGACCTCGAGGAACTTCTGGGAGTAGAAGTACTTCTGCATGCCCTCGAGAAGCTTGGACTGGACGCGGAATATCGCGAAGTTCTTCAAGTTCCTCAGGTCTATCGCCCTCCAGTCGAGCCTCTTGTCCAGCACGCTCTCGATGTGGCCCTCGATGTCGATCGGCGAGGTCGGGAGGGACTTCCCTACGATCTCTATCCTTGTCGGGAGAATCTCCCTCCCCGACTTGGACCTGACCTCCTTCGGCACCGCGCCGTCTACTATCACGAAGTCGTTTGGCACGAGGCTCTCCGCCACCCTCGTCAGTTCTTCCGAGGCGGTCTTCTTGAGCACTGTGACCTGCATAATGCCAGTCACGTCCCTCACCCAGATGAACTTGGCGTTCTTGAGGTCGGTGAGCCTCTCCACCCTGCCTCCTATGACCACCTTGCTCTCCGGCTCGGTGGGTGCATCTCCTATGTAATGGACGCGCTTCATGGAATCAACAGGTCTTGACGCTGGTTTAGCACTTATGTGGTTATTAAACATTTATAATTGATGCCTACCAATACTAGATTATGAAGGACGCGGAGTTCGAGCGGCTGCTGAAGATATCCCGGGTAAGGCTCAGCGACGACGAGAAGATCAGAATACGCAAGGACATAGAGGAAGCGATCACCTGGCTCGACAAGGTCCAGGGCATAGAATGCAGCGAGACTCCGGCCTATCAGCCCATATACGTGCCCACCCGGTTCAGGAAGGACGTGGTGAAGAAGTTCGGCAACGTGGCCGGGCTCAAGGACGGCGCGGAACTGAATGACGATTACATACGCGGGCCGAAGCTATGACGAGCTACATCAGCGAATTCGCTTCAAAGAAACCATCACTGGGCTACTATGAGCGCCTGCTTCAGGAGCTGGAGGAATTCAACCAGGAGTACCATGCCTTCAACGTCCTGAACGAAAGCCTCTCTGATGATTCTATAGGGATACCCTTCTCCTCGAAGGCGAACATCTGTGTGAAGGGGTTCGAGACTACTGCGAGTTCCAAGATGCTGAAGGGCTACGTGGCTCCCTTCAACGCTACGGTAATCGAGAGGATGCAGGCAGGCGGAGGCTTCTGCTTCCTCGGAGAGACCAACATGGACGAGTTCGGCTTCGGGACTTTCGGCATAAACTGCGAGACCCCGGTGAGGAACGCTTTCGACCCCGAGTACGCTGCAGGGGGATCGAGCAGCGGCGCAGCCGTCGCAACCGCTTCGCTTAAGTACCATGTCGCGATAGCCGAGTCCACAGGGGGTTCCATCTCCGCGCCCGCGGCGCTCAACGGCGTAGTCGGATTCACGCCGACCTACGGCGCGGTGTCGAGGTATGGCCTCATAGACTACGCAAATTCGCTTGACAAGATAGGGGTAATGGCGAGAAGCGCTGAGGACGCGAGGAAGGTCTTCGACACCATAAGAGGAGGGGACGATTACGACACGACGTGCGTCACAGATGTCATTACGGACTCGCAAAAAAAGAAGATATTCGTCGTGAAGGAACTCATGAGCAGGGCGGACGAGGTAGTCAGGGGGCATTTCGAGAAGCTCCTGAACAAGCTCGAGGCTTCGGGCCATAAGATAGAGCAAATAAGCATGGACATACTAGGCAAGGCGATAGAGCCATACTACATAATCGCGATGGCGGAGGCGTCGACGAACCTTGCGAAGTACACCGGGTTCAAGTACGGGTACCAGTATGGCGAGTACAATAAGCGCTATAACGAGT
>CAVSOP010000004.1:0-22422 GCA_963729635.1 uncultured archaeon | reverse complement strand
GATAGCGACCAAGCATCAGAAGATTAAAAAATAGAGCTGAAATGCCTGCCCGCGCCGTACTCGCTGGCTACTTCCTTTCCCCTGGCCCGGAGAGACCCCTCTTCAGCGCCTCGATGATGTGGACATCCTTTGGATCTTTGCCTCTCAGCGCGCCCAGATGGTACGATAGATAGTCCCCGTAGTGTATCAGGTAAAACACCTTCTCCACCTTGCCGGCGCCCTTAGGCTCCACCCTGTGGAAATCGGTCTTGGTCAGGTCCGCCGTTAACCCAATCCTCCTGTTCGTCACCTCATCCTCGGAGCCTATGACCATGAAATAGAACCTTTCCTTGCCATAAGTCTCCGCGAGCGCGACGGTATCGTTATGGCTGAGCTCGGGAAAATGATTGGAGAACGCCAGCACCTTCCCGTTCTCATTTAGTTGCGTTTTCCACCGGTATGCTACGCTATTGAACGGGGGCGCGGCGTATATGTAGGGTATGAGCTCCGACCCAAATATCGCTTCCGCATGCTTCTTGCACTCGCCGTTGTCGCGATCTAATTCGGCGACGAGATTCCTCGCCCTATGCAGGTCAGCCCCTCTCGCCGCGCCGAAGCTCCGCAACAGCGGCACTAGGAGGTAGCCTATCGCCGCCCTAGGTTGCAGATCCGACCTGGGCACGACTATATTCTCGTCACCGAGCTCGCAGAGCTTGCCTCCTGAGCTTATCGTGGCGATGCGCGCACCCTTCCTTCTGGCAGCGGCAGTGGCTGCGAGCGTCTCCTCGGTGTTTCCGGAATAGCTGACCGCTACGAACAGCGTGCGCGAGTCTATGAACGAGGGTATGCGGCAGTCATCTACCAGGTGGACCGGCTTAAGGTCGTACAGATCCCTAAAGATCTTGCCGGATATCCCGGAACCGCCCATTCCGGCTATCGCTATGTTCTCGCAATCGGTGTTTCGTATTCTGCCAGTAAACGTGAGCTGATCCTGCAGGGATCTCAGCTCCTCTATGAACCCGTTGCCTGGCGCTGAATTTGATGACTTCACGCTAACCCTTCGGGGACTTGAGTTGCGCGATGACCTTCTTGAGGCCCTCCTTGAGGCTGGTCTTGTGCTCCCAGTCCAGCAGCCTCTTCGCCTTTGAACTGTCGCCTATGAGGACGAACGCGTCCAGCGGCCTTTTCGGCGTGAAATTCCAGACGATCTCGCCCTTGAAGCCGGTGAGCTTCGCAATCAGGTCCGCGGTCTCCCTCGTCGTGTAGGCCTTGCCCGTGCAGAGCTGTATCTCCTGGCCTATGGCGTTCTTGTTGCCGAGCGCCCTGATGTATCCGTCGACGTGGTCGTCGACGTACAGCCAGTCCCTGACCGTATTGGGATCTCCGAGGTAGACCTTGTCTTGCTTGAGCATCTGCGAGACCACGCTCTCTATGAAGAAATGATTGTTGCCCTTCCTGCCGTAGGTGTTGAAAGGCCTCAGCACGGTGTAGGGGAAGTTGTAGGCCATGTGCATGTACTTGAGGTAGAGGTCCCCCGCCACCTTCGCGACCGCGTACGGGCTGTTGGGGCTGAGCTGGGAGTCCTCGGTCAGCGGCTTGCTCTTGTCCTTGAGAGTGACGCCGTACTCCTCGCTGGTGCCCGCGAAGAGGAACTGCTTGAAGTGGCTCACCTCGCGGTGGCACGCCTCCGCGAGGTTTATCGTGCCAAGGTAGTTGGCCTGGCTCACCTCTATGAAGTGGTCGTAGGAGAACGACACGGCGCTGAGCGCGGCGAGGTGCACGACGTAGTCTGGCTGAGACTCCCGGATTATGTTCTTTATTGCAGGATAGTCGGTCAGGCTCGCATAGTGGCGGACATGGTTCGATTTCTTGCCGGGGGAGTATCTCCCGGTCACGTACCTCTCGAGAATCTCTACCTCGTACCCCTTCTCGTCCAGCTTCTTGACCAACTCGGAGCCTATGAAACCGGATGCTCCGGTAACGAGAACTTTTCCCTTGAATCCATCGAACTCACTGGTTCTCTAATAGCGGTTTATAAATATTTAAAGTGTTCGCGGGGCTTCTCCCGGGCCCGGATGTGCGCCAGGGGCGCGTCCGGCCCTGGCGCCATCAGGGGAGCCGGTGAAGAATTCCTCCGCCGCAACGTCCCTGTCCACCACGGACCCGGGATATATCTTGCTGTGCGCACCCAGTTTCACTCCCGGAAGTATTGAAACGTTAACCCCGGTCTGCGCATACCCTCCGATCACGCTCCCGAACTTCCGCCTTTCCGTAGAAAGCACCTCGTCCTTTATTTTCGTCTTCACCATTTTGCGATCGAAGCGCAAGTTGGCTATCTTGGTGCCTGCGCCCAGGTTCGCGCCCTCGCAGATTATGCTGTCTCCGACGTAGCTGAGGTGCGGTATCCTGGCGTTCTCCATTATGACTGATTCCTTAATCTCCACGAACGAACCGATTTTCGCCCCGTGCCCCACGACGGTGTACGGCCTTATGTTTGCGAAGGGCCCCACTTTACTATCCCTCCCTATAAATGCCGGACCCTCTATGCGCGTGTAAGGCAACACTGTCGCGCCGCGCTCGACCGTCACGCGCCCTGTTATGTCAGCCGTTGGCGAAACGTCACCGGAGATGTGGTGCACCGCGGAATCAAGAAGGGCCCTGTTCGCCTCAAGTAGGTCCCACGGTCTCCCAAGATCGAACCAGATTCCGTCATTCCGGACTACCGAGACCGGCTCGCGTTCCGAGAGGAGGTTTATGGCGGTAGTTATCTCCTTCTCCCCTCGGGGCGAGATCGGAGTCCTCTTAAGGCATTCGTATACTTCGCCATTGAGCTTATACATCCCGCAATTGATGGGTTTCGGTCCGGGGGCGCCCTGCTTTTCAAGAATCGACGAAAGCTTGCCGTCCCTTCCGATATTCAGAATCCCGAATCTGCCGGAATCCTGCACTTCCTTTGATAGCATTGCGCAGCCCGAGGAGGTCTCCAAGGCAGATAGCGCGGCGTGGTCGAAAACGATGTCACCGTTCAGCACGATGAACTCTCCGCCAAGTTCGACGGATTCGAGGGCGCTGCCCGTGCCGCGGCCGGCTTTTTGCGGTATGACTTCGACTCCCTCCAGGGATTCGAAATCCGCATTCTTGCTAGCCACGACGTATATCTTCCTTATCCCGTCCTCCTTTAGGAAGTTTATCGTACGCTTGATCGCGGGCACGTCGAGAACGGGCGCGAAGGGTTTGGGCCTGGTGTCCGATATCGGAGCAAATCT
Organism: uncultured archaeon; assembly: GCA_963729635.1. Classification (GTDB taxonomy): domain Archaea; phylum Micrarchaeota; class Micrarchaeia; order Micrarchaeales; family CABMGC01; genus CABMGC01. Next base: position 19,177 of record CAVSOP010000004.1, on the reverse strand, counting down.
CTTCCCATCTCCTGCCGCGAGTATTATTGCTTCCAGCAGATCACCTTCCGAAAGTAGTCAGTTCCATATATCGCGACGGCATAATTTAACTCTTTGTATTGAATGCGGCTCTGGAAAAAGCTTTCCCTCCGTCACGCCTCCGCGCCCGGAGACAAGATAACGTCCAGGATCTTCGCTGCCGCCCTGCCGTCTCCGAAGGGATTCTCCCATTTCCTTACCGGCTCCATGCTCTTCGCAACGCAAGAGAGAATGTTTTCGGGGTCGGCGCCCGCAAGCAGATTCGCCCCTACGCTGACAGTCTCGGGCCTCTCGGTGTTGTCTCTCAGCGTTACGCAGGGCGTCCCTAGTATGCAAGCCTCCTCCTGCACGCCTCCTGAGTCGGTCAGTGCCACCCTCGCGGCGCTCTCGAGCTGCATGAACTCCAGATATCCGAGCGGCTCCACCACGGCCATTCCCTCTGCGGGCTCGATGCCGTACTCCTTCATCCGCTTGACCGTCCGGGGGTGTGCCGGAAACACTATCGGGATTCCGAACCTCTCGTGCACCCTCCTAACGCCATCTAAAACGCCCTCCAGCCTCTCGCGGTAGTCAACGTTCTCCTCGCGATGAAGCGTGAGCAGCATGAACCCCTTCTCCTTCAGGCCCATCCTCCCCAGGACGTCCGCCCTCGACCTGGAGATCGCGAGGTTCTGGTTGACCGCATCCACGATCGTGTTTCCCACCAGGAATATGCTGCCCGCCGGCACGCCCTCCCTCAGGAGGTTGGATCTGGCCTCCGCGGTGGGCGCGAACAGGTAGTCCGAGATGTGATCGGTGCACACGCGGTTGGTCTCCTCTGGCATACTGCGGTCGAAGCTCCTGAGCCCGGCCTCGACGTGCCCTATCTTCATGCGGAGCCTTGACGCGATGAGCGCCCCCGCGAAGACCGTGTTGGTGTCGCCCTGCACCAGCACGACGTCGGGCGTCTCCTCCCTTAGCACTTTTTCCACGGCCGGCAACATCCTGCCGAGCTGCTCCCCGTGCGTCCCAGAGCCCACCTCGAGGTTATACTTCGCGCCGGCCAGGTTCAGCTCCTTGAAGAACATGCCGTCCAGGTTGTATGAGTAGTGCTGGCCTGTGTGAAGAACGAAATAGTCAATGCCCCTTCTCTCGCACTCCTTTATGACGGGGCTCATCTTTATTATCTCGGGACGCGTGCCGAGCACGATGCAGATCTTCATTGCAATCAATCTTTTATGTGTGTCTATAGGCTTTTATCGTTTCTTCCACAGTGCTACGCCGAACTAATCCGCGTGCCACGCGTGTCCCATGGACTGACAAAATCATCAATCCGTTCACGGGCGCGTTGGACGGATTTGATATTTAAGGTCCAACAATTCAAATTCTGTTCAGAATAAACTGCCTCGCATAGAAAAATACCTTTCTGGGATTCTTCAATGGATATGTTATTTTCCCAATCAACGACAAGTTGACGGACCATGTCGCAAAACCTTTAAGCACCATGAGTTCCTCCTTTGTCCAGTCGGGGGTCTGCATGTGCGCCTCGGATATCGAAAGCCGCGACGGGTCAGTATTCACATCAAAATAACCCTTTTTTACGACTTCCTCATAGAGCCTGGTTCCGTAAAGGGGAGTCGCTATGTTAAACCCGGCGCCGGTTGCTCCCTTCTTCATCATCCTCTTCGCAAAGGCGATCAACTCCAGCATCTCTTCCTTCGTTTCTCCTTGGCCAGGCCCATTACAAAAGACATCCCGACCCCTATTCCGTTCCTGGTCACCTTCTCGACGGCCCTCTCGACATCCTGCAGCTTCAGGTGCTTGTCTATGATCTCATCAATGACCCGTTGCGAACCGGATTCCGGGGCCACCAAAACCCGGCTTGCAGCCGGTCCGCTTCATCTTCCTGACAAGTTCCTCGTTTAGCCTGTCCGGCGCGGACACCGTTTGCGGACCGTGTTTTTCCAGCCCTCTCTCAACCATGAGATCGCAAATCCTCTCGAACCTCACGGTATTCCAGGTCATGTTGTCGTCTTCGATGATGAAGTGCCTGATACCGAACTCCTTGTAGTCCCTTTCCATCTCGGCAATGACGTTCTCGGGGCTTCAGCACGAAACAGCCTTCCATCGTGAGATTGATTGCGCAAATATGCAGTTCATCGGACAGCCGCGCTCGTCATTATGCTGGTCTTGCTCTTGTGGACCTCCGGCCTTCTCAGGCCATTGTCCTTTTCGTAGGCCTTGAAATACAAGCTCATTGGCATTATGTCCAGTGGAGGAAAGGCAGGTTGTCGAGATCCCGGATGAGCTCCCTTTTTTGTTTATCTTCAACTCGCCGTTAACCTTTAGCCTATGCCCTTTATCTTAGAAAAATCCCCGGAACTTGAAATGAAGTCGAACAGTTCCTCAACAGTCCTTTCTCCCTCCCCTACGACAATGAAGTCCACATTGGGATCGGCAAGGGTTTCCTTTGGTCTGATCGTGACGTGCGCTCCTCCCAGGATGGTAATTATTTCTGGGAATGCCTTTTTTATATCTGCAAGCAGATTTAGGGCATTCACCGAGTTGACGGTAAACATGATGCTCAGGCATAGGACTTGCGGCTTGATTTTTGAGATCCTGTCCAAGATCTCCGAGTAGGAAAGGCCCAGATAATAGTTGTCTTTGGTTTTTTTCAAGTGCTCGAAACCTTCCAGATTGGCATCGAGAAATACGACCTCGTTGTTCTTCCGCAAGGTTCCCGCTATGTAGGCCAGGCCAAGTGGCAAGTTCACCAGCGGCTTCGATCCCCAGCTTATCGGGACAACCATAGGCGGATTTAAACATAAAACTCTCATGCTTCTGCACCTCTTCCTCGCTCCACTCCTTAACGTGGCAACCTGCTTACCCCATCAGATAATTCCTATTTGCACAACAACCCTTATAAGAACTACTTTGTGGAGGGGTAAGACGGTTTATTTAGAAAATGGATTTCACTAGAACTTTCTCCAACTCCCCTTCCGAACAGTTTCGAGAAGTTGCCAGCGTAGAAGCCCGCGGCGTATCGCAGTGACGGCTTCGCGAACGAGCAGTCGCGGCATATCGTGCTCCCATCGCGGGAGTACCTGTTGCCCGCGATCTTCTTCCATTCCTTCGAGGCCAGAATCTCGTCGTAGCTCTTATCAAGCAGATTGCCGAGCCTGTGCTTCAGTCCGAAGTCCATGCAGCAGAGCGCCACGTCGCAGTTAGGAAGCAGGACGGGAGAGGGAGCCATCAGGGACCAGCAGTTGAACCATCCGCGAAGGTGCGGGACGCTCGCCTCCTTGATCAGCCCCGCCCTTCCGTTGTAGACGAAGCTCGGTTCATGGATATGAAGCTGCTTATCTCTAGCGTCCGCAGCGCGTGGACCAGGACCTCGGGGTATTCTTTTCCGGCGCCTATCCGGGTGTTGCCTAGGTTGTCGGGCAGGTGCAGGTTTATCGCGTACACGCGGCACCGCGCGAGTCTGTCTATGTCCTGCATCGTGGCGCCGACCAGGGTGGTGTTTATTATCGTCTTGCGTCCTTGCCTCGACGCCAACTCGACCATCTTTATGCAGTCGCTGTTCACGAAGGGTTCGGAAAAGCCTGAGAAGATTAGCGTCACGTCCTTGGGCAGCCTGGAGAGCACCGCCTCGAAGTCCTCATAGCTGAGGCGCAGCTTGCCCTTGTACGCGGACTTGAACGCCTGCTGCGGGCACACTCGGCAGTCGTTGGGGCAGCCGCACGCGGTGGTTATTTCAAGATGCCTGGTCGGCTGGCTGACAAGCAATGCCGATTTCATAAGTGTTTTCAAGTTCATTGAATCCCTTTGCGCCTTTCCCTCGCCGGTCAATCTTTTAATATTTGCCTATAGGCTTTTATCGTTTCTTCCGCAGTGCGGCCCCAGTTGAATCTGCTCTCTATCCGCGCCGCGAGTTCCTTGCCCCGTGGTGCGTCGTACGCGCAGGTCAGTGCGCGCTCTATGCTGTCTGTGTTGAACGGGTCGACGTACCACGCGTGCTTGCCGAAATACTCGGTCGTGCCCCCTATCTTGGTTACGACGACTTGGCGCCCGCCAGGCCCCCCTCGAGCACTGACAGTCCGGGCGTCTCGTAATAGCTTGGCAGCGCCACGACCTTGGCTGCCTTGTATGCCGACATCAACAAGGACAGTCTCTTCGGAGGAAGATAGGGGATGAATATCACGTCCTTGCCCGCCTCTTTCCGGCACTCCTCATAGTAGTCCTGCTCCGCGGCCTTCCCTATTATTACGAGTTTCGTGTCCAGCCCCGAGCGCTCGAACGCCTGGATGAGCCTCAGCACATTCTTGCGCCTTTCTATCCTGCCATAGAGGTATGAAGTCCTTGATGCCGTATTCCTTGATGAAGGGTCCGGAATCGGCGTCCTTGAATTTAAGGTCGACCGCGTTGGGCACGACCCTGAACTTGCCGCGCTCGGTGCCGAATATGCCGTGCAGAAGGTCTGCCTCTGCCTGCGTGTTCGGAAGCAGCACGTCGCAGTTCTTGAAGAGCCTCTCCAGCGCATAAAGGCCGTTCAGGGGTATGCCTCTCCCGGCCCTAAGCGCAAACTTCACTGCGCCCATCGTCAGTCCGCCCATGCCCATGACGTACGGCAGCCTCGACAGAGCGCTGTCGGGATAAGGAAGCCAGAAGATCGTGGAGCAGGCGACCTTGACTCCGTGCTGCTTTGCATACTCCGCGAGCATACAGCTCTCGAAGGGGAATCTCGTCGGGCCGAAGATGTGAATCAGGTCGAAGTTATTCTTGTCGAGCACGTCGACAGGGGTGAAAATCTTTACTTCGACGCCCCTCTTTTCGAGCAACTGGCGCGTCTTGTCCAACTGGACGTCGCCCCCTCCGTAGAAGGAGCGGGACAGCTGGTTTGTCGCGAACGCCACTCTCATGCCACCACCGCATCTGCTGATCCTATTGAACTGACAAAATTATTAACCCGATCAGCGGGCACCGATCGGGCATAAGTGTGGCGATTCCAGACATAGTATTAAATAACCAAAATTGTAAATATTGAAATCGGATTGGTGGTTATTTGATGGACACTGCAGTTATGATCGCAGGCGGGAGGGGCCTGCGGCTAAGCCCCCTTACTGACGACAGACCCAAGACGCTTATTCCCATCGCTGGCAAGCCAATGCTCTATTACATAATAAAATGGCTCAAGTCCTATCAGGTGAGCCACCTTGTCATAGGCGTGGCGCATATGAAGGAGAAGATCTACGATTACATGAAGGAAAACGACAACTTCGGCATGGATGTGGACTTCAGCGAGCACACCGTAGAAGGGGGAACCGCTCAGGGTTTCAAGTTTGCGATAAAGAGGTTTGTGAAGGACGAGGACTTCTTCGCGATGAACTCCGACGAACTCACTAACATGAACCTGCACGATATGGAGAAGACCCACTTGATGTACAAGCAGACCCTCACCCTGGCGCTTGCGCCATTGCACGTCAGGCTCAGCATCATCGACCACGACAGTGAAAACAGGATAAAGAAGTTCACGTATGGAAAGAAGATGCAGGACATAAAGATCAGCAACGGGATATACGCGTTCAACCGCGGCATAATCGATTACATACCCGACACGGGCTCCATCGAGAACGATGCTTTCGTGAAGCTCACGCAAGAGGGGAAGGCAAGGGCGTACACCCTCAAGGACACCGAAGACTGGTGCACAGTCAACACCGCGAAGGACGTGGAGGAGGCCGAGGAGAAGCTCAAGGAATGGGGAGTGCTCGGCCGGAAGTGAGAACCCAGGGCGGAAGTAAGGCGAAAGCGATGGCAAGGCAGTTAATCATATGCTATGTAGACGGTACCTGATTGACGCGTGGGACTTCTGGACAGGGGCGTACCGGAGGACATTCAAGCAGCCTACGACGAGCTGGTCCGCCAAGGCCCCGACAGGGTGCTCAGAGACCTCACTGACGTCAAGGCCGTGCTGAAATCCTTCGATGCCGCGCCAAAAAGGCTAAACAGGATCCGCTGAGAGCGACCGCGGAGGTCGCGACCCCTAGGAAATCAATAAATAGGGGAAAACACATAATTAGAGTGGGAATGACAGTGAACTACACAATCGAGATGCTCTACCAGCCAAAGAAAGCGCTGCCTGAGGAGAGCATAAGACTGAGCATGAACGACACGTACTGCGTCCCCTGGATGAGACGGGGCGTCCAGACCGCTGATAATCCCGGGAAGACGGGCGACGAGACGGCCATTAACCCCTTAGTGAGGCTGCACGTCCCCGTGCATGTGCTCGAGGCCGGCGCCGGCCTCGTCCAGAAGGAGCGGTTCACTTCAGAATACCTGGCCAATCTGCAGAGGGTGACTTTCGACGGCTCGGTGATGCTGGTGGAGGCGAACGGGGTGAATTATGGTGCGGTGCCGGCGATGAGGGAACTGACCAGGATGTTTTCCGAAGAAGTGATGCTGCCCGTGCTTGATCAGATAGCCCCCATATCTGTGCGCGCAACCCTGATCTCCCCGGAGAACGGGACGCTGTACTTGGGAAGGAGAGCGAACGTCTCGGTCAGCGGGAAGCTTGATACGTATCCCGCAGGCACGGTGACGTACGGCTATGGCCTCGGAAGCGCGCTTAGGAAGGAGGCGCGGGAGGAGGCTGGACTCGAGATCGGAACCGACGGCGCAGCCAGCTTCGTCGGAATCGCGAGAGGGAGGGCCGACGGCCCGAACCCGCACTTCAATTACATTATCGAGACGCCGTGGTCCATCGAGAAGATACGCGAGAACCTGGGACCGAGCACGATAAAGCCTATGCGATCGCGCTGGACGAGACTGTATTGACCGAACGCATAGTGGGCGATTTCGTGCGCGAGACCTCGGACCATCGCAGCATGACCGACGCCGGTCTGGCGGCGCTGCTGCAGGCGTGCAGGGCCTATTTCGGGGGCAAGTGGTACGCCGACACGAAGGGCGAAATCGCCGCAATGGCGGATCCCCGGATCACGATACTGGAAAGGGACATCGTCGGGAACCCGCTGAGGGCCCGCTCCTCATTTGCCTAGCTTCTTTCTCCAGAATCCGATGGCCCTGCTGAGGCCGTCTTCGAGGCTCACCGTCTGCTTCCATCCGAGCATCCCGAGGGCCTTCGCGCTCTCTAGGACGATAAACGGCTGGTCCGATTCGATTGGCCTGAATGGGTATCCAGGAGGGTACTCGCCTAGCATTATGCCCTTCCTGTCGTAGCCAATCAGGTCTGCAATCTTGAATGCGACGTCCCTGTTGGATATCCCGGCTCCCCGCCGAAGTTGAAGGCCTCGCCGGCCGCCTCCGGATGGGCTATCGCCCTCGCGTATGCGTCGACATGGTCGTCGACGTACATGTAGTCCCTTATGGAATCGGGGGCTCCTATGTAGACCTTGTTCCCCGTCAGCATGCCGGTTATGAGATACTCTATGAAGAAAGACGCATCGAGCTTCCTGCCGTATGTGTTCGTGCACCTCATCACCGTCGTGTTAAGGCCGTAGACCCGGGCCATCATCCTCAGGTACATGTCGGTAGATATTTTCGTCACGGCATATGGGCTGGTCGGATTCATGTTCGCGCTCTCAATTATCGGACTTACCGTCTGCGCGCCGTACACCTCCGCCGTCGAGGCGTAGATCATTCGCCTTTTCTTGGGATCCGGCAGGTCCAGAAGCGCATGCGCTATGTTCATGGTCCCGATGATGTTGGACTGGGCATAAGAGAAGGGCCGCTCGAAGGAGTCCCTCACCGGGCTCAGGGCGGCCAGGTGCACCACCGTGTTGGCGTCGACCTTCCGGAGCGCGGCAGATACCGCGTGGTAGTCCGAGATGTCGCAGTTCAGCACCTTCACGTCCTTGAGGAAATCGCGGAAATTGGCCATGTCCTTGCTCACGGAAGGCTTCGTGATTCCGTAAACTTCGTATCCCTCTCCTGAGAGCCTGAGCGCCAGATGGCTCCCGATGAATCCAGTCACGCCAGTTACCAAAACTTTTTCCATCTCTTCACCTCACTTGCCTATTACCTTCAGCTCGGGTATCGCCACTATCATCTTCCCGCCGCCATTCAGGAACTCCTTCTCCTGCTTCCTTATCTCGTCTATGAAATGGTAGGGAAGCACGAAAAGGTAGTCCGGCTTCTCCTTCCGATACTCGTCTATCGGGATTATTGGTATTCCAGTGCCGACTATGTACTTGCCCCACTTGTCGGGATTCTTGTCCGTCGCCGCCTCGACGAGTTTCTTGTCTATCCCCGCGAACTGGAGCACGACCAGCCCCCTGGTCGATGCCCCGTATATGAAGATGCGCTTGCCCTTCTTCGCCTCCCTCTGCAGCAGCCCCCTGAGCTTCGTCCCGGTGCTCTTAATCCTCTTCGCAAATGCCACGTACGGCCGCTTCGTATCGAATCCCCTGCGCTCTTCCCACTCCCTCTGCACGCGCAGCCTCCTCTCGGCGCCCGCCGGGGCCTTGACCTGCGCGCCCTCGTTCCGGATGTAGAGCCTGAAGCTCCCGCCGTTTACCCCATTGAGCTCGATGTCGAACACCTCGAGCCCGTGCCTCCTAAGGAGCGACTCGAGCGACAGCAGCGAATAGTACTCGAGGTGCTCGTGGCTGATGTTATCGAAGGTATTGTTCTCGATCATCAGCCCCAGATAATTCATCTGTATTATCCAGAGTCCGTCCCTTTCGAGGCAGCTCTTGATGTCCTCGACGAACCCGTTCGGGTCAGGAAGGTCGTAGAACATCGCTATGCTGGTTATCGCCTTCGCTTTCCTGGCTCCCGATCGCCTTCTTGAACGATGCGTAGTTGAAGTAGTCGTGTATTATCCTGGCGCCACCGCCCTTCGCGAGCAGGTAAAGGTTCGACGGCTCGAAGCCCACCTTGACCAGGCCGGGAGTCGTGTACTGCCTGAGCAGGGTCCCGTCGTTCGCGCCGATGTCGACCACTAAGTCCCCCCTGGACAGCCCCATCAGCTGCTCTGCGCTGCGCGTGATGTCCGCCAGCGCCTTTACCATGCTCGTGCTTATGCCCGACTTGTACCAATACCTCCTGTAGAGGATATCGTGGTTGAAGGTGTGCTTCAGTTGCAGCAGACCGCAGCCCCCCTCCTTGGGGTCGCACAGGACCAGGTCAAGCGGGCTCCTGTACGCCTTCTCCGTCGGGTCGTCGACGAAATTGGTTACATACTGCTCGCCTAAGGACAGTATGGGAACGAGACTCTTTGAGCCGCATACCCTGCATCTCTTAGCAATCGTCACATCCATGAGAACACATTCGTAATTGCCTTTGCAGCTTTTTATGCTTTTCCGCTTCGGGAAATCGGAAGACGCTCTCAGAAAACGGCGCGTGTGCGAGAGGAGCGATACGCCAACTTATTATAGGTTAACGTGCATTCTTCATCAAGGTAATAGCACGTGCGGAATTGCTGCTTACGTAGGTGATGGCGGGGGCGCCGCCACCAAGGTCTTGGAGGGCCTTAAGAAGCTCGAGTACAGGGGCTACGACTCGTGGGGCATAGCCGCGCTCTCGTCCGGAAGCAAAGGACGCATCTCCGTGGTGAAGAAGGTCGGGAAGATCGGAAAGGTCAGCAGGTCCGGACTGCTGCGCGGCCTCGGGTCCGACGGGGACGTGGCCATAGGCCATACGAGGTGGGCCACTCACGGGGGCATATCCGAGATAAACAGCCACCCTCACCTCGACTGCGGGATGCGCATCGCAGTGGTGCACAACGGCGTTATAGAGAACTACCAGCAGCTCAAGAAGGGCCTGGTCGGCAGAAAGCACAAATTCCTGTCGCAGACCGACACGGAGGTGATACCGCACCTTATCGAGGAGTACATTTCGAAGAAAGGCACGAACTTCGCCGATGCGGTGATGGGCGTGGCTAGAACGCTTGAGGGCAGGTCCGCTTTTGTGGCACTGGATGCGAATAGCGAAATGGTCGTGGCGGTCAGGAGAGGTTCGCCACTGATAATCGGCGTCGGCGAGGCAGGCGGATTCTACATCTGCTCCGACGTAAACGCCTTTCTCGACCGCACTAACAAAGTGATGTACCTCGATGACGATGAGATGGTGGTTATGCCATTCGGCGAGGGCTCCGAAAAGGCCCCGAAGTTCTTCAGCGTGATCTCGGGCAAGGAAGTTAAGAAGAGAGTCGTGGAGATATATGCCGGAGAGCGCAAGGATGTCGGCAAATCGGGCTACGATCACTTTTTGATGAAGGAAATAATGGAACAGAAGCAGACGATAGCGCAAGCGATAAACCAGGACGACAAGAAGATTATGGACGTGGCAAAAAGCATACGGAACGCATTCGGGGTCTTCCTCATAGGTAGCGGGACGGCAGGCAGAGTGTGTGCCACGGGAGATATCTCTTCTCAGAAATAGCGAAAAAGCACGTCAATGCCGTCGTGGCATCCGAATTCGGCAGCTACAAGCACTATTTGACAAGCGGAACCTTGGTCATCGCGGTATCGCAAAGCGGAGAGACTGCTGACGTCCTGCAGGCCATCGAGACCGCGAAGTCGAAGGGAGCGCGCGTGCTCTCCCTTCTAAACGTCTTCGGGTCAACAATGACGCGAGTGAGCGACGACTTCCTGATGATCAACGCCGGCGCGGAGAGAGCAGTCGCAAGCACCAAGGCCACGACAGCACAGCTCTCTCTGCTCATCCTGCTGGCATATGCCACGGCAGGCAGGCTGAAAGAAGGCAAACTTCTGCTGCTGAACACGGCTGCAGAGGTTAACGACATGCTCAACCCGCGATATGAAGAGCACATCGGCAAGCTCGCTGCCCTGCTGAAGGACAAAAATGACCTGTTCATACTCGGTAGGGGAGTGAACTTCCCGCTTGCGGAGGAAGCGGCGATAAAACTGCAAGAAACTTCGTACATGCACGCGCAGGGATTTGCTGGTGGTGAGCTCGAAGCACGGGCCGCTTGCATTGATCGAGAAGGAAACCGCGTGCATAGTCTTGGTGCCAGAAGACGAAACAAAGGCGGAAATGCTCAGTAACGCAATGGAGGTCAAGGCCAGAGGAGGCTACAGAATTGCGCATATCTCCCAAGAAGAACGAAATTTTCGATTGCTGGATCAGGGTTCCCGATGCAGGGAACGCGAGCCCAGTGGTCAACATAATTCCGGTTCAAATCCTTGGATATAGACTAGCTGTGCTTCGGGGGAACAATCCGGACTACCCGCGGAACCTGGCAAAGTCAGTCACAGTGAAATGAAAATGGGTCGTATGACAAAGGGATGGGTGTTTTGATGGACACGGGTAGAACAATGAAATTTTATTCGAATAAGCGCGTGCTGGATGACTGGGCACACCGGATTCAAGGGGGCGTGGCTCTCCCTGTGGCTGAGCGAGTTCGGCGCGGATGTGACAGGATTCTCCCTCAATCCCCCCTCGATAGCCCTTCCTGTACGAGTCCCTGGGCCTGAAGAATAAGATGACAAGCGTCAAGGGGGACATCGGAAAATATGGAGATGTGGAAAAAGTCATAAGAAATTACGACCCCGAGATCATATTCCATCTGGCAGCCGAGCCCATATTGCTGAACGGCTACGAGTTCCCGTTGGAGACGTACCGCACTAACGCCATGGGGACGCTGAATCTGCTGGAGGCTTCCCGCAGGAAGGGCAACGCAAAGGCGATACTCAACGTCACCACAGACAAGGTCTATGAAAATAAGGAACGACTGAAAGGATACGTGGAAAGCGATAAACTAGGAGGCCATGACCCGTACAGTTCAAGCAAGGCCTGTTCTGAATTGATAACGCAGGCATATGGGGACAGTTTCTTCACCCAGTCTGGAATTGGCGTAGCCACTGCGCGCGCAGGCAACGTGATCGGCGGAGGGGACTGGGGAAAGTACAGACTGGTTCCTGACTTGGTAAGATCATTGACAAAGAAGGAGAGCGTGAGGATAAGGAACCCATCGGCAATAAGGCCATGGCAGTACGTCTCTCGACGTCCTGTCGGGATATGCCAAGCTCGCCGAGATGACATATCAGCCAGCCCGCCAAATATTCGGGAGCGTACAATTTCAGCAGTGACAATTCGATGAAGACGGTGGAAGAACTGGTTAACGAATTCATCAGCGAGTGGGGAACGGGCTCCGTGACCAGATACCGCCCGGACAAGCACGAGGCCAGAGCTACTGGCGCTGGACAGCGGCAAGGCGCGCAGGAGACTCGGCTGGAAGCCTCGATGGTATTTCGACTGGGATGATCAAGAGGACAGTGGACTGGTACAAGGCCTACTATTCAAGGAAGATCGACATGGGCGAGTATTCCAATCGCTGCTGGAAGGCTATGCCGATATAAGTGGCCGTGACAATCATCGCCGCTCTCCTTCATGAACTTGTCGAACACGTTCGCAGTGTACTCCAACATCTCCTGCGTGAGCCCTGGATAGACGCCTATCCAGAAAGTGGCCTGCATCACGATGTCGGCATTTTTCAGGTCTCCGATCTTTTCCTTCTCCAGACCGACGTATGCGGGCTGCCTTACGAGGTTGCCTCCGAATAGCATCCTTGTCTGGATGCCGCTGGATTCCAGCCGTCTCGACGATGTCCTTCCTTGCGAAAGGCGCTTCCTTCGCTCACGGTCAACGGGAAACCGAACGGGCTGGGTTCGGCTTTGCGTACTCTCGGGCATCACGAGCACGTCCTCGTGCTCCTTTAGGTTCGAGAACAGGAAATCGAAATTCTCCTTTCTCTTCCTTATGAAATCTGGCAGCTTCCTAAGCTGGGCCACCCCTACCGCAGCCTGCATGTCGGTCACCTTGAGGTTGTATCCGACGTTCGAGTAGATGTACTTATGGTCGTAACCGAAAGGCAACTCTCCGAGCTTCCATCCGAAGCGCTTCCCGCAGACGTTATCCTTTCCTGGGAGGGCACACGCAGCTCCTTCCCCAATCGCGGAGAGACTCAACAAGATTCTTGTACGTGTGGTCTGAGGTCATGACCGCGCCGCCTTCCCCGGTCGTGATGTGATGGGCAGGATAGAAGCTCATCGTCGATATGTCTCCAAGGGTTCCCACTTTCTTCCCATCCCATGTCGCTCCGGCTGCGTCACAACAGTCTTCGATAACGTACAATCCATGCTTCTTCGCGGACCTCATCACCGCATCCAGATCGAAAGGATTGCCCAGCGTATGCGCGAGCAGCACGGCCTTCGCCCCTTTTTCCGCCGCGGCCTCTATTGCATCGGGGATGGGATTGTATGTCCCTAATTCGACGTCTACAAAGACAGGCACGAGGCCGTTCTGATATATCGGATTAAGCGTCGTAGGAAAACCCGACGCGCAGGTAATGACCTTGTCGCCCTTATTGAGTCTGTCATTGCCCAGCTGGCGGCTCATCAGGGCGGAGAGCGCGAGCAGGTTGGCAGACGAGCCCGAGTTGACCAGCGAGCAGTAGGTGGTGCCGAAGAATTCGGCGTACTCCTTCTCGAAGCGGGCCGCGTACCTCCCGGCAGTGAGCCAGAAATCCAGAGAGCTGTCTACGAGTGCGACCATCTCATCGTGGTCGTACACTCTACCGGCATAGGGTATCTTTGTCTTGCCAGGAACAAAATTTTGCTTCTCCGCAGTACTTGCGAACTGCTTTACTTTATCCAAAATCTCTCTCCTAAGCGCATCTCGATCCATCTCTCGCACCATCCGTCTGATTTAATCCTAGGCAACCCGAGGGGGATGGACCATTTAAAGCACATCTCCCCGGATCCGTTTCAAAAGTCAAACATTTCTTCTTGGGCTCAGAAGTCTTCCATATGGCTCAGGCGTTTCCGCCCGAAAGACCCCCCCGGCCGACAAATCCTCCGGAAATCATCTTATTATAGTTCCATAGGATACAAATAAATATAGGTTACTGCGTAATGACAGGTATGGAGGATTTGCCTGTAGTCATACTGGCGGGAGGCCTTGGGCTCCGGATCAGATCTCACAACTATGTGTTGCCGAAAGCGCTAGTCCCAGTGGGCGGGATTCCCATAATCGAGCACGTAATAAAAATATACGCGCATTTCGGTCTGAAAAGGTTCCTGATATGCACCGGATACAAGGGTGGCCTGATCAAGGAATATTGCAATGATAGATTCAGGGGCCCGAAAAACGTCGAGGGGCTCGACGTAACTTGCGTGGATACTGGGCTGGAAACGCAGACCGGCGGCAGGATCCAAAAGATGGAGCCGCGCATAGACACGCGCAACTTCTTCCTCACGTATTGTGATGGCGTTGCGGACATCGACATTAAAAAACTTTACGAGTTCCATGTGAAAAAGGGCAAGGTGGCGACTTTGACAGTCGTGCATCCGATGTCGCCTTTTGGCGTCGTGGAAGTGGATGGCGATGTGGTTAGCACTTTCAAGGAGAAGCCCACACTGCCGGGATTCATAAACGGCGGATTCTTCGTCTTTTCGAGAAAAAAATATTCGATTACCTTGATGAAACCTGCGTGCTTGAGGAAGAGCCGCTGAAGAGGCTGGCCAGGAAGGCCAACTGGTGGCGCACAAGCCCTTCCTGAACTCTGGGCCTGCATGGATACGCACAAGGATGCCGAGAGGCTGAACGCCTTGTGGAACACGGGCGTCTTTCCAAACGCCGATTTCAAGGCGCGCGCGCCTCCTTGGAAGGTCTGGTGACTTCAGAAATATGCCTTTTGAAGAGAAAACCGCTAACCGAAGCGATTATCTCGAGTCGGTCTTTGCCCTTCCCAGGATCTCGTCCCACTTGCCGTAGAAGGTACTCATGGTGAACTCCTTCGCCTTTTCCAAGCAGGCATCCTTCATCTTTGCGGCGACCTCTGGCGTCATTCGCGTAACGCCCTTCACTACCTCCGAGACTTCGTCCCCCACGAGCGTACCGTTCACCCCTTCGGTAACCAGCTCGGAATAGCCGCCCTGGTTCACGAGTATGCAAGGCTTCCCGGAAGCGAACGCCTCGATGATCACCGTGCAGTAGCCCTGGTAGTAGTCCATGCTTATCAGCGAGATGCATTTTCGCATACAGTTCCAGAAGCTCATCGCTCCCGACTCGCCCCAGGAACTTGATGTTTTTGCTATTTCCTGAAAGTTTCTTCAGGTAGTTCTCCGAAGGCCCATTTCCCTCTATCCAGAGCGTTTTGCCCGGCATCATCTTGAAGGCGTTTATCACGAGGTCAACTCTCTTTTCGGGAACCAGCCTGGCGACGACCAGATAATAGCCTTCGTCATGCTCGTGGATGAATTTTCGGGTATCCATTGGAGGAGGTATTACCTCTGCGGTCTTGCCGTAGTACTCCTTGACCGTGTTTGCGGTGTAGTGCGACACTGCGACTACCTTGTCCACAAGTTCTTTCACTGCTCTCTTGTCATACCCTTGCATGCGCAGTCTCCAGAGCAGCACCGCGGGCAGGTACTGTGTGGCCCCCCAAGCGACCAGTAGTCCCAAGTCTTAGGCCCGTTCTTGTAGAACAGCGGGCTTATCCCGAAAGTGTACCAGTATCGTGGGGTGATTCCTTTCTGCGGTGTAATAGGTATAGCCTGCCCCAGGCATACCGTCGCATCGTAGGCGGACAGGTCCAGTTGGGAATCCCCTTAGCATGGCCTCCTGCGCCAAAAATGGAACTGAGGGAATTTGCCCTCCTACGACATTTACCTTCAGTTCTCTGAATTCCGGCAGTATGTTTTCCCACACCACCTTGCTCGTATAAATCTCCCCGTTATACTTCTTTGCAAGGTGCAGCGCTATCTTCTCCCCGCCGCCCCTGACCTCCAACGAATCTATCAACACGGCTATTCTCAACGCATCAGCCCCCTCTTCTTTATCGTTTTGATTAGGCCGGCCCTTAGATCATATCTCGGGCGCCATCCGAGCATTTTCCTTGCCTTGGCATTGTCTCCGACGAGAATCTGCG
Organism: uncultured archaeon; assembly: GCA_963729635.1. Taxonomy (GTDB): domain Archaea; phylum Micrarchaeota; class Micrarchaeia; order Micrarchaeales; family CABMGC01; genus CABMGC01. The sequence continues at coordinate 3,267 of CAVSOP010000004.1, read as the reverse complement.
GCTCCAGCTGATTCCTCTTGGCGTGGCCGTAGACCACCTTGCTCCTGCTTTTGGTAAGCTCAGCAATCAGTTCTGAGGCCTCCCTGACGGTATGGCCTTCCCCGCAGCAGAGGTTGAATGCCTGACCTATCGCCTTGCTGTTTCCGAGCGCTTTCATGAAGCCTTCCACTGTGTCGTCCACGTATATCCAGTCCCTGACCGCGTCGGAGTTCGTTATTTCGACCGGCCTGCCCTCCGACATCTGGCTCAGCGTTTTGTCGATGAAGAAGGGAGCGTCGTCCTCCCTGCCGTAGGTTATGAAGATCCTGAGCACCGTGGAAGGGAAGCGATACGCCCTGCGGAGATAGCTCAGATAGGTCTCCACGTTTATCTTGAATATAGAATAGGGGTTGTTTGGGTCGAGCGGGGTTTCTTCCGTCAGCTTCTGCGATCTGTCGGTTAGCGTAGTGCCGTATTCCTCCTGGCTCCCCGCGGTTATGAACTGCTTGAAATTCGAAGTGTTTCTGCGGCACGCTTCCGCCAGGTTTACCGCGGCCAGGTAGGTCACGTTGCTCGCGTCTATCGGATTTTCTATAGATTTGCCTATCGAAGCCAGGGCCGCGAGATTAATCGCATACTGTGGGTCTACCCTCTTGACTAGCGCGCCGATATTCTTGTAATCGTTCACGTCCAGGAAGTGCCGCGCAAGGTGCCTGTTTGCACCGAACGCGCTGCTGGATTTCCTCTCCACCGTGTGCACCTCGTATTCCTCTCCAAAGCCGCGGACCAGATGCCTGCCTATGAATCCCGTGGCACCGGTGACAGTGACCTTATCCATGAGTCTTATGGGAGGGTAAAATATCTTAAAGGCTTCCGGCATCATTGCCTATTGACGGCACCGCGCTTGACTTTCCTGGGAAACGCGGGTTTCCTGTCCAGCCCTGTCAGGTGCCTGCCGGTAGAGGTCGTACCCCTCGAAGATGGCCTTTAGCGAGACGTACAGCCGCCAGAGGGGCTTGTTCTTCGCCGCAGGCTGGCCAGGCCCCTGCTCCTGTCCTTGCTCTCGATGCTGAACACGGCCGCACCCAGCTCCAGGAGGATCGCCGCGGACCGGTCTAGGATGCCCAGATTCTTGAAGGCGAAGTACATGTAGTTCCTCTGCTGGTTGTAGAAGAACATGTCCCTGACGGATTCTTTGGGTGAGTTTGAATGGGTGAAGCCCTCGAGGTGGATGTGGGAGACGAGCCCGTTGTACACGATGTCCAGGCCCGCCTTGCGGGTCCGCAGGCTGAAGTCGGTATCCTCGAAGCCGAACCTGAAGCCCTCGTCAAACATTCCGACCTTCTCCAGCGTGCTCTTTTTTATCATGCAGAAGGAGAAGCACGTGGCGCCGACCTTCTCGGCCCGGTCGTACTGGCCGCGGTCCGGCTCGCCCCTGCCCCTGCTCCTTGGCGACACCCCGGCTATCCCGCCGGCCTGCTGTATCTTCCCGCTCGGATACACGAGCTTGCACGTCTCAATCCCCAGGCGGGGGTCCGCGTCGGCGACCTCGAGCATCTTCTCCAGCCACCTCCTGTCCTTGACGAATATGTCGTTGCTTATTGTGATGAAGTATTCGGGATCGTACTTCTCGGCCGCGTACAGTATGCCTTGGTTGTTGACCGCGGAGAAGTTGTACAGGTTCTTCTCGCGCCGCAGCACCTCCAGGCCGCTCTTTCTCAGGAACTCTGGTGAGCCGTCCGTGGAGCCGTTGTCCATCGCGATTATCCTGCCGATCCCGGGGTCGGTGTTCTTGACGAGCAGCCGCACGCACTCCCGCAGTATGGGTTTTCCGTCGAAATTGGAGTCCATCCCGTTGTAGTTCAGTAAGAGTATTGCCACTCTCATGTTCTCGCCGCCTTGCCCCTCGTCCGCTCGTACCTCTCGTCAAGAAGCCTCAGGAGCAGGCCTATGCCCTGCTCCCTGCCCGAGTACTCCCTATTGAGGGCCATTATGGTGCTCTCCCTATCGAGCCCGAGGAAGCGCGTTATGCCTATGCCGTTTATGGCCTTCGATATCTCGAACGCCCTGTCTCCGTCAGGCTCGGACCTCGCCCTCCTCAGTTTGGCGATGTGGTCCAGCTCGCGGGGGAGCATCCTGAGGACGTTCATTATGCCCCCCGACTTTGCCAGGTACGCGAGGTCCCTTATCAGGTAGAAGATGAAGTAATCGAGGTTGCTGATCTCCGAGTTCATCTTCTTCCCGAAGAGGCGCTCGTACGCGAGGAGGAACCTGGTGACGGACCTGCCCAGGGTGGTGCCCGCGCGACGGTCTTCGGGAACGGTCAGCTTGTAGACGTAGTCCAGCAGCATCTTATTCAGCAACGAGTATGTGAGCCGTTCGTACTTCGCCATCCTGGCGTAGTCCGTGACCGCCCCGCCGCGCAGTTCCTGCATATGCTCCAAATAGTGCTCCGTTCGGTCCAGCCTTTCTATGGTGCCCCTGACCTCCGGCTGCTCGTGGACTATGCCCCTGAAGAGAACCCTGTCCTTCCTGAAGAGCCGCAGCTGCCACGTGAATCCCTCTGGGTTCCCGCCCTTCACGTACTCGATACCTCCTTATCGCAAAGGCGCCGCACGATGCCCTTTCTATCAGGCCCGGGATGTCGCGCTTCAGGCCATCGGACAGCTTCTCGTCGGTATCGATCAGCAATACCCACCGGTTCAGGCATTTCTTCAGGGCGTATGTGCGCAGTGGGTCTGGATATCCCAGCGCGACGGCGTAGAACTCCCTGACCTTCGAAAGCGAAGGGCGCCTCAGCTCCCGCGCGAGCTTCTCCCTCTGCCTGCTGCCGCTGGAGTCTATGAGGACTATCTCGTCCGCGATCCCGTATACGTCCCTTGTCAGGCCGATCGCCTTGTCGATGTCGTTCCTCGAGAATATCAGTACGGATAGTTTGGCCATAGACTCACGCGCTGTCGAAAAATGAGCGCCAGCTTCACACGGATATGAATTATGGATAAAAAGGTTAAAATACCGTAAGCCGGGGTTTTGGGGCGGTGCGGAGTGATGAGGCAGAAAATGGGGAATGGAGACTGGCTGCGCGGGTAGAGAAGCTATTAAAACGTTAAAGTAGCAAGTATTGCTTACTCAAGTGCTTATTATGCAAGACACGCATGAAGCTGGCGGCACCCACGAAGTGAAACGGCCGCATGCAGGGAAGCTAGGCATCGGCGTCAACGCCAGGACGGCGGCGTTCCTGGCGCTCACCGCCGCGATCCTTCTGGTTACGATATACTATCGCGTCCC
>CAVSOP010000003.1:0-10588 GCA_963729635.1 uncultured archaeon | reverse complement strand
GCTTGAGCTCGCCGCATAGTGCTCTTATGTTGCCGATTGTCTCATCGAAGTCGTGCCTATCCGCCTTTAGACTGAAAATTGTTATATGGGGCCCCTTGAATTCCCGCATCTGGCCATAAACACCATATTTTTGGGCCAGGGCTTTTATCAGTCCAATAATGTTTGCGCGGACGTCTGAGGGCGGCTGGATGTATATGGACAGAATTTTGTACATGAATTAATTCAAACTCCTTAGCATTTAAATAGGCAATGTTTGGCAATAGGGATTGAACAGATATCTACAAGTAGTCACGAGCTAATACAAGTTTTAAGGAAGGACGTGGTAGCGCCTTCCCTATGCCCCCACCCTTACATCCGTCCTCCAGTGATTTATTGTGGGTTTCCGCATATTTAAGCGTGCGCTCGGGTTCTGGAAGCGGGGCGCAATTCCGGATCGAAACGCACATTCTTATCTTTTTAGCGTTCTAGGAGAACGAGCTTATGGACAGTGAAGCGATACTCGCGTCGACGGCCAAGTACGTGAAGGACAGCATGCACGGAGAGGGCACCGGGCACGACTGGTGGCACGTCTACAGGGTCTGGAAGACCTCCGTTGAGATAGCGAGACGCGAGAAAGGTGCCGACCTCTTCATCGTGCAGCTCGGCGCCCTGCTACACGACATCGCGGACTGGAAGTTCCACGGCGGTGACGAGACCGCGGGGGGAAGGGCGGCCCGGGCTTGGCTCACGCGCGTCGGGGCGGACAGCGAGACCATAGACAGGGTCTGCCGAATAGTCGACAACGTCTCGTTCAAAGGAGCCGGCGTGAAGGACTCCATGGACACCCTCGAGGGGCGGATCGTTCAGGACGCGGACAGGCTCGATGCGATCGGGGCAATCGGAATCGCGAGGGCGTTCATGTACGGAGGGCACAAGGGCAGTCAGATTTACGATCCGGACAGCAAACCGAAAGAACACAAGAACTTCTCGGAGTACAAGAGTTCGAACTCCACTATGGTGAGCCACTTCTATGAGAAGCTGCTGCTTCTTAAGGACAGGATGAACACTCCGACCGCGAGGGAGATGGCAAAGGAGAGGGACGCGTTCATGCGGCAGTATCTGGAGAAGTTCTTCAAGGAATGGGAAGGAAAGGAATAACGATGCCCGCGCTATGGTTTTGATTCTGCGCAGCGAGGCGCCCCTGCGACGCGTGCTTGGAATATAAATTGCTTGGCGTTGAAGTAATATCCGTTATTGGCATCGATGGGATTGGAATGGCGAACAAGAAAGTGGTGCTGGCCTATAGCGGCGGCCTGGACACGTCAGTGATATTGAAGTGGCTGGACAACAGCGGCTACGACGTCATCTGCTTCACCGGGGACGTCGGCCAGGCGGACGACATGTCCGCAGTGAAGAAGAAGGCGATCGCCACAGGCGCCTCTAAGGCGGTCGTCGCCGACCTGAAGAGGGAGTTCGTCACGGATTTCATCTTCCCCGCGATGCGCTGCAATGCAACGTACGAGGGCAGGTACCTGCTCGGCACCTCGCTCGCGAGGCCGCTCCTCGCGAAGGCGCAGATGGAGGTCGCGAAGGCGGAGCACGCGGACTACGTGGCCCACGGCGCCACCGGGAAGGGCAACGACCAGGTCAGGTTCGAGCTCGGCTACTACGCGCTTGATCCGAACATCAAGGTCATCTCCCCCTGGAAGGACCCCGCCTTCCTTGCGGAATTCAAGGGACGGAGCGACCTCATCGCCTACGCCAGGAAATACGGGATACCCGTCAAGGCCACGGCTACGAAGCCCTACAGCGAGGATGACAACCTCATGCACATAAGCCACGAGGCGGGCATACTCGAGGACCCGACTTTCAGGCCCCCGGAGAGCCTTTTCAGCAGGACGGCCTCGATCGCGAAGGCGCCGTCCAAGGAGACGGTCGTCGAGATCTCGTTCAAGGACGGCACGCCGGTGAGGATGGTCGACCTGACGCACAAGGTCACGAAAACCGACCCCCTGGAGCTCTTCACGTACCTCAACAAGGTCGGGGGCGAGAACGGGATCGGCCGCGTCGACATGGTGGAGAACAGGTTCGTCGGCATAAAGTCCAGGGGCGTCTACGAGACGCCGGGCGCCACGATACTCTGGGCAGCGCACCGCGACCTTGAGGGCATCGCGATGGACAAGGAGGTCATGCACATAAGGGACTCGCTCGTGCCGAAGTTCGCGGAGATAGTCTACGACGGCTTCTGGTTCTCCCCTGAGATGGACTTCCTGATGAACGCCTTCGACAAGAGCCAGGAGGCAGTGGACGGGGAGGTGCGGCTCTCGCTCATAAAGGGCAACGTCCAGGTCGTCGGCAGGGAGTCATTCACGCCGCTCTACGACCAGGAGCTGTCGAGCATGGACGCCGAGGGCGGCTTCAACGCGATCGACTCCCAGGGATTCATCAACGTGAACGCGATAAGGCTCAAGGCGCACAACGTCGCGATGACTGGGAGGGTGCCCTACGACTCGCTCAAGAAGGGCAGGAAGGTGAAGGCCGATGGCAACAAGGAAGCTGTGGGATAAGGGCCGCGAGCTCGACGATGACGTCGAGGACTTCGTGGTAGGCAACGACAACCTGCTCGACATGCAGCTCGTCAGGTACGACTGCGTCGCCTCGATGGCCCACGCGAGGATGCTGGGCAGGATAGGCATACTCAGCGCACGCGAGGTGAAGCTGCTCGTCGCCGAGCTCGAAAACATAATCGCCCTGTGGGAGCGCGGGGAGTTCACGATATCGCGGGAGCAGGAGGACATGCACACTGCGATAGAGAACAGGCTCACCGAGAGGCTGGGCGACCTCGGCAGGAAGATACACACGGGCAGGTCGAGGAACGACCAGGTGCTGGCCGCGCTGCGGCTCTACTACAAGGACAACCTGTACGAATGTATCAACCTCCTGAAGAGGCTCACGGCGAGCGCGGAGCGCTTCTCCTCCAAGTACGGGAAGATAGCCCTGCCGGGATACACGCACACCAGGAAGGCGATGCCGTCCTCGGTGGGAATGTGGACTGTCGCATTCATAGACGCCTTCAAGGACGACCTGATACTCCTCGACGCGGCGATGGTCCTCATCGACCAGTCCCCCCTCGGGACCGCGGCCGGCTACGGCTCCCCGATAAGGCTCGACCGCGCCTTCACGGCGAAGGAGCTCGGCTTCGCTAGGGTGCAGGAGAATCCCATCTACGCGCAGATGAGCAGGGGCAAGTTCGAGGCGACGATCCTGCACGCGCTGGGGCAGGTCATGCTCGACCTCAACAAGCTCGCCTCCGACCTGATAGTCTTCAGCATGCCGGAGTTCGGCTACTACGAGCTGCCTGCCGGGCTCACCACGGGCAGCTCGATGATGCCCAACAAGAGGAACCCGGACATACTCGAGCGCATGCGCGCGAACTACCACGTCATGGTGGCGTACGAGATGCAGGTGAAGGGCATAGCGGGCAACCTGATGACCGGGTACAACGGCGACATACAGCTCACCAAGGAGCCGATGCTGAGGGGATTCGCGCTCGCGGAGAAGAGCCTGAGGATGGGGTCGCTTCTTTTCGGCAGCCTGAAGGCCGACAGGAAGAGGTGCGCCAAGGGCCTCACCGAGGATGTCTACGCCACGCAGAGGGCGTACGACCTTGTCAGGAAGGGCGTGCCCTTCAGGAAGGCCTACAAGGAGATCGGCAAGGAATACTGATTCCGCTAGGGAATGGGAAAAGGCGGACCGCGGCGTTCAATGCCCATTCGGCTCGCGCCGCCAGCCCAATTCCGCAATTACCTCTTGCGCTTCTTCGACGCCTTGCTCATGCGGTCTATCTTGGCGTTCAGGTCCGCTATGTCCTTCTTAGTCGCAAACGGTGCCTGCTTCACGAACCTGTCGAGCTTCGCCTGCACCTCCTTGGAGTATTCATTCCCGGCCAATCGGTACTTGGCCGCCAGATCCCGCACCATCTTCTCGGAGTCCCTCTGGTTTATCCTTCCCTCCTTGGCGAGCCTGTCCATCGCCTCCTCGAGCGCCTCAACCGCAATGTAGCCCACTCCGACTCCGAATCGGAGTCCCTTTTTTACGTTTTTGTCCATATGCTTACCCTGATCGATTCAACTTAAGACGGCAGGGTTTTTATATCGTGCGTCAGCGCGCCGCCCCCGCCCCCGGCTGCGGCGCCCGGGGCAAGATTATTATAGACAAAGATTGAAGCTTGAATCAATAGTGGTGCGACAACACATGGCAGGTTCCGATTTCCTATCGCTGCGGAAGAACAGCGCTGAGCTCAGGCGGACCGCGCAGATATTCAGGCTTCTCGCCAGGTTCGGGATGCGCGACGTGGCCGAGAGGATCAGCATCGGGGAGAGGCTGCACATCGCCGTGGGGCGCGGCGAGAAGCCTGGCATCGAGAAGGCCGGAGAGAACGCGCGCATCCGCATGCTCCTCGAGGAGCTCGGCACCACGTTCGTGAAGCTCGGCCAGATGCTCAGCACCCGCGAGGATCTCGTCGGCAGGGACCTGGCGGACGAGCTCTCGAAGCTGCAGGACCGCATGAAGCCCTTCCCGTCCGAGCAGGCGCGCAGCGAGGTCGAGGAGCAGCTCGGCAGGAGCATCGCCGACGTGTTCTCGGGCTTCGAGGACGCGCCGATCGCGTCCGCGTCGATAGCCCAGGTTCACCGCGCCACGCTGAAGGACGGCACGCCCGTCGTGGTCAAGGTCCAGAGGCCAGGCATAGAGGAGACCGTGCGGGAGGACATGAGGATTATGCGCTACTTGGCTGGCATGCTCGACAAGTACGTCGCCGAGGCGAGGCAGTGGAACCCGAAGCTCATCGTCGAGGAGTTCGATCGCTCGATAATGAAGGAGCTCGACTTCCAGCGCGAGGCGAAGAGCGCCATCCGCATGCGCGAGAACTTCGCCGGCGACAGGGGCGTCCACGTGCCGAGGGTCTACGAGGGCCTGAGCACCAGGCGCATACTTGTGATGGAGGAGGCCAGGGGCGTCCCGCTCTCCGAGGTCATCAGGTCCAAGTCGAAGAAGTACGACAAGACGCTCATAGCGAAGCGCGGCGCGGGCGCGTTCTTCAAGATGCTCCTGGTGGACGGGTTCTACCACGCCGACCTGCACCCCGGCAACATAGTCGTCATGAAGGGCGACGTGGTCTGCTTCCTGGACTTCGGCAGGGTCGGCTCGATAGATCGGGAGACGGCGATGAGCATGCTCAGGCTCGTCTCGTTCGCCCTAGACGACGACCCTGTGGGCCTGGTCAAGCAGCTCTCCAGGATGGGGATGGTCAACGACTCGGTGGACATGGGGGCTTTCTCCGAGGACATGGCGGACCTTCTCGACATGTACTACACTAAGAGGCTGCAGGACGTGCAGATGGGGCACCTGCTGCACGGGCTCATGTCCGTGGCGGACAAGTACAGGGTGCGCAGCCCCCGGGCGTTCACCGAGCTCAGCAGGGCGCTCTTCATACTGGAGGGCGTGGGCACGGCGCTCGACCCGAAGTTCAACGCCTTCTCCGAGTTCGCGCCATACGCGAAGCAGGCGTCCGCGCTCTCGCTCTCGCCGAAGAGGCTCTCGGGCATAGTGAAGGAGAACTACCTCGAGATCGAGTACATGGTCAGGACGTTCCCTGGCTCGCTCCGCAAGATAATGGGCAAGCTCGAGGCGGGCGAGCTGAAGGTCGAGCTCGTCCACACGAACCTCGCGAGCTTCGCCGACGACCTCGACAGGATGAGCAACAAGCTCGCCCTGTCCTTGGTCCTCTCCGCGATGGTCGTGGGCTCCGCGCTGATAGTCGGTTCGAGCCCCACCGCAGGGAAGATAGGCTTCGCGATAAGCTTCCTTCTAGCCGCGTGGCTCGTGGCCAGGATACTTCTCTACCGGCCGGAGATAACGTAGGGAGAGACGCGCCGGCGCAAGCCGTCATTCTAGAATTTCAGGCACCAGAGGTCATCGTACATGTCTCCCTTCCTGTAGCCCACTCTCCAGAATCCGTTCTTCATCCATAGCCTCCCGGCCTTGTCCGTGACGGGCGGCATCGCGAAGACGCCCGCGAATCCCTCGGATTCGAGCCTCTCGAGCAGACGCCCGAGGGCCGCGGTGCCCACCCCAATGTTCCCGAGCTCCGGGACTTCGGGGTCCTTGGGCAGGGGGTAGAACTGCCACAGGATCGCGACCTTCCCCTTAACGAAGCCGAATTTCTTCAGCGCCTCCGCAGCCTCTGGATCGGAGATGCCCAGTTCGTCCAGGGTCGTGGAGACGATGTCAACGTACCCCGTCCGCCTTCCCTCGGGGCCGACCCTGCACTCGAGATTCACGTGGCCGTCGAACAGAGAACCGTCGCTTTTCACGAGGCTCACCATCCCGGCCGGAATCCTGCCGTTTCTTAAAAGAGAGAGGATGGCGCCAGGTTCCGTTTCACCAGTCCGCGGAGCCGGTCTCAGTACAGAATCGCGTCCCTGCACGTTTTCACTATCGTAAATTTGCATTTCCCTCTTAATAAAGATTGTCCGCGTTCCGTGCTGATTCAGAGCGGCCTTTCAGTTCCCATAGACGAGGATGTATATAGGCGAGGTGTAGTTGTAGGCCGGAGAGCGCACGCTCGCAGTCACCTCGTAGAGCGCGTTCGGGTATCCTGCGCACATCGGGGCGGCGGAGACTGATGAACCGTAGGAGACCAGCGTGAAAGGGGGAGAGACAGTCACCCGCGCGCCTCGGGCAGCAGACTGGTTGTACACCATGGTGTAGTTGAACAACGCGCCCGGCGCCAGCACAGCGTAATAGGGATACGCGAACAGCGACGACGCCTGCCTCTGTATCGCCGCGCTCTCCGGGCAGAAGACCTGGTTCGCCGGCACGAGGGTCAGCCCACTCGCGTTCGCGGGCGGAGCGCCGACGTACAGCCTTATAGGGGGATTGACGATGGTAGGGTGGGCGACGCTGGCGTTCAGCGAGGCGTAGCTGTTCATGAGGCCGTAGTAGCCGCCGGCGAGGCCGGCGTAGTAGCTCTGCAGCGAACGGTAGGAGCCAAGCAGCGAGGAGTACATCGTGCCCAGGTACACCACCGCGGCGACGAGTACCGCCGCGAGTACGCATGTGATGGCGAGCCTAAGCCTGCAGGATCTCAGCCTGGCCGCCGCCTCTTCGCCCGTGCGCCTGCTCCTCTCTCTGCGGACTCTTGCCATGTCATCGGTCAGACAGGAATGTCAAGGGATTTAAACCTTGCTGCCCGCCGCCACCCAAGGCCCTGAACTCCGCGAAGCAAGTAATTTTAACCTGCGGTTAGCAATATCCTGGTGATGCCTTGGTCGACCTTGGAAGCAGCGAGTACGCGATGGTCAAGGACCTTCTCGGCCAGGGCGAGACGGTGGAGCTCGAGACGGTCGAGCACAGGCTGGGCGGGGCGAAGTTCCTGGACCCGGCGCACGTCTTCGCAACCAACTACGGCATAATAATAGTGAAGCGCAACATCCTCGGGTTCCACAGCGACTACAAGATCATAAGGTACGAGAGCATAACCGACGTCAAGATCGCGCGCGGCCCCCTGTTCTGCAGGATACATTTCAACCTGCTGGGCGAGCAGGCGGACCCCGAGGGCACGATGAAATGGCTCGTGGGGATACCGTACAAGGACGCGCTGGACCTGATACACCTTGTCAGCAGGATGGAGCAGAAGCCGGTCCACGAAGTGGTCGTCCCGTCGGACTCTTCAGACTCAGCGTAACCGCGTCCGGGGTGCCTCCGTGAAACAAATATCCCTCCTCGCGCTCGGCATCGTCTCCATAGTTTCCGGGGCGTCGGTCGCGTCGGTCCTCGCCCTCTCCCCTTTGAGGGCAGGCAGCACGTCGATGACCGGCCTCATGTGGGAGGGGGTGCTGCTGGTGATAATCGGGCTGTCCGTGCTGCTTAACCTGCGCAGGATAGAGGCGATCCGGGAGAGGTACGGGAAGCGGTGAGCGCGCTCATTTCACGTACTTCCTGAGTTCCAGCAGGCCCACTATCACCAGCGTAGACGCCGCGACCGCGGCCAGCTGTGCGGGACTTATCGGAGCCAGGTTCAGCGCGCCGCTTATCGGGGCGAAATAGACCGCGGCCAGCAGGAAGCAGACGGAGGCCGCTGCCCAGACGTCGATCACGCGGTTCGAGAACGGCCCGAGCGAGAGCAGCGGCTCGCTCCCGGAGCGCGAGACGAACGCCAGCGCCACGTACCCGATCATCCACGCGGAGAAGGCGAAAGTCTGGACCTGGAGCTGCCCCATGCCCGCGTGCAGCGCGTAGAAGTATGCCACAGTCACCGCCCCGAAGAGCGCCAGGCCCTTGGTCAGGAAGCCGTTGACGAGCCTGCCGTTGAATATCGGCTCCCTGGGGTCGCGCGGCGGTCTTGTGTAGAGGTCTTTCTCCTTGGGCTCAGCGACGAATCCCGCCGAAGCCGCGAGGTCCATGAAGAGCTCGAGCAGGATTATCTGGATCGGTGCGAAGGGCAGCGGCAGCAGAAGGAGTATCGGCAGCAGGAAGATCAGCACTAGCGCAACCTTGACAGAGAGGTAGTACTCTATGCCTTTCCTCAGGTTGTCGAAGAACTTCCTTCCTTCGAATATGCCCTGGGCTATCGTCACGTAGTTGTCGTCCGCCAGCACCACGCCCGCGGCCTCCTTGGCCACGTCAGTGCCCTTGATGCCCATCGCTATGCCTATGTCCGCGCCCTCGAGCGCCAGCACGTCGTTGATCCCGTCGCCGGTGGCCGTGACGACCTCGCCGTTCTTCTGGAGCGCGCGCATTATGCGGTACTTGTGCATCGGCGACGCCCTGGCGAACACCGAGACCTTCCCCACTGCCTTCCGCAGAGCGTCGTCGGTGAGCCCGTCGACCTCCTTCCCGGTCATCACCCTGCCTGCGGGTATCCCGACCTTCCTAGCGACGAATCCCGCCGTGAGGGGATGGTCCCCAGTTATCATGATGGTCCTTATCCCTCCCCTCGAGATGTCGCGGATGGTCCCGGCGACGCCCTCCCTCACGGGATCCTCGAAGCAGATGAGCCCTGCGAGCCCGAGGCCCTTCTCGAGCCTCGGCATGGCGAGGCTCCTCTCGGACGGCCCGAGCTTCCTCGAGGCCACGGCGATGACCCTCCTCCCGGAGGCGGTCTCCTCGGCCAGCCTCTTCCTGAAGTCCTGCCCGACGCTCCCGCATCTCGCGAAGACCTCCTCTGGTGCGCCGCTCATGAAAAGTTCGTAGCCTCTCCCAGATTTCCGTATCGCCGTCTTCGTCTTCCTGCCTTCGGCGAAGCCCCTCTGGCGGAATACGGACGGGGATGACGGCAGCACTCCCAGCCGCCGGGCCTCCTCCCTTATCGCCTGGTCCATGTAGGACATCTCATAATCCGACACGGCGCCGAGCGCAGCCCCCACTATCCCCCTCGCGCCGCCCTTCGGGTAGACCGCCGCAATCCTCATCCTTCCCTCGGTTATTGTCCCGGTCTTGTCGGTGATTATCACGGTCGTGGTGCCGAGCGTCTCCACGGAGCTGAGGCTCTTGATCAGGAAGTTCTTCCGGGACAGCGTGTACGCGCCCAGGCCGAGCACCATCGTTATTATTATGGGCAGCTCCTCGGGGATCGTGGCGAAGGCCAGCGACAGCCCGGTGAGCACCATCGTCTCCAGGTTGCGCCCCTGAAGGTAGCCCACGAGCGGGATCAGAATGGAGAAGAACACCGCCACGTAGACCAGCCTGCCGGAGAGCGACCGCATCTCCAGCTGCAGCTTCGTCCTCGGGGGCCTCACCGACTTCGCAGCGCTGGCTATCTTCCCGAACCTGGTGGCATCGCCCGTCGCCGTGACTATCGCGGACCCCTCGCCCGAAGACACGGTGGTGCCCGCGTAGACGCCGTCGCCGGCCACCTTGTCTGAAGGGATCGACTCGCCAGTCAGCGGGGACTCGTCGAGCTGCAGGCCTATGGATTCGGCTATCTTCGCGTCAGCGGCGATCCGGGTCCCTGGAGTCAGGATTAGCACGTCCCCCGGCACGACCTCCTCCGCGTCGATTTCCATTGCTCGGCCGTCCCTGACGACCTTAGTCCTCGGCGCCGCGATCTTCGACAGGGAGGTTATGGCCTTCACCGCCCTGTACTCGTTGTTGACCTCGGCGAGGACCAGGGCTATTATGACTGCGAAGATCGTGACCGCGTCCTCGAGGCTGCCCCAGACGCTGTACACCACGCCGACGAAGAGAAGGAGGAGTATCATCGGTTCGGTGATCTCGTGCCCGGCTATCCCGAGGAAGCTGACCTTCGCAGGTTTGTAGATCAGATTGGGGCCGGACTCAGATAGCCTCCTTTCAGCCTCAGCAGAACTCAGCCCAGCGCGCGCTTGGTCCGCCACTCGAATCCCGTCAAGTGATATGAAAAGAGCACAAATAAAAACACGACCCACCAGTCTTCCCAGCGGTGCATCTTTCCAAGATTAAGGTTAAATACACCCGGAACCCAGGTACCTGTGATGAAGAAGGAGGCGAGGCTGTACAGGGTCATCAGGGACGGGGTCGTCGAGTGCGGGGCGTGCGCCAGGCGCTGCGCGATACCTGACGGCGGCCG
>CAVSOP010000002.1:0-6129 GCA_963729635.1 uncultured archaeon | reverse complement strand
GCACTACGAGCATCGAGACCACCGAGAACAGTATGAGCACGCCGGAGATGTAGTTCAGCCCGAAGCCGTGGGCGACGTAGTCTATCTTTGACGACGCGGACATGGCACGCTCCTTCCGCGTGACCTTGTCCTTGAACGCCCTGAATAGGTAGGCGAGGAACTGGGTGTCCCCGTAGTTGTAGCGCCATTGCTGCCTCGCCAGCTCGGTGAATGTCAGCAGGGGCCTCCCGAGGGCGTAGACCTTGGGCAGGTAGACGCTCTTGAAGGAGTTCATGTCCGACTCGAAGCTGAAGAAGGTGTCCTCGGTGACGTACTCGGGGAACCCTCCCATCTCGTCGAGCGCAGCCCTCCTTATCATGCCGCACGAGCCCGCGAAGATGGCCGTGCCGTTGAGCGCCCTCGAGGTCTGTATGAACCTGAAGAAGATCGCGTCGAAGAGGTCTATGCTGTCCGAGAAGAAGGTGCCCTTGGCGTACCTCTTCTCAGTCTGCACGAAGGCGACGCGGCCGTCCGCGAAGTAGGGCACCATGTCCTTGAGGAAGCGGGCGTCCGTCAGGTACTCGTCGGAGTCGAAGACCGCGAGGAACTCCTCCCTGGAGTGCAGGAGCAGGTTGTTGAGCGCTCCGGCCTTGTACCCCTTCCTCTCCTTGCGGTGCACGTAGACGGCCCCGTTCCTCCTGCTCGCGAGCTCTATCTCCTTGCGCTTCGAGGGGTCCGTGGAGTCGTCGAGCACGTAGAACGTGACCCTGTCCCTGTCGTAGTCCAGCTCCCTCAGCCTCCTGAGGTTCCTCTCGACCATTGCGGGGTCCTCGTTGTACACGGGCATCGCGACTGCGACGGTCGGGTAGTTGCGCACGGGCGCGAGGCCGGCTTTCAGCCTCGACAGGTAGTCCTCGTAGAAGTACGACTTGTAGTAGAAGTTGGCGGAGACGAAGTTGAGGAAGCCCGCGGTGACCGAGAGGGCGGCGAAGCACGCGGCCAGGAAGTACATGTACAGCGTCGTGGCTGTCAGCACCAGGAGAACCGAGAAGACGACCCCGACTGCGGAGAGGACGACGAAGAGGGCCATCACCAGCAGGCGGGGCAGCACTCCCCTAACGAACGACTTCTCCATCCAATCCCGTTTTTGCGCACGCCACGGCTCTGCGTGGGCGGCTTAAATAGATAGCATTAGATAAAAATATTAATTAACCCTGACAAAGGAGTATATGCCAGCAGGCAGGCGGTGCCGGGATGGCGGAACCAGGTAACGCGCCAGAAGCATTGGCGAAACTCGAGATCTGGTTGCCCTCGCGGGCATTTTGGGTTCGAATCCCAATCCCGGCGCCTGACATTTTCATTGGAATGATGCGATGCGGATAAGGAACGGGTCTCTGCCCGTCGAATGGAACGCTCGGACGGGCAGGCTGTACGTCGAGGGGACCGAGGCGGTCGGCACTGTGAGGACGCTGGGCGACATGCGCGACGTGCTGTACGACAGGAAGTTCGCCGCTTCCGCGAACATGTCCCAGGTCCTGTACCACCTGTACCGCGACGTCCACGCCGAGGCGGACGGCGGCGCGTTCGGCAATGCACGAAGGAGGTACGACATAACGGTCATACCGCCGGCGGCCCTGGGGGACGAGCTCGTCAAGACCGCGGGCCACTACCACGAGCTCGCAGGTAACGGTTCCAGCTACCCCGAGCTCTACGAGGTCCTCGCAGGGACCGCGCACTTCCTGGTGTTCAGGAGGGCCAGGGACGGGAAGACGGATGTGGACGATCGGATAGCCGAGGCCGCCCTGGTGGAGGCGGAGGCGGGCCGGAAGGTCTACGTGCCCCCCGACTTCGGCCACGTCATGATAAACCCGTCGCACGAGGTGCTTGTCACATGCAACATAGTGGAGAGCCGCTTCAAGAGCCTCTATGACCCTGTCAGGAGGATGGGCGGGGCGCCGTACTTCGAGCTCGTCAACAGGGACGTCGTGGCGAACGAGAGGTTCGCCGAGGTGCCGGCGCTCACTAGGGTTGGAGCGGAGTCTTACGCGCCCACAGGGAAACTGGGCCTTGGCGACGCCAGCGTCTACGACCTGTTCATCGAGTCCCCTAAGGGATTCGGATTCCTGGAGCCCTGACGCTGCGGCTCAGAGAAGTAAGGTACTCAGGGAAAACCCCGTTCCAGTGCATGAATACGACACCACCAAACTGGGAGGAATGGACGATACTTATCGGATAAGAATTGGTGACATAAGGATTTCATAAGGGTCGATTGGGTTTCTAAGCGCATAGAGGTTCTAGGCAGACTGGCGCGGCAGCGCTTACAAATAAGGAATGAATTAGAGAAGCCGTCTTCTATTCATGGGGTCCGCAGCTAACTACTTCTTCAGCTCGAGAGCCTTCCGCCGTTAGGCAGCTCGATCGCCGTGTCATACCTGTAGTCTATGCCGAGCTTTATGCACATCTCAGCCTTCGCGAGCTCGGCGCCTATGAAGACCGCGTGGTCGGTCCGGGATATGATGTCGAAGTGCTTCATCTTGTAGAGCAGCTGGCGGGCGGTCTTCCCCTCCAGCTCCATCAGTATGCCGCCAGTCTCCGGGTTCTGCAGCTTCAGCCTTATCGTCCCGTCGACGACCACGATGTTGACGATGCCCCTCGGGTCCAGGTCCTTCTCCGGGTCGAAGTACTCGTTTATCGGAGCGTCGTCGATCCTCTCCTTGATCAGCTTCTCAACGGTCTGCCAGTCCTTCTGGTATATGTGAGCCGACTGGCTCTCCATCACGACGAACCCGGGGCGTGTGCCCGATTCCCTAGCGACCCGGCCGAGAAGCTCGACTATCGCGTAGTAGTTGAAGAACCACCCCTGGCAGATGTCGTGGCTCCTGAAGAATACGTGCACGTCCACCTTGTCTTTCCTTACCGAGAAGGACAGTTTCAGCAGGCACGGCCTGCCGCTCTCGAGCTTCGAATGGTACCTGACATCCCAGAGGATCGCCTCCTTGTCGAGGTCGGCGCTCTTCCTCCTTATCCGGTCTATGACGTTCGCGATCTGGTCCGTCTTCGGTATCAGGCCCTCCAAAAGTATCTCCAGTTTCTCCTTGTCCTGGAGGCCTTCCTTCTCCACCGCGGCGACAAGCGCATCCGCCTTGGCCTTGTCCATCTGCGAATTCAGCATCACGAACTCCTTCGCGGCTCCGTAGCCCTTCCTCTCGAACAGGTCCTTGACCGTCCTGTCGACCTCTGGGGGCCTCGGGAATGCGTGGAGGAGCTCGGTGTACATGTACGAGTAGTCTTTCGGCCTCTCGAACCTGCTGACTCCCTCGAAGAGCCGGGTCGTGTAGGGCTCGGCGGTGAACTGCGCCTTGTAGTAGTTCTCCAGGCTCTCCTTGGATATCCCGATCGCCTTCGCCTTCAGCAGCCAGTCAGGAAGATATACGTCGGCGGGATCCTCGCTCTCTATGACGACCACCGCGTCCCTTATCTCCTTCACGTCGGCCCCGCCCTCGTCGATCGGGTTCCTGATGCCATATTTCCATATGGCGTGCAGGAGCCGCAGGTACGCGTCGGCGCCCTTCTTCTCCCTTATCAGGTACGTGTACCTCTCGGAGGGCAGGACATCCGGGGCCCTGACCACGAACTCGGCGAACCTCACGGGTTCCATGTACTTCGCCGCCGCTGCCTCGGACAGCTTCCTCGCGTCGGGCGCGGGGTCCGCGCCGATGTCCTTCAGCTCAACGTTCTTCAGTATGCTCGCCAGGGCGCCCCTGTCGATCTCCCCGACCAGGCCGAAAGGCGTGCCGTTTACCTGCATCTTGTCGTCGACGCCGTTTTTCCAGAGGCTGACCAGGGTGTTCTTGCCGGAGATCCCGACGTTGGTGTTGCTGAGCTTGTCGGGCCCCCACACCACAAGGCGCCTTATCTGCGGGTTGAGCGCTAGGTTGTAGAGGATTATGTTCACCCCGAAAGGCGACCTCAGGTTGCCTATCAGCGCGAACGCCTCCTTGAACGAGGGGTTGGAGTCCATCACGCTCCTCACGTCCTGCCACACCACGCAGAGCGCGGTGCCGCTGCCGGGGTTCCCCACCACGACCGGAAACTCCGCGTTCTTGTACAGCTCCAGGCCGTCGATGCTTGGAAATGTAATCCATCAGACCACGCGTTCGCGTCCGTGCTTCTCGTGTTCCATATTGCCCTTTTTATCCTTAAATATGTGCGCGTTATCGCAGTCCGCGCCCAGATGACGCCGGTGAGGGGGCCGCTCCACAGAAAGGGATATAAATTCTGAATCCGAATTCAGACTGGAGTTAGAATGATACTTTCAGACAGGGACATAAGAGCGAACATCAAGAGCGGCAAGATAAAGGTGGAGCCCTGCGACTTGGATGCGCAGCTCTCATCCGTGGGCATAGACCTCAGGCTGGGGAACGCGTTCAGGCTGTTCAAGATAACGCACAAGTCCCACGTGGACCTCTCCCAGGTCGACGCCCAGGTCGACACGGAGCTCGTCGAGGTGGCCGACGGCGACCCCTTCATGCTTCACCCGGGCGAGTTCGTGCTGGGCATTACCAAGGAGACTGTGGAGCTGCCGAACGACATCGCCGCGCGCATAGACGGCAGGTCGAGCCTTGGCAGGCTGGGCATCATAGTCCACTCCACGGCCGGGCACGTCGACCCCGGCTGGAGGGGCAAGCTCACCCTGGAGATAAGCAACATCGGCAAGCTGCCGATCGCGATAATACCGGGGATGAGGTTCTGCTCCCTCATGTTCGAGAGCATAAGCTCGCCGGTCGAGAAGGCGTACAAGGGCAAGTACATCGACTCGTCCACACCGCTGTCGTCCAAGATAAACGAGGAGTTCAAGGGCTGACGGGTAGTCCGCTCCTACGTCCTTGACCTGGAGCCGGCCTTGTACCCTGTCGCGCACCTCGCCGACAGGAGGACTATCGCCACGACCACTGACCACACGGCCACGTCTATGACGAAGTTCGCGGACTGGAAGCTCCAGGGGTTGTACTGCGGCGCCAACACGAGGCGTATGACCCAGCTCGTAGGATAGCCGTACCACGTCCCTCCGACCAGCTGCCCGGGCGTGCTGTTCACCAAGCCGGTAAGGAGGGTCAGGACGATCCCTCCGAGCACGGAAATGGCCAGGACCGTCCGATTGTCGAGTTTGGCTTTCATGAATCGGGATTGGAAAGATAGCTTAAAAAGCCTAGCGCACGGGTCAGGCCCGGGGCCTGCCAATGATTATGTTGATCTGGTGCCCGCATTTCCTGCAGCGCGCTTCCCTGTCGAGGTTCCACCTCTTCATCGAGAGGGATCCCCTCTCGACCGCCAGGGTGCCGCACTCGGGGCAGTAGGTGTTCTCATAGTCGTTGCCGGGCGCGTTGCCTATGTAGACGTACCGCAGCCCGCTCCTCCTGGCCGCGTCGTAGTGCGCCTTCAGGGTCTCGTACGGCGTCGGCGTGAGGACCAGCTTGTAGTCGGGATGGAACCTCAGGAAGTGGACAGGGGTGTCGGTCCCGAGATTCTCGGCTATCCATCCGGTCAGCTCGCCGCACGCCCCGAGGGAGTCACCCACTTGGGGGACCACCAGGTCAGTGATCTCGATGTGGATGCCGGCCTTGCGCATCTCGAGAAGCGAGTCCTTTATGGGCTCGCTGGAGGGCACGGCCTCGTACCTCCTCGCGAAGGCCTCCTCGCCGCTGCCCTTGTAGTTGACGACCGCCGCGTCGATCAGGCCCTTCATCGCCCGGACCGCCTCGCGCGTCATGTAGCCGTTGGTGACCACGACGTTGAACAGGCCCCTCCTGTGCGCCTCCTCCGCCGCGTCGAGGGCGTACTCCAGGAATATCGTCGGCTCGTTGTAGGTGTATGCGACGCCCTGCGCGCCGTTGCAGATCGCGAGGTACGCCGCCCGTCCCGGCTCCAGCTCCTCGCCCGCGATCTCGTCGGTCTTGGATATCTCGTGGTTCTGGCAGAACGTGCACCCGAAGTTGCAGGACGACGTGCCTATGCTGAACACCTCGGTCCCGGGCATGAAGTGGTTGAACGGCTTCTTCTCGATCGGGTCCATCTGCACGGACGCGAGCGTGCCGTAGTTCATCAGGTACAGCTTCCCGCCGACGTTCTGCCTCACGAAGCAGAAGCCGC
>CAVSOP010000001.1:0-31235 GCA_963729635.1 uncultured archaeon | reverse complement strand
ATGTTGCCTATCGCCTTCTCGAGCCGATCCACCGCGCCGTCTTTGAGCTTCGTCTTCTTCGGAACGCCTTTTATGGAAGCGAGGCTCGCGCCGATCACGAACAGGTCGTTCTGCACCATCTTCAGCTCGCCCCTCACCATGTCGTCGTGCGAATAGTAGAGCGCGGCGCCCACGGCGCTGTTGAGCTCGTCTATGTCGCCTATCGCGGCGAATATCGGGTCCTTCTTGTCGAAGTCGCAGGCTCCCAGAAGGCCCGGTCCTGCCCTCGTCGCCCTTTCCGGTGTAATAAGGCATCCAATCGCATAACCATACCACCCTAATTTTAATATTGTTTCGCAAATACACTACTGCAGGGGCCTGTGGTCCAATGGTTAAGACGCTACTTTCACAGAGTAGAGACCGGAGTCCGATTCTCCGCAGGCCCATCCTTGCAGTAAAAACATAAATAAAAGATGCGCGCAGCATATAATCGATGAAATGTGCCAGGTAGCTGTGGGCAAGGTATTGTCTGTCGGCGCGGGCAAAGTGCGCGTCAGATACAAAGGGGGAATCCACGAGCTCAACGCCAAGCTCGTGGATCTTAAGGAGGGGGACTATGCTCTCTTTTCTTCAGGTATCGCAATCGAGAAGATGGACAGGGAGGAAGCAGAACAGTTAGGGATATGATTGGATGGAAATAAAATTCGAGGCAGCAAAGCTCCTTTTCCTGAGATATGCGCTGCCTTCCACTGTTGGAAAGGAAGGCGAACTGGGTCGTGCAGCGGTGACGTCATCACCGCCTTGAAGGCGGATCCTGCGCTCGTGCAGCAGGTATCCCATGGCATATCCCCGGACATCGACATAAGGAGCAACTTCAGGGTGGCGTACGCCTGGTGCGAACTGATAGCAAAGGAGATGCGGAGGGAGTCCATAGACGAAGACGCGATACGCGCATATTTCTGGTTTGTCCACGATGCGGTGATAGACAGGAGAGTCAATCTTGGTGAAAAGTTCGATCATGCCTCATGCAGATTGCGTTTTGGGAACATTGCTCAGGTGGACAGCCGATAAGAAGATTGCGACTGTAGTAACGCCATCGGGTGAGATAGCTGTGCAGCACGTCATTCATAAATGATGCCGCTAAAGGAGACAGGGTCGCTACGCATTTCAATTACATGACTGAAAAAGTCTCCCCAGAGCTGGAGAGCAAGAATGTACTCCCTCTCTGGCGATTTGGCAGGTCTCCTTCGGAAATTGGACGCGCCTCCGATAACTGGCGATAAGAAAATGAAAATAGGTGTCTGAATGGGAACGAAGATTCTCATCTTTGGAAATCCGCTGGTGGACTGCGATAGCGTTCCCGCTGCGGCTTCTGGGCGCGCTCGAGGTCAAGTTTTCCCGGGATCGAGTTCAAGGAGTTTGACCCGAGCGAGAACCTCGAGAAGGAGGGAAGGGACCTGACGATAATCGACACCGCCGAGGGGATAGAGAAGGTCACGCTGTTCACCGACATAGATTCGATAAAGGTGTCGAAGATCTGCTCGCTCCACGACTTCGACCTCGGCTTCAGCCTGAAGCTCCTGAAGAAGCTGGGTTACCTGTGACAGCGCGAAGGTCTTCTGCGTGCCGATGGATATCAACGAGGACCATGCGCTGGCGCAACTGACCGAACTCATTGCTTCCAGTTTATCCTGAGGAAGTGGCTGGCGCAGCTCATGCAGGGGTCGTACGCCCTTATCATCTTCTCTATCTCGTGCTCGATTGCGTGCTTGTCCTTGCCGATGTTCTCCTCCACGGTCGTGCACCACCGTCTTCTCCATGCATATCTGGTTCTGCTGCGTCGGCACGATTATGCTGCCGTACTCCACCTTTCCGGTCCTTGTCCGACGTCCACCATGTAGTAGAGCGTCCCCCTCGGCGCCTCGATAACGCCGACTCCCTTGCCCTTCTTCATCACGATCTGGGGCTGCGGATCTCCTGCTTGAACTCGGCGGATTCCAGTATCTCCAGAGCGCTGTCTATGCTGTGCAGGAGCTCTATCGACTGCGCCAGGTTGTTGTGGTATATGTTCTTCGACGGGAACGCGCCCAGGTACTTCGCGGAGTCCCTCTGCGTGTCCGCTGTGGAGGTTCTGCCTGTTGAGGTTCATCCTCGCCAGCGCGCCGACCATGAACTCCCTGCCCTCGAACTTGTAGCCCGTGGCCTCCGAATAGGGTATCACCATCTTGTCGAGGTAGTCCTTGTAGTCGTGCTCCGTCGATGGCACGCGCCCCTCGAGTCGCAGATCGATCCAGGGCCGACGAACGAATAGTCGTCCGTTGCCAGGGCCACGAAGTCCGTGTCGCGCTCCAGCTTGAACTCGCAGTTGTAGAAGACCTCGGTGAACTCCATCACGTAGTCCCTGACCGACTTGAGCTCGTCCATCGAGCTTCTTGACCTCGTCCGCGCTCGGGAACCTGCGTGAACCTTCCCACCTCGGCGAATGTGGCGTGCACCGCCCTGCCGGCTATCGACCTTCGAGAGGTTGTTCCCCGCGCCCTTGATCGCGAACGCCTTCCTGATCAGGTCGTTCTGGCTCTCGTCGAAGTCGAGGACGGAGTCCTTGCCCATCAGGTCGGGCAGGCAGAAGATGTAGAGGTGGAGCGCGTGGTCCCTTATGACCATGCCGTACATCGAGAGCTTCCTGAGCAGCATCGTCTGGTCCGTGGGCACGTACCCTATCGCCTTCTCCACGGCCGCCGCGCAGCACGTCGAGTGGGCGATGCTGCAGGTGCCGCATATCCTGGAGGTCAGGAGCGGGAGCGTCATCGCGGGCTTCCCCCTTATCGCCTGGGTGAAGAACCTCTTGCTCTCGACTATCTTGAGCTTGACGTACTTGACCTTGTTGTCCTTGATCTTGATGTCGAGGCTGCCGTGGCCCTCTATCTTGCTTATGTTCTCCAGGCGGATTTCCTCCTCGTTCTCATCCTTGTGCATTGACCACACCAAATTCCTTGAGGTACTTGTCCAGGACCCTGAAGTACGCCGCCTCGTCCATGGGGCATCCCAGGATATCGTCGTCGACCTGGACTATCTCCTTGAGCGAGCGGACCTTCTCCGTCTGCCCGAACCTGGCGACTAGGAACTCTATCTCCTTCTTGAGCTCGTCGCCGAACATGTTCCTCTGCCCGGAGGGCTGCCCGGTTATGGCGCACGAGCCCACCGCGACCAGCCTCTTCGCGTTCTTCCTTATCTCCCTGAGCTTCCTGGCGTCCATCTCCGTGGTTATCGCGCCCTCGACGAAGGCGACGTCCAGGTCGGCGAGGTCGTTGTTCCTCCGCAGGACCCTCGCGTGCCTTATGTCGAGCAGCTCCTTCCACTTGAAGTAGTTCTCGTTCATCAGCTCCACCCAGACCATCGTGCTGTCTTCGCAGCAGGTGAAGGAGAACCAGCCTATCCTGAGTTTCTTGCCCATCGGCTAAGACTCTCTTTACCAGATTATAAAGCTTTTTGCGGACGGGGCCGCCGAGGGAGCGACTGGATATTCCATTATTCGCGATGCTAGGCGGGTTAACGAAACTGTATCGGAACTTCTGTCCCTGCGCACAATTCCTTTATAAACCCACGTCCAACACTACCTCGAGGAAACAGGTGTTCGAATGCAGTACGTTGAATTCCAGAGGATAGAGCGGATCAAGAGGATTCTTGACACGATAGCCTACGCCTCGCTGGCGCTGGACGTCGGGATAGCGATCATAACCCTCATATCCCTGCGCATGAACTACCAGCAGCTGAGCAGCATACAGTACTTCCTGAACGTAGCGCTCACAGTGGAGGTGATAGTGGTCCTGGTGCTCTTCGCGGCCATGCTGTTCCTGTACCGCTACCAGAAGATAATCTACGAGCTGGCGAAGATGAGCACCGCCATAACCGGGAGGAAGGGGAGGAAGGGAAGGAGCGAGACAGCGCAAGCTGTGACGCACCACCTGACGCCAAGCCCGCCCTTTTCGGGCGGGCCCTCCCCCTGAATCCGCCGCTAGGGCATCTTTAAATATCCTTATTTTCAATCTTAATGATATGCCAAAGGCAAGGCTCGGCGCCGACAAGAGCGAGAGGCTCCTCATCCTGGTAGTGGACATAGACAACGACCTCTATCGGAAGACGAAGATAGGCGGCCCGCTCCTCGGGAGGGTCCAGAACCTGAGCGGCGCCACGCAGCTGGCGCTCGCCGACCCGGAGGACACCGACGCGAACACGATGTTCCAGGCCGTGAAGATCTACGACGAGCTGAAGGAGCAGGGATACGCGGTCAGCATTGCGACAGTTACGGGCGCGGAGTCGGAGGGCTACGTCGCAGACAGGGAGCTCGCTACGCAGCTCGACAGGGTCATCTCCGAGACCAAGTCTGACTCGTGCGTCTTCGTGACGGACGGGGCGAGCGACGAGAGGGCGCTCCCGCTCATAGAGTCCAGGATAAAGGTCAACAGCGTCAAGAGCATAACGGTCAAGCAGAGCAAGGCGCTCGAGAGCACCTACATAACTATGCTCGAGAAGCTCAAGGAGCCGCACTACGCCAGGATAGTCTTCGGGATACCCGCGATCCTCGCGCTGCTCTTCGCGGTGAGCTACGCCGCGGGCCTCGGCTGGCAGGCGCCGGTCGCGATAATAGGCCTCTACCTATTCGTCAAGGGCTTCGGCCTCGAGGACATCCTGCTCAGCTCGTTCAGGGGCTTCGGCTTCAGCATAGAGAGGATGAGCTTCGTCTTCTACCTCAGCGCGGTCATCTTCTTCGTGGCGAGCGTCTTCATAGGCGCGGGCAACTACGTCTCGCAGGTCAAGCTCGGCGCCGGGAACTACCTGCCGCTGGCGAGCGCCTTCGAGGGGTTCATGCTCCTGCTGCCTCTGATAATCCTCTTCTACCTTGTGGGCAGGATGCTGGACACGAAGGCCAGCAGGTACATGTTCAGGAACTTCAAGTACGGCATATACATAGCCTCGTCGCTCATAGTCTGGGCCCTGGCGTACTCCTTCACGGCGTGGTTCATAGGACAGATATACTTCAGCCAGTTCCTCCTCTTCACCGTGGTCGCGGTCGCCCTGGGCATCGCCATCTCGGTCTCGGCCAGCGCGCTCAGGATAAGGGCGCTCAAGTCCAAGAGGCTCAAGAACAAGCCAGTGGTCAATGAGCTGGGCACGCTCATCGGGAAGGTCGGCGCGGTCGACCTGGCGAAGGGCGGCCTGATAATAAACACCAGCTTCGGGAACCCGATCAGGTACAGCATAGACAGGATAGTGGAGATCGCCGACAAGATAGTCATAAAGTGAACCCGTTCCTCCCCTCGGCGGCGGACCGGCCGTGCCCCGTATCAGACGTATGAACCCAGCGATAAAGCTTTAAATATCTATAGATATAAAGTTTTCAATACCTTAATACAGCATGAACAGTGCCGATTACAGCAACAAGAATATCGTGCTAAACGAGCTGATAGGGCTCAGGGCAAGAGTAGTGAAGTGCTCTGACAAGAAACAAGAGGGCCTAGAAGGCACGGTCGTGGACGAGACGAAGAACACGCTGCTGCTGGAGACCGGCAGGGGCGTCAAGAAGCTCGTGAAGGCGTCTTCGACGTTCAGGTTCTACATCCCAGGAAGGTCAGAGGAATCCTTCGTGGTGGACGGGAGGGAGATAAGCTTCCGGCCGCACGAGAGGATAGAGAAGTCGATGAAGTTTTACAAGAGAAGAAAGTTGTGAGCCCGCATGGAGTGCAAAGATCCGAAGTGTCCGATACACGGTAGCCTGAAGACCAGGGGCGCGCGCCTCTCCGGCATAGTCGTCAGCGACAAGGGCAAGAAGAGCGCGATCATAGAGGTCAACTACACGATATACAACAACAAGTACGAGAGGTACCTCAGGAAGAGGTCCAGGATACCCGCCTACAATCCCGAGTGCATAACGCCAGCGCCGGCGACCTGGTCAACATCGCCGAGACGAGGAGGCTCAGCAAGACCAAGTCGTTCGTGGTGACGGACATAGCCAAGCCCAAGGTGTCAAGATGAAGGGACTCTCGACAAAGATAACGAAGACGTTCGTGCCGATGTCCACGCTGACCTGCGCGGACAACAGCGGCGCGGCGCAGTTCAAGATGATAAACAAGCTGGGCAAGGGCCACAGGCACGGCAGGCTCGCCGCGGCGGGCCTCGGCGACATAATCATAGCGAGCGTCATCAAGGGCAATGCCACCTACCTGAAGAAGCCGGTCCGCGTCGTGATAATAAGGCAGAAGGCCCCGATAAGGCGCCACAACGGCATGAGGGTCAGGTTCGAGGACAACGCCGGCATAATGATAGGCGAGGACAACCTCCCGATAGGGACGGAGGTCAAGGGCGCGATGGCCAGGGAGGTCGTGGAGCGGTTCATCAAGGTGGCTGGCATAGCCTCGAGAGTAGTGTAGGTGCGATCATGATAGCGAGCGGGAAGCCAAGGAAGCAGCGCGTGTTCAGGTACACCGCGCCGATGCACGTCAGGCAGAAGTTCGTCCACGTCCGGCTGGCGAAGGAGCTCGCCGCGAAGCTCGGCGTCAAGAGGAGGAGCATAGCGGTGAGGCGCGGCGACACCGTGAAGGTCATGAGCGGCGAGAGCAAGGGCAAGACCGGCAAGGTCTCGTCCGTGGACCTCGGCCGCGCGATCGTTCTCATCGAGGGCGTAGCGAGGAAGAACGCGAAGGGCAAGGAGATGCAGATACCGATAAAGTCGTCCAACGTCTACGCGATAGACCTGGACCTCAGCGACAAGCTGAGGAGCGCGAAGCTAGAGGGCGCGAAGGCGGCGAAGGCAGCGAAGGTGTGATCATGGCAAGCAAAGGCAGCAGCAGGCACATAAAGAGGCTCGCGGTCGGGCAGTACCCGAAGGTGAGCAGGAAGACCTCGACTTACCTGGCGAAGCCGAGGCCGGGGAGGCACAATCTCGAGAACAGCGTCGCGCTCCTGGTCGTGCTGAGGGACAAGCTCGGCATCGCGGCGAACTCCAAGGAGGCGAAGAGGATCATAGTCACGGCCAGATAGAGGTCAACGGCAAGAAGGTCGCTGGACGAGAAGTACCCCGTCGGGTTCGGCGACGTCATAAGGCTCATGCCCACAGGCGAGGCATACGCGTCGGGGTCGGCAAGAAGGGCGCGATAATGTCGAGAAGGCCGGGCAAGGAGTCGGCGAGGACGCTCAAGGTCGTCGGCAAGTACGCCGTGAAGGGCAACAAGATCATGGCAAGGCTGCTCGACGGCACGGTCGCTCGAGGCGCGGCGAAGGACGTCCAGGTCAACGACTCGGTCGTGCTCGACAAGGGCGCGATAAAGAAGACGCTCAAGTTCGAGGAGGGCGCGAAGTGCCTGGTCATAAGGGGCACGCACTCCGCCGAGACGGGGACGATCAAGGAGATAAGCAAGGGGACGCGCCGTCCGCGCGCAGACAGTCAAGGTCGAGAGCGGCGCGTCCGAGTTCGAGACCCTGGCGGACAATATCATGATAGTCGGTGCTTGATGATGCCAAATCCAATGCAGAGATAACATTCACCTGGAGAAGGTAGTCCTAAACATAGGCATCGGCGCCACAGAGGAGAAGCTGGACAACGCGAAGCAGCTCATGAAGAAGCTCACCGGCCGCGACGCGGCATACACGAGGGCCAGGAAGAGGTTCCCCGCCTTCGGGATAAAGCAGGGCCAGACCATCGGCGCCGTCGTGACGCTCAGGGGCGCAGAGGCGTCGGACTTCCTGAAGAGGGCGCTTGAGGCCAACGAGGGCCGTGCTGGACCCGAGGTCCGTGGCGAACAACTCCATCAACTTCGGCATCAAGGAATACATCTACTTCACCGGGATAAAGTACGACCCCAAGATAGGCATGCTTGGCATGAACGTGAACGCGTCCTTCGCCAGGAAGGGCGCCAGGGTCGAGCGCAGGAAGATAAAGACCGGCGCGGCCGGGAGGAAGCACAAGACCCTGGGCAAGGAGGAGCTCACCGCCTACCTTGAGAAGAACTTCAAGGTGAAGGTAGCTGAGAAGGAGGAGAGATGATTCTTATGAAAGTCAACATCGCGCGAGAAGTACAAGGGAAGGGGGATAAGGAAGTGCAAGATCTGCGGCACCTCGAGGGGGCTGATAAGGTCGTACAACCTCTACGTCTGCAGGCGATGCTTCAGGGAGGTCGCGAAGAACATAGGTTTTGAGAAATTGTGAGGTATTGCAATGTCGGATTTACTCGCTGATGCGCTGAACAAGATAAAGGTGTACGAGAACACGGGCAGGGCCGAGTGCACCGTGCCCTCGACCACGGCTGGTGAAGAACGTCCTCGCGACGCTCAAGAGCAACGGCTACGTCACCGAGATCGAGGAGTTCACCGAGGGCAAGTTCAAGAGGCTCAGGATCACGCTCTCCAACAAGATAAACGACATCGGAGTGGTCAAGCCGAGGCACGCAGTGACCTTCGACGAGTACCAGAAGTACGAGACCAGGTACATACCCAGCAGGGACTTCGGGATGCTCATCGTCTCGACGCCGAACGGCATAATGAGCAACAGGGACGCGAAGGAGAAGCACTCCGGCGGAAGGCTAATAGCCTACGTTTACTAGTGATGATCATGTACGAAATCCAACTTGCCAAAGGACGTCAAGGCGAAGATCTCGGAGGACGGGACCCTGATAACCATCAGCGGCAAGCTCGGCTCGACGTCCAAGGTGGTCAACACGATGCTCCTGGAGGCGAAGCTCACCGGGGAGAAGATCGTCCTTGAGCCATGCCCCAACGGCAAGCTGGCGAAGAAGGCCGCGCTCGCGTGCAACTCCCTCTGCTTCGAGCTCAAGTCGGCCGCGGAGGGCGTCGAGAAGGGCGTCGAGAGGAAGATGAAGATACATCTACGCGCACTTCCCCGTCTCCGTCGAGATAAAGGGCAAGGAGATACTGGTCAAGAACATGTTCGGCGAGAGGAACCCGCGAGTCGCGAGGATCGTGGGGGACACGAAGGTCGAGGTCAAGGGCCAGGACATACACATAAAGGGCGTGGACGAGTACGACGTCGGGCAGACTGCGGCGAACCTGCGCAAGATCTCGCTGCAGAGGAAGAAGGACTCGAGGGTCTTCCAGGACGGGGTCTACCACGCTACCGAGGATTGATATCATGGTCACGAAGAAGAAGCACGCGGTTTTCAGGGTCCCCAACTACGGCGCCAAGAACAGGAAGGGCGTCAAGAAGAGATGGCGCAAGCCGAGGGGAATAGACAGCAAGATCAGGGTCGAGAAGAAGGGCCACGGCGCCACGCCGAAGGTCGGCTACAAGAACCACTCGTCGGTCAGGTTCGCGAGGAAGGACGGAACGTTCGAGCACCTGGTGCACAACGAGAGGGAGCTCCTGGCGATAGCGGGGACAAGACCAAGGTCGCGGTGCTGGCGCACGGGCTCTCCAGGAGGACCTGGGCGTCGCTCCAGAAGACCGCGGCGTGCGAAGGGAATAAGGATAGTCAACAGGAAGAAGGAGCAGGCTTCCCGCGGTCAAGGAGAAGAAGGCGGTAGCGGCGAAGCAAGCGCAGGCCGCCGAAGCCGGCGCGTCGAGGCGAAGCACGAGCACGAGCACGCGCACGCGGCATGCGATGAGCACGGCAGCCGGAGCAGGAGGGCGGGAAGCCGTCAGACGTGGTGAAATCATGAGCGTAAGGCTTACAAAGAGAGTCGCGAGCAGCATCCTCGAGAGGGGAGAGAGCGCGATAAAGATCAGGGAGGGCTCCATCGAGGACGCGAAGAAGGCCATAACCAGGGACGACGTGAGGGCCCTGATAAAGAGCGGCGCCATCTACGCGGTCAAGAAGAAGAGGGAGGTCTACAAGAGGGTCAAGCCCGTCAAGAAGAAGAGGAACGCCGGCAAGAGGAAGGGACCGAACAAGGCGAGGCTCGGAGGGAGCCCGTGGAAGAAGAAGGCCAGGTCCCAGAGGATGCTGCTCAAGAGGCTCAGGGAGATGGGCAAGATCGACGGCGCCGTGTTCAGGAAGTACTACCTCCACGTGAAGGGGAACGTCTTCCCTGACAAGAGGTCGCTCCTGCTCCACCTTGAGGACGACGGGATCAAGGTCAGCCCGGAGGAGCTGAAGCAGATAAACGACTACGTGAGGGGAACGTACAAGTGAGCTTATGCGAAACGAAGCGGTCATAGACCTAAAATTCAAGAGGAGGAGGCAGGGCATAACCAACTACAAGAAGAGGCTCGCCCTCGTCAAGAGCGGCCTCGACAGGGTCGTCGTCAGGCAGAGCAGCAGGAAGGTCCTCGGCCAGATAGTCAGGTACGAGGAGAAGGGCGACAAGGTCGTCGCCACCGCCGACTCGGCGGAGCTCCAGAAGCAGTACGGATGGCCGAGCAGGAGCAACAGGGCCACGGCCTACCTGACCGGGCTGCTCCTGGCCAAGAAGGCGAAGGCCGGCGAGGCGGAGCTGGTGCTCGACACCGGGCTGAGCTCGCCTGTCAAGGACTCGATACCCTTCGTCTTCGCGAAGGGCTGCATCGACGGGGGCCTTAAGATAATTGGCAACATAGAGATAGAGCGAGAGCGCGTACGGCGCGGAGAGGATCGTGAAGTACGAGGCCGCGCTGGCGAAGTCGCAGAAGGGCGCGAAGCACTTCGCGGCGTACGAGAAGGCGGCTAAGGTGGAGTCGCTGCCCGCCCTTTTCAAGGCGGCGAAGGCGAAGCTGACGAGTGGTTGATATAGTGTACGGAAACAGAAACAGATATAGAAGGGAGGAAGTCAAGGAAGTGTTCAACATTGCCAACTGGACAGCCGAGGACGAAGCTAGGCGAGCTGGTCAAGGAGGGCAAGATCACGAGCATAGAGCAGATATTCACCCAGGGCAAGCTCATAAAGGAGGTCGAGATAATAGACGCGCTCCTTCCCGGGCTCGAGACCAAGACGCTCGAGACCGCCGTCGTCCAGAGGATGACCAAGGACACCAGGAAGAGGAAGTTCAGGACCACCGTCGTCGTCGGCGACAGGCACGGCCACGTCGGCATAGGCGTGGGCAAGGCCACCGAGGCGAAGCCCTCCGTGGAGGAGGCGATCAAGGACGCGAAGATGAAGGTCATAAGCGTCAGGCTCGGATGCGGCTCGTGGGAGTGCGACTGCGGGACCAGCCACTCGATGCCCATGACGCTCACGGCGAAGGTGGGTTCCGCGGAGATAATTCTCAAGCCGGCGCCCAGGGGCGTCGGCATAGTCGCCGGAGAGGTCGCGAAGACCGTCCTCGAGTTCGCGGGAGTGAAGGACGTGTGGTCCTTCGCGAGGGGGAGGACCAGGGACATCTTCAACATGTCCATGGCGACGTACCTCGCGCTGAAGAGCCTCTCCAGCATAAAGAACGTGGAGAAGCTGGGCTGACGTCGCCCTGCATATTTCCTGCCTAGAACAGCTCCAAGGCACTGAAGTTCTCAAAACGCTTTTCGTTATTGGTGTACCACTTAGCGTTATTGTTGATGGCTATCGCCGCGATCATCGCATCCGTTCTGAGTCCTTTCCGGCCTCTGGCCTCCGAACTGGTTGTCCAGCTCTGCAGTCAGCTTTGCATCTTCCTTGGTGTAGTCCAACACCGGCAATTGCATCAGGTAATTCCGAAGGCTTCGAATACTTCAGTAGTCCGTACAAGGCCTCCTGCAAGTTTATTACGGTTATGCAGAACGTATCCCCGCTGCCCATGATCTTCTCGAATGCGTCTTTTCCTAGCGTCGACTGCTTGTCATATATTTCTATCAGTATGTCTATGTCGATGACTATCAATACTCATCTCTGCCCGCTTGGCATACTAACGGTACCGTTAGTAACTAACGGGTGCGTTTAGTTGCCGTTCGACTTGAATCCCACATTTACAGATCCCGATAATCAGATTTATATATTTGAGCGAGCAATATGTATTGCCAAACGACCACAGCGGCAGGGTAACGCCCGAACACATTCCGCACTCGGAAGCTAAGCCTGCTGTCGACAGGAAATACTGCCCAACCGGCGGGAAAGCCAGTTGTTGTTTGGCATCATAATTATTCCTTGAGAGCCTACAGCCCAAAATAAAGGGCGCATAAAAATGGTAGAGGTCTATATGCATATGCTTTCTTGGTCAAATGTCGAGAAAGCAAAATACATAAGGGGATTTGCAGACGGAGAAGGCGGCCCGCGATTTCTACAAAGCGAAAAAAGGGATAAAAGAAGGACACCTAAAACCTGGGCAAAGCCTCATACGCGGAATATCCATCTCCAGACTCTGATTTTTATCTGCTAAACACAGTTGGTCTAATGCTGACTGATTTTGGGATTAAGTCACACATATACTTAGACGTCTAAGAAAGAGCGACAAGAAAAGCCACAATGGACGCTTGGGTATTATTAGGATACTGGATAAAGAAAGCCATAGAAATATTTACCGAAATAATCGGTTTCAGTAATCCCGTCAAACAGGATATTTTATATCAGATACTCGCCATCATAATCGGAAAGTGTGATCCCTTTCAGATTGTTCTGCCGATTAGGACCGGACATCCTCTTTATCCTGTCGCGGCCGCTCGCTGCCGGAGCAGCTTGCCCAGGTACCTCTGCGAGCCGGTGTCGTTGAGGTACTCCTTTATGACGGCGTCTATCTGCGCCGCGCGCTTCCAGGAGCCATGCCTCTTCTCCGTCGTCAAAACACCTACTTGCTCCTCACGTAGAGCTCCTCCACGGCCGAGAGCATCACAGGGGTGTACTCGTTCTGGGGCAGCCTGTCCTTGTATCTCTCTATGGCCTCCGTTCGCCTGCGCCCCGTAGCGCCTAGCGGTCTCCCTGGCGTAGCCCAGGCCGTCGTACCTGGCTATGACGTCCTTCAGGAAGCCGACGTCTTCCTCGGTCTTCTCCTGCCTCTTCTTCCTGTATATCCCATCGATCGCCGTCCTCTCCGGGGCTGTGGCGCTCTTGTACGAATGCAGAATCATGAGCGTGAGCTTGCCCTCGTAGAGGTCCCCGAAGTTCTTCTTGCCGAAGACCTTCTCGTCCGCGGTCATGTCGAGTATGTCGTCGACTATCTGGAACGCCACGCCCGCGTTCTTGCCTATCTCCTTCAGCATTGCGAGGGTCGCGTCGTCCTGCCCGGCGGCTATCGCGCCGAGCTGCATCGGGCCGTAGACGGTGTAGTAGCAGGTCTTGCTGTCGCATATCCTGAAGTACAGGTCCTCCGAGGCCTTCCCGAGGTCCTTCGTGTCGTGGATGAACTTGTTTTCTATGTACTGGCCGTCTATCGTGTAGCCGAGCATGTCCTGGAACTTCTCGTACATCCTGTTCCCCGCGGGCCCCTTCGCGACCACGTAATCCTTGAGCATGCGCCACATCGCCATCTGGCCGGTGTTCGTGGCGTTTATCACGTGAATCCATCCGTGGAGCCTCTGCGCGGCGGGCTTCCCGCGCCTCAGGTCGGAGTCGTCCATCGACGTCGTCCTGCAGGAGTATCCAGTCCTCCGAGAGCTGCTCCGCCGCAGCCGGGAGGAGCAGGTCGCCGACCTCCGCGCCGAACATCTGCCCGCTCAGCATGACGAGCCCGGGCCTCCGGTAGCTGCCCTGCCTGTCTATGTAGTCGCGCATTATCTCGTAGTGCTCCCTGGGCTCCCTCAGGGGCACATACTCGCAGATCTTGGAGTATACCTCGGCCCTGTGGAGTTCTATGTATTCCTTGAAGTTCATTTCGATCACCTTGTCCGGAGCCGTTCGCACTTTGAGAGCCATAACAACTGATAGCTCAGCCCAACTATATAAGAGTTGCCAAAGCCTCGTCAATCGGCGATTTGCGGGCGCCCCGCCAGGCCTAATCAAGGAGCCTTATCCTGGTCTCGATGCCGCTGGCCTTCTCTTCCTCTATGAGCCTCCCGAACGACTTGTCAATCCGGCTCAGCCGCCGAGTCCTTCCTCCTACGATGACCTTGGGGTCCACGTACCTCCTTTTCTTCGCCACCACTATGCCCCCGTCGGCGCAGACCTCGAAGTTCACCCTGCCCAGCGCAAGCTCGAGAAGCCTCTTCTCCTCCACGGTGCCCTCTTTCCTTATCTTCGCGATTATGTCCTGCTCGCTGCTGTCGTAGAAATTCTCCCTGCTTATTATCCCGTCGTCAATGCGCCTTCTTCAGCGAGCTGCTGATCAGATAGTACCTGAGCTTCCATTCCGTCCCTCCCCAGCAGTCCCTCTGGCACGCCATGTAGTTCCTGCCGAAGAGCAGCGCGGGCTCAACTGACTTGAAGACGAACTCCGAGTCCACGACCGTCAATCCATCGAGGCATGGCCTTGCGTCCGCGCCGAGGAAGTCGGTCATGTCCCTGAGCGCATAGTCTATCCTGTCGGCGCAGAGATCGGGAAGCTCCCTCTCGAGCAGGGGATATGCGCCGTTGTGCTCTATCCCGCTTATCTTCCTGACGTCGAAACCGTGCCTCTCGAGTATCTCGCTTATCGGCGGCCTGGCTATGTGCTCGCCGAGTACGCTGTCCTGGTAGTTCTCCTCCTCGTGGTTCCCCATTATCCAGTCCATCACGTGGGAGAACGCCGTGTGCGAGACGTCGTGGAGCAGGCCCGCTATCTGCTCCTCGGTGCTGGCCCCGAATCGCCTGAGGAGGAGCATCACGCCCACGCTGTGGACGTATCTGGAATAATTGGAATGCGGCAGGCGTATCTCGAGCGGGATTCCGCCCTGGGAGACCCGCTTTAGCCTCTGCATGGGCCCCGACTTCATCAGCTCGACGAGTACGCTGTCCTTGACCTCGACCCTGCCATAGAGCATGTCCGTCAGGAGCATTCAGCTCTCCCGCCTCTGAGCTATACCTTGATCTCGCCGCTGGCCAGCTTCTTCATGTACTCCTTGGCGCTGACGCCCTCGACAGTGACGTTCATGCTCACGCACGTGCCGACCACCTGCCTCACCTTCGCGCCCATCGGGCCGTAGAGCTTGGCCTCCTTCGCCTTGGCGACGTTCTTGATCTGCTCGAGGGTTATGTTGCCCGCGACCTCCTCCTTGAGCTTCGCGCCCTTCTGCGCGCCTATCTCCTTAAGTATGAGGGCGCGCTCGTGGGAGGGGACCCGATCTCTATCCGGTAGTTCTTGGTCGTCGGGTCGACTATGATCTTGACCGGGATCTTTATGCCCGCGTACCCCTCGGTCTTCGTATTTATCTCGGCTATTATCTTCGCTATGTTGACTCCCAGCGGGCCGAGCGCCGGGCCGAAAGGAGGGCCGCTCGTCGCTTTCCCTCCCTCGATCAAACCGCTAATTGTTGCTTCTCCCATTTTCACACCTTCTCAGCTTTCTGCACTATCTTCGCGATGCCCGCCTTAGTAGTAACTGGTATCGGCACCGCGACGTCCATGAGCTCCACTGTTATCTCCTCCTTGGTCTCGTCGACCTTCTTCACCTTGGCCTTGTAGCCCTTGAACGGCCCGCTCATGAACTCCACTATGTCGTTTACGCCTATGTCCTGCACGACCTTCTTGGTCTCCAGCATGCGGTTCAGGTCCTCCTCGCTCAGGGGCCTTGAGAGGATCCCCTTCACGTGAGGCTCGTCGAGTATGAGTTCCCTGGCCACGTTCTCGTTCTCGGCCTCTATTATCAGGTAGCCGCGCATTCCCTCCGCGATTATTATGGAGTTCACGGGCAGGCTCGACTTCTCCACCTTGTTCTGGAGGATGTCTGTGGTGATCCTCTCCTGGCTCGATGTAACTCTCACTATGAAGTACACAAAATCACTCGTTCTGCATTAATTCTTATTTATTTACCAATATAAACCTTATGCGCACCGCGTGAAATCCATGCTTTCAGTAAGAGTCAAAAAACAAAACGCCGAAAGGCTCAGAAGGTCTCCTCAGCGAGCGCGGAACGCTCAGCAAGGAATATAAGATATTCAGGGGCAACTCCTATATATACTTTCCCCTGACCTCCGCCCCCGACGTCAAGGACGCAGCGGCACTCAGGAGAGATGGGCGCGGAGACTGCCAGCAGGAGGTTCAAGCCTCAGCCGCGGGGCAAGAGCTACTCCGAGCTGCTGCGGGAGGTCCGGGACGCGGATCCCGAGGGCGGCTAAGGGCTACGACATCCTGGGCGACATAGCCATCATAGACGTCAGCCCGTCCCACGGCCAAGAAGGCCGCCGCCGCGGTCCTAGGCACCAACGCCAGCGTTAGGACCGTGCTCAGGAAGGGAGGGGCGGTGAAGGGCAGGTTCAGGACGAGGAAAGTCTACTTCGTTGCTGGAAAGCGGAACTACGTCGCAACCTATCGGGAGAACGGTTGCGTGTTCAGGTTCGACGTCAGGAAGTCCTTCTTCTCGACCAGGCTGGCGTACGAGCGCAAGCGCCTCACCGAGCTCGTCAAGGATGGGGAGAGCGTTGTCGTGATGTTCTCGGGGGTGGGGCCGTTCGCGATAGAGATAGCGAAGGCGCACAGGAACTGCAGGGTCGTAGCGATCGAGCTCAACAAGGATGCACACAGGGCAGCGCTCGGGAACAAGGAGCTGAACCGGGTCGGCAACATCACCCTGGTGCAGGGCGACGTCAAGAAGCTGGCCCCGAAGTACAAGGGCTTCGCGGACAGGGTAGTGATGCCCCTCCCGAAGGGCGCGTCGAAGTTCCTCGGCGAGGCCCTGCTCGTCGCGAAGGACAGGTGCGTCGTGCACTACTACGCGTTCTGCAGGGCGGACAGGGAGAAGGAGACCATCGAAGGGATAAAGGCGTTTGTCGAATCGCACGGCAGGAAGTTCAGGCTGCTCGCGAAGAGGGAGGTGCGGCCCGTACTCGGCCAAGGAGATAGAGATTGTGGTCGATTTCGCTGTTGCATCACTAGGGTTTATAAATCTGCGAGAGGTATGTTTATTCATGGTCGGTAGAAGGATGAGGTCCCAGTCCGCGCTGGAGTTCCTCTCCACGTATTCTTGGGCGTTTCTTATCCTTACGATCGTTCTCGCATCGATGTACGTATAGTCTTCGCCCCAGCCACAGGGCCCGCGACCTACGTCCCGTCGTCGTGCTACATCTCGCCCTCGCTGCCCTGCTACCAGTCGGTGCTAATGACCAACTCCAGCGGCTCGAAGTTCATAACCCTCTTCCAGAACAACCTCGGCGTCACCCTGGTCTTCCAGCCCAATTCCATATTCCTCTACCCCTCCTATTCGTCAAGCGTCCCCTACCTCGGATCCTGCCTTCCGCAGACCGCCCCGCCGGGCGCGACGGTGACCTGCAACGTCACCTTACCCGCGTTCAGGCCCAGCATCGGCTCCCAGTCCAACCCCACCTTCACCCTCAACTACAAGATAGCGCGTCGGCAGCGCGCAGACCTACAACACGAGCGGCACAGCCACCCTGACCGTAGCGTCTTACAGCAGCATCCTATACACTGTGCAGCTTCTGACAAGCACGGGCACGGGCAACATAGTGGTCAGCGGGGTGAGGTATCCCAGCGGGGCTAATGTCGTATTCATAGCCGGGGTCAATTATCCCATATACGCAATACCGCCCAACGGCGTCACCGGGTTCGCAAGCTGGCTGGCCTCCAACCTGATTGTCGCGAACCCCCTGCAGCAAACCACCACAGCGCAGGGCGCCATCAACCCGAACCCCGCGGCGTGCCTGCAGGTGGCGTTCAATCCATCGTCACCTTCGTCACGCTCACCATGCAGGCGAGTCCGGGCGCGGGAGGATCGGTCACGCCGCTCGGCGGCGCCTACCAGTCGGGAACCGTCGTTCCCATATCGAAACCCCCAACACGGGCTATACCTTCAACGGCTGGATCGGCACGGGCACCGGAAGCTACACGGGAAGCTCGACCTTCCCTTCGTGACGATGACGAACTCCATAACCGAGATCGCCAACTACCTAGCTCCTGTGACTGTCTCCACGTATTCAAGCCCGAGCGGCGACGGCACCGTGTCGGGCGGCGGATCCTACGCCTTACGGCTCGACCGCGACGATCTCCGAGACCCCCGCCACGGGATACACCTTCTCCGGCTGGACCTGCACAGGGGACGCGTCGTCCGCGTGCCCTTCGGGGTCCGGGACGTCGTCGTTCGGCTTTGCGGTAGCGACAGGCGCATCGGTCACTGCCAACTTCGCGGTGACGCCTGCCTGCACGTCCGGAGGCGGATTGGTCTGCACTGAAACCACCAACGGCATATACACGATAGACACGTTCACCTACAGCTCGGGTGCGGATCGTGGATCTGGACAGTACCTCCGCATCTCTCCACCGCAGATTACCTCGTGGTCGGAGGCGGAGGCGGAGGCGGAGTCGGGGCTACGCCAGGCGGCGGAGGCGCAGGCGACAACGGCGGAGGCGGAGGCGGCGCCGTCGTACCTGGGACAAACTATGGGGTGGCGCCAGGAAACGTCTATTGGGTGTACATTGGCCCCGGAGCCGGTGGCGCGACGTCGGGCGGCGGACTCCTACTTCAACTTCGGGCAAGCCGGCCAGATTGTCGCATTGGGCGGCGGAGGCGGCGGTTCCGCCGGCGAGGCGGTTGCAGTAGTAGAGCAACTGGCGGCGGCGGACATTATTACGCAGGCGGCGGCGCTGCAGGAGGCGGAGGAATACAAGGCTATGCCGGCGGCAGCAGTAGCAGTCATTGCGGAGCCGGAGGCGGAGGCGGCGCAGGAGGACCCTGGCGGGTCAGCACGTACTCGACGCCGGAGGCGGCGGAGGCGGCGCAGGCCTATCATCAAGCATAAGCGGAACACGCACATGTTATCGGAGGCGGCGGGAGCGGCTCCCCTGCGACGGAGGAGATTATTGCAGCGGGTATTGCGGCGGCGGCGGAGGCACCGGCGATTGGCGCCATCGGAGGCGGCGGGGCCGGCGCCTTCAGTAACTACCACGTGGCTCCGGCGGCTCTGGGATAGTAATAATAAGGTACCTGAAGCCGGCATGATGCGACCGCTCCCGGAATGGCGCCGCAGCGCCCCCGTTTATTTGCCGAGGGCATGCGACCAATGCCTGCACTTTGAGTGCCGCATGGAAGCTTGGCCGTAATAGGAAAAGCCTGCCCGATGCCTCAGAGCCATCTCTAAGACAGTATTATCTCGATCTGGACGGCGTCGGGCACCGGTATCCTCATGATCTGCCTGAGCGCCTGGTCGCTCCCCTCGATCTCCACCAGCCACTTGTGTATCCTGGTCTCCCAGTGCTCGTAGGTGTGCGAACCGTCGCCGCACGGCGTCCTCCTCGCCGGGACTATCAGCCTCCTGGTCGGCAGGGGTATCGGCCCCTTGAACTTGACGTTCAGCGACTTCGCTATGCCGATTATCTGGTTCGCTATCTCTATCGGCGACTTCGCCGACGTGCTTATCAGCTTTATCCTTGCTACTGGCATCAGGCCGCCTTCTTCACTATGTCAAGGACCACTCCTGCCGCGACCGTCGTGCCCATGTCCCTTATGGCGAACCTTCCGAGCTGCGGGAACTCCGAGAACTTCTCTATGCACCACAGGCTTGCTCGGCTTGATCCTCACTATGGCGGCGTCCCCGGTCTTTATGAACTCGGGGTTCTTCTGGACCGTCTGGCCCGTCTTCGGGTCCTTCTTCTCGAGTATCTCGACTATCGTGCTGCCATCTGCGCGGTGTGTATGTGGAACACCGGGCTGTATCCCGGCGCTATCGCCGTCGGGTGGTCTATCACGATTATCTGCGCCGTGAACTCCTCCGCAACCGTAGGCGGGTTGCTTGAGGGTCCCACGACGTCTCCCCTGTGGATGAGCTTCTTGTCGACTCCCTTTATGTTGAAGCCGACGTTGTCGCCAGGCTCTGCCTTCTCGAGCTGCTGGTGGTGCATCTCTATGCTCTTGACGTCCGTCTTGACCCCGCTGGGCATTATGATTATGTTGTCGCCGGGCTTCATCACTCCGGTCTCGACCCTCCCTACAGGGACGGTCCCGAATCCGGAGATGCTGTAGACGTCCTGTATCGGCAGCCTGAGCGGCTTGTCGATCGGCTTAGGCGGGACTGACCAGGCTGTCCAGCGCCGCGAGCAGCGTCGGGCCCGTGTACCAGGGCATCTTGGCGCTCGGCTTCGAGACGCCCTCTCCCGTGTAAGCGGAATATGGTATGATTGGCACCTTGGTTATGTCGTAGCCTATCATCTTCAGCATCGTGGAGAGCTTCTCCTTGGCGTCGTCGTACTTCGCCTTGTCGTAGTTCGCGGAGTCCATCTTGTTGATTCCGACTATGAGCTGGCTTACTCCGAGCACCTTGGCGAGGAACGCGTGCTCCCTCGTCTGGGTCTGAGGGCCCTGCTCGGCAGAGACCACCAGCACCGCTGCGTCCGCCTGGCTGGCTCCGGTGATCATGTTCTTTACGAAGTCCCTGTGGCCAGGGGCGTCTATGATCGTGAAGTAGTACTTCGCGGTCTTGAAGTCCTTGTGGGAGATGTCGATGGTGATTCCCCTCTCCCTCTCCTCCTTGAGCTCGTCCATGAAGAACGCGAACTCGAACGTGGCCTTGTTGTACTTCGCGGCCTCGGCCTTCATCTTCTCCATGGCCTGCTCGCTTATCGCGCCCGTATCGTAGAGCAGCCTTCCCACTGTGGTCGACTTGCCGTGGTCTACGTGTCCTATGAAGATCAAATTCATGTGCTGTTTCTCTGCCATAAAATCTACCGCTAAATATGAGTCGGATCGGCTTGCCCAGAATTAGGAAACGGGCTCTCCAATCTGTTAAACTTATTGACGAAGAACTTATTTAAAGGTTTGTGTGGAAATCGACGATCGCCACCGTCGACGGACGCGATGTCGCCCGCCCCGTTGCAGGGAAGCACCTGCGGAGCTGCACGGAACGCTTAAAAGCATCACGATGAGTCTTATGCCTGCAGGCCGGAAAACCACTGCGAATAATGAACAATGTTTATATACATCTGAAAACGTAAATCATAGTATGCGTGGTGCCTTGGCGATCGAAACTAGAACCCCATATCCAGAGTTGAACAGGGTTCAGATAGTTTGCGATATCAACGAAGCGTGCGGACTAAGGGCCCATCGTATTAGGCAGCACGCCGAATCAAGATTGGCCTGCCCGAGGAGCTCGGCGCCCTATCATGAAGGTCACATGCGACCTTGACATCGTCGTGCGCAATCCCGAGGACCTTGAATATCATCGCCAGAAAAGTATGGGCTCACGATAGAGCAGCGGCAACATGATACTGCACCACGTATAAGTGCAGGCTCTTTCGGAGGAACCGACTAAATAGATATCGAGGCGCCGCTCATCGAATTGAAACTGTTCGGAGGAACAGGCGAGATGCGGCTTTCTGGAACGAGGTCGACTTTCTTCACCAAAGACACAGGCATAGGGCTAATACCTGTGGAGAAGAGGCTGATGGAACCGTTCAATGTCCATGGTGGTG
Source organism: uncultured archaeon (assembly GCA_963729635.1). Taxonomy (GTDB): domain Archaea; phylum Micrarchaeota; class Micrarchaeia; order Micrarchaeales; family CABMGC01; genus CABMGC01. Next base: position 9,878 of record CAVSOP010000001.1, on the reverse strand, counting down.
CAGGGCAAGGAGATGAGACGCACCCAGCATCAGCTTCATCGCCGCGACGCAGCTCAATCCCCAGGCCTGGACGCCAGACCAGATGAAAAGGAGTCTCTATCTTCTTGCCTTCGCGTATTTCTTGAAGACCCCGATGAATTTCAAGGACGAGATTATGCCGATGTTCCTGGCCATAGTCAAGAAAGGCGAGAAGAAAGCGCAGTTGCATTGCGCACCTGGTGCCCCGAGAAATACCGGAAGGATTTCGAAGACTATTCGGGAACAGATGATGAGACAGGGCAGCATCCTGAAACCGAACCTTAAAGAACGACGTTCTTAGGGTGGCTAAAAGGGTGGGCATGCGATCAGGAGCAGAGCAGGAAGAGTTCCTGGAAATAGCTGTCGGCAGTCTTCAAATCCTATGGTGCAGAGGAATACGCAGTGGTGTGATTCGGACATTTGAGTGCTCTATCTCGCCTTTCCTGTCCCACGCACTATGACGTAGGTGACCGAGTAGACCCTCCTGTTCTTCTTCAGCGCCCCGAAGAGCTCGCGGGTCTTCGCCGCGGTGGCGTGTATGTTCAGCACGTCGACGCAGGTCCCGCGGTTGTGCTGGTGCAGCTCGGTCTTTATCGCGCCCTTGAAGCCGTGCAGCAGGTCGGAGACCCTGTTCCTGTCCGAGTCGCCGTAGCTGAGCACGAAGACGCTCTCCAGGTCACAAACATTTATCCTCACATTGCTCAGTAATGCACCATTCGTGTATTGAAGGCGGGACTTACCCCTGTGATATCGGCGTCGCGTGTCACGGGCGCGCCGTTCGCGCCGCCCCCCGCCGCTAGCACTATAAACCTTACCGTCACACATATGGCAGGATACTATGATGACTGTAGTGCTGCTCATCGCGTTCGCGACGTTCATATCGACGTTGGTCGGGGGCCTCGTGGCCGTAAGGTTCAGGCGCTTCCTCCCCTTCTTCTTCGCCTTCGCGGCAGGCACGTTGATATCCGTCGCGTTCTTCGATATATTCCCCGAGAGCTTAGGCATAGCCTCGTCCCTAGGCATTCCCGTGAGGCTGCTCATGACTGTGCTCGTCGCCTCGTTCGTCCTCTACAGCCTGCTCGAGAAGCTGATGCTCACCCACCACTACCACGAGAAGGACGAGCACGGCCACATAATGGGTCCCGTCGGCGCGATGGGCCTGGTCGTGCACAGTTTCCTTGACGGCGTTGCCATAGGCACTGCCTTCGCGGTCAGCCCGGCGATAGGCGCAGTCGTGGCGCTGGCGGTCGTTCTGCACGACTTCACTGACGGGATAAACACAGTCACCCTCATGCTGAAGAACAGGCAGAAACTCCCTCTGACGAAGGTGTTCTTACTGGCCGACGCCGTGGCCCCGGTGCTAGGGGTGGTGCTGACGTCGGCGGCGAACATCGGCGAGATGAACCTCGCGCTACTGCTAGCGTTCTTCACCGGCGAGTTCATTTACATAGGCGCGTCTCACCTCCTGCCCGAGACGCACAAGCACCCTTACTGGAAGATGATGGCATCGATGGCGCTGGGCGTGGTGCTCTATACTTCCTCACGTCGCTGATATGAGGCACCGGCAACGACGTGATTTTCAGCAGCTCTCCCCAGAGCTTCCGACGACAATAAAAGTTGGAGGCACAGGGAATCGAACCCAGACCTTCACCGTGTAAGGGTGACGTCCTACCATTAGACTATGCCTCCGCGCTCACTTCTCGTGCTTCCTGCAGAATGCATTTATCCTGTTTATCGCCGATTCTAATATGTCTTTCGTTGGCAGGGCGACGATCCTGATGTGGTCCTTCTCCCCGAAGCCCGAGCCGCGGGTCAGCTGCACGTACTCCTCCTTCAGGAGCCTGTCAACGAACTCCCCGTCGGTCCTGAAGCCGAACCTGTTCGGGCTTATCCTCGGGAAGATGTAGTACGCGCCCCTCGGCGCGACGGTCTCCATGTAATCGCTCTCGTTTATCCGCCTCGTCGCGAAGGCGACCCTGTCCTCGATCTGCTTCAGCATCGCCTTCAGCGCGCGCCCGTGCTCCGCGCGGTTGTTCAGCCCCTCGCGAAGGCGTACTGCGCGGGGGTGTTCGCGGAGAGCCTCAGCATGGCGAAGTCAGTGAGCTTCTCCCTGACCTCCGCCGACGTCCTGTCCTCCCCCGGTATCAGGAAGAAGCCGAGCCTGAACCCGGTGGCGTCGAAGTCCTTCGAGGCGCCGTTCATTATCGATGTGCGGCATTCCCTTGGCGAGCTCGCAGATGCTTGTGAAGCGCGCGCCTCCGAAGACGAGCTCGTCGTAGATCTCGTCCCCTACCAGGAGAATGCCGTGCTCGTTGGCCATGTCGACAAGCTCCTTCAGGGTCTTCCTGCCGAGCACCGTGCCCGTGGGGTTGTTCGGGTTCGTGACCATCATGTACTTCGGCTTCCTGCCCCTCGGCGAGGAGCCCAGCGCCCTCGCGAGCCTGTCCACCTCGACGCCCCATCCGCGCCTCTCGTCGTACCTGCCGTCTACCTCCCTGCCGCCGTAGAGCTTGAGGTACTGCCTGTACAGGGGATAGCTCGGCCTGAAGAGCACCGCCCGGTCTCCCTGGTCTATCAGCGCGGCGTTGAGCATCGCTATCGCCTCGCTGAGCCCCTGGGTGACGAGGACGTGCCCCGCGTCAGTTTTCAGCCCGTACTTCCTCATGTATCTCTTCGCTATCGCCTCCCTCAGCTCCGCAATTCCCCTCGGATCTGAGTAGCCGGTGTGCCCGGCGCGTAGCGCGTTCACGTAAGCGTCAACCATGTACTTGGGCGTCCTGAAATAGACCGCCGGGTCGCCCCGGTTCAGCTTGATGATCCTCTTCCCCTCATCGGCCAGTTCATCTGCGACCCTGTCCTCCTCCTCTATCGGATTGGAGGCGTAATCGCTTCTTCTTGACAGGATGCCCATGGTATCAACAAGCGGAATGCTTACTTAAACGAGCGTACGGGTTAAATATCCCGCGGTCACTTGTCCTCGAGCATGGCCTTCTCTATCAGATAGGTCCCCCTTCCCTTGGCGAACGCGGTCCTCGACTTCTCCACGACTATCCTTTTCCTGAAGAGAGGGGCGTCAAGGACGAAAGTCTCGGCCTCCCCTCCCTCGAAGAGCATGTTTATCCCGTGTTTCCTGTTCAGCTCGGCAAGCCTATCTATCATCCGCGCGTCTATCCTCTTGCCGAGGAAGGACTCGTCGAGCCCCTCGGCCGAGACCGCCGCTATTATCGCGTCGTACTTCTCCGCGATCTCGTCGAGCTCCTCCATCGGGTCTATGTGCCAGAGCGGCGCGAGGTGATCTATGCCCAGCCTCGCCGCCATCGCGTTTATCCTGTCGCCCTGATACCTGCTGTAAGTGGCGCCGGTGACTAGGAGTCTCACGCCGTTGTCGACCAGCGCCCTCTCGAGGTCCTCCAGCTCCTTCTCCTTCTCGCCCTCCGTCTCGGCGAAGACGTGCCTGATCCTCATCGCCTCGGCCTGGAGCGCGGTATACTCGACGTTGGGATAGTGGAACATGTAGCTCTCCCTGCTCGCCGAGCGCACGGTGATCAGCAGGTCGATCTTCGCTCCCGGCCCCGACCGCCCTGTGCAGGGCCAAGGTCGAGTCCTTCCCACCGCTGAAGAGGCACGCGTTGCTCATGCAATCACCGCAAATCGCGACCCCGCAGACCAGTCCATGAGCAGATACCGCGTCTTTCGCATAAATAACGATAGGTAGGCGTATCCGAACGCCTTTTAAAATCTCGTTGGCCATTAAGAGCCGTAGGGTCTGCCATGAAGATTAATTCCTCAGGTAAGTCCAGGCTCGCCGGCTGGCGGGAATCTGGAAAGGCCCAATCCGCGATGGAGTACCTGGCGACCTACGGCTGGGCGTTGCTGGTCGTTGGAGCCGTGGCTTCCATAATCTATTTCTTCGCGTCGACCCCCCAGATCCTGGTGCCTGCGTCTTGCAGTTTCAACACGGGCGCTTACTGCCAGGACCTGGTGATAGGTTCCAACGTCATAGGTTCCAATTCCATGTCCAGCGGCGCGTGGTTCTTCTTCACGAACTCGCAGCCCTATGCGATAGTCAACCCGCAGTTGCTGGTGAACGTGAGCGGTTCGTCCTCGGTGATGGCCGGGACCTGCCTGCCCGCCAATGTCCTGCCTGGCGGAGCGATACTGTGCAATACCGTTTTATCCCAGAACTTCGCCTCGGGGGTGCTGGTCAGCGGCAAGCTGTACTTCAGCGCGATCCCATGCCAGAGCGGCAACGCGGTCTCGTGCGGCTCGACAGGCCTGCGCCAGAGCTACCTGGGCAGCTTCAACGCCCAGGCTCGCCGTCAATATGGCGAACGTGGTCTCCAATATCCTTCTTGCTGTGGGCAGCGCATCCCAGGTCGCGAATGGCGCCGGCGATCAGCTTACCGCTACCGTCACGCTCTCCCCTTCCAATGCGCCTATAACAGGTGCGACCGTCACCTTCTCCTCGAATGCCCTGTACGTTATGATAAGCCCGGGCGCCTCCACAGCGGATAGCAACGGCCACGCGCTCAGCTCGATATCGAGCCTGACTGCCGGAACCGTGACCGTGACTGCGACCTTCGCCGGCGCCAGCGCGAGCAACACCATTATCTTTACCTCTCCACCAACTACCACCTCAACATCCACCACCTCAACAACAACAACCATCTATGTCTGCCTCTCCGGCGGCGGCTTGACCTGCGCACAGAGCATCTACAGCACTAACACGATCGACACATTCACCTACGTTTCTTCCCCTGGGGTTATGACCTGGAACGTCCCTGTCGGCGTGAATTCCGTCCAGTACCTCGTCGTTGCAGGAGGAGGCGGCGGCGAGCAAGGTAATTGTTACGGAGGCTCAGGAGGAGGCGGCGGAGGCGGATTGCAGACAGGAACCCTTGCCGTAACCCCAGGAAATTCCATCTCAATTACTGTAGGCGTCGGGGGCATCGGAGGCTCGAACTCCCTAAGCACTACTAGTGGAACGTCAGGAACCATGGGAGGCAACTCCATATTTGGTTCGGTATCTCCGTCAATAGGCGGAGGCATCGGCGGCCAAGGAACCGGCGGCTCAGGTGGGGGTGGCACCAACAATCAAGCCGGCGGCTCAGGGACATCGGGACAAGGAAATAGCGGAGGCGCCGCATATTATGGGTCCATTTATGCCGGCGGGGGCGGCGGCGGCGCAGGCGCAGTTGGCACCGCAGGTACTTCTGGGCAGGGCGGCGCAGGAGGCGTGGGGAGCTCGTCATCGATAACCGGAACAGCGGTGACCTATGCGGGAGGAGGTGGAGGAGGTACATACAATGGTGGCTCCGGCGGCTCCGGCGGAGGAGGAGGCGGAGGCGCCGGATCGGGGTCGGGTGTTGGAGTCACGGGAACCAACGGCCTTGGTGGGGGCGGCGGATCAGGTTACGGACAGACTTGCGGGAGTACGCAGTATGCGGGCGGCTCCGGCGGCTCTGGCATCGTAATCCTAAGCTATGCAGCGCCTACATATCTGCTGACCATGTCTTACACTGCGGGAGGTACTGTCACGCCGTCCAGCGGAAATTACCTGTCTGGAAATGCCGTGACGATAAACGCGATACCTAACACAGACTACGCCTTCACAGGCTGGACCGGCACGGGACCGGGCAGCTATACCGGGAACGCCCCTAGCAACACCATAACTATGAACGGCGCCATAACTGAGAATGCCGCTTTCTCAACTGCATATGTTCCGATAACCCTGACGAATTCCCAATCCTCCGCGACCGTATCAGGTTTTCAGCAGATGCTGAATATCCCTAGCAGCACCTATTCGTCGTACATAAATTCGGGGTGGACCAACGCGGAGTTCACTGCGAGCGCTCCGATAGGGACCGCCGGCAACGTGCCGCTATACGCCTGGATAGAGACAAACGCGATAAACACGGCCACGAACACCCTTGTCTGGGTGAATCTCGGAACCAATACGATAGCGGGCAGCGGCAATACGCTCACGATATACATGAATTTCCTGCCCAGCAACATAATGACTTCGAACACAGCGTACACTGGAGAGGCTCCGCAGCTCTCAGGCACATACGCCACGTATGACAATGGAGCGCTCGTCTTCCCCGCGTTCTACGACAACTTCGTGGGCAGCGCCCTCAGCGCGAAATGGACGCGGGTCTCGAACGCCGCTACGACCATCACCAATACCGTGAACAACGGATTGACCATAGGAGTGACTGATTCTGGGACATCCCCCTATTACGCTTATTTCAGCGGGCCGTCCTTCCTACCTACAAACGCCATCCGGGCAAGGGAGGTGGATGGGGGCGGCACGTATCCCGGAAATCTCGGGTTCGGAGATTATATCGGGGTTACCGATACCGGCGTCTTCAAAATCGCCTATACCGGCGCCCAATATTGTTTTGCTACATATGTTAGTGGCACGGGGGTATACGGCTCTGGCATTAGTGCAGACAGCAATTGGCATATTTGGGACGTGTACTGGGGCACATCCCAAGCGAATTTCCTTGTGGATGGAAGTTCAAAATATACTTCTACTACCGACGTACCCTCAACATCGAGCGCAATCAGCATGGGAAATCTGGGATCGGGTGGAACTTCAGGTAGCACTTTTGCAATGTCAGTGACTTATGTCCTTGTCCACGCCTACCCTCCCAACGGCATCATGCCTACGTCAAGCTTCGGCAGCGTGGCCTGATTGCGAGGGCCGAGTTGCCGGCGGCCATAGCGCAGCAGCCCTAGAATTAACAAGCTACTTGTACACTGACTTATAAACGTTCCCGCTGTCGTCCTTTATGACTATGCACTCGCCCTCGCACTCAATTAGGCAGGCCTGGCACAGGATGCACGACGCGCCGTTCGTGGCGCACGACAGGCCCCCGCTGGTCCCGTCGTTCTCCTGGGCGAAGTGCTTGTGGCCGTCCTCGACCTTCGACCACTTCGCGAAGTCGTCCGGGTCTATCTTTCCTGTCCACTGGTGCTCGGCCGGGGCGGTGTCTGCATTTACGCCGTCGGCGTTCGGGTTCTCGGCTTCGTGCCCCTCCCCTTCATCTCGTAGACCGCCACGGGACAGACGTCCCTGCAGTGCTGGCATCCCGTGCAGCGCTCCTTTTCGACAAAAACGTCCATGTAATCGACTCGTATCTATTTCCAAAGCATAGTTTTTATACTCATATCACGCATAGCTGGCTCTCCAGTTTAGGATTAGATGGCCGTCGGCGGTCCGCGCCGGACTCCCGGACGGACGCGCCGATGTGCCCTTCAGGAGATCAGCCGAAGAGGCTCGCGAGGCCGCTCGCGGCCTCCTCCTCGCTCTTCTTCTCATCCTCCTTCTTGTGCTTCTCCTCCTTCGCCGCAGGGGCCGCTGCCGCTACCGGCGCGGCCTGCATCGTCTGGGCGTTCTTTATGACATCCTTTATGTTGACGCCCTTGAGCGAGCTCGCCACCGATTTCGCCATTGCCTCGTCAGGCGCTATGCCCGCCGCCTTTATGACGCTCTTTATGTTCTCTTCGTTCAGTTCCTTTCCTGCTGCATCGAGTAGAAGAGCAGCGTATATGTATTCCATTTTTTCACCTATCCTATCAGCATGATTCATGATTGCGCTTCCGCGCCCGTCTCGCTCGAGACCTCCGCGGCCTGCCCGGCCGCCTTCTCGAGAAGCATTTTCGTTATCTCCGGCTCCGGCACCTTCGCATCCATCCCTACGGCTATCGCGTTCCTGTAGCCGCGCGCCACGAGGGCGTCGGCGTTGTACTTCGTCACCAGGCCTATCTCGAGGCTGATCGCGTACGCGGCCCTGAAGCTCTTCGCGGCCTCGCGGATCACGGACTCCTCGTCCATGCCCAGCGCCGCCTCGTTGAAGAGCAGCCCGCTAGAGATCGCCAGCTTCAGCTTCGGCGACACAGCGAAGGGCTTTATGTCGAGTATCTTGAGCGCGTTGGCGACGGCGCCGCTTATCTTGGCGCCCTTCGCCACGAGAACCTTGCCCTTTGAGATCACGACCTTGCCCTTGTCTATCTTGACGTCTATCCCGCCGGCCTTGAGGTCGGTCACGGTCTGTCCAGGGGCTATGCTCGTATCCCCAGGCTCTATGCTTATGTCCTCTGGGGATATCTGGTTCGGCTTGGCCGCCAGCTGCAGCTTGTTGGAGCGCACGACCCTGTAGATGTCCATGGGCTCCTCGTTGGATATTATTAGCGCGACGTTGCCGTTTATGTGGCTCTCCAGCTTCTCGAAGCCCGCCTCCTTGAGCGCCCTCGCGAGCAGGGTCTTCCTGGCGATGACCAGTTCCGCCTTGCCCCTGAGCTGATTCCTGACCTTCTGCAGGAGCCTGTCGGGCAGGCCCTCGGTCGGGAGGATCGCTATCGTCTTGTGGGATTTGAGCTCCTTCTCCAGCCTCTTGACGAGCGCCATTTTTTGGGATTTGAGCATTGACATGGTTACACCAGCTTCAGCGGCTTGCTCATCGTGAGCTTCACGTAGGCGGACCTTATATGGTTCGCCCCGGTCTTCTTCGTGACGCCGTTCACGACCTCCCGGATGTTGTCGAATATCTTCCGCGCCTCCATCTTCTCGCTCCCCACGACGCAGTGCACCGTCGGGAGGAACTTGCCCTTGTTCCTTATGAGTATGCTCTTGTTGATCTCGCCGGACATCTTCGCCAGGTCGAGGCTGGGAGGAAGCGGCTTCGGCATCTTGTTCCTCGGCCCCAGGAAGGGTCCAAGGTACCTGGCTATGTTAGGCATGAGGCTCGGCTGCGCGACGAGCACGTACTTCAGCAGGCCGGCGAGCTTCTCCTTGTCGTTCGCCATCGCCGCGAGGGCGTTGCCGTCGAGCACATCAACGTCGCTGGCCGCGGCCTTCTCGATGAGGGCCTTGTCCGTCGCGAAGAGGGCTATCTTGTTGGTCTTGCCCTTGCCGTTAGGCAGGAGTATGTCCTGGTTGAGCCTGTTGTTTGGCTTAGTGAAGTCGAGCCCCCTGAAGTTTATCGCGAGCTCCACGCTCTGCTCGAACTTGCGTTTGCCCCTGTTCTCTTCCATGAACTTCTCGAATTCGCCGTATTTGTCTTCAAGTGCCACTTAAACCCCTCCTGCAAAGATGCAGTGCTTGCGGGAAAACAAGTACTATTAGATTGCGCGACAAAGTATAAATACTTTTTGCAGAACGCGCCGAAGGCAAAGGTTCGCAGGAGAGTCAATTTCCACAAAAATGCTTAAATAGGCATGAACCCACGCACTCTTACAACAGATGGTGTGGATATGGAAAACCCTACAATAAATAAAGCGAAGCCTGCCATATTTCAAGGGCCTGCCGGTGATCTTTATGAAGTCGTGCCAAAAAGGTGGAATTCGTTTCTAATGCTTTGGACAGAGGGATTGCTATGCGGCGTGAGATGAATACTTCTGACGCGGGCTCAGTGCGGTCTAATAACGCTGCAGGTATGCAGGCCAACATATAATGCAAATCCTGCGTATCGAAAACATAGAAATAGCCAAGGACCACATCCTTGCGACAGATACCACTCATACCGCAATCGAGCTGGTCTTCGATCCGGATTACACTAAAACTCTTGTGAAGGACCTGGGTCCCCTGAATGCCGAGGCGGAAAAGAGATACAGGGAGACTAGCAGCCACCTTCTTCTTACTCAGAGCGTTTAAAGAATCTGTTGCAAAGGACAAAGGCATGCCTGGCTTCGTCACAGGATATACCTTGTCAATTCAGTAGGCGAGGATCAGGGGATTTCCACATGGAGCCGGTATTGGACGTCGTCGCCGTGGATTTCCGCCTTGAGTTACCCGACCTGCTTAAGACAAGGCGGCAAAGAACGAGTCTAAAGGTTTTTCTTGAGATTTGGGTGAA